>CAZAQA010000007.1:0-129192 GCA_964487375.1 uncultured Anaerolineae bacterium | reverse complement strand
ATAAGGGCCTGCAAGCGGGTGGGGATGTCTGTGCCGTCGTGCGCCCACATCACAGCCCGCATGCCCTCGAAACCGAGGAAATATCCGTTGCCCTTGTCCTGTTTGTATCCCCAACCACCGGCCCGTTCCCGTCGTCCCCAGTCGTCCACACCGTATGCGATCATCCCTGTGCCCGCGATGAGCACAATGCCCCGTTCCTCTCCCGTGCCTCCCACCAGGGCGGCCATGGCGTCGTTCTCCACACGGGTGGAAAGACCCGGATACATCTCCTCAAGCAGGGCCTGAAACCGGGCTTCCTCATGATGTCTATCCACCCCGGTCAATCCGAGGGCCATGGAGCGCGCCTCACGCAGGGAAAGACCGGTCACCTCCAGTGCTCGGCCAACGGCCTCCTCAATGGCCTGGCGAACTCCCAAGATGCCCACCTGATGATGGTTGGCCGGGCCCGCGTATCCCCGGCCGAGCACCACGCCGCGTTCGTCCAGGACAACCGCCTCTGTTTTTGTCCCCCCGGCATCCACGCCGATTACAAAGCCCATCGGCTGCTTTCCTCCCTCATGCGTACATCAGCCATGCCCGGCGTTCTGTCTCGAAAGCCTGTTCTTCCGCGTCCCATCCCTGCACAATCTCCTGCCAAGGTGCGCCCCCTTTCAGCGCCGCGCGGGTACTGCTGTTTCCCACCACTCGGTCAAACGGGTGCAAGTTACCCTCCCTGGGCGGAAGAAAGTCCAGGACGTCCGGGGCCAGGTCTCGCACCGCGGCCAGAAGGGCCAGGGCCGTGCGCACCGGCCAAAACTCATCCCGGTCGATCACATGCACCTGCACGCCGGAGCACAGCCTGCCCCGGTGTTTGCTCGCGCAGGGAGTAAACTGTACGGGCCGAAAGCGCACGCCGGCCAGATCGGCCCTGTTCAGCACGTCGGCCAAGACCTGACCATCCAGCCCCGGCGCGCCCACGACCTGGAAAGGGAGAGGTGTTCCCCGTCCCTCCGAAAGGGTCGTTCCCTCCACCAGGCAAGTACCCGGATACAACGTGGCCGTGTCCAGGGAGGGTATGTTGGGTGAGGGGGGCACCCAGGGCCATCCGGTCTCATCAAACCACATGGACCGTTTCCACCCATCGAGCGGAATCACAGAGAGTTCTGCACCAATGTTCAGGACTCGATTGGCAAAACCCGCCAGCTCTCCCGGGGTCAGGCCGTGACGGACCGGCAAAGGCAACAGGCCCACGAAGGAACGATATTCCTCCCGGAGCAGGGGGCCCTCTACATATCGACCAGTGATGGGGTTGGGACGGTCCAGCACAACCACCGGCAGGCTGAAATGAGCCCCCGCTCGCAGAACATGAACCAGTGTACTCTCATAAGTGAAGAAGCGCGCCCCAACGGTCGGGAGGTCCACCAGGAGATGGGTAACCCCTTCCAGCATGGGTTCGGTGGGTGCCCAGGTCTCCCCATACAGGCTGTAGACGGGCACTCCGGTATGAGGATCCCGACCGTGGTCCACCGGAGCACCGGCATCTGCGCTTGCAAAGAACCCATGTTCCGGGGTAAAGAGGGCTACAATAGAGAGCCCCACCCGTCTCAAGGCCTCGAACGCGTTTTCGAGCCCTCGCGTGACCGCGGCTGCATTGGTCACCAGCCCCACACGAGCATGGCGCAAGAACGCGGGCAGGGTCTGCACCAGGGAGTCCAGGCCAACACGGACCGTCATGATGCCCCCTGAGTATCTGCGTACGGCCGAAAGACCCCGGCAACTGCTCCGCCGGGACGGGCCCGGTCCACATAAAGCTCCACCTTCAGACGGAAACGGTCGGCCCGATAGAAGGAGCGTACGTATTCGATGGGCGTGTTTTCGCCATCGTAGGTGACCCGCTCCATGGCCAAAACGGGCTTGTACGGACTCAGACCCAGCAACGGTGCGATGTCCTCACTCACCTCTTGAGCCTCGATCATTTGCTTTGCCCGCACCAACGTCACCCCATAATGTTCCTGGAGGACATCGTAGAGAGAGGAGGATTCAAAGTCTATCTCCTCCAGACCGGGGAAACGGGTGGCATCCAGGTGGGCACTCTCCAACGCCACAGGCATATCGTCGACCAAGCGCTGGCGCGTAATACGGATGACAGGCCGACCTGCGGGGATGTCCAACGCGCGAGCTACTACCTCGTTGGCGGGAATGCGTTTGACGGAGAGTACGTGAGAACCGGGAGTAAATCCCTGGGCTCGCACCTCTTTGGTAAACCCGGAGAGTCGTTGCAGGTTCTGCTCGATTTTAGGGCCGCAGGAGACAAAAGTGCCCTTGCCGGGCACGGTGTAGAGGACACCCTCGTTGATCAAACTCTGCAGGGCCTGACGCACGGTCATCCGGCTCACACCGGTCATCTCACTCAGCTCCCGCTCCGAGGGAACTCGCTGATGGGAAGGCAGCAGACCGTCATGGATCGCCTGCAGCAGGGAATTGCGAATCTGCAGGTACAGAGGTTCCGCACTGTCCCGATTGATAGGGGGGAGTATAAACATCGCAGCGTCCTAGGCCGGTATAGACCAATCTAGACCAGAGTATACCACGTAGATGGGCCTTTGTCAAGGGGTTCAGGCCTGGTTTTTAGGGCTTTTACGCATATAACCAAAGGGTAGGTGGGGGCACTCCCCCGCCTACCCGACGACCGTCTAACAGCCATACAAGGGTCTGATGGCTGGAACAACGCCTCCGTGGGCTCACCAAAGGTTAGAACATTGAAAAGCTCTGCTTGAAATTTTTCCCCCCAAAATGCCCTCCAGACGAGGAGAAGGTACAGGGGTCCCTCCCAGGCTGCCGGCAAGGAATGCGGGATCGTAGGCTATGCCCCATACTCCACAGTTAGGGTGTTCATGAGAACATCATATACTTCAGATTGCTGGACATCACTGGCAGAGAGCGTGATCCATGTCTCGCTCCCCCGCCCGTGCAGCAGGACGAGGACGGGCTCTTCGTCAGCAGCGTAGACGAGCCAGACCACGTATTGGCAAGTGCATGCGCCCTTGCCGTGGTGTGGACATCCACACCGGGGCAGGCGTTGCAGTGCCGTTTGAAGGTCGAAGCTGGGATAGACTCGCAGCTCGCGCGCCCGGAAGGCCTCGACCAGACGGGCCATGACAGTCGCACAGGGCGTGCGGACTCGCACTTCCACCTCCACGGGAAAGGCAGCACGTCCCTTGCCCTTCTTTTCACTGTCAGCGTGATCGCCAAAAGTTCCAGACCAAGCCGCCTGCATAGCCTATCCCTCCCCCTGTTGCCGCCACCAGCCAGTGCAGTGGGTGTGGCCGCATGTACAGAGCCATCTCCGCCACCAGATAAGTCAGGAGAAAGCCCACCATGGTACCTACCATCGCCGAAAAGGGCAACCAGTCCCTGGCGGGTGCGTCCTGATGTGTGGTCCGTGTGAGTCGTCGCGATTTCGGTCGTGCCATAGATCTCCTCGTTAGGAAAAATGACGATGAACGATAGACCATGGGCAACCTATCACCGTCCATGATCTTTCCTCCCCAATGTAACACGAGTGGCGAGAAAAACAAGGGCTATTTGACGGGGCAATACATGGGCCATTTGGCGGGGTCATCGGGCCGCCCTTCCTGCTCCTGTGATCTTCCTTTCTCCCAGAACCCAGGCAGCGTTTGGCGCGATTCCACACCGCCACTGCACGTCCAGGCGATGATCTCACAAATACCGTAGCAACCACGTCGGCGTCATGCGGATGAAGGAGCTATTCAACGTGGTCCAACGTGCTCCCCGAGAGGTACCCGACACACGCGGGGACCAAGGGGAGCACACAGGGACAGAAGTCCCGCCAGGAACGTCAGGGGGAGGGAAATGCTCACCTCGTCGCCACCTTCGTCTGGGGACCGGCTCGATGGCGCCACCAGAGCACGGCGCTACATACCACGATGGAGATACCGCCAACCAGTTGCGCCGTGGGAATACCCAGGATGGTCCAGGCATCGGGCCGCTGCGTTTCTACCAGGATGCGGCCTACGGGGTAAAGGATGCCGTAAATCAGGAACAAGTCCCCTTTCTTCAAGCGCTCTGAATACGTGCGGGCAATGTATAGGAGCACACCAAAGCTGAGCAGGTCCCAGATAGATTCATACAAGAAGGTGGGATGGAAACGGGTATCCGGGGGGAGGTTGGCAAACTGGGGAATCCGGTGTGTCATGTCGATGTGGATGCCCCAGGGAAGGGTGGTCGGATATCCGTACAGTTCCTGGTTGAAGAAATTTCCCCAACGTCCAATGGCCTGGGCCAGGGGGACCCCCACAACGCCGATGTCTACCCACTTCAAAAAGTCCAGGCTGTGACGCCGCGTGTACAGGTACAGCGCCAGAATGCCCCCCGCAACGGCCCCGTAGATGCCCAGCCCGCCCTGCCAGATGTACAGGATCTCGATGGGGTGTTGGAGATAGTAAGGCAACCCCCCTCCTGTGCTGGGCCTGGAAACCACATGATACAGCCGCGCGCCGATGATGCCACCGATCAGCGCCCACACGAGAATGTCCCACACGTGGTCGGGGTTCTCCCCGCGGCGCTTGGCCTCGCGAGTGGAGACGAACGCGGCCAGCGCCGCGCCCGTCACAATCAGCAATCCGTACCAACGGATGGCAAACGGTCCGACCTGAATGGCGATGGGGTTCATGTGTATACTCCTCCTCATTTGCTGAGTAATGCCTCGATACGCGTCTCCAACTCGGGAGGCCTCAGAGGTCCGATCTTCCTGCCGTGCAATGCGAGTCCCAATGTCGGGGCCGTTGGGATAGGTGATGTCGAACGTCCTCAGGTATTCCAGGGCTTTCTTCTTCGTGTCGAGATAGTCCACCCCAACGCGCGGTCCCCCAGGAGCATCAAAGCAGCTCAATTAGAGATATCTGCAATCGAGGGCAAGATGAGATATCAGGACGAGCACGAGCAGAAGCCAGCCACCACAGAGAGAGTGGACGTGCAGAAGATTTTCGCGGGAACGCCGCCAGCCCTGTCCAGCTCTGCCCGGTGTCCTTTTGAATCTGCACAAAGCGCTGCCGTGGCCGTGTACACAGCCAACAGCAGCGCCTCCGCTGGCGAGAACATGCTGATCTCAGCGACCATGCATCGGCTCTCCCCCACCGTCACTCGGGATGTACTGACCGCTTCCCTCTTTGTAAGGACCTTCCAACGCTTGGGAAGGGTACACGCCAGCGTGTTGACGGCTGCCTGTGCGGTCGGTCGCCGCAGCATCCTCCCCATTGCCTCGACTAGTGGTGGTGGCCGTGGCCTTCATGTCCACCGTGACCGTGGCCCATGTGGCCCTCTCCACCTTCAGCCAGATACTTCTCGGGATCCTTCTCAAACGCAGCCTTACAGCCAGGGGCGCAGAAGTAGTAAGTTGTGCCCTTGTATTCGTAAGTCACTCCCGACTTCGCCTCATCGACCATCATGCCACACACCGGATCACGTACCATGCTCCACCTCCTTCGTATTGGATGTAAGTATGAACAACTGCGCCAACGCGCGGTCTATCAGGGTTTACACCCCCTTCTACCGTGCACTATACAGGAGACGCTTTCCCCCCACAAGCGCCATCTTGCCTACTTCACACCCCGCCAAATGGCCTATGACCGGGCGCAAAGCCTTCACAATCCCTTCGTCCTCTGCTCATAATTTCCTCACAATTCTCTGCTATGCTGAGGCCGAAATCAAAAAACGCAGGATGCACAACATCAAGGAGAGGAAAGCCATGTGTGGAGGACATTACACGCACAGAGAACACACGATGAGAGAGGTACGAACAGAACCGGCCGTCGACGTGGTGCCGGTGGCGACCCATCCCTGTCCCACGTGTGGACGGCCCGTGCAGGAAGACTTTGTCGTCTGCCCCTACTGCGGCACACAACTGAAACGGTCCTGCCCTTCGTGTGGGCGGGCGGTGGATGCAAGTTGGAACGTGTGCGCTTACTGCGGGGCGGACTTAACTGCAAGTGCAGGACAATAGACGATGGAGGATGATAAAATGAGCCTTATAGCACGTCTCAAAAGCATATTCGGTGCCCAAGCCAACAGAGCCTTGAATGGTCTGGAAGATCCAAAGGCCACGCTGGACTACAGCCTGACCAGGCTACGGGCCCACATGCGTCAGGTCAACGACAGCCTGGTTCAGGTGGCCGCGGCGCGGCGTCGCCTGGAGGCCCAACGCCACACCTTGAGCAGCGCGGTGGCCCGCTACGAGCAGCAGGCGCGCGCGGCACTGCAACAAGGGCGCGAGGACCTGGCCCGCCTGGCCCTGGAACGGAAACATGAGGCGGAAACGCGTATCAAAGAATTGGACGCCAGCGTCGCCAATCTGGACGAGCAACTCCAAGCGTTGAAGACAGCGCAAGCGACGTTGCGCACAAAGATCGAGACCTTCCGCAGTAAGAAAGAAGAACTCAAGGCGGTCTACGACTCGGCGCAGGCCCAACTGCGCGTGCGCGAGGCCTTGAGCGGTCTCTCTAATGACCTGAGTGACGTGGGCAACGCCATCCAGCGGGCGGAAGAGCGCATCCAGGAGATGCAAGCTCGAGCCGAGGCCATCGAGGAGCTCATCACGGGTGGAATCCTTGAGGACGTCCTCAACGCGGACCAGGATGAGGTGGATCGGGAACTGGCCCGCATGGCCCGTGCTGAATCCGTCGAAGCAGAGCTTGCCCGCCTGAAAGAAGACCTCGGCCAGACCCAGGCTACCCAAGCCGAGGCCGCGTGAAGGCGAGGACCATGGACGATAGGCGACGGACGGTGGCAGCCAAACAATCGTTCGTCGCCTGCCTATGGTCTCACGTGAGAGGACGATTCCCATGACATGCGGACCCGACATCTTTCAGTTGATAGAAGTGGCCGACCAGGTAATGCAGCGACACGCGACGCGCGTGGCACCGCCCCAGACCGCGAGCAGGTCACGCATCGACCCGTGGGCCGAGGCGCTTACCCTGTACGAACAGGGGCTGATTGACGACGCCGCCCTGCAACGGCTGCGACGTCTGGCCGAGCGGGGGGAACTGCGACCCGTGGACGTGGCCGTCCTGCGCTTCGAGGCCCGCAAGCGCGGTACAACGCGGCCTGCCTCCGAAGAAGAGGGCTTGCGCCTGCTCAAGGCGCGTCGTGCCCGGCTTCTTTCGGCACAACAGGCCTCCCGGGAGACCCTCCGGCGAGTGGAAGCGCAGATCGCGGAGCTGGAGGACCGCATCCAAGAAAAGGAGGAGGCCGCGCGAGCCGTCGTCGCCCAGGACGAAGCCCGGGCACGGCGGTTTCTGGAAGAGAAGGCGGTTTTCGAGGAGAGCAAGGCGCGATTGGAGAAACAGGCACGCGCGCTGCGGGAGGACATCCAGGCTTTGGACGACGTCCTCGCCCAGGTGGAAGCCAAGCGTGTGGAGCTGGAGGCCATGCGGACACGCGCCGAGATTCACGCTCACCGGACATGAGAGGCAGATTGTCCAGTGCAAGCAAGTATTCAGGTGGAGGTATGGCTCTTGTACCACGCGCCTCGGGCCAGGAAATGAATGGCTGGACATGAAGCGCCCCTTCTGGCCATGCGCGTACCGAGGGGACGCCTTACGTCGAGCACGGAAATTTATTCCTGTGTAGGCTTAACTTTGTAATTCGCCAGAATAGAGGAGGCCCATAATGCTGAACAAACTACGTCGTCTCCTATCACGCCAGGAAAAAGGCGTCATCATTTACACCCAACCCACCTGAGGAGACTGTCGAGCAGCGAAGAGTTTCTTCGCCAAGCACGACGTTCCCTACACAGAAAAGGACGTGACGACCAACCCCGCTTACATGGAGGAACTCAAGCAGGTCATTGGACGCTTTGTCACGCCCGTGCTAGTCATTGACGGTGAAGTTCTTCTGGGCTTCGGGGCCAATCTGCCCCGCGTGAAAGAACTCCTGCGCAGGGGGGGCTACTTGTAACTACGCCCCCTCTCTCTATTCCCACGGATGAGTGGCCACGAACGGCAATTGTGCAACGCCGCGTCAACAGAGGGAACACCAACCTCCCCCTTCCGTCTTTGTACGCCCCACGTACCACACCCCCGCCAAATGGCCCATACGCGCCCCGTGCAAATGGCGCTTGTCCGGCCTCATGGAATCCGGTATGCTGGAGGTGCATCCCCCCCCCGGGGGGGATGGGCAAATTGGGACAGCAACACTGGACAGGAGGTATAACTATGAACGCAGCAAATAAAGTCATCCTGCCTATCGAAGGCATGACGTGCGCGTCTTGCGTAAGCCACGTGGCACGCGCGTTGAAGAAAGTACCAGGTGTGGCGGACGCCCAGGTGAACCTGGCCACGGAACGGGCGACCGTCATCTTCGAGGATGGCGCCCTTCCTCTCGCGACCCTGGTTCAGGCCGTGCGTGACTCGGGATACGACGTGGCCACCGAGACCATGATCCTGCCCATTGGGGGCATGACATGCGCGTCCTGTGCGAACCACATCGAGAGCGCGCTGAAGAAAGTGCCCGGCGTGCTCCAGGCCAGTGTCAACCTGGCCACGGAAAAGGCCTCGGTGACCTATATCCCCGGCCTGGCGAGCCTGGCCGACTTCAAGCGTGCGGTCGCGGACGCGGGCTATGAAGTGTTGGAGGCCACCGAAGAGACCGCGGGCCGAGCAGGAGAAGAGGAGGACGAAGCCGAGCGCAAGATGAGCGAGGCCCGCTTCCGCATGCGCGTCGCCTGGGCATTCACCGTTCCCATCGTCCTCTGGATGTTCGCGGAGATGTTCTTCGGTATCGTGTGGCCCAACGAATTTATTTATAACCTGGGCATGATTGTCCTGGCCTTGCCTGTACTCTTTTGGGTGGGCCGCAAGACGTACCGCAGCGGCCTGACTTCCGTACTCCACGGTTACGCCAACATGGATACCCTCATCACCCTGGGCACAGGTGCGTCGTTGCTCACCGGACCGGCGTCCTTTTTCTTCCCAGTGGCGAACTACGCAGGCGTGGCTGCCATGATCATGGCCTTTCACCTGACGGGACGCTACGTGGAAGAGTCGGCCAAGGGTCGCGCCTCCCAGGCTATTCGTAAGCTGCTGGAACTGGGGGCCAAGACCGCGCGCGTCCTTCGCGACGGCCAGGAGGTGGAAATTCCCATCGAAGAAGTACAGGTGGGGGATATCATGATCGTCCGTCCTGGAGAGAAAATCCCCACTGACGGCGTTGTGGTCGAAGGTGAGAGCGCGGTGGACGAGTCCATGGCCACGGGGGAGTCCATGCCCGTGAATAAGCGGCCTGGCGTTGATGTCATTGGCGCCACCATCAATCAGGAAGGGCTCCTCAAAGTCCGGGCCACCAAGGTAGGCAAGGACACGTTTCTGGCCCAGGTCATCAAACTGGTGGAAGAGGCTCAGGGCACCAAGGTGCCGATCCAGGAATTCGCCGACAGGGTCACCGCGGTGTTCGTCCCCGTCATCATCAGCATCGCCATTCTCACCTTTGTGGCCTGGCTGGTCTTCCCTGACACCATGCGCACGATGGTGACGTTGGGGTCCTTCCTGCCCTGGGTGAACCCGAACCTGGGCGTGTTGACTCTGGCTATTGTCTCCACTGTAGCCGTGCTGGTCATTGCCTGCCCCTGCGCGCTGGGCCTGGCCACGCCTACGGCCCTCATGGTGGGCAGCGGCATGGGTGCGGAACACGGCATTCTCATCCGCAGCGGTGAGGCTATCCAGACCCTGAAGGACGTGCAGGTGATCATCTTCGACAAGACAGGCACCATCACCAAGGGTAAGCCCGAAGTGACTGACGTGCTCACGGTCAATGAATTCGCCCGCGCTGAGGTCCTGCGCGTGGCCGCCTCGGTGGAGAAAGGAAGCGAGCATCCTCTGGGACGGGCGATTGTGGAGCGAGCGCAGGAAGAGGGGCTCCCCCTGGAGGATCCTCAGGAGTTCCGGGCGATTCGCGGCAAGGGAGTTGTCGCCAACGTGCAGGGCATGACGGCCATTGTGGGCTCGCGGCGCCTCATGGAAGAACATGGCATTGACCCCGCGCCCCTGGAGAAGGACATGCGCGACCTGGAAGAAGATGCCAAGACAGCCATGCTGGTGGCCATCGACGGGCGACTGGCGGGCGTCGTGGCAGTGGCGGACACGTTGAAGGAGGACTCGGTCCTTGCCATCCAGGAACTGCGTCGTATGGGTCTGCAAACGGCCATGATTACGGGGGACAACCGTCGTACTGCGGCGGCAATTGGCCGCAAAGTGGGCATCGACCACGTGCTGGCCGAGGTGCTGCCCGACGGCAAGGTGGCCGAGGTGAAGAAGCTCCAGGAGCAGTTCGGCCTGGTGGCCTTTGTGGGCGATGGCATCAACGACGCGCCCGCGCTCACCCAGGCGAACGTGGGCATCGCCATCGGCACGGGTACCGACATCGCCATCGAGGCCAGCGACGTGACTCTGGTGCGCGGCCACCTGAGTGGTGTGGTCGAGGCCATCAACTTGAGCCGGGCGACTTTCCGCAAGATTAAGCAGAACCTGTTCTGGGCCTTCTTCTACAACATGGCCATGATCCCTCTGGCGATCATCGGCTGGATGCACCCCGTGCTGGCGGAGATCGCCATGGCCACCAGTTCGATCACCGTGGTGACCAATGCCAACCGCCTGCGGCGGGTAGACATCCGACCTTCCTACATGCGGCAGGAAGCCATGACCCCGGCACCTGAGGTCAGCGGTCGCACGGCAGAAGTGGCGGCATAAGTAGACACGGGGACGATCCTACGGGGTCGTCCCCAATCACACTGATTATCACCCCCGGCGTGAGATTGGGAGGCTGCCATGAACGAGAAGTGGCCCTGGTCGGACACAATGGCGTGGCTGCTGGTGGCTTGGGTGTGCAGCCTCCCCCTCATTGCCCTGCTTGTCGTTCCCCTGTTGGGGAGAGCTGCAGGCATTCGTGTGGCCGTGAGCCTGCTCGCCGGCTTGCTCCTCATCTGCTGGGGGTCGTGTGACTGGCAACGTCTTCGCTAGAGTGGCTATTCACCAATGCTGAACGGGAGGTCACAAAACACATGAACACCGTACCTGTTGCAAAATCCAGTGAAGTGAATTTGAGGACGCGGGCGTGGCGTCTGCTCGAGGAGCGGTTGGGACTCTCCGGGTTGGCATACCCTATTCCTCGTCACGCGAACAAAATCTCCTATCTACTGGGCGGCACCACGCTGTTCGGCTTCGTCATCCTTCTGGTGACAGGGGTATGGATGGCCCAGTTTTACAATCCGTCACCCGCAGGAGCTCACGGCAGTGTCATCTACATCATCACGCAGGCGCCCTTCGGGGACTTCATCCGCAGTGTGCACTTCTGGACCGCCAACGTGGTGATGATTACCGTACTGTTGCACTTGATGCGCGTGTTCTACACGGGGAGTTATAAACGTCCTCGCGAGGCCAACTGGTTCGTAGGCTTAGGGTTGTTAGCCATCACATTGGGCTTCATTTTCACCGGCACGGTGCTAAAGTGGGATCAGGAAGGCGTGGAGGCGCTTGCCCACAACCGGGAGATGGGTGAATTGTTGGGCATTTGGGGAGTGTGGTTCACCAACGAATTCACCCGTAGCGTGCCCTTGCTCACCCGCCTCTACCTGGGCCACGTGACTCTACTGCCCGCGGTGTTCACTTTCCTCATCGCGGCCCATCTCTATCTTATCAAGCAACTTGGCATCTCACCTGAGCCGACTGACGAGGCAACATCTGGACCTCCGGCTCCGAGTACGGGCACATCCCGTTTCACCGCCCACCTGTGGAAGATGGTCGGATACGGGCTGCTGCTTTTTGCTCTGGTGGGCACGTTGAGCCTTCTCCGGCCGGCACCGTTGGGGCACGCGGGGGTGCCCGGGGCCGAGGTGACAAAGCCCCCCTGGATGTTCCTGCCCTTCTATCCGCTGGAAGATGTGTTCGGCATTCGCGGATTGCTGGGTGCCAGCATCGCACTTTTTGGGCTGCTGGCCCTGATTCCTTTTGTGGACCGCTCGCCCTGGCTTTCACCGCGACGCCGTCGTTGGATGATAGTCGCGGGCATTACCCTGCTGCTTCTGCTGGTCGTGTTGGGGGGCTACGCCTGGTTTAGCCGGCCCGTGCCCCACTTGATGGGCTGATCTCTGAAAACCGTGGGCCGCACAGACTCTATTCCGAGGAGGAGGATGACAATGTGGCGTGAGCGAATGTTGACAACATTGCTGTGGATTGTGAGTTTCTTGGCGGGGTTTATCGTGGCGACGGGACCCGTTCTTGCTCACGGGGAGGCGACATTGACCGTGACACCGGACACCGTCGCTCCTGGGGGCAGGATTACCGTGACCGCCGATGGTGTCGAGCCCGGCGAGACATTCACAATCGCACTCCAGGGAGTAGTCTACAACACGACACTGGGCACCGTGAGCGTGAAGGAGGGCGACAGTTTCGAGGCGCAGTTCACGGTTCCTGAGGATGTACCCACCGGCTTTTATCAAGTCCAGGCCACGAATGCCGAGGGAGAGAAGCTGACGGCTGAACTGACCGTGGAGGCAGGTGCTACGCCTGCTCAATCGGCCGAGTCTCCCAAGCCTTCGGCTGCCCCCATGCAATTGGACCGTCGAAAAACAACGACCGAGTGGGTCGGCATCCTCTCCCTGCTGCTGGCGAGCGCAGCACTCGGCATCGCGATGATCCGCACGGGAGACGTGTTCTCAAAGTGATGTCTTCATGATCCCTTCATACCTCCCACATAATGTGCTTACAGTCACCTGTTACGCTGTAACCAGAACAGAGGAGCACAAACGCCTCTGGCAAAACGAGACCAAACTTCAACACATCAGCGTAGGAGGTATGGAACCATGAAGCGCTATAGCGGCATTACTCTTTTAGTTGCGTTGCTCGTTGCCGGATTCCTTGTGCTGGGGATCTCAAACGTTGCCCTGGCTCACGGCGGTGGACCGGATTTCAACACCAATCCGAACAATTCGGGTTGGGGCCCCATGATGGAGGGGCCATCGGCGGCCGCGGGTCGTGGACCTCGTGGGGATCTGACTGGTCCTCGCGGTGAAGGCAGCATCACTGGCGTGTGGGGTCACATGCAAAACGCGTGGGGCACGATGATGGGGGGCTGGAGCAGCATGTTCGGCAGCATGATGGGGAATTTCGGTTGGACCCGCAATGGTACGCCGATCTCTACAGAGAAAGTACGTAAGATTGCCGAAGATTATGTGGCGGCCTACGGCGACAAAAACCTGGAAGTGGCTGAAATTATGGCATTCGACAATCACTTCTACGTCCAGGCTCGGGAGAAGGACACAGGCCGCTACGCCTTCGAGTTCCTCATTGACCGCTACACAGGCGCGACACACCCGGAACCCGGTCCGAACATGATGTGGAATACCAAGTATGGTCATATGGGTGGCTCCGGTTGGGGCGGCATGATGGGCGGCGGCATGATGGGAGGATATTCGAACAGTGCAGTGAATACTGACATGCCGATCTCCCCGAAACAGGCTGTCAAACTGGCTCAGAATTACCTGACCCGTTACTGGCCAGGGCTGGACGCGGCCGACGACGCGGATGCTTTCTACGGCTACTATACCATTCACACCCTGAAGGATGGCAATGTGGTGGGAATGCTCAGTGTCAATGGTTACACGGGTCAGGTCTGGCTCCACACCTGGCATGGCAAATACTTGGGCATGGTCGGCGACGAGGAGCACTAAAGGAACGGTAGGGGATAGACGGTGGGCGATGGCCTGAAACCATCGTCCATCGTCTATGGCCAACTTCGCTTCAAGGGAGCATCATGAGCCTGAATACACTGGTCGAAACGGCTCGAAAGCGTTACAACCGTATCGCACCGCTGTACGACAATGACGGAGGCGTCGGTCGAACGCCGCTGTTCCCGCGTCTGGCAGCAATTGCCTCGGTCGCAGGTGAAGCCTATCTAGTGCGCGCGGCGGCAGTGTAAAACGGGGACGCGGCGAATGAACGTCCACTTTTCGGAGGATCTCAATATGCAGACAAGGTCAGATTCCAGGCTCTGGCAACTTCTGGTACTGGGAATAGTGCTCGTTGTCGTGTTAGCTGCATGCAGCAGCGGCAGTGGAGGGGAGAAACCCACTGTCGTGGTGTACAAGTCTCCAACGTGCGGTTGCTGTGGAAATTGGGTAAACCATCTGCGCGCCAATGGCTTCCAGGTGCAGGTACAAAATGTGCAGGACATCATGGCGGTCAAGACTCGCTACGCCGTGCCCTCCGACCTGACAGCCTGCCACACGGCCATTGTGGATGGCTACATCGTAGAAGGGCACGTGCCCGCCAAGGACGTACAGCGGCTGCTCACCGAGCGCCCGGCCATCAAGGGCATCGCCGTGCCCGGGATGCCTGCAGGCTCACCAGGGATGGACACGCCTGGCATTACCCCGCAGCCCTTCAACGTGGTTGCCTTTGATGAGCAAGGGAACACAAGCGTCTTTGCCGAACATGCCCGTTAGCGATGCTATCGGCAACTGAGATCAACGTCGGGACGCGTACGCCGCCCTTCCGAGTCTACGCCTTCAGGCCGAGGAGATCCGAAACTGACGTTCACGAGTCCGCTTGTCAGGCGTCTCCTTCACAGTACCCGGACCACACGATCGGCTATGGAGAGCACCACTAGAGTAATCAGCGCGCCTGCCAGAGCGCCCGCGGCTAGTTGAGCTGGTGTATGCTTCCGGCGGTAGTGGCGTGCCCATGCAACCAAAGGCAGACTGAGAAACGTCCACGCTGCTGGTGGGCCGAACACATACGTGAGCAAAGTGGCGAAGCCGCTGACTCCCACCATATGCAGGCTGATCTTCCAAAAATTCGAGATGGTGAACATGGTGGCGCCGAGGCACACATAGATAAACGCCAACAGCCAGACAAGCCGCGGCGCCCTCCCCAGCCCCAGGACCAGAAGCGCCAACAAGTCACTGCCCAGACTGATGAGAATAAAACGGGGGCGGTCCGAACGGCGGCTCAGTTCCCAGTCCCCTACCCACCCGCGGCGGACCCCCAGCCAGATGTAAGCCAGGGGAATGCCCGTGAGAATGAGGAGCGCCAGCAAAGCCCAAAGGGCCCCTCTTGCCCCCTCCGCGTGCCATCCTATCAAGGGGAAAATGAATAGGGAGAGCACGGAACTATCGAAAAGAACAGAGATCCAACGGGCCAAATGAACTGCCACAGTGTTCCCCACGCGCATAATGGCTTGTGATTCCTTGTTCATCTACTTCCTCCAAGGACAACGTGGACGATAATCATTTAGCAAGCATCCACTGCTGTCATGTGCCTACGTCAGTCTACTTCCTGCCTCACATGTTGGCGTGCCACGGGGGACTGCAGACACCGACGCATATACAGCGTCGCTAACAGCAGGGAAAGCAGCAGGGTAGAAAGGACGGCCTCCACCCGCATAGCCGGCACCAGGCTCATGTCCGGCAGGCCTGGGTGGAGGTTCCATGCCCCGTAATCAGCCCAATCCTGGAGAAGGAACCAACCGATGATCGTGGCCGTCCCTCGCACCTCCAACCGAACGTAGTATAGCAGATACGCTCCTTCCAGGGCCATCACCGCATGTGTGAACGTGAGCAGCCACCCCATCCAGCCGACATCTCCCCCTTCGCGCCAGAACAAGAACCAGTAGGCTATGGTCCAAACGCCGTACTTCAGACCGGCAAACGCGGCCACTCCATTCAAAAGCGACCATCCCGGTTTTCGCCATCGAATGAGCAGGTACGCGGGAACAAAGAGCAACGCACTGGTTGGACTGTCAGGGATAAATGGCCACAGGTACAAAGGAGCGGCCAACAACTGCTGTCCATACCAGAAGGGATAACCGATGATTCCACCCATTGTGTTACCAACGATCATGGCCGCACCAAGTAGCGGGTATTCCATCAGGCGAATGAAAGCATGCCACATCCGTGCCATCAACGCTTTTGCCTCCGTGGAAAGGGTGTCTTACACGATGTAAACTGAATGGACGGCAGACGAGTCATCGTCCACCGCCCACTCCCAGAATGCCGTCACGTGGATTTCCAAGGGAAGTTCCCTAGGAGGATACTACACGATAGTTGCGCATCATGCCCATGTCTTCGTGTTCCAGATTATGGCAGTGGTATAGGAACAAACCCGTGAAGTCGGCAAAGCGTCGAATCACCTTTACTCGCTCGCCGGGCATGACAAGAACCGTATCCTTCCAACCCTCATTGATGTATCCATCCTTGACCGTCTCCCAAGCAGCACGTCCACTGCCGTCTATCTCCCGACTCACCACCTGAAATTGTTCCCCGTGCATGTGCATGGGATGAGGCAACATGCCCATCCCTCCCCCCATGCCCCCGCCCGCGTTCACAAATTCCCACACCTCGATGGTGTTCAGACGCACCACTTCATCCGGGGCAACCGCAGTCATCTCAAAGGTTCGTCCGTTGAGCGTCCACCCGACCATGGGTGTCATGGCTAACACCACGCGACGGGGTTGACTGGCATTAACGGCTTCACCGAAGGGCAAGGGTTTAATGGTGGAAAGTCGTTCCGGCAACTTGATTTTGTCTTTGCTCTCACGCACAACCTGGACGGTAAGCGCGGTAAATTCAGCACCGAGGGGGAGTGAGGCTTGCGTGGCGGATCCTCCTCGCATGCCACTTCTTCCACCCCCCATCATGCCCCCACCGCCCACACCTCCCATCGGGCCTTGAGGAGCAATAAAAGGAAGGCTGACGAGCCGTAAGCGCGTACCCACGGTATACCGACTGAAATCCGCCCATATATCTGCACGCTCCCCGGGCGCCAAAACCACATAGGGCTTCTGAAGCGGCTTTTCCAGAAGGCCACCATCATTACCGATAACCGTTATAGGCGTCCCATCGTCCCAGGCCAACTTATAAATACGAGAGTTGGAACCGTTGAGTACCCGTAGACGGTACGGTCGCGCGGCAACCTCCAGGCCGTAATTGGGTTTTCCGTTCACCATGATGGTGTCTCCCAAGAAACCCATCATGCGATCCATCTGTCCATTGGGCAGATATACAAACTGCCCGTTGTTATCAAAGACGCGATCCTGCAAGACCACGGGCACTTCGAACTCACCCGATGGCAACCCTAAGGCTTCTTCCTCATCGTCACTGACGAACATCAGTCCGGCCAAGCCCATGTAAACTTGAGGGCCGGTGCGGCCATGGGGATGAGGATGATACCAGTACGTTCCGGCCCGATTCAAGACCTCGAACTCGTACTCATAGCCTTCCCCTTGGCCGACGACATAGCGAGGATGGCCGTCCATCTCCGCGGGTACATGCAAACCGTGCCAGTGGACAATGCTCGCATCGGGGATATCGTTGCTGAAACGGATACGCACGCGTTGTCCCTTGCGCAGGCGGAGAATGGGACCCAGGTACGTGTCTGGCAGGGGCTGAACCGCGTCTCCAGGTCCAGAGATCACATCCGCTTTGAACTGCCAGACACGCGTGGGTACATTGGGGAAAATCGACACCTCGTTTTCTACCGCGCGCAGAGCAATCTCCACATCAACCGGGCCGCCGCGTTTTGCCGTGGCCACCACACGTGGGGTTGCCACCAACGAGGAGGCAGGTGTGGAAGCGGGAGAAGAAGCGTCTGAGGTCGAATTCTCCGATGTGGGTGTAAGAGAGGGCTGACAAGCAGCAATGACCGCTGCTGCCATGCCCAGTCCTGCGACGTGTAAGAAACGTCGCCGTGTGATATGACGTTTTCTGTTACCGTTCGTTTGAGATTGCATGTGTTACGTTACTCCTCCTTGCGATGTTGTGTGGTTCATTGCAGAGTCTCTCCGCAGAACACATAAATTCCCGTGGCTTATTCATTTCTCTTGACCAGCCCTAATGTGCCAAGAACGGCCAAAAGGCTCATTAGCAGCCAAAATATCTTAGCCGGATATCCTCCGGTCTCTTTATAGAGCTGCTTGTATTCTTGCGGGTTATGGACAAACACGTAGCTTTCCGCTGCGAGTTCCCAAGCCGCTTGATGAACCGTAATAAAAAGCCCGAGCCAAACGATTCGCCGTCCCCATGACATGCTGTTACGCCCACGGCGGTGTTTCCACACCCATGCCATGTGGACCAACGCAAGAGGAAGCGTTTGGATATGCCCCATTTCGTGGATGTAGCTCAGTTTGAGCCGGGCCTCCCGCGGCAGCCCGTGGCGAACAATCAGATTCACCACTGGGGGATGGGGTAAAGGCACCGGGCCAGCCTTTACCCAGTGCCAATAATCATCCTCGATGACGATCTCCACAGGCAACCCGTACCAGGAACGCGCGCGGCGAAAGAGATGTCCTATTCCCATATGCTACTTCTCCCTATTCCTACTTATGCATTTCCTGTAAGTACTCGGTACGGGCCTCCGTAGGAATAGTGAGGGTCAGCAGCCCATTAGAAAAATGAGCTTCCGCCTCACGATATGCCCACGGCCCATCTGGAAGATCGATTACACGTCCAAGGACTCCAAAGGGAAGCTCTGAGAGTAGATAGGCTCGCTTTTCGACCCCAGGTTCGCCTTCGTGACGTTCGGCGTGAATAAGTACTCTGCCAGGAGCCACAAAGACCTGAACTCTGTCGGGGCGACAGCGTGGCAGACCCGCATGGACAACCAAATAACGGTCAGTGACAAAGAGGTTTACAGGTATGCTGTGTACTTCTCGTGGAAGCTCTTTTATGTGATCTTGTACGACAACGGGAACGACGTGTTCGTCTGTCATGTTCAGCTCCTTTTCTACACAATAAGCGGATTCCATCCGTCATACGTATCCTTGATGCTTCCAGGCGGGATGCTCAATGCAACGATGAGGGCGCCAGCAATCAAGCTATTGACATTGGATGCAAGCGTGGTCCTCCCCACCAACCACGGGAGCGCAATGATGCCCAGAGCCAATAATATATTCAGGAAACGGGCCGCACGCCCAACCTCTGCGAAGGCAATGATGGTCACTGTCACCACAAGCGCGCCCAACACGTGGTTTACATGTGCGGCTACCCCTCCTGTTCCGAAGATGGAAGGCGACATCATCAACCAGACCCCCAGGCCCGCAACAACCAGCAGATTCCAGGGAACGCGCATCCCCCAGAACATTTCACCGAAACGAGCAGGTCTCGTGGGCCGCTGAGGTGTGAGATAATCGCCTAGAGCGTCACCACCCAGCCAGAAGGTGTGCCAGACCGACTTGCCCGCGCGTCGCGCTTGCAGCAGATATTGAAGCATGGCAATCACCTCATCCAGCGACAGCGCTACCATGATAAGCATGAAAAAGGCGGAGAGAAGACACCACAAGCACCATGCGCCCACAGCCACAGGTTGCAACGTGACCAGAATCACACTTACTATGCCTAGAGGCACGACCATGAAGCCGAACAGGGCCACCATCCAGGGCATGGTGCGCCAGCGCCGCGCATCCCCCATGAACCCCGAGAGCAATTCCACCAGGTAGGTGAACGCGCCCAGCCCGGCATCCGAAATGGGAAAGGCTTTGGACACATCGGACGTGAGTACCTGTACGGTCCCCTTTGCAAAGACGGGATCCCAGGCCCAGGAGATATGCCCTAACTGAAACGCTGCCATGTAGCGGGACATGAGGAAACTCACCATAGCCAGGGCAAGGATGGGTGCCCGCTGCATCCAACTGGAAGGATTGTACGACCACCCTAGAGGCACTTCAGGTCCCGGCATCTTCATCATCATGGGAATGAGCACGGCAAAGGTGATGACCAGCATTCCCACCAGGGTGTCGTTGCCATACGCGGCCGCGCTTGGCGTCCAGAAGATGAGGGGGGAAAGGGCCAGCCACAGCCCTACAAACGCGCTTCCCCAGGCAAACAAGGCCCGACCCGTGCGAAAGGCCAGTAAAGCCAGCACCATAACCAGCACACCACTGATAACATCACTCCACACGGACCCAGGCGTCTTATATCCCATAATGAACGGACTGGAAATGAGCCAAGCACCCAGCACGAGGAGAGGGATCTGGGACCAGCGTGCCATGCCCACCATGTTCGCCATCATGGTGCTAGTGTCGGGCCAGCGGACACTGGCTACCTGCCACGCTTTCAGCAGCGCCTGATAGACCTGGGCTTCGTACTGCAATAGGACGCGAGGTAGTTCGAGGGCCAACTGGCGGTGCTTCTGCTTCATCTTCATGACTTCCACGTGGCGTCGCGGGTCGCTCTCCATCAAGCGATGGGCGAGCGCGTCTTCCTCACGCTGTGCGACTACCTCGCGCTCGTAAGCACGTTCCAGCCGCGCCTGCAACACGCGCAACCGTTCCAGCTCAGCTTCGTGAGCGCGTAGTTCAGCCTCGGCCTCATTAGGCGGAGACATGACCATATCATGGCTGTGCATCTCCGCGTGCTCCTGTGCCGGGCTGGACACGCCCTTGGCGGGAGAAGCAATAACCTGCTGCACTTCTTCTCCCAGCCGCATCAGCTCCTGGGGGACCATCTCGTCGGCCAACTCTTTGGACGGAGCCAGTTCCTCAAGCCACAGTGGTCGCTTCAATCCGTTTTCGCGGTACCAAGCAAAGGGATCGGCTTTGAGGGCCAGCACCATCTTGGGCAGCGTCTCGCGCAGGGAATGTTTGGGCTCCCATCCCAGGAGGGTGCGAGCGCGCGTGATATCCACCTCGAAGTTGTCATCGGCCAAGTCGATCATCCATGGTTTGATAAAAGGGGGGCGGTTCAGAGGCAATCTGTCCTGCAACCAGGCCCCAACCTTGGCCAACGATTTGGGAATGGAAAATGTTCGCCAGGCAACACCGTGGACAAGTTCACCGAACATCTCCTGCAGCTCACCATAACTGAGAGAGTCCTCCTCGCCAATGAGGAAGACCGATTCTGGCGGCAGTTCCTTACGCCGCTCCACTGCAAGCAGAATGGCATCAACTACATCGTCCAGATGCACAAATGCTTGACGGCCCGCGGAGAGATCGCCCGGGAATAAGTACGCGGTGATATCCTGTTCGTAAATGCGCTGAATCTGCTGGGCAAGGGGAATGGAGTCGCACAAGTCATCATAGACTCCCCCAATGCGCAGGATAACCGCGGGAATGTCCCCCCGCAAGTTGTGGATGACGCGTTCGGTCTTGACTTTGGACTCGGGATAAAGCCAGGCGGGGCGGAGAGGAAAATCCTCCGTGATACGTTCGCCAGGGCGGGAGGGTGCGTGCACTAACTCGGTACTGGAGAAGATGAACTGGTCCACTTGAAAGCCTAATTCGTGTAACAGTTCAAGCAGTCGCGCTGTGCCCTGAACGGTCACCTGGTCATAAAGGGGACTGGGCATACCTGAGAAATCGTAGTACGCGGCAAGATGGATAACCGACGTAAAATGGTTGCCGTGAAGATCCAAAATGGCTTGCAATCCACGACGGACGCTTTCTTCTGAAACGAGGTCCACGTACAAACATTCCGCAGTGGGAGGAGGATGGGAGGGGGCACGGCGGTCAAAGCCAACAACGTTGTAGGATAATGCTAACTTCTGGGCCACGGGATAACCGAGCCGTCCGCTGGTACCCGTGATCAGGATTGTATCTTTGTGTATGTTCATGCCATAAGCCTTCTTTCCCCTTGAGAGCAGGGGGAACACAGCATGGCGGTGCTCCCCCTGGTGCTAATCAGTCGGTATGCTTGTCCGCCTTCGCCCAAAGGTATGACGTTACACTGCCTGGCGCTTGAAACTCCACAAACGCTGGGCGTTCACGGCCACGATGACGGTAGAGAGAGACATGAGCAGGGCGCCAAACGCGGGCGAAAGCAGAATCCCTACCGGATATAAGATACCCGCGGCCAACGGAATGGCCAGAGCATTATAGCCCGTAGCCCAGAGAAGATTCTCCTGCATCTTGCGGTAGGTAGCCTTGGACAGGCGAACCACGGCGACCACGTCTCGTGGATCATTGCGCACCAGCACGATGTCCGCGGCTTCCACAGCCACGTCTGTGCCTGCGCCGATGGCAATGCCCACGTCTGCCTGAACCAGTGCCGGAGCATCGTTCACACCGTCACCCACCATGGCCACAATCATGCCGCGGGATTGTACTTCCTTCACCTTCGCCGCCTTCTCGTGGGGCAGTACCTCGGCAAAGAACTCATCCAGGCCGATTTCCTGGGCCACCCAGGCAGCTACCTGCCTGCTATCCCCTGTCAGCATCATGACCTGCACCCCCATATCCTTGAGTCGCTTCACCGCCTCAATGGACTCAGGACGGACGATGTCGGCCAGGCCGATGGCACCGATAACCTTGTTCCCTTCCAGCAGGAAGACCACAGTCTTGCCCTGGGCTGCGGCTTCAACCACACGTGCATCTTTGACATCCAATCCGTTCTCGGTGAGATAGCCAGGACTGACCACACGATAGAGATGCCCGTCGATGTGTCCCTCCACGCCCTTGCCAGGGAGGGCACGAAAATCTGCTACAGGAACGGGACGCATGCCTCGCGTCTGGGCGCTCTCCACAATACCGCGCGCGATGGGATGTTCTGAGGCCCACTCCAGAGATGCAGCCAGGCGCAGGACGTCGTCCTCGTCTCGCTCGCCGAGGGAGATGGCGTCGGTGACACCGAAGCGTCCCTCCGTGAGGGTGCCTGTCTTGTCGAAAATGACGGCGTTCACGTCCTTGCCTCGTTCGAACGCGCTGCGGTCGCGAATGAGCAGGCCGTTCTGCGCCGAGAGAGACGTGGAGACGGCCACTACTAGGGGTACGGCCAGGCCTAGCGCGTGAGGGCAGGCGATAACCATCACGGTAACCGTCCGTTCCAGCGCGAAGGCCAGATCCTTACCCAGCGCCAGCCAGATAACAAACGTTCCCGCTCCTACGGTGATGGCGATAATCGTCAACCAGAGTGCAGCGCGGTTGGCCAGGTCCTGAGTACGAGAGCGGGTCTCCTGGGCCTGACGTACCAGGTCGATAACCTGAGCCAGGTAGGTGTCCTTGCCCGTGCGCTGCACCTCGATAACCAGCGACCCTTCGCCGTTGAGCGCCCCACCGATGACCTGGTCGCCCACCCCTTTGGACACCGGCTTGGACTCACCGGTGAGCATGGCTTCGTTGACGTTGGACGCGCCTTCGACCACCACGCCGTCCACGGGGATTTGCTCCCCAGGGCGGACGCGCACTCGGTCGTTGGGTTTGAGCTCACTGACGGGCACGTCCTTCTCCGCACCGTCGGGTAACACAAGGTGAGCTTCTGCAGGCAAGAGTTTGACCAGTTCTTCCAGGGCTCGTGACGCGCCCAGGATAGAACGCATCTCGATCCAGTGGCCCAAGAGCATGACCACGATCAGGCTGGCCAGTTCCCAGAAAAAGACTTTCCCCTTTAGGCCGAAGACGACCGCGCTGGAGTAGACGTAAGCCACGGTGATGGCCAGCGCAATCAACGTCATCATGCCCGGTTGACGCTGACGCATCTCGTCCACGAAGCCTTTGAGGAATGGCCAGCCGCCGTAGAAGAAGACAATGGAGGAGAGCACCCAGCGCGTCCAGGGGTCACCCGGAAGCGACAAGGTAAAGCCAAAGACGCGCTGAACGAGGGGCGCCGTGAGTATGATAGGGATGGTCAATACCAGGGCGATGAAGAAGCGACGGCGGAAGTCGGCCACCATATGGGCGTGATGGCTGTGGTGACCGCCATGCTCTTCATGCCCTTCGTGCCCCTCGTGCCCTCCATGTTCTCCATGCCCTTCGTGGCTGCCGTGTTCGGCGTGTGTCTGGTGGCTTTCATGGTCGCCGTGCTTGCTGTGCTCGGCGTGTGTAACGTGGGATGTATGTTCGTTGTGATCCACGGATCCATGGCTGTGACCCGCGGGGTGGACATGTTCCTCATGTCCAGGATCATGGGTGTGCTTCTCGTGCATGGTGACCTCCTCTCCGGGTGATGGACAATAAAACAATGAACGAGTCTCGTCTATCGTCCCTCAACCGCACTCAGGGCGCGCACCAGGCGTGTTCGCGCTTCTCGCGCCACTTCATTCAGTGCCTCATTCCCAACGATGCCCATCATGGGAATAGGATCAGCCGCGGCCACGATGGTGACCCCAGCCCCTTCGTAAATGATGACATTGCAGGGGAGCAGCAAACCGATCTCCTGCTCCGCAGTTAAGGCGCGATAGGCCAAAGGCGGATTACACGCGCCCAGGATGACGTATTTGCGAAAGTCCACGTCTAACTTCTTTTTCAGCGTTTCCTTCACGTCAATGGTGGTCAGGATGCCGAAGCCTTCCTGCTTAAGCGCGGCTGTCACCTTCTCGACAGCTTGTTCGTAGGACATATTGACCTTGATCCGGATACCGTACTGTGTGTATTCCATATTCATTCCTCCTGAGGGCGCTCTGCGGGCCGCCCTTACTGTGATTGTTGCCCGACAAGAGGTCGGCCACTGGCCTTCCAGGCATTGAAGCCGCCGTCTAGTTCATAGACATTCGTGTACCCCAGCGAAGCCAGGGTCCTGGCTGCAACCGTGCTCATTGAGCCACTGCGGCAGTAAAGCACGATCCGTGCGTTCTTATCAGGCAACTTGTCCAGATTGTCTGCAATGGCGTTGAACGGGATGAAGAGATCGGTGCCAGGAATCTCTCCCTCGTAAGGGATGTGAACGTTGACGAGCACAACGTTTTTGTCCTCCAACATTTGGGCCAGCCGGTCCACAGAAATGTCCACATAACCGTCCGCGTTCTTCTGGGAATCCCGAGCCGTCGGGGGCTTCCGTTCACTCCCGCCCGCGCACGCGGTCACCGTACCGATCAAAACTAGTGTGCTGATAAGCATGACCAGATGACGTCTCTTCATAGATCTGTTCCTTCCTCCAGCTTGAAGCCCCTCGCGATGGGCACAAAACAAAACGCACTTTTCTGGTTTTATTATGACACCTTCACCCCTTTGCTACAACCGCCATTCAGCGCGGCCTTTCCCCCGCCGAATGGCCTATACGTATCCTACTTTGCAGGTTCCCACACCGACCAACCCGAAAGAGAATCATAGCACACGTCTTTTCTGTAGTGAGCAGATGAGGCCATGCTGCGCGCGTTCCTGCAATGCCCTTTCGGAGTATAGAGGAGACCTGCGGCTGTTACAAGCGACCTCTGGCTCACCTTGCACTTTGTCCTGCCAAACCAAGAGCTCGTTGCAAGCGGGGATACACAAACCACACGATGGCCAGACCGGAGATGACACCGGTAATGAATCGCATCAGAAAGTTGAAGGATCCCGGGGCGTTGCCGACATAAAAATACGCGGGCAACGCGTTCCCTGTCAGAACGGCCAGCCACCCGTTGGTGTATCGAAATCCCTGTCCCACGCCAAACAGGTCGCTGATGAAGTGGGTGCCCCCATCCAGGGCCAGGGGAGCAAGGAGCAGAACGAAGGCGAGCCAGGGAAGGGGACGCACCTTCCTGCGCACCAACGCGAACAAAAGTCCTGCTGCAAAAATGCTCCCATACATCCAGACCATGCGGTCGGACCAGGCGACCTTGTACCCTAGCCCAGGCGCACCCCGAAACGCGCGTAAGCCCCACCAGGTGCCGATATTGGCTGCGTAGGGGAGCAGTTCCGTGTGCGCGTACATCACCTTGGGGCCAAAGAGGAAAAAAGAGCGATTGGCGTACTGGTGGCACAAGAAGCTGTACGTGAAGTAAATGGCGTTGGCCAATCGCGTCCACCCGCTGTGCATGGCCACAGGGGCCAGCCAGGGTACCGTCACGAGTATGCCCCAAGCTGTGTTGACCAGGGCCAGCCAGTGGGCCGCCACCCAATGGCTGATACTGTCCAATGCTGTCACCACGCGTGCTCCTGTTGTAGTCATCTCCCCTGTGACCCCTGAACCTGTTCTTTTGTAAACACCTCGGGGTGGTGCTACTATCCCCCCTCGATAAAGTTCCGAATCCGCTGCTCGTCGAACTCGTCCAGGATTACTTGTTTTCCCCGCCTCGTGACCGCGAGCTTCGCGGTCATGCCGGGGAATGGAGCCAGGTAGACGAAGTCGGGGTAGTCCTCGGCAATGGCCCGCAAACGGTCGACGAAGTCCGGCTGGCAGTCGTAGTCATCGCAGTTATAGCTGATGATAACCCCAGGCGGCCCGCTCCCGTCCGCATGTTCCAGCATGTGTTTGAACGTGGCCAGAGGCAGCGGACGCTCGAGGATGTGAGAGGGCGGAGACGTTTCCGCGTGACCTGCGGTGTCTGTCGGTGGATAGTACGTTCCACCCGTAGCGCCACTGGCGTAACGCACAGCCAACACGATCAGCACAATGGTTGCCAATGAGCCTCCCACGAGAAGCAGCCAGGCCCACAGGGGCGACGATCTCCGCTCCCGTCGGTGAGAGGAGCTCCGACGTCGCTTCTTCTTGTACGATTTTGCCATTTGTTCACCTCAGTTGTGGAGAATTGTTGACCATCATCTGCGGTCGGGCGTACATCGGCCCTTTCTATCCAATGTAGCATGACTCGCGGGGAAAACAAGGGCTATTTGACGGGGCAGCACATAGGCCATTTGGCGGGGTTCAAGGCCGAGGGTCCCATGTCGGAGACCGGGTCAGTCGGGTCTCTTGGGACGCGATCCGGTGGGTTGCGTTTCCTCGCACTGGAACGTTATAATCTCCAGGAACCGCTTGCCACCCAGAGGCCTCGCCAGCCAAGATGACCACGGCGGCAAGGACGTGGATGAGCCATGCCCTCACAGGTGGAAGGAGAAGATGAGATGTCCGTACAGAATAAACCCCTTGTGTTGGCTGTCGATCTTGGTACCACCGCCTGTAAAGTCGGCCTCGTGACTCCAAACGGCAAGATCGTGGCGTACACGGAGGAATCCGACGCCACGCCCACCTACTTTATCCCCGGAGGGGGCGCGGAGCAGGACACGGCGGACTGGTGGAAGGTAGTCACATCCACCACACGGCGACTGCTCCACGAAACCAAAACACCACGAGAGCAGGTGGTCGCCCTCTCCGTCAGCGTCCACTGGTCCGGAACCGTGGCCGTGGACCGGGACGGGAAGCCATTGGGGAACGCCATCATCTGGATGGACACCCGCGGGGCGCCCTACGTGAAGGAGATCACCGGCGGCCTGATCAAGGTGGAAGGGTACGGGCTGGACAAAATCTGGACGTGGATACGACTTACGGGTGGCATTCCGACCCACTCCGGCAAGGACTCTATCGCCCACATTCTCTTCATCAAGAACAAACGCCCGGAGGTGTACCGACAGGCGTACAAGTTCCTGGAGCCGAAGGACTACCTGAACTTCCTCCTGACGGGCAAGATGGCCTCCGACTATGCTACCGTTGGTCTGCACTGGCTCACGGACAACCGCGACATCAACGATATCCGCTACCACCCACGTCTGCTCAGAATGGCAGGAATCGAGCGAGAGAAGCTGCCCGACCTTTACCCTACGACCCGCATCCTCGGGGAACTGCGGCCAGAGGCGGCCGAAGCAATGGATCTGCCGACAGGTCTGCCCGTGTCCATGGGAGCTCCGGACGTGCAGGCTCCTGTTCTCGGTTCCGGGGCGGTAAAGGACTTCGAGCCGCACATTTATGTCGGCACGTCCTCGTGGCTCACCTGCCATGTGCCGTACAAGAAGACCGACCTGTTCCATAACATGGCCTCCATGCCGTCGTCCATCCCGGGAAGGTACTTCGTGGCGAACGAACAGGAAACCTCTGGGGTCGCCCTCACCTTCCTCCGAGACAAGGTGTTCTACGGCGATGACATTCTGGGCACTGGTCGCGCCCCGGCGAACGCCTACCGGCGCTTGGACGAAATGGCCGCCAAAGCGTCTCCCGGCAGCGGCGGCGTCATTTTTACACCCTGGCTCTATGGCGAGAGGACGCCTGTAGACGATCCGACCTTACGGGGCGGATTCTACAACCTGTCCCTGGGTATTTCCCGCGCGGACCTGGTACGAGCAGTCTTCGAGGGAGTGGCGCTGAATACTCGTTGGCTCCTGATGTACGTGGAGAAATTTGTCAAGCGTCGTTTCGGGCCCATCAACATCATCGGCGGAGGCGGCCGATCCGATGTGTGGTGCCAGATATTCGCCGACGTCCTCCAGCGTCCCATCCGACAGGTCAAGGACCCTCAGGCCGCGGGATTGCGAGGGTTGGGAGTGCTGGCCGGGTTAGCGCTGAATCTGACTACACTGGAAAGCTATTCCAAATATGTGGAGATTGAGCAAACATTCTCCCCCGATCCGGGCACCAAAACCGTCTACGACGACCTCTTCAATGCTTTCGTCGAGATCTACAAGCGAAACCAGGCTCTGTACCGCAAGATAAACCGGTTCGGGGATTGAGGAGGGCGAAGCAATTCCTGGCGACCTTCTGGGTCCCCAGGAATCCCCAAAACCGTATCGGTCTACGTCAACCCCAACGGGCAAGTAGCGGATCGCTTCAGAAACGTCGGGAATGTCCCCTGAAGCGATTTTGAGCTTTCGAAGCAAATCGAAGGCCCGATTAGGAGGGAAAGATGGACGTGACGAAATTGCTGAACGCCTTGGGGGGACGACTGCCCCGCCCGGTGGCGCGTACGTTGGAAAAAGGCATGAGGAAACTTCCCGGCGTGAGAGATCGGCTGGAGAAGGAATACGACGCGCTTCTGAAAGACTTGGAAGAAGACCTGAAGCCGTACCGGGGCAAGACTCCGGAGTTCGTGGAACTTCCTCAGGAAGGAATGGGCACCGACGAGATACTGGCTCTGATGCAGCGCCTCGACGAGCCAGAAGAGAAGCGCTGGCGGGATGGATACGCGTCCGGGGCGGTCTACCACGGCGGCCCGGAACACGTGGAGTTCATCAACCGGGTCTACGCCCTGAACTCCCAGAGTAATCCCCTCCACGCCGACCTCTGGCCCAGCACCGTTAAGTACGAAGCCGAGATCGTCTCCATGACAGCGAACATGCTCAATGCCCGTGAAGCGCAACGCATAGACCCGAAAGCCCGCGTGTGCGGTGCAGTGACCTCCGGCGGCACGGAGAGCATCCTCATGGCCATGAAAGCCTATCGGGATTGGGCCCGGGCGGAGAGAAGGGTCACCAAACCGGAGATCGTGCTGCCGGTAACGGCTCACCCGGCATTCGACAAAGCCGCTCAGTACTTCGGCATCAAGGCGGTCCGGACACCGGTGGGCCCCGATTTCCGAGCGGACGTGGAGGCCATGGAGAAGGCGATCACGCACAACACCATCGCTCTGGTAGGCTCGGCGCCAGGATATCCCCACGGCGTCATCGACCCGATCCCGGAGATGTCAGAACTGGCCCACGAACGAGGCATTGGGTTCCACACGGATGCCTGCCTTGGCGGGTTCGTCCTGCCCTGGGCGGAAAAGCTGGGCTACCCCGTGCCGGTCTTCGATTTTCGGCTCCCTGGCGTGACTTCCATGTCCGTAGACACCCACAAGTACGGTTACGCGGCCAAAGGGACGTCGGTGGTACTTTACAGAACGCCGGAACTGCGCCGGTACCAGTATTTCACCGCCACCGACTGGCCGGGCGGGCTATATGCCTCGCCTTCCATAGCCGGGAGCCGTCCCGGCGGACTCATCGCCGTCTGCTGGGCGGTCATGGTGAAAATGGGTGCGAAGGGGTACCTGCAAGCCACCCGACTGATCCTGGAAGCCGCGGAGCGGGTCAAGCGCGGCATTGAGGAGATTCCTGGCCTGCGCATTCTGGGGAAGCCCCTCTGGATTATCGCCTTCACGTCCGACGAAGTCGATATCTACCGGGTGCTGGATGCCATGGCGAGGCGGGGATGGAGCCTGAACGGACTGCAATCGCCCCCGGCGCTACACCTCGCCCTGACGCTCCGGCACGCGCAACCCGGCGTCACCGAGCGTTTCCTCTTTGACTTGCGGGAATCTGTTGAGTACGTGCGTGAGCATCCGGGAGAAAAGGGCGGGATGGCACCCGTGTACGGAATGGCAGCTTCCATTCCATTCCGCGGCATGGTGGACGACCTGCTCCGGCGATACCTGGACATGCTTTACGACGTGTGAGCAAGAATAAAGAGGTATGCACTTTCTCCGGTGAAAGGCTAGGATTTGGTCAATCATGGAGTGATGGATAAGCCATGGACTTTCCTGAACCGGGGTAGACGAAGCAATGCCTTCGTCTACCCGTGGCCGTCCGGGCGAATGGATTCGGCAGCCTCCGACCCTTTAGCGGGGTCACTTTTACCATCAGGTGACTCTTGACCGAGTACTAGGACTCCCTTGTAGTAACCCGTCCACGAGGCCGCTCAGTGGTCCTTCTCTTCGAATTATCATTTTCGTCGACCGCTGGTCACGTAGCCTCTCATTCCTCATGCCTCCAGAACGGTTCCTGTGTACAGGTGTGAGAGGGAAGCGTGAGCGTGTGAGTTCGCGTTTCCAATCCATGGAAAACAAGGCCATGAAGGAAACAGGGAAAAAGAATAGGCACAAATCAAAAGGAATTGGCAGCCAGGATAGCTGGAAGCATTTTGTACGGTTTTGAAGCTATGGCCACTTGCTAGGCTCAGCCCGCAGGTGAGAAGGGCGATTGACGGAAAACCAGATCGAACTACAGGGATTTGCCCTTTCCCTGCACAGAAGCTATACTGTTTCCACATTGGGACGCGCCAGGATACCGATCCTCTCGATGTAAGGCCCCACATCCCAACACATCCTCGCGCATATTTGGCGTATTTTCTCAGTATCAAGTCCTGCATGCGTTCCCTTGTACCTGTGCATTGATGCAAGGTGCTTTCGAGCGTCCCACGGCCCAACGGCGAGTTCATTCCATGCGACTATGTGAGCAATACGGACATCAAAGAGAAAGGATTATGCCGAATATCCGCATTCAAACACTGGGGCCCTTTCACATGTGGCGCGGCGGAGAAACGATCTCTTCTAACGTCTGGCCGACGTCAAAAAGCAGGCAACTCTTCAAAATTCTCCTCACAAAACGAGGACATCTTGTTTCGACGGATCGGCTCATTGAGTATCTCTGGCCTAATCTCGTGCCCAAAAGGGCCCGCAATAATCTCTGGGTGACGGTGGGACAGGCACGACGCGTGCTACAGCCCGACTTGCCGCCACGTGCTCCCTCCGATTACATCGTCAAGTGTGATGAAGGTTATCTGTTCGATCCCAACAGCGATTATTGGATCGACGCTGACGCCTTTAGCCACTATCTTGATATGGCGCAAAAAACAGCCGACTTGGCCCTTCGTATTGACGCCCTGGACAAGGCGCGGCAGCTTTACCAAGGCGACTTTATGGAGGATGATCCTTATGCAGAGTGGGCGCTGGGCCCACGCGAGCAGCTACGGGAACAGTACCTGAATTTGTTGGCCGACCTCGCGCAGGGCTACGCACGTCGGGGGCAATACCGCCACGCGATCGGATTGTGTCGACAAAGTCTTGGAGTCGAAAGCACCCGCGAGTCCACCTATCGCCAACTGATGCTGTACCTCTACTGCACTGGTGAACAGCCCGAGGCTCTGGAGCTCTACAACCAGGTGCGTCGAGTGATGTGGGAAAAGATAGGCGTCAAACCGGCGCAACAGACGACTGAACTCTTTCACCAAATTCAACGTCATCAGGTAGCAAGTGTTGACAGAGACAAGCTCTACCCACGCCCTGAGCAGATACCTGCTAGTGTCCATCTGCTCAGGCCAACCCCATTTGTGGGCCGAGCGCGCGAATACAGTCAGATAACTGCCCTGGTTAACCAGGGTCATGGTGGCGTGGTCTTTCTAAGCGGTGAGCCAGGCATTGGCAAAAGCCGCTTGATGCGGGAAGCAGCGGTGTTCGCCGGCAACAGCGGCCTCACCATCCTCTTCGCCCGGAGTTACCAAGTAGAGCAAACCATCCCCTACCAACCCATCATTGATTTAGTGCAGCACATCAACGCAGTGTGGCCGGAGAAAATTGCCGAGTTGCCCGCAGCCTGGTTGAGAGAAATCGTGACCTTGGCGCCGGAGATCGCTGCTACAAACCAGACCACCGCCTCCGCCATCCAGACCAAAAGCCAGCAGGGACGCCTTTTCCAGGCCATCGTGTACCTGTTGTCAACCATGGCTAGAGGACATGGTCTCATGCTCAATGTCGACGATATTCATTGGGCCGATACGGCAACACTCCAATTTCTCCACCACCTGGCTCGACGCGCCGCCGCTGAAAGGATATTGCTGGTTTGCACCTATCGCCAGGAGGAAGCGGCCGCAAATGTGCACTTGGCCGCGCTAGTTCATCATCTCCAGTGCGAGCCGCACACAACTTTTATCACTCTGGACCGCCTTTCAAGTGCTGATATCAAAGAACTGCTGGTAGCCCAAGAAGTCGTACCTCTTACCTGGTGTGAATGGCTTCATGACGAAACAAGCGGCAATCCCTTTTTCCTCGTGTCCATTCTTCAGGCATTGCAAGAACAGGGAAAACTAGAGGAAACCGCGCCGGCCATGAACTTACCCCTTCATATCACCTTGCCAGAAGCTATTCAAGCATCGGTGCGAGGACGCTTACAGCAAGTGGCGCCGTTGGAGCGACAGGTATTGGGTTGGATGGCTGTGTTTGGCCAGAATTTCGATTTCTCCACCCTGCAAGCCATCACTGGCCAGAATCCGTTGGATCTATTGGAGATCGTGGAGAGCCTGCTGCAACGAGAATTGTGGCAAGAGATAGATGAAGGCTACGACTTTGGTCACTCCAAAATCCGCGAAGTCGTCTACAACGACCTTAGCGAGACGCGTCGGGTCATGTATCATGGCCAAATTGCAAAAACCTTGGAACAATCGACCAAAGAGCGGCCAGCACTTTTGGCCTACCATTTCGAACGGGCTCGGGACACCAACCGGGCTCGAGTCTATTGGCTGTTGGCAGGCGAAAAAGCCCTCCGCACTTATGCTTTGCAAGAGGCTGTACAACACTATGAACGAGCCTTAGTCCTAGCCGAAGGGGCGGCGCAAGAGATGGACGCCTACGAAGGGTTGAGTCGGGCCTTTATGCTTCTAGACCACGCGGCTCGAGCGACAGCAGCGCTAAAACAAGGAATCCACCTGGCGGAAATGCACGAAGATAACGTTCGGCGAGCGCGCTTTCTGTTCACGCGAGCCCAGCTTGCCAACCGACAGCACAAAGTGACCACCGGCTACGTCTACGCTGCATTATCCGCGGCCGAACAGGCAGGTGACAACGCGTTAGTCGCCCAAAACCTGTTACTACTCACCGAGATCTACGAAGGCCAGGGACTGCTAAATCAGGCCCTGGACACTATCACCCGAGCGCAAACCCTCAGTGACGAGTTGAGTGATGTTCACTTGGCAGCCTGCGTCCTCAATGAAACAGGCTTCCTCCACACCCAGCGTGGTGAGTTTGCCCAGGCCATCACTACTATAAAGCGGGCACTACAACCTCTGACCGAGCTCGAAGACAAAATGTCCATGGCCTACTCGTGGAACCTGCTGGGGCGTGCTTACGGCGGATATGGTGAATACCAAGAAGCGATGAGAGCATTCCAGCGTAGCCAGGTGGAGGCGGAGACCGTTGGCGACGGATACCTCATCGCCCAAATTCCCAATATGCTGGGCTGGCTTCATCGTGAGTTAGGGGCCTTTGAACAGGCCCTGCACCTGGACCAAGAAGGGGTTGCCCTGGCCCAAGAGTGGGGCAAAGGTCCACCGGAAGTGAGCGCCCGGCTCAATGTCTGCCTTGATGTGCTGTACATGGGAGAACCGCGCCAGGCCATGGAAATGCTGGATGGCATCGAGGCCAGAATTAAAGCGGGCAGCTTTGGTTTCCACGCGTGGCGCTGGCGCTTGCGCATCCTTCACGCCCGAGCATCATGTCATCTGGCCCTCAACCAACCAGCCGCTGTGTTTCCGCTAGTGGAAGAGGGATTGGCGCTGGCGAAATCGGCTACGGCAAGCAAGTACTTGGCCCAGTATCGCTCACTAAGCGCTTCAGCGCTATCTCGGTTAAAGCGCACGGTCAACGCCATCAACGAATTGGAAGCCGCAGTGCAATTGGCAGATGGAATTCACTATCAACCTCTTCGGTGGCAAGGACGCGCCCAACTAGCCACGTTGTACGTCAATGCAGGGCGTCATCAAGAAGCCCAAGCACAGTTAGTCACTGCCCACCAAATCATCCACCATGTTGCCGAGCATCTCACAGATGAAGCTCTCCGACACACCTTCTTACATATCGCGGCAATGCAAACAAATCTCGCACACCGTTGCAACTTAACCGTTTAATGCCACATCTCACCCTTTAGCAGGTATTCTGTTTAGTCTCCATTAAGTCCGCCCTTCTATAATGAAATCAAGTTGAATCGAGTGGGTTTCGTCTCCTCCACTCAAGTTGATGCGTAGTTGAACCAGTGAATAGAGAAAGGTGAATAGAGAAAGGAATGAAGGAATGCCTAGAACAAAGGCCGAGTACTTACAGACATATACTGGAATCAGTGTCCCCCACCCCCTCGTGAGACAACTCCGCTTCGCCCGCCGTGAGTTCGTGCGCTGTCTGGAAGGCTTATCTGATGAAGACGCACGTCGTCGCCTCATGCCGATGAACTGCATCAGTTGGATGGTCGGCCATATGGCAGCCCAGGAGCAGTTCTATTTTGTCTATTTTGCTCAAGGCGAAGTGCCTTGGCCCAACGTGAACAAATTGGTGGGATTTGGCCAGCCAGCCTCGACGCCTCCCCTGGCCGATATGTGGGATGCGTGGCATGACATCACCCAAGCCGCTGACAGATTTCTGACGACACTGACAGAGGAACAGTTGTGGACACATCTAACACAGGACGTGAGTGCTGGAGCAGAGATACTAAAAAGTGCTGTGTTTGGGATCATCACGAAAGAGAGGGCCGAAGCACTGGTGGCTCAGGGATTTGTCCGCTCGGACGAAAGCGTAGGCACCAAGGTCCTGCGCACTACCTACCATTACTTCTTCCACACAGGCGAGGCTCATGCAGTTCGCCAACAGCTCGGGCACGCAGACTTGCCTTATTTCGTAGGAGACATGCCGGATAACCTGTTCTGAGCCTGAACTGCGAAGCACTGGTCCGGTCGACCTGTTGGCCGTATGATCACTGCCCTGGTCCTAGTACTGGGTCAATCACGGAGTGAAGGATAAACCATGGAGACTTTCCTGAAACAGGGCCCCCAAGAACAGGCAGGCGAAGGCACTACCTTCGTCTACCCGTGGCCGTACAGGCGAATGAATTCGGCAATTCCCGATCCTTTAGCGGGGGACTTTTACTCTCAGGTGACTCTTGACCGAGTACTAGACCATCTTAGAGCATGGTCAGGGTAGGCATAATGGATGGTTCGTATTAAGGCACAAGGAGAGAGGGAAATGCTTTTCATCAATGACGTTCACTATTATTACTATGCCGAACTTCGAAAAGACCGGCTCAGGGAGGCCGCGCAGCAACGCATGCTCCAACAGGCGGGTGTGGACACACGCGGGTGGACCATGGTCCAGATGCACCGGATGCTCCATATCACCGGACGCTTGCTGGTTTTTCTTGGACGCAAGTTGCAACGCCTGGGGAAACCGACAGCCACATATTCACACAAGACCAAACTCGACATGTTCGTTTAAGAGAGGAGACAATCCGTTCGGACATTATGTTGCACAAATCAATGAACACCTACCCGTTATGGCTGCTGCCTCCGGAGACGGAATTTTTTGAGACAAGGAACCTGTCCCCATCTGAGCGACATCCCAAAAGAATAGTGACATCCACCCGTCCAGCCTCGCGCAAATAAGTCGAGATGTCTGACATATCGATTTGACACAGTGACTGTATTTCCCTAGAATAGGCGCTAACACAATGCGTGCCCATCCCCCACCAAGCCAACAGGCACGTTCGTACAACCCTGAACGAAGTGTGATGCCATTCATGGATCCCATCATTCGTCTGGACGACGTTTGGCATACCTATAACGCCGGAACCTCCACCCCGGTCGAAGCGTTGCGCGGTATCAGCCTTGACATTTCGCCTGGAGAGTATGTAGTCATTCTCGGCCACAACGGAAGTGGTAAGAGCACCCTCGCCAAGCATCTCAACGGCCTTCTTCTGCCCAGCAAAGGTGACGTATGGGTGAAATCATGGAACACTCGAGAGGCGTCCCATCGACTGGACGTGCGTTCAACCGTGGGCATGGTCTTCCAAAACCCGGATAATCAGATCGTCGCCACGGTGGTCGAGGAGGATGTCGCCTTCGGTCCCGAAAATCTGGGCGTCCCCCATCAAGAGCTGCGCCGACGGGTGGGCTGGGCCCTGGATGTGGTAGGCATGCAAGCCTTCCGCCATCGCCCCCCCCACCTCCTCAGCGGGGGACAAAAACAGCGGATCGCCATCGCCGGCATCATCGCCATGAAGCCGGAGGTGCTTGTTCTGGATGAAAGCACGGCCCTGTTGGACCCGTTAGGAAGACGGGACGTGCTCAGCATTGCCCGCAGATTGAACAAAGAGGAAGGGGTGACCATCGTCGCCATCACCCACTTCATGGAAGAAGCTACCCTCGCAGACCGGGTAGTTGTCCTCCACCAGGGCCAAATCGCCCTGCAGGGGACCCCGCGGGAGGTTTTCGCCCAGGCAAAACGCCTGCGCGAGCTGGACCTGGACATTCCCCCCATTACCGATCTGGCCCAACGCCTGCGCGTGGCCAAGCCCGACATTCCTCAAGATGTGCTGACCGTCCCCGAACTGGTCTATGCGCTCACAGGGACCTTTCCCCCACCTGCTCACGAACGAACTCCTTTTGATGAGAATCTTCCGCCCTTGCCTACAGAATACACGCCGATGACCCCTTCACCGAAGCCTCTGGCCATCGAGGCACGTGCCTTGCAACATTACTACATGCGTGGTACTCCTCTGGCGGTTCATGCCCTCAAGGGTCTGGATTTCGACGCAGAAACCCAAGAGACCGTCGCGCTTCTCGGTCACACGGGGAGTGGCAAGAGCACATTCATTCAGCACATCAACGGCCTTCTTCGGCCCCATGGGGGAAGAATGCGCGTTCTAGATTATGACCTCGCCGATCCTAGCGTAGACCTGCGCGCCCTCCGTCGTCGGGTAGGACTGGTCTTCCAGTTTCCCGAGGCGCAGCTTTTCGAACGCTACGTAGGGGATGACGTAGCTTTTGGCCCGCGACAGCTCGGGATGAATCACGAAGAGGTGCGAGACCGGGTGCGTGAAGCCATGAATATCGTCGGGCTGGATTTCGAGACGTACAAGGACCGTTATACCTTCTCCCTCAGTGGTGGAGAGAAGCGTCGGGCCGCCCTGGCTGGCGTGCTTGCTCTGCGTCCAGAGGTGCTCGTCCTTGACGAGCCTACGGCCGGCATGGATCCGGCCGGCCATAAGCAACTCCTCAAGTTGATCAGGCGCTTAAAACAAGAATGGGAACTCACGCTGGTCATCGCGTCGCACAATATGGAGGACGTAGCCCGATTGGCCGACCGAGCCTTTGTACAAGCCGATGGTCGCACAATTACGTCAGGGACGCCACGGCAGCTCTTTGCCCGACCGAAAGTGCTTTACGATCTTCATCTAGGAATTCCCCAGGTAACCCAGGCCATGCACGCTCTGGCCGATGTCGGTTTCCCTGTCCGCCGTGATTGTCTGACTGTGGAGGAAGCCGTCGAGCAAATCAGTGCGATCCTATTGCAGCGCCGTCCTCAGTCGACTTAGGACGGGCCCAGATGAGCGACGATCCCGTTCCGTCTTTTCAATAGCAAACGCCCCCTTGCCCGCTTTCATCTTAGGCGGAGATGACTGGATAACCGAAAAGCGCAGGGATAATCTATGGACGAATTCGAACTTTTGCGAAACGTCACCATCGGGCAGTACCTGCCGGTAGCGTCACCCGTTCATCGCATGGACCCACGCTTTAAACTGCTTGCATTCACTATTCTGGTCGCTGCCATCACATTCACGGCCACGTACGTGGGTAACGTGATCTTGCTGATTCTTTTGGGGGGCCTCCTGGTCATCGGTCATGTGCCAGTGCGCTACGCTCTCAGCGGCCTCAAGCCCGCCTTGCCCTTCCTCATCGTTTTGATGGCTCTACAGATGGCTTTTTATACGGAGGGCTTCGCCAGCGGGGCCGTGGGAACCTGTGTCCACCTGCTGGACGCGTGGTTCATCCATGTCACCACGTGCAGCATCAAATTAGCGCTGGTCTCCGCAGCCCGCTTCGTGGAGCTGCTCATGCTGACCAGCCTGCTGACTCTGACCACCACCACGACCGAGCTTGCCCACGGCATCGAGCGGCTGTTTACCCCCCTGCAGGAACGTTTCAACTTTCCCGCTCACGAACTTGCCCTGATCATCACCATTGCCCTGCGCTTCGTTCCCACCTTCGCTGAAGAGTTGGAACGTATCATGAAGGCCCAGGTTTCCCGTGGTGCGGACCTCGGTCAACGGGGCAGGCTGAAATTCATCCAGCAGACAAAGGCCCTGTTGCCGGTACTGGTTCCTCTGTTCATGGGCGCGTTTCAGCGCGCGGAGGACCTTATTCTGGCCATGGAAGCGCGATGTTATGTGGGGGGACGGGGACGCACCCACTTCACAGAACTGCGCAGTACCCGCGTGGACTATGTGGGGTTGATCATCGCCTTTTTCCTGGCAGCACTGGTGCTGCTCACCCCTTGGCCCTGGTGAGGACGACCACCGAGTCGGTGATCGTCCTCTGAGCAATGTCAAATCCCTATATGAGACGAGGTTCATCATGCTCACAGAATTGGAAAAGAAGGCGCTCTCCCACCTGGATGAGGAGCTCCTCGTCCGCTGGACTCAGGAACTGGTACGCTTTGACACCGTTCCGCGACCGGGTAAAACCGACGTAGAGACGCCGGCAGCCCGCTGGATCGAAGACCGTTGCCAAGAGATGGGCCTGGAAACCCACTTCGAATGGGCAGCGCCGGGCCGTCCCAACGTCATTGCTATCCTTCCCGGCACCAGGGCGGACAAACGCCTTATGTTCGAAGGGCACACGGACGTGGTGACCGAAGGCAATCGAGATGCCTGGACATATGATCCCTTCGGTGCAGAGATTGTCGACGGTCGCATCTACGGTCGCGGGGCCAACGACATGAAAAGTGGCCTGGCTGCAGCCATGGCCGCCATCAAGGCCATTGTCGATAGCGGCATCCGTCTGAGAGGAGATATCCTCTTGGGCGCCATTGCAGACGAAGAGGGCCTGATGTTGGGCATCAAGGACTTTGTGCGCCGCGGCTGGGCCGATACCGTCAGTGCGGCCATTGTCTGTGAGCCGGAGGACAACCGACTCTGCATTGCCCAGAAAGGCGTCATGTGGGTGGATGTAACGGTGAAGGGTATCATGGCCCATGGGGCCATGCCCTATACCGGCGTGAACCCCATCACCTATCTCTCCCGCTTCATCGCCGGAGTCCACGAATTGGAAAAGGAATACCCACAACGCTATGGGGAACACGAGTTCCTGGGCACTCCCAGCCTGAGCCCCACCCACATCCACGCTCCTTTGGACGAACACGGCACCAACAATGTCATCCCCGAGGTGGCCCGTGCCGTGCTCGACATTCGCATGATTCCCGGGCAGGATGTGGATGTGACCCTCAACGACTTGAAAGCTATCTCCGCCCAACTGCAGGAAGAGGAGTCACGGATTCAGTTCACCTTCGACGTTATTGACGCCCGACCTCCCACGGACACTCCTCGCGATGAGCCCGTCGTTCAGGCTCTGGCCGCGGCTACCCATGACGTGGCCGGGAGGGAGCCGGTGTACGGTGGCGTACCGGGCACGACCGATGGTACAATATTATACACGCAAGCAGGTGTGCCCATTGTCACCTGCGGCCCCGGCGACATCTACATCCCCCACCACGTGGACGAGTACGTGGAGATCGCACAGTTGGTAGAGGCGGCAAAAATCTACATCGTTGCGGCGATGCGATATCTAATACCCAACGCCTGATACCTGCTCTCGGGCGTCGGGCAATCGAGTGATGGCACATGAATGAGACCTTGACAGCAGTTCCCAACTTACTGGTAGGACATTACACGGATCTCGAACGGGCAACCGGTTGTACCGTCGTGCTGACACCTCAAGGCGCTCGTGCCGGCGTTGACGTGCGTGGACTGGCGCCGGGCACTCGCGAGACCGACCTGCTACGCCCGGAGAAAACCGTCCAGGCCGTTCATGCCATCCTTCTGACCGGGGGATCCGCGTTCGGCTTAGCTGCAGCCGATGGGGTTATGCGCTGGCTCGTGGAACGGGATTACGGGTTCGACACGGGGTTTGGTCGGGTGCCCATCGTCCCCGCTGCCGTCCTCTTCGACCTGATGATAGGGGATCCCAAGGCCTACCCAGACGGGGACGCCGGCTATCGGGCCTGTGAGTCGGCCACGGATGAACCTGTAGTCATGGGCAATGTGGGCGCGGGCACAGGGGCTACTGTGGGCAAGTTGTTGGGACCACGCTACATGATGAAGGGCGGACTGGGCAGCGCAAGCGTGAAAATTGGGAAGGGCATCACCGTCGGTGCACTCGTCGCGGTCAACGCCTTGGGCGACGTGGTGGACCCCGCCAGCGGTACGATTATCGCCGGCACGCGCAAGCCAGTGGTTGGAGGATTCCTCAATACGGCCGAAGCGGTACGAGGCAACCTGGGCCAGACGATCTTAGGCATGATGGGGACGAATACGACTCTGGCCGTTGTGGCCACAGATGCGCATCTGGACCAGGCTCAACTGACCGCGCTCGCGAGTGCGGCCCATGACGGGTTGGCGCGAGCCATTCGGCCCGTACACACGGAGTTGGATGGGGATACAGTGTTTGCCCTTTCGACCGGGGGGAAAAAGGGGCGCCTGACGGCCATTGTCGCCGCCGCGGCCGACGTGTTGGCCGCGGCCATCGTGCGTGCGGCGCGAGAGGCCACTTCTTTGCACGGAGTCCCTGCGGTTAAATAAGTGTTTGCAGTACCGCGAAAGGAGGTGATAACCGAAAGGAGAGTCGTACACGTGGCGATCATGTCATCCATCCCCCAAACGTGTACAGCAAGCGAAGGTCCACCAGGAGGTTATCATGGAGCAATCAGTCAATCAATCAGTACTCTCGATTCGTAAAATCGTCGTCACGGGCATCATGGCCGCTCTTGCCATCCTGTTAGGAGTCACTCGCATCGGCTTCATCCCGGTGCCTAACATTTCGGGAAATGCAACCATCATGCACGTTCCCGCCATTTTGGGCGGCGTAATGGAAGGGCCGTTGGTCGGGGCGCTCATTGGCACCATCTTCGGGTTGTTTAGCTTCTTGCAGGCGACCTCGCCCTTGTTCAAGAATCCGCTGGTGTCCGTATTCCCTCGCATTTGGATTGGCGTGGTCGCTTTCTACGCCTATGTCGGGAGCAGGCGGGCGTTTGGTGAAATTCCAGCACTTGCTATTGCCGGCGTGCTGGGCACTCTGACCAACACGGTATTAGTGCTGGGCATGGCCGTCCTGGTCAAACTTCTCCCAGTTGCGGCCATTCCCTCCATCATTCCACAAGCTATTGCTGAGCTCATTATTGCAGCCATCCTGACCGTGGCCATTGTCGGCGGTTGGAAACGGCTGGAATCAGGCGGCGGAAAGTCTTCTGTGTAGAGGAATAGCGGGGCGTTGGAGCAGGGAGTTCTTTGCTCCAACACCCCTTTTGCGGAGGATCAAGTGCGGATCATCATACGAGTCCGGGGGGAGCCGGAAGTCCACCGTGAGCGCATTGAGGCTCTAGGGGGGCACGTCATCCGGGTGTTCAAGCTAATTCCCGGGTTGGCCGTCGAGGCCTCTCAAGACGTCATTGACGTGATCAAACGCGAGCCCTGGGTTGCCACGATCGAGCCGGACCGAGACGTGACGACGCAAGAATAGAGAAAGGTCGCGGGGATCAGAAAGGGCCGCCCATTTGGACAAGGGACAGGCCCCACAGCCCATCATCCCACGAAAAGTCAGTGGTCTATTGTCTGGAGAAGGGTGGAGAGAGGCCTTCTCTCGTCCACCCGACCTCATTGTCGGTCCGCTTCCCCGTGAAAAAAGCTCAAGATTTTCGGTTGACAGCATCTCCGAATGCTGCTATACTAGCGCCAGTCGGTCGAAAGCCTCTATCCCAAATCCCGGACAACGGAGGACGTACTGCACCCATCCCCCAACACTTAACCGGGTATCACCGTACAAGGAGGAGACACCATGCGCCGTCGGACCTATTTACTCACCCTTTTACTGTTGATCGTTGCTCTTGTTTTTGCCCAGTGTTCAGCTCTGCAACCTCAGACCGGGGGCAAAAAGACGTACAAAGTGGCGGCGATCTTTCCGGGTGTCATCACCGATGCGGATTACAACACCCTGGGCTACATGGCCCTGAAAGCTGTCAACAAGGATATAGGACTCAAGATCGGGTACTCCGAAAAAGTGGCCGTCCCGGATGTCGAACGAGTGATGCGGGAATACATAGACCAAGGGTACAATATTATTTGGACCCACGGTGGTCAGTTCTTCAATCAGACGGTGAAGATGGCCAAAGAGTATCCGAAAGTCCACTTCGTCGCCGAATCAGACGCGCCGGCCAAGAATCCTCCGGCAAATCTGTGGGTCATGGACCGCAATCTGCACCTGCCCTTCTACCCCCTCGGCTATTTGGCGGCCAAGGTATCCAAAACGGGGAAGGTCGGCTACATTGGCGGGCTCACCCTGCCTTTTTCCTATGCTGAGGTCCACGCGGCTCAGCAAGGGATCAAGGCAAGCGGCAAAAGTGTAGAGTTAAAGCCCGTCTGGGTCGGAGATTTCAACGACCCCACTAAAGGTCGAGAGCTGGCGGACGCCATGATCTCAGACGGGGTGGACGTCATCATGGGGTCACTGAATCTGGGCATGTTGGGCGTATTCGAAGCAGCAAAGGCAGCTCCCAACAAAGTGTGGATCACCGCCAAGTACTCTGACAAATCGGAATTTGGCCCAGACAATTACCTGACGGCTGCACTGTATGACTACAGTCGGCCTCTCAAAGACATTGTCAAGAACATTCAGAACGGCCAAGCAGGTGGGTACTACCCCATGGGGTGGGATACAGGGACCACTATCCAGATTCCTGTCCACAACGTGTCGGCCGATCTGAACAAGGAAATGGAACAAATTCTGAAGGACTTAAAGGCCGGCAAGATCAAAGTCGTTAAGGACACAACGCCGATTAAATGAGAGAGCTTCGCCCCACCGACGTCAGAGTGTCGGTGGGGCGCCATTTCTCTGCCGAGGCCACTTGAACGATGGATACACCCCTTGCTTCTATGCTGGTTACTATGGAAGGCATTCGCAAAACATTCGGCGATGTCGTTGCTCTGGAGGATGTACACTTTGAACTGAGAAGAGGAGAAATACACGGACTGCTGGGAGGAAATGGCGCGGGCAAGACAACACTGATGAACATCCTTTACGGCTTGTACCGCCCCGATGCCGGACATATTACTGTCCAGGGCCAGAGCATTCACATTCGCTCCCCTAAAGATGCCCTCACCCATGGCATTGGCATGGTTCACCAACACTTCCTTCAAATTCCACCCTTTACGGTAGCGGAAAACGTCGTGTTGGGAACACTCCCCAAACTCGAGCGCATCAGCCGTCTGGAAGAAGCCATGATTCATCTTCGTCAGGTGGCCGAGCAGTTCGGTCTGGATGTGGATCCTGAGGCACGTGTGGAGGATTTGCCAGTGGGTGTGCGGCAGCGCGTGGAGATCCTCAAGATTTTATATCGAGGTGTTCGGGTATTGATCCTGGACGAGCCCACCACGAATTTGACCCCTCAAGAAGTGGACGCTCTGTTCCATTCCTTGCAACTGATGGTCGAGAAAGGGCTGAGTGTGGTCTTCATCACCCACAAAATCCGTGAAGTCATGGCCGTATGCGATCGTGTGACCGTTCTGAGAGATGGCCACAATGTGTTCACCCAGGTCCTCTCTCAGACGGACGAGAAAACGCTGGTCAAGGCCATGGTCGGCGAACAACTGGACATCAACCACAGTTTCCTTTTCACCGGTCGCCTGGAAACGACCTCCATGTCAAATTCCTCGATCGCCGATTCGGAGAGAGCATTCATCCAGGTGGAAGGCCTACGTGTTCTGGCGGATGACGGGACCCCGGCAGTCGACGACTGCACTTTCGAGGTGTACGGTGGGGAGATCTTCGGAATTGCAGGGGTAGCAGGAAATGGGCAGCGAGAACTTGTGGAGAGCTTATTAGGTCTTCGTCCTCCGGCCAAAGGCCGCGCGGTTGTCAATGGCCTTGAGGTCACGGAGGGCAAAACAAGAGAGATCCTCGCCCATGGTGTCGCCTACATCCCCGAAGACCGACTCGGCGACGGCTTTCTGCCCAATGCGAGTGTCGCCCACAACTTGATACTCGGTTACCACCGCCAGCCTTCCTATCGGCGCGGAGCTTTCCTCGATTGGAAAACAATTTTCAGCGTGGCCTGGGACCTGATTCGTGAGTACCGCATCCGCACCACCGGTCCGGACGACATGGCAGCCAACCTATCTGGGGGGAACATTCAAAGACTTATGTTGGCTCGGGCTTTCTCCCACCCACTTCGGGTCCTGGTCGCACACAATCCCACCCGAGGACTGGACATCCCTTCGATGGAGTTCGTCTACCAAAAGCTCATGGAGTTACGAGCCAAGGGCATCGCCATCTTGCTCATCTCAGAAGATCTGGATGAGCTGCTCTTGCTCAGCGACCGGCTCGGTGCCATTTATGAAGGACGTATCCTGGGCGTCCTTGATCGAGAGCATTTTGACAAATACCTGGTTGGCCAATGGATGGCTGGTGTTGTGGAGTAATCTCCCCCGTGAGGCCGTGACACCTTTGGAGGAAGGAGGTCCAAATACCTTGAGTGAACACGTACTGCCCAAACCACGAGCTCTGTCTCCCGTCGTGCAAGCGCTGTTGCCTTACGGGGTAGCCATTGTCGCCTCTTTCGTGGCTGCCGGCATTTTTATCGCCGCCATGGGATTCAACGTGCTCCAGGCATACGAAACGATCCTGTTAACTTCGTTCCGCACTCCCTTCGGATTCATCCAAACGTTAACGAAATTCGTTCCACTGACCCTCCAGGCGCTGGCTTTTACCATTCCTCTCGCGGCTGGCAAGTTCAACATCGGAGGGGAGGGCCAGCTTATCGCTGGAGCTATCGGCGCGGCGGTTGTAGGAATCGTCTTCGCCGGACTCCCACTGCTTGTTCTCCTCCCTCTTGTACTGCTCGCGTCCATCGCCACTGGCGCGCTGTGGGCAGCCATCCCCGGCTGGCTCCTGTACCGATTTCGCATCAATGAGGTGCTCACGACTGTGCTTATGAATTTCATCTCCTTCAGTTTGATCAACTACGTGGCCACTGAATTCTGGCCAGACCCCGCGGCAGGACATCCGACGACCATTCCCATCGGCCGGGGAGGAATGCTCCCCGACCTCATTGCCCGCCCGCCGTTGCATAGTGGCTTCTTGCTCACAATCCTGGTGGCCGCCCTGGTGTATGTCTACACATCCCGGACGATCGGTGGCTACGAGCTGATCGCTACGGGAGCGAACCCGCGAGCGGCCTATGTCTACGGCATCGACGTGCGCAAGCTTTCCGTGCTGGCCCTGGTATTGGGAGGCGCTCTGGGTGGACTCTCTGGCGGTATCGAAGTGGCAGGCGTTCACCATCGTCTGATCGAGGGCCTTCAGTCCAACTACATGAACCTGGGGATCATCTCTGGGCTCATGGCCAAAGGGAACATCCTGGCTGTCCCCTTTGTGGCCTTCTTCATCGCCATTCTCGAGGTGGGGGCCAGTGCCATGCAGCGCACCATGATGATTCCAGGAGAGATGGTCATCATCGTCGAGGCTCTTGTCGTTATTTTCGTACTCTTATCCGATGTGGTGGGGAGGCGGTAGCACCATGCATATCAACGAACAGATTATCACCCTGGCGCGCCTGGTTATCCTGACCCTGGTCCCCTACGTACTCGCTGCCCAGGGGACGATGCTGGGCGGACGAGCTGGCGTGTTCAGCGTGGCTCAAGAAGGGATCATGCTTGTAAGTGCAGTCATCGGCTTTCTGGGAGCATACTACACCGGCAGTCTCTTTTATGGGGCTGTGTTGGCCATGTTGGCCGGCGGTCTCGTAGGCTTCTTTCTAGCCTATTTCACGACCACGTTGAAAATGAATCAATTCGTCATTGGATTGGCCCTCTTTTTTGCCACTGCCGGGCTTTCGACTCTCATTTATAAATTCGCAGTAGGGGTTACCTTGAAGCCTCCCCTGATCCAGACATTGCCTGACGTCCCAATTCCGGGATTGGCCGATATCCCCATCCTGGGCGTGGTCTTTTTCCGCCAGAACATGTTTGTCTACGTCTCCATCTTAATCTCAATCCTGTTGTGGTACCTCCTTTACCGGACCGGACTGGGACTGGAACTCCGCTCGGTAGGGGAAAATCCTCTGGCCGCCGATAGTCTGGGAGTAAACGTGGCGCTGTATCGCTACGCGGCATCAATCGTCGGTGGAATGCTGATGGGGTTGGCTGGTGCCTATTTACCCATGGCCTACACGGGCACGTTCACCGAAGACATTGTGCGCGGACGGGGGTGGCTCTCCATCGCCCTCACGTTTTTCGGCGGCTGGGCCCCTCATACGATCGTTTTGGCCTCCCTCTTCTTCGCCGGCATCGAAGTCCTGGCTTTCCGTGCTCAGGTGACAGGCATTGGTATTCCCTACCAATTTTTGCTAATGCTGCCATACATTGCTACTATCCTGGTGATGATACCCGGATTCCGTTGGGCAAGAGAGCCCGCATTTTTGGGTAAGAATTACGACCGGGAGAAACGAGGGGTGGCATAATCGCGGAGATACTTCTCCTGGGCATCCGCCACCCAATCCATTCCACGCATCAGGAGGAACACTCATGTCAGCAATTCAAGCCTTGGTCCTGGGCGTTTTACAGGGACTGACAGAGTTCTTACCGGTAAGCAGCTCCGGTCATCTAGTCATCATTCCCTGGCTGTTGGGATGGCCTGCTGCCAGCCTAACTTTCGACACGATGGTCCATTGGGGGACGTTGCTGGCCGTCTTGATTTATTTCTGGCACGATGTCGTCTATTACATCCGGGCTGCCGTGCTCAGTCTGGTACAGCGCACCCTCGAAGTGCCTGGGGCACGTGCGGCCTGGGCCATTGCTATCGGGACCATTCCTGGTGCTCTGGCCGGAGCACTCCTGCAAAAACAGTTCGAAGCCTTATTTCACTCCCCGCACGCGGCCGCGGGTTTTCTCCTGGTCACCGCCCTCATTCTTGTGGCCAGTGAGCTCGTTGGTCAAAGGATTCGATCCATCGATCACATCACCCTACTGGACGGACTCATCATCGGCATTGGGCAAGCTATCGCCATTACGCCCGGCATCTCCCGTTCCGGCACAACCATCGCCACGGGTCTCACCCGGGGATTAACCCGGGAAAGTGCAGCTCGCTTCTCTTTTTTGCTCGGCATTCCCATCATTTTCGGTGCCGGACTCTTGCAACTGAAGCACCTCTCAGGAGGCAGCGCGACCGTTGAGCCCACAACGATGTTGCTTATCGGCTTTGTGGCGGCAGCAGCCAGCGGCTTTCTAGCCATCCACTCCTTACTGCGCTATCTCAAGCGCCACAGTCTCTACGTCTTCGCCTTGTACTGTGCCCTCTTTGGATTGGCCGTCCTTTTGTTCACATGAGAAAGCCCAAAAGCACTTGCCATGCGTTCCTCTAAAATCAGCCGGGTGGGCGTTGGAATCATTGGGATGGCCCTCTGGATCTTAGCTGCCGGCTGTCTCTCGCGACCGGTTCCCGCGCCCGCGCCCCCTTTGCCCCAAACCGTTCAAGTGGTAGGCTCCAGTGATATGGCTCCATGGGTACAAAAGGCCCGAATCCGAGCCCAACGTCACGTTCCTCCCGTCGAGCTATTCTACACGCCCACGGACACGACCATCGGATTACACCTGTTGCAGGCCGGGCGGGCGGATGTCGCTCTCGCATCGTGGTTGCCCCAAGGGCCACCGGCCGGCTACCTCACCGATTCCCTGGGCCAGGATGCTATCGCCATCATTGTTCACCCGGGAGTACAGCTTGCAACCCTTGACCTGGACCTTCTGCGCCATATCTTCTCCGGACGGTATTTGACCTGGAGCGCTCTAGGTGGTGCTCATATCCCACTTCGCCTGGTCAGCCGAGAGAAGGGGTCGGGAACCCGGGCAGCTTTCGAGCACAAAGTAATGGGAAAAGAGCCGGTAGCATTGACCGCGGTTGTCATGGCCACAGCCCAGGATGTCGTCACTTATGTTGCCCGACATGACGGAGCAATCGGCTATGTGAGTTGGCGCCTTGTAAACTCGCGTGTTCGCGTGGTGGCGGTGAACGGCATCCTACCCACAGAAAGCAACCTCCAGACTGGCGTTTACCCTTTGAAGCGTGAGGTTTTCGCCCTTTTCAGTCCTGACGCCGTTTCACTGCAATCTTTTTGGAAGTAAGGCCAGGAGTGAAGTACACTTCCCGCCTCGCTCCTGGCCAGGGTCAGAGGATAACACATCCAAAGCTCCAATCACTTCAGCACCTCTACGAAGTGAATCCACTCATCTCCGTCGTTATTGCTGTCCAGATAGAAGTCTGCCCCGCCTGTGCCTTCAGGGAGAGAATTATCCCAACGTGCGCGAGCCAGTTGGAAAACAGCCGTCTTCCAGCGGCCACTATTCGTCTTGCGCACAAGGCCTGCCCGGACAACCCGGCCTTGTGCGTCCCGATAGTACAGGCTCCAGGTGTCCGTTCCGTGATCCCAGTACGTGACTTTCACTGTCGCTGAATGAACACCGCTCAAGTAATCTCGGGTAACATCGAAGAACATGTAACGATTCCCTGTACGCTCGTCCGTCCGACGGACCGTCCAAGCTTCCTTCCCTGGTGGAAGGGCAGGATTGTACGGATGTGTATTGCTGGCCATACGTGTTACCTTCGGGTCGTTTGTCTCCGGTACAGTCCGTCCTCCCGGCAAGTCGTCGCGCTGGTCCATGAAAAAGCCGTAGTTTCCCCATTGCGGATTCTGATGTTGAGCCGGAGCATCGATGCCCATGCAGGTCAACGGCCGCCAGGGGTCGCGATGTTCACGCAAAGCCACCCAGGCGGCAGGGGCGTTCGCTGCTTTCACGCCCAGGAAAGGCGCCGCCCACTTGAAAGGAGCCAGATTCTCCCATCGTGGGGTTCCGTTGTTGGTGCGGATGAGAGGCCATGCCACTCGCAGGTACACGGGATGTTTATTGAGAATATTGTATACCCCCCACCAGATTTGTTCAGGCGTGCATGTCTGCTGTTTATAGGCCTCCCATGCCGTCGGCATGATGTCCCAATAGAGCATAGGGAAATCATACCAAGAGCAGTACGGACAGGCAGGATTGTTCTTGAAGAGCACCCCCTCACCGTCTGGATACATCAAGTTCAGGGAAATGCCCATACCCAATTGCAACGCGTGCTGATTGATTTCGCGGCGCTCACGAGGCGAGAACGTCACCGGCGCTGATTGTTGGAGAACGGGCTTGAGCAAATGGCCCTGGGCATCAGAAAACGCGTCGCGGTACCAGGCTCCAACCTTCTTGACAAAATCGACCCACAGGTCGCTGGTGAGACCGGCCGCTTTCAAGGCATTCAGGTCAGCTGTTTCCGCTGCCGCTCGTGTTTCTCCATAAATCCCCGTGCCTACTGCAATAAATTCTACTCGGGGATCATTCTTGTAATGTGCGCCCAGTTTGTAAATAAGGAGCCGATACCGTTCCTGCAAGACAGGACTCATGTAGTTGGGAATGGCCTTCCACGTTCGTCCCGACTGTGGACAAACGTAGCCCAGATTGCGCCGGAGGACGGCTTGAGGGTCATTGATAAGATACTGAGGCAAAGAGCGATCTCCATAGCAACCGCCGTCGAAGAGATCAACAAAGAAAGCGCCTTTCAGGCCATCACTGGCCAGCCGAGTTAACCACCGATCAATATCGCTAAAATCATACCGGTCCTTTTGCTTCTCCAGCGCTGACCAATGGAAAGAAGCCAGGGAGCCCACCGTACCGTAAACTTGCGGATTGTGTCCAGAATAATCGTAGGCCATGTAGACGCCTGGATGGCGCACCGCTTCCCAGCCGTCCACACCTGGACGAATAGGACGAGTGGGAAGAGGGGTGGCCGTCGGCGCAGGCGGAAGAGGTGTCGGACGGATTCCGCGCGTCGGGCTTGGGCGTGGAGTCCAGGTCGCCGTCGACTGCACGGTTGGCGTTGGCGTAGGGGTCATTGTGGGAGGTGTCGTCGTCTGTTCCTGATATGTGATCTCCAGGATCGGGCGCAACCGCGGGTCAGGGTACTCGCTGCTCAGGAAGTTGTGCTGTACCTGAGAACCGCCGGCTACTTTGAAACCCTGGATGATAAGGCCGTCGTTTGCATCCTTTCCTTCCAGCCAGCGCTGCACCGCCTCGGTAACGTCAATGGAGACCCAGGTGTACACTCGATTGAAGGTAGTTTCCCCGATGGGGGTCAGATAGCGATCCCCGTCCCCTTGGGCCCCTGCCGTTGCCCAGGAAGACGTTGTGTCAGCCCGAACCCAGGTAGCCGTTTCCTCATCCCAGGCACGCCGCAACATGTAGGCTCTCAGAATAATGGGAGCACGGCGGTTGCGAGCACCCGAATACAGCTTGAGCCGAGCGCTCAATACACGGGCATGGGACGGCAAAACGTCAGCGAGGGGGAAATACAGGAGTGCTTCGTGAGTGACCCCGAAAGTGTCCTCTGTACGCACCCCCAAGACAGGTTCGCGACCGAAATTTCGATTTCTGTACCAGCGACTGATGTACGTGTCTCTCATGCCCGTATATCCATCAACCCCCAGTTGCAGCTTCTTGGTGATAGGTGCAGTATAGTAAACCACAGTTGGCGTGGAGGTTGACGTGGGCGTGAAGGTCGGGGAAGGCGTCGGCGTCCAGGTCGGGGTTGATGTCAACGTCGGGGTTGGCGTCGGCAACGGCGAGATCAGAGGATCGAAGGTGGGAGTCGGCGTCGGTGTGGGAGTATCGCTCGGAAATGGCGTTGCTGTGGGCGTACGTGTAGGCGTCGGCGTCGCTGTCGGCTCCACAGGAACACGATAGGTGATTTCCAGCAAGGGACGAAGTTCGATGTTAGGATACTGACTGCTCAAAAACCGATGCTCTACCTGAGTGCCCAATTTGAACCCTTGCAAGAGCAAGCCCCGGTTGCTGTTCGGATCGCGCACCCAACGGGCAACCGCTGCTGTCACATCCATATTGACCCAAGCGTGAGTCTTGTCGAAAACAACCTCTCCAACGGCCTGAGACACGCGGTCACTGGTACCGAACGCCCCCGGTTTTTCCCAGGGGGTTCCGGCCATGGCGTCATACCATGTTGCATCCGTGTCTTTCCAAGACCGCAAGAGTAAATACGCCCGTAACAAGATGGCGGCATTCCGATTACGCGCCCCCGAATACAATTTCAATGTGGCTTTGAGGATCTCGGCCCGAGGTGGGATGGCCTTTGGTAAGGGGAAATAAAGAAGTACTTCATGGGTGGGCCCGATGGCGTCCTCTGTGCGTAGGGCCAAAACCGGGTCCAAACCGTAGTTCACTTTCCTGAACCAACGGCTGATGTACGTATCCTTCACTCCTTGATATCCATCCCGCCCTTCCTGCAAATGCAAAGTGAGAGGCTTAGAATACACCGGCGTTGGCGTTGTCCGGGGAGTCGAAGTCGGCGTCGGCGTGGGAGTAAAGGTGGCCGTCGGCGTCGGTGAAGGTGTCGGCGTGGGGGTAGCGATCGAATACTTGATGACGAGTTGTGGCCTCAGGTTCACATGCCGATCCTCACTGCTAATGAAATTATGATGAACAGCCGGATGACCGGGGATGGCGAAAGCCTGCACCACCAAGCCATCATTGGGGACTTCCCCTCGTACCCACTTGCCGACAGCAGAGGTGACATCAATACTAAGCCAGGTGTAAGGTCTATCGACGATAGATTCCCCCACAGGGGAGGGATCCCGGTCACTTGAGCCCAGTGCGCCGGGGGTTTCCCAGCTTTCCCGGCGGGAGGCCGTGTAAAACGTGGCGATGGTCTCGTCCCAGGGGCGGCGTAACATATAAGCGCGGAACAATTCAGGAGATTCCCTGTTCGCCGCACCGGAATACAGGCGCAATTCCGCTCGCTGTATAATGGCATACCGAGGCAAAAGGTGAAGGTCGAAGCGCAAAAGGCCTTCCAGGGTGACCCCATGCTTATCCTCACCGCGAATGGCGATGATGGGGTCCTTGCCAAAATTTTTATACCCATACGGCCACCAGCGTTCGATATACGTGTCCTGCACGCCGTTGTACCCGTTGACTCCTTCCTGCAGCACCAGGGTTCCCGAGCCAACAAGGCCGGTAGGGGTCGCACTGGGAGTTGGCGTGGGGGTAGCCGTTGCAGTCGGTGTGAGGGTCGGCGTAACCGGTGTGACGGCTGAAGCCGTCGGCGTCGGAAGAGGCGCATCACTTGTGTAACGAAGCACCATGCCGCGCTCACCGACAATCCATATGTGATTCGGGTCCAGAACATCGAGCGCCACTGGCACGCTGTCCCCCGGTAGCGTCTGACTCTTCCAGCTCCGCCCACCGTCATCGGTTGTCAAAAAGACCACCTGGGCAGAGATCCGCCGCCCCGTTCCGTCTGGTGAATCTGTACATTGGAACCAATAGTTGGGAGGATAGGGACACCGCGCGCCGACCGCATAGCCATGAAAACGATCGAGGAACTGAACATCCATCACGTGCACATTCTTGTCCATCTGGGAATATTGCCAGGTCTCTCCGCCGTCTTCTGTCCTATAGATCCGGCCGTCGTTGGCTGCAACCCACCCATGGTCAGGATCTACGAAGTCCACTTGATGAACGTGGACGTCGGCCAAGGCGGGAGTAGTGCGAATCCAGGAACGCCCTCCGTCGACAGAGCGGACGAAAAGGCCTCCCGTGCTCACAGAACCAATAGCATAGCCGTACCAAACGCCGTTCACAAACAACCAGTCCATACTTTCGGTAGATGCTCCCCAAGGAGCCGGGTTGCCCATACCTGATATCCACGTTTGTCCACCGTTGGTCGTCCGCAACAAGTGACCGGCGTTCGGACTGGTGCCAATCCAGCCCAACCGTCCGTCAGGAGAGACAAAGACATCAAATTGAGGCTTGCTATGTCCGGAGGATTGCACCTCCCATGTTTGCCAGCCATCACGAGTATGCAAGATGCGGCCCAAGTCGCCCACCGCCCACCCTTCCTGAGGGGAGATCATATGCAGACCCCGCATGGCCCGCAATTCGAACTTGGCGCTATCCTGGGTGTACATCTCTTCCCACGTCTCGCCGCCATCAAATGTGCGCAGGATAGAGCCGCGATACCTGGCCCCTTGTCCAAACCAAAGAGGGATTTTTGACTCACCAACAGCATAACCGATGGTTGAGCTCACAAATTGAACGTCCTTCAGCCAGTTATTTTGGCCTGTGTAGGACAATTTCCACCCTGTAGCTGTGAGATCGGCATTAACGGGCATCTGAGAGAACGAGACCAACAGAAAGGCGACAATCAACAGGATCCCCGCGAAGCCCCACCATGGTATCCTTCTAGACATTACATTCCTCCCCTGAGCGCAGGGTTTTTGTACAACTGAACAATGCAGCATGGCTGGCCTATGTTCAGGCATTATCCAAATTTTGCCCGCAACGTTCAAATTTGCCCCCGCACGTGTGATTCTGTGTCGAGAGTGTGCATACTATCCATAGCATACCCCGTTGGCACACCGGCGTACATCCCCCGATAGGCCTATTTTGCGCCCGCCCTGAAGCTATGGTATATTCAACTAGACCCTGCGGTGTGCGTGATGCCCTGCGAGGTCCTGAGCCAACACCAAAATTTAGGGAAGCGAGTGTGCTGGTGGAACGCGATAGCCGTCGGGCAAGGCGGGAGATCAGCCCGAGCCTCCCACCTGCGTGAGCAGGTTCAGGACCACTTGGCACACGGCATCGCGGGGAGAGCTCAGGCCACCGGTCTCGCCGGTGGCCTGTTGACCTTAATGTCTCATCCTGAGGAATCAAATAAGAAGGTAATTGACCATCCCCAGACAACATCCACGCGTTGCACAATCTCTTCGGCGAGCTCGAGGTCATGGAGACAGCCTCCCCCTAGCGATAACCGCCTTGCCCGGCCGGACATCCTATGTTATAGTGAAATCGATGGATCAGGGGGATTTCATGGAGGTTAAAGTTAAAAGGGGGGTGAAAGCGGCGAAACATATGCCCAAGTGACCCGGAAGGCTATTTGTGGATGAAAGCAGGTCCGATGGTCTTCGGTTTGGGCAATGCCATAGGCTGCCGGAGAGCCCCCTCGGCCGTTTGCCTGGCACACAGGCAGGCATACCATCACCTGTGCTGTGGGTACAGAAAAAAAGGAGGCTCTTTTATGGAGAAGCGACTCACTTCTCTAGGGGAGCTTCAGGGGACGGCCGAGCACATTGCTCTGGGGCGTCACCTGATCGCTGAAGTGTGGTCAGGAGATTCGCGAGTCCTGGACGATCCGACATACTTGCGAGAGAGTGTTCTGATTGCCTGTGAGGCTGGTCACTTGAGTGTGCTGGACGTGCTCGTCCACGAGTTTTCCCCGCACGGAGTGACCCTGGTCGCGTTGCTGGCAGAATCGCATCTCTCCGTCCACACATGGCCGGAACACGGGTACGCGGCCGTTGATGTTTTTGCCTGCAGCGGAAACCCCGAAAAAGCACTGGAGGTCCTCGCAAAGCAGTTGAAGACGGCACACATGGAAACGACGGTCATGGAAAGGGGAATGCACTTCACAGGAGGCGCCCTTGTCGCCAATACATAAGCCTGTTTATCAAGGGGCCGTCATCGAAACCTCGCACGGGGGCAGGTGGGTGGTCACCCCGATACGCACCTGGCGCTACCGGGGCACTTCTCCTTATCAGACGATCGCCATTGGCGATGCTGACGTCCTCGGGACCTGCCTTTTCCTGGATGGCTGGATGCAGTTGGCGGAAGCAGACGAATACATCTACCACGAACACCTCGTCCTCCCGGCTCTGCTGGCCCACCCGCATCCCGAGCATGTACTCATTTTAGGGGGCGGAGATGGCTTGGCCGCGCGCGAATTGTTTCGACATGATCAGGTTGATCACGTCACCCTGGTCGACTTGGACGACGTGGTCGTGCAGGTATGCCGCAAATATCTTGCCCATATGCAAGAGGGCGTGCTTGACAATCCACGCTTGAGTCTCCGTATAGAGGATGCTCGCGACTATCTCCGGAACACCTCCGAGCATTTCGACGTCATCGTAGTCGACCTGGTAGACTTGATGCCGGAAACCCTTCACCTGTTCGAACGTGTCTTCGACGCTATTCCCGGCGTCCTGGACAAAGGGGGGATCGTGGTGACACATGGCCCTGACCCGGGCCCCCCCCAGTACGAAGGACTGCTCGCCATAACCTTTTTGCGGCAACGCTTTTCTCATACAGTCTGGTACAAAGGATTTATCACCAGCTTTGGTGAAACGTGGACTTTTGCGATGGGCAGCAATGACATCGACTTCAAACGCATCCAGCCTGAGGTCTGGCAAGAACATGCGGCGCACTTGCGACAGCGGCCCCGTTCACTCGTCCCTGAGGCCTTGCCGGCTCTCTTCTTGCACCCCCCGTCAGAAGAGGAAATCGTTCAACGCTTCCTTACAGGCGAGCTTTCCGGCCCGCATGAGCAGTGGCAGACCAGGATTCTAGACGAGGAAAAGATGGCCCAGTTAGGCAAGCTCACAGGGCTCTGCTGAATTCCGCTCCATGACGGGCACTTGTATCCTGGCCCAATGGCGGCCCGACCGGTTTTCAGCACCTGCTTTTTTCAGTCTTTGCCCACACATGGGTGAAGATTCCCGAATACATTGGTGGGTGATGAACGAATCTCCGAGGAATCCCGGATGAGGCGCATTCTTTACCTCACAGCAGATCCCAAAGAGTTAGCTCGCGTCAAGCGCTATTGGCGTGCTGACCGGGACATTGAACTGGTTACCTCTGGCCGTGAAGCGATCAGCGCAGCGCGTGAGCATCCACCTGATGTCATGTGTGTCGACTTGACCAGCTTGGAAGGGGACCCGGAACGTCTTCTGGTACGATTGCGTCGGGCCGCTCCCGGGCAAGCTGTCTTGCTCATTGTCGGCGGAGAGGAGCCAACAGAGGAGCTTCCCAAAGCAGACGCATATATCCGCAAGCCATTCAACAAGCGCATTTTCCGCCAGCGGATCGCAGCGGCCCTAAGGATCCGAGAGAAAGACGTTATCGTAGCTGGAAACTTCCGCCTTGATCGGCGCACACGTACGTTTTACACTCCACACGGTACATGTCATCTTACTCCTCGGGAACAGATCATCATGACGGAACTAATGCGGCACCCAGGTGAAATCACCACCCGGCGTACCCTCGTGCAAGCCGTCTGGCACACGGAATACGTGGAGGACATGCGCGCCCTGGATGTCCACATCCACCTTCTACGCGCCAAAATTGAAGAGGATCCCCGAAACCCTCAACATATCCGCACCGTTTACCGTCGAGGATACCTCTTCGACCCGGGAAACTTGCCGTCAGAGGGAGACGACGGAGACCCATAACTTCCCCGCACCTGGCTTTCCAAGGCGACAAGGGGTCAGGCCGATTCGACACCATCTTCTCCTTGAATCCTATTCCCCCGGGTTCCGACTTCCCAATTTCTACCCACTTGTGCTAGTCTGAAGTGGTGTTGTCTGGACGGGGGAGATAATGGATGTCCTGAGACCTGCACGTCGGGTGCGACATCTGAACCGTTATCGAGAGATTGTCCGAATTCTGGCCCGACATGGCTTCTGGATGGTCATCGAGGAGCTCGGGCTCACGGAACTCGTGGCTTGGCCTATGCGTTTGCGACGCCAGGCTCCTCCCCCACCTCAAACGCTGCCTCAGCATTTTCGCTTGGCTCTGGAAGAATTAGGACCAACGTTCATCAAGTTAGGGCAAATCCTCAGTACCCGTCCCGACCTGGTCCCTCCGGCGTTCATTGCCGAACTGAATCGACTTCAGGACACAGTACCTCCAGTACCGTGGACACAAATACGTCCTGTTTTGGAAAAGGCCTACGGCAAACAACTCGAGACTATCTTCGCCTCGTTTAACACCATTCCGATCGGTTCGGCTTCGTTGGGGCAAGTCTACGCAGCGACGCTTGCCGATGGCACAGACGTAGTGGTCAAAGTACAGCGTCCTGGCATTCGGCAGACTATCGAAATCGACCTAGAAATTATCAAAGACCTGGCGACGTTAGCCCAGGAGCGCACGACGTTGGGAGAATTGTACAACCTGGCAGATGTGGCCGAGGATTTTGCTTTCCTGCTCAAAGGGGAACTGGACTATGTCCGTGAAGGCCGCAACGCGGATCGGTTCCGCCAAACCATGGCCGAACTCAAGAGCGTGTACGTCCCCAAAGTTTTTTGGGATCATACATCCGAACGGGTACTCGTCCTGGAACGCCTGCACGGGGTGAAAATCGATGACATAGAGGCCCTACGCGTGGCAGGGCTGGATCCCAAACAGGTCGTCCTCAACGCGACCAACATGATTGTGAAGCAAGCTCTGGTAGACGGATTTTTCCACGCCGACCCCCACCCCGGTAATTTTTATGTGTTGCAGGATAATGTCCTGGGGATGATGGACTTCGGCATGGTCGGATACCTCAGCGCCCGTGTGCGGGAAGATCTAATCCGACTTTTCATCGTTTCCGTCTTGATGGACTCCGATGGTATCGTCGAGCAGCTTATCCATATGAGTGCCGTCCAAGTAGCTGTAGATCGCGCGCGCCTGCGTCGCGACATCGAGCGCATTCTCACCCGCTATTACGGACTCCCTTTGAAATACATCCGGGCAAGAGAAGTCATTGCCGACCTTTTGCCGATTATGTACCGGCATCACCTTGGGCTCCCTCCGGACTTGTGGCTATTGGGAAAAACCCTGATGATGTGGGAGGGGTTGACTTTTACACTGTACCCCGATTTCGACTTTTTCGCCATCGCGGACCCTTACGTGCGCCACTTCTTGCGCCAGTCACGGCGTCCGAGTGCCATCGTTCGACGCCTGGGAGTATTGGCCAGCCAGTGGGGCAGCCTGATCCTGGAAACGCCGGAATACATGCGCCCCCTGCTTATGCAGTTGGAGCAGGGCCAATGGGCGCTGCATGTGCGAACAGAAACGGACCGCGAGTACATGCTCCAGGTGAGCAAGATGGCCCGTCGTCTTTCCCTGAGCATCTTGCTGGCCGCACTCATCATTGGTCTAGGAAGCCTTCTCCCTTCCTTGGATTTCTCCTGGCCCTGGCCCCTCATGACTTGGTTGGTAATGCCCGGCTTTCTGGGGGGGATGATACTGAGCTTGTGGTGGTTATGGAGTGTCTTACGTTGAATACCGTCAAAACCATGCTTCCTCTTCCCTGCTGAGAAAAGTCCGGCCCAGTTCCGCCTGCCCGGGGAATTTTGCAACACCATGCTAGCAAAACTTGACAGCCTTCCCCAAAAGGACTAGACTATCGCCATCTTATATGTAATCAAGAGCGGGTTTGTATCATACCTCGCTGTTAGCCATCGGGACAAATGGAACTTCGAGTGCAGGTCATGCGGAACCACCACACCACTGACCGGAGGAGGTAACGTCTAGATGAAACGCGGTAATATTCTGGTCCCTATCGGTTTGACCATCTTGCTCTCCATTCCCCTCGTCCTCTTCTTCTGGACAGCCGATTTGACCCCTGTTCTGGCCAGCCAGCAGGGAAGTGAAGTCGATTTTTTGCTTCGACTTATTTTTGCCATTGCGGCGTTCATCTTTTCTCTCATTGTCGTCTTTCTTGTGTACAGTCTCATCGTCTTCCGTCGTCCTCCAGGGGACACAACTGATGGTCGTCCTCTATTCGGAAATACCCGTCTGGAAATTGCCTGGACCGTTATCCCTCTTCTGGTCATCTTCAGCGTGGGCATTCTGGGGGTCCGAGCAATGTATGCGCTCTCACGACCCCGACCGAACGAACTGACGGTCAAGGTGATCGGCTTTCAATTTGCGTGGCTTTTCAAATACCCAGAGTACGGGATCACATCAAGCGAGCTCGTCCTTCCCATCGACCGCCCCATTAAGTTCGAGGTAACTTCCAGAGACGTCATCCACTCCTTCTGGATTCCCGAATTCCGCATGAAGATGGATGCCATCCCTGGCCAGGTCAACGTCATTCGTTACGTCCCTGATCGGTTGGGAAATTATAAGGTTCGTTGTGCCGAGCTATGCGGGGCAGGACACTACGCCATGCTGGCTCCGGCGCACATCCTGCCCGCGTACAAGTTCCAGGAGTGGGTCACGAAACAAACCGGGGCAGCAGCAGGTCTTGCCCAGGGAACCCCCGCTGCTGGTGGGGAGGCTGCAGCCGGAAAGGCATTGGTCGGCCAACTTGGGTGTCTTTCCTGCCATTCCGTTGACGGCCGTCGGTCGGTGGGTCCCACCTGGAAAGGACTATATGGCTCCCAGGTCAAGTTGAAAGACGGATCGACAGTTACGGCCGATGAGAACTACTTGCACACCTCTATCGTTGATCCTTCTCGGCAGATCGTCGCCGGATATCAAGACATTATGCCTAAGACATACAAAAGCCAACTTTCTGAAAAACAAATTCGCCAGATCATCGCTTACATCAAGACTTTGAAATAGGAAGGAGATTCACTATGCGCCTATTTTCCTTGGGGTTGATACGCGGCCTCTTTTGGGGCATCGTTGGCAGCGTGGTCGGAGCCCTGCTGACCACACTCATCCGCCTGGGACTGGGGTTGTCTGCCTGGGATGAAGCAGCGGCCACATTTGTGGGAGCCGTGATAGGAACTCTGGCCTTCCTTGCCGGGGTCGGAGCATTCACCGACTGGTGGCACTGGCTGCGTGGTGCTCCCTCAGGGGATCCCCCACACGAACCACCCCCCGGCCCACAGTGGGTTCGCTATTTCAATTTTGACACAGATCATAAAGTGATAGGCATCCAGTACGCGGTAACCTCACTCATCCTTATCGGAGTGGCCGGGACTTTTGCCCTGATATTCCGGTTGGAGTTAACCCAACCAGGGCTACAGTTTCTGGATCCTAATCTCTATAACACGCTAATGGGTTTGCACGGCATTATCATGATTGGGGCCATTCTTCTGGGTATTGCCGGTATGGCCAATTATCTGTTCCCATTAATGCTGGGTGCGCCGGATATGGCCTTTCCGCGACTGAATGCCCTTTCCTATTGGGTTTCTGTCCCGGCGGCCATCTTGCTTCTGCTTAGCCTAGCCTTTGGAGGGTTCAACACCGGCTGGACAGGATATCCGCCACTGGGGGCTATCGGCGCCATCGGTAAGCAGTTTTTCTATCTAGGCGTCTTCGTTTTGGGATTCTCGTCCATCTTTGGTTCGATCAATCTCATTACTACTGTCATTAAAATGAGAGCACCGGGCATGACGATGTTCCGCATGCCTATTTTCGTTTGGGGCGTCTTTGCCGCGGCCTGGATTCAGCTTTTTGGTACACAGTTCATTGCCACCTCCTTTCTAATGGTCCTGCTCGAACGTCTGATCGGCATAGGGTTCTTCGACCCGACAAAAGGCGGCAACGCCGTCCTTTATCAACACATATTCTGGTTCTATTCCCACCCGGCCGTGTACATTTTTGTCCTGCCCGGCCTGGGGGTGATCGGCGAGATCTTACCCGTGTTTACCCGCAAACCACTTTTCGGGTACAAGTGGGTGGCCCTTTCCAGCATGGCCATCGCGGCAATGGGGTTTCTCGTCTGGGCACACCACATGTTCACGGTAGGATTGCCCAACGAATTGCAGGTCTTTTTCACCTTCACTACTATGCTGGTTGCCGTGCCCACGGGCGTCAAGTTTTTCAGTTGGCTAGCTACCATGTGGGATGCAAAAATCTCTTACGAGACGCCCATGCTCTTTGTGTTAGGGGGCATCGTGGTCTTCTTGCTCGGTGGTTTAACTGGCCCCTTCCTGGCCGTTGTGCCTGTGGACCGGTTTTTGCATGACACCTACTGGGTAGTTTCCCACTTCCACGACACAATGTTCGGCGGCTTTCTTTTTCCCTTCATTGCGGCCATCTACTTCTGGTATCCTAAAGTGACCGGGCGGATGTATAACAAACGGCTGGGCAAGATTCAGTTCTGGCTTATGTTCATCGGCTTCGGCATCTTCACCCTGGCCATGTTCCGGGCTGGGCTCCTGGGCATGCGACGCCGTATTGCCGACTACGACCCGGCTCTAGGCATCACAGGTTACCATGAACTAATGACTTTGGGCGGTTACATGGTCGCCCTCAGCGTTGTCCTGTTCGTCTACAATCTGGTGCACAGTGCGGTGAAAGGTGCCCCCGCTCCTTTGAACCCCTGGCGTTCCCGGGGCATCGAATGGATGGTTCCTTCACCGGTACGCGGCGTCGCTTTCCCGACGCCCCCCATCGTTGTCGGTGCTCCCTATGATTACGGAGTTCCGGGCGCGGTGTATGCCCGCCTATCCGCGGCCGGCGGGAGTGATACCGTTAATGCGGATGTGGACACATCCGTTGAAGTGTCTGAATTTACAGAGGAGGTCTAATCATGGAGATACAGCGTGCTCGCAAGATGCGAATCGGTTGGATTGTCGGAGGAGGCCTGGGCATACTAACGCTGATAGAGTTTGCCATCGCCATCACGATGACCTCTCCCCTGGCTCCACTGAGTGTCATTGCCTTTGCCAAAGCAGGGCTCATCGCCGAATATTTCATGCATTTCTCGCAAATCTGGAGCCGTGAAGGAGGCCACTGATGACCACATCCGAATTGACTCACGCCACCTATGATCGACTGAGTATCAACAGACTGGGATTGTGGTTCTTCATCGCTTCAGACAGCATGATTTTCATCATCCTGCTGGTCACGCGCTTTGCCCTCTTTGGCACGTACCGCCCTCACGAACTGAACCAGCAGATGGGCTTCCTTTTGACCCTTGTCTTACTGCTCAGCAGCTTGACCGCTTATCGAGCAGAAACTTCGATCGCTACAGGACACCGCAAAGGCTTGCTGCGGAACTTGCTGTTTACGGCTATCCTGGGTACGATGTTTCTGCTAGGGGTTGTAGCTCTGGAATGGCCCGAAGCGCTGCATGCTGGCATCGTCCCGCAGAGGAAGTTCGGGATGGTTTTCTTCTCCATGACAGGCATGCATGCCTTCCACGTTTTGACGGGTGTGGCCATGCTTTTCCTGGTTTTTCTCAACGCACGCCGGGGAGCCTACTCCCCAGAGCACCATTGGGGAGTCGAAGGAACGGTGAAATACTGGCATTTCGTCGATCTGGTCTGGGTTTTCTTCTATTCAGCGCTTTATTTGCTCAGGTAGGATCGTGGGTAACAACGCAATGTCATCCTTATGGACATGGGAGTGGCGTCCGGAGGTGATTTTCACCCTGGGCGCCCTTTTCCTGATATACTTGGTTGGATGGCTGCGCCTGCGGCGTCTGGGAGCCACTCATTTGGCTGGAGGATGGCAGCTCCTGAGTTACACGTTGGGGATGTTCTTCCTCATCACGGCCCTCCTTTCCGCCATAGACGCTCTCCAATCACTCCTCTTTTCTGTGCACATGATTCAGCATCTTCTCTTGATCATGGTAGCCGCACCGCTCATCTTGCTGGGGAATCCGTTCCCCATCGGTTTACACGCGTTTCCACGAGCTCAACGCCGGGCTTTCGTCCTGGTTTTGGGCAGTGACGCTCCTCTCCGCAGACTTTTGCGCACCCTGGCGACCCCCGTCGTTACATTTTTCTTTTTCGTGGCCACTTTCTGGCTTTGGCACGATCCGGACGCATACAACCTGGCTCTGAAGAATGACTTTATACACGATACCGAGCACATTTCCTTTTTTATCACGGCTCTTCTCTTCTGGTGGCATATCATTGCTGCCCCCCCGCGCATTTTTCCACGCCTGGGATATGGGTGGCGCCTTGCTCTATTAATAGCAGGCCTGGTGCAGAACGAGATACTTTCCATCGCTATCGCCTTTGCATCTACGCCCTGGTACACATATTACACTCGCGTGCCACGACTTTGGGGACTCTCCCCGCTGCAAGATCAGCGGCTGGGTGGAGCGATCATGTGGGTGCCGGGAGGTATGATGTACTTGGTGGCCATCGTCGCCCTTTTGGCGCGCTTCCTCGGGGAGGAAGAACAAAAACAACCGCTACCGTTGAACGTTTGGGCCAACGAGGAAACAATGATCGCCCCTGGGATGAGAAACTCGCACCATGTCTGAGCCTTCCGCCGAGAATGTCGACAAAGCAAAAGGAAGTTCACGCCGAGATCCCTTCTCCCTGCTCCGAAGCATCTTAGGGCCGGGACGTTGGTGGAAAACGCTCCTGGTCCTGCTGGCCGTGGGCATCATGGTACGGTTAGGATTCTGGCAGTTAGACCGCTTGAAACAGAGACGATTGCGCAATGCCCAAATAGTGGCTCAAATGACTCGACCTCCACTACTGGTTAACAGCATGCCTTCCACTATCAAACCGGCACACTTGCGCTATCATCGGCTGGAAGCTCGTGGGGTTTTCGACTTTGAGCACGAATTTGCTCTCAAGAATCAGTCGTGGAAAGGACAGGCCGGCTATCACCTGATCACTCCTCTGCGATTGGAAGGGCAAAAGAGGGCAGTCTTAGTGGACCGAGGGTGGATTCCCTATGCAGAAGGGGGGCGCACGGTGCGAAGAAAATTTGATCAACCAACCGGTCTCGTAGTCGTACACGGTTTTCTGGGAGAACAAGCCCTTCCGCCACGTCATGCCTCTGGCCCCTTTCTTCCTGAGTCCAATACCGCCACGCTCTACTATGTCGATCCTCCCTCTCTGCAGAAAGTCCTCCCTTACCCACTGATGCCCTTTTACGTAGAATGGACCGCAAAGGCGTCAACCCCAGAAACATCACTCCCCTATCGTCCTGTCCATGTCCTGGATCTGAGTGAAGGGCCGCACCTGGGGTACGCCGTCCAGTGGTTCTCCTTTGCCCTCATTTTCCTGGTCGGCTATCTTTACTGGATCTCTCGCCATCAAGGGGGCTGACGGGTGTCCCTGGAGCAAAGGACCTCCACAAGCGTTCGTAAGATACGCGCAGTCATTCCCCAAATAATTTCGCCTTTATAGGGCCGGTAGAAGGGCACAGGATACGCCCGGCCTCGCCAAACATGTATTTCCTCACGCTCGAAATTTTTCGGTTCCGCCAGCCAGTCGCAGGGGACGAAAAAGACCCGGGCGATCTCCACCGGAGAAGGATGGAGAGGAATGTCGGGAGGGAGCAAGGCAACGACTGGCGTAACCCGATACCCTGAGATGACGGGTTGATCTGGCAGAGTCGCGAGCACATGAATCAACCTTGCAGGAATGCCTAACTCCTCACGGGTCTCCCGCAAGGCTGTTGTGACGGCGTCCCGGTCTGTAGGGTCGCGAGCGCCTCCCGGAAAGGCAACTTGCCCACGATGATTGCTCAACCCCTGGGCCCGGCGGGTCAGGAGCACATGCCATCCGTTTCCTCGCCGTAAAAGGGGTACCAGCACAGCAGCCGGCTGCAAAGAGGGAGGCAAGGGGACCGTTCCTACGGCCGGAATGTGTTGTAGTCGCTCGCGGATGATGCGTTCATCGGTGACAGAAAAGGCCATAGAGAGCCCCTTTCACTCTTCCACAAATACAAAGACCAAATCGTTAACATTCGTGTTGGTCGGCCCGGTGATAAGGAGGTCGTGCGTGGCCTTGAGAAGAGGGTAGGCATCATTGTTGTTCAAATGAGCCAAAGGGTCCAGCCCAGCATCACGCGCTCGTTGGACTGTATTCCCATCCACAACCCCGCCGGCAGCGTCAGTCGGGCCATCCGTCCCGTCTGTGCCCAGGGTAATGACGGTGATCTTGTCCCATCCCTCCAGAGAGACGGCCGCGGAAAGGGCCAGTTCTTGATTGCGTCCCCCTTTGCCCCGACCTCGTACGGTGACGGTGGTCTCTCCGCCCAGGATCAGGCAGGCGGGGAGTGGCAGGGGACGGTTATTACGGTACAGCTCTTTCCCCAAAGCGGTGACAACACGAGCAACCTCACGGGCCTCACCTTCCAGGAACGTGGTCAAAAGCATGGCATTATAGCCGCGAGTTAACGCGGCCCGCTCTGCAGCCTCCGCGGCACGGGCATTGTCTCCCACAATGACCACGTGGACGTTTTCGAAGATTGCATCTCCCGGCTTGGGGGTCTCCGGGACATCGCCGGACAGCCCAGACTGCAGATGGGCAGCAACCCGAGGGGGTAATTTGTCCACAAGCCCGTATTTTTCAATGACAGCCCAGGCGTCGGCGAACGTCGTTGGATCGGGCGTCAGGGGGCCGGAAGCAATCACATCCAGAGGATTGCCGATGACGTCGGAAACGATCAACCCCTGAGCTCGAGCCGGTGCAATGTGCCGAGCTAGTTGGCCTCCCTTGATCTGAGAGCAATGCTTTCGAACGGCGTTCATTTCGTTGATGGTGGCGCCAGACCGAAGGAGCAACTCGGTGGCTCCCTGGATATCTTCCAGTGTCAATCCATCCGCGGGATAGACAAGCAGTGAAGATCCTCCGCCAGATATAAGCACGATGACCAGATCCCGTTCTCCAGCCTGCCTGGCCATCTCGACCACCATGCGTGCTCCTTGCATGCTCCGTTCGTCTGGCACCGGGTGCCCGGCCTCCCATACCCGAACTCGGGCTGTCTCCAGCCGATACCCATCTTTGACGACCACGATGCCATCTGTCAGACGATCCTGAAGGACCTCTTCCAAGGCCTGAGCCATCGCCGCGGCGGCTTTTCCTCCTCCGACGACATAAATGTGGTCGATGTCGTCCAGGTTGTAAAATCTCCCCCCGGCGCGCAAATATTGGGCCGACCGCTCCACCTTCTGACGGATGCACGTACCCGGATTCACCGCTCTCAAAGCGGCTGCCAGGATTTCCATATAGACGTGACGCTGGGGGTTTGGCTCCAGCACAGAGGGGTCGATGGTCGTCATAGCCTCTTCGCTCCTTTAGCCTTGTACATGTCGGAGGGATAGATTCTCTGCCCTCGATCATTTCCTTAAGAATCCACTTTGTGCCAGGTATGTTCCCTGGCAATTTCTACGCCGATGTTAAACTCTTCCAGAATGGAGCCGCCAATGAATTCTCGCAGGATCGAGTCGTTGGGAATTCCGGTCCCATCTCGATGCGGTAAGAACCAACGAAGAAAACTGAGCAGACGTTTGGCCTCCATATAAGCTGGAGAAGTAGGAGTGACTTGCAGCAGAAGCGGTTCCGCATAGGGCCTAAGAATGGCCGATTCATAGATCAAGGCCGAGTTGAACATCACGTCCGCGTGTTCCTGGTAAGGGAAGATGTAGAGTCGTTCTGCCCGACGGACATTTCCCCACATGAGAATGGTACCTTCCGCATCACGACCACGGGTACGGGCGTCGCGCACAATGCGACGAATCAGTCGGGTATCCGTTGTCGAGATACGATTATGCCGATCCAGATTGAGGACAGTCAGAGCAGACACGTAGATACGGAACGTCCGTTCATGAGGTACATTTTGGGCTACTATGGGATTCAGCCCATGGATGCCCTCCATGATGATAATTTGGTCGGGGTATAAACGAACTGTGGGGCCCTTTTCTCGCCGTCCGGTGATGAAATTGAACCGAGGGAGGGTCACTTCGTCCCCCTTGAGCAAAGCCTGAAGGTGCTCATTGAGCAGATCGATGTCCAGCGCCTCAGGGGAATCGAAATCATAGTTTCCATGCTCGTCCAGTGGTGTATCTTCACGGTTGACGAAGTAATCGTCCATGCTGATAGCAAAAGGTCGTAGCCCCGAAGCCAGGAGTTGGACGGAAAGACGCTTACTGAATGTCGTCTTTCCCGAAGAGGAGGGACCGGCGATGAGGACGATGCGTACATCTTTTTGTCCGGCAATTTGATGAGTGATGTCTGCAAGCCCCTGCTCGTGTAAAGTCTCCGCAATAAGAATGAGTTCCCGGATGTGCCCATCATGAATGCGCTCGTTCAAGCCGCCGACATCGGTGACCTTCATGAGCTCCATCCAACGACCATGCTGACGAAATACCGACACCAGCCGGGGAAGATGGGTTACAGGTTGCAGCTTCAGGGGGTCATGACGATGAGGGAAACGAAGGACAAACCCCGGCGGGTAGGAGATCAGGCCAAAAATGCCAATATAACCTGTGGAAGGGACCATATATCCATGCAAATAATCCACTGTGTCGCCCAACCAGTAGAGAGTCACATAATCTTTCTGGCGAAATCGGAAGAGGCGCACCTTGTCTTCATCTCCACGTTCCGTGAAGAGACGTAGGGCCTCTTCTAACGGGACTTCCTTACGGATGATAGGCTCGTCAGCGTGGACGATCTCCCACATTCGGTCTTCAAGGCGCCGAAGTTCCTCCTCAGTCAAGGGTCCTCGCCTCTCCACCTCACAGTAGTAGCCGCCAAAGGTCAGAGAATGTTCAACAACCAGGCGCGCCTCTGGGAACAGATCCCGAAAGGCAGCGATGAGAAGAAGAAGGAGAGAGCGCCGGTAGATCCGTATGCCGTCGGCCGTGGTCAAGTCGACCGGAGTAACATTCATGTCTCGAGTCGGCACATACGTAAGTTCTCGCAATATCCCATCGACGACGGCAGCCACGATGGGCACACGCACATCGCTGTAAGCAACCCGGATAAAAGCTTCCAGAGGCGTGTGAGGCGGACCTTCGAAGACGCGTCCATCAGGGAAAGTGAGCCGAATGGTCTCCCGAGGGCGTGATGGGTGAATGGCTGAGACAGCATTCTCTTGGGCTTTCATCCTATCTCCTCATCGTACTCAAACAAAGTGATGCCAGTAAGCAGCGACAATCACCGCTGTGCAGATCGCGGAAGGACCCGCCGTCCGCCGCCGGGTCCTTTGGCAAAACGACTTGCTCAGAATAGCCATTTCAATACATTTAGGAGAACCAACGGGTACAAAGATTATAAGCAAGAGTGCCCCCAGGACAAAACGGGCGTCGTCAGGACGAAACGTTGGCCACAGTCCTGAGGAGGTGATACGCGACTGAGCCAAGTTTAGAATTCTCCGAACACCATACTGGAAGATGACAACTTTCCACCGGCGTCGATTTGACAGCATGTGGTGGCTGAGGTACACTTTGCAGGTGCCCAAAAAGGGCGTGTTTTATGTGTGGTCGCCATTCAGGTCGACGGAGGGGCAAGAGGCCATGGTCACCTGAATGGTTACTGGGGTTCGACCTCACACAATTCTATACGATTTCTGCAATTTGAGAGCTGAGAGTGCGACTTGGCTCATTGCAGTGATAATGCCAAGGAGCATTCTCGATGAACACATTTGCAAATTTCCCTCTAGACGCGCGCATCATGCGCGGAATCGATGTCGCAGGCTACACGATCCCAACTCCTATCCAGACGAGAGCTATTCCTCCCATTTTAGAAGGGCATGACGTCATAGGGCTGGCCCAGACCGGCACCGGTAAGACAGCGGCTTTCGTACTCCCTTTGCTCCAGCACCTGCTCCAAACCCGCAGCAACGGTCTCCCGCGGGTTCTGATTCTGGCCCCAACGCGAGAGTTGGCGGAACAAACCCATGAAGCCATTCGTGATTTGGGGCGATTCACCGGCGTGCGCAGCATCACTGTTTATGGCGGAGTCAGCAGGGCCGCTCAGGTACAGGCGCTCCGCCGGGGGGTGGACGTCGTCGTCGCCTGTCCCGGACGATTGCTGGATTTGATGGGAGATTCCAGCATTCGCCTTCAAAAAGTGGCCACAGTGGTTCTGGACGAGGCGGACCGGATGTGTGACATGGGGTTTCTGCCCGATATCCGCCGCATCCTGCGGGCGCTACCTCGCAAACACCAGACCCTTTTCCTCTCGGCAACCATGCCGGAAGACATTCGCAGGCTGGCCCAGGAGATGTTGACAGATCCGATCACTGTCCAGATAGGCCCAAAAGCGCCTGCCCATACAGTGGCCCATGCCATCTATCCGGTAGAACACCGGGCAAAGACAAGGCTGCTTCTGGCCTGGCTGGAACAAACGGCCACTGGCAGGGTGCTGATCTTCACACGCACCAAGCGGCAGGCGGAACACCTGGCCCGGGATCTGAAACACGCCGGCCACCGGGCAACGGCCCTGCAAGGCAATATGAGCCAAAATCAGAGGCAGCGGGCCATCCGCAGTTTTCGCCAGGGCCGACACGACATTCTTGTCGCTACTGACGTGGCGGCTCGCGGCATCGACGTTCCGGACATCACCCATGTCATCAATTATGATATGCCCGACAATGTCGATGCTTACATCCATCGGATTGGGCGGACCGGACGGGCCAACAAAGGCGGGCTGGCCCTCACGTTCGTGACTGGCAACGATTACAGTATGGTACGGGCCATCGAGCATCTTTTGGGCCGTCGTCTGGAACGGCGGCGTTTGGAAGGTATCCGTCTGACGCCTTCTGGAAAACCTAGAGGACAAAACAAGTCTTCCCATCGCGGACACGCCGCTCCGGTATCTCGACGCCGAAACCGCCCGGCACAACGCCCCAAATAACCATTCTTGTACTACTTTCCCTGTCATCGACCGGGCTTTGGACGCTCCCTAATTCGTCACAAGACTGCCCACAGTATCGTAAGCAGACGGCGTTCGACGTCTGGTCGTCAGGGAGCTTCTTGAAGCAGCAAGCGCACGTTCACCCAATCCACCCCATCTCCGCGCCCTTGAAAATGGCCAGCCTCTATCTGCTTGAGGACCAGGATCTTGACACCCTTCACGTCCACGCGGAATGTCTTGGGAGTATCCCAAGGGTGGATTTCACCGCTATCCCACAACACCCGCCCGTCCCCGATAATCTGTACCTGGGTATGAGCATCGCCGTACGTATCCGTATCGACGCCCACCTTCCCCCGGAAGAGTTGATAATGTCCACCCAGACGAAACTCGAGCTCACCGGGGCCATACACGCCGATGCCTTGATCGTACATGGTCGTCCCCAATTTCAGAGGCCACTTCTGAAAATTCGCGTTGGCCACCGGCCGATTGAATTTTGGATCTCGCAGTTGGAAAACTGCAATGGGGACCTGGCCGAGAGGGTGTCCTTTTGCATCGAACACAGGGAGTCCCGGTTGAGGCTCGGGAGGATGGGTCAGGGCTTGTGAAACCTGGGCGCTATCCCAGGCGAGAACAGCGGGCGGCACCGGCCCAGGACGTTGGCCTGGAGGTGCCCATCGCCACTCGAACCAGTGGCTGCCCCCGTTGTCGATGTAGTCGATACGGAGTGGATGCCATCCCCTGCTCAGGGTTGCAGGAGCGTCGACCCAGCCAGGCCCGTGAAGTCCCCAGTTATCGACCCGCAAACGCCCGTCAATCCAAAGGCGGGAGCCATCATCGGAGGAGAGGCCAAAGCGGTAAGTGCCCGGACGTCCGATATAGATATACCCGGTCCAACGCATGGCCGATGTGGCCAGGTTTCCAGCGTTGTCCGCGTAGAGGATTGGCGCATGGCTCAAAGTAACCGGACGCGAACGAAGGCCACCGCCTTCATACCATTGAGCCAGCAGGCCACCAGGCGGCACGGCCAGAGGGTACCAGCGTTCAGCGGGAACCTTCTGCCAGACGTGAGCCCCTGGAGGGCGCCAGAGGATGTGGGGGCTCAAGCCTTTGCGCGGGGCAATCGTCAGGTGAACTGGCACTAGGCCGGCCGGAAGTGTCAGAGTGACGGGCATATCTGGCTGAGTTAAAGCCAGCTCTCGGCCGATGCCCAATTCCAGCTCTCTGGCTCCGTCAACGCGCAGACCGTAACGCCCGGGTCTGGGCAGCATTAGCCCTCCGTCGAGTATGAGAGGATCATCTTTGACATCCTCCGGAAAGAGAATCTGGCCGGCGGAGGAACCGGAAACAACTCGCAACCCGCGACGGGCGATTTCCTTTGCCGATACCTGTACGGCCGCATAAACGAAGTGATGATTAGGGCCATAGCCTGTGGCGACCCGGGCTCGAGGGTAGAGCCGTTGTAAGTAAGGAAGAAGGAAGCGACCGTAACGACCAAGAATGTATACCACCGCCCCTCGCTGTTTTGGTGGAGGAGGGATATGATCGGGCGTTTTCAGGCGGATAAGAGAGCGACCTGGATTGATGACGTCGATAGGAGAAAAGGCCCAAAACTCCCGATCCAGGTAAATGGTGACATCCGGAGGAAGTGTAGCGATGTACTGGCCCACTTTAGTCGGCCCCACATTGAACATGCCAACAACAGATGGATGATCTGCCTGGATAGCAAAATACGCATGCAGGTTAAGGTAGGCGGCCACCAGAAGGAGAAAAAGCGGCAATCCTTTTTTGTGAAGAAGACGGGGAGAAGGAAAGGAGGTCGTCAGATCACTCAAACCCAGGGCCGCGATCAGGGCCAGGGCCGGAGTTATGCCATAGACGCGAAAGGTATTTGGGGCTTCTGTGGTCAAGATCCCTGCCGTGAGGAAAGCACCAATCCACAAAAAAAGGAGAACGTGTCGGGGGCGGGCAGGGGCACGTATCATGCGCGCCAGGCCGACGACGAGCAGGAGGCCGGTCACCGGATCGACGACGGGCCAGCCGGGGATATTGTGGCGCCCGTTGGGATCCCCCACATAAAAAAACATCCCTAAGTACTTGCCCACATTTGCTTTCAATGTGATCCAGGGGTCACGGGTGAACAGAGGATTGAAGATGCTGATGGCTTCACTGCGAGCCAAAAAGAGTCGAGGTTGATGCACGTATGTATAGCCCAGGGGCGCGTAAATCAGGATGAAAAGGCCGAAAAAGGCCAGAATCTGAAAACGGGCGGAGTGTAATTTTCCTCTCGAATGCAAACCCTGATAAAGGAGAAACAGCAGAACCAAGAGGACAAGAGAACGCGCAGCCTGGTAATTGTATTGGCTCAAGCCGAGGGCGACTCCGCCGGCTAACCAGTAGCCCCATCGTTTTTGCTTCATTCCTCGCCAGAGCAGCCAGAGAACGGTGACATACCAAAATAAGGCCATCGCGTTGGCGTGTCCCCATCGGCTCATGTTGACGGACCAACGCATGGTGGCCCAAAGCAAGGCCGCGATCAAGGCAAAGGGCTCATCCAGGAGCTCACGGGCCAGGAGGTAAAGACTTCCTCCGGTGAGAATGCTCACGACCAGATGAGGGAGTTTGACGGTTAGATATCCGGGGCCCAGGAAAGCATAGAAGGCAGCTACATAATAATGGTACAGCCAGGGAATCTCCAGGCGGGCAACGTGCCAGGGATAGGGCCGGGCTCCACGGACAATTTCCAGTGCTTGTTTAGCAATGTCAGTTTCGTCCAACCAAAGACCGGGGGGAATCTCCATAATGCGATAGAGCCGTGTCGCTGCAGTGACGATGAGAACAAGGCCGAGCGCGGCCCAAAATCGAGTCCCTGTATACGCTGTATGTTCCCTTTTACCTTGAGAAAATGCGACCGGCTTGGCCAAGAGGGTAAGACCAAGCAAGAGAGAAATGGCCCCAGGCAGCCAGTGCACGGGTTCTCGATAAGGGAGGAAGGGCAAGCGAGCGTGAACGCGGGCCAGGGAGAGGAGTCCTTCTCCCCCGACCGTCGCCAGAATGCCCCCTCCGACAAAGATGACCGCCTGAGTTCGCCTCACGCTTCCCCGTCCTTTAAGGCAGACGTTGGAGTCATCGAATCATGATCAGAAGCATCTTGAAGCGTTCACTCGCGCGCAAAGCGTGAGGGTGATTTGCGGGCAGAAGGAGACTTTCGCCGGAATGCACCCGACACACCTCTCCATCGACGGTGATATCTGCGCCCCCGTCCAAAATGTACACCAGGGCATCGTAAGGAGAAGTGTGCTCCGTCAGGCTCTGGCCAGCATCGAACGCGAACAGAGTCACAGTGCCGGTGGTTTTGTTGATCAACGTGCGACTGACAATAGCACCTTCTTGATAGGCCACCATGTTGGCCAGAGAGTGAACCTTCGCTAGGGCAGACGTTTGTGTCACGGGCCTCCTCCTAATCGGAAATTTGATTATGAATTTGGTCTGCAAGATCCTCATATGTGCTGTTTTTCAAGCGAGATCGCTTGCTACCCAGATTCACGATCTCCTTGTCCGTCTACTTACGGAACCGGGAAGCATTCCTCACTCGCGCGTATTATACACAATTTTGGAAAATAAGGCACCGTTCTCGAGCAGAAAGCACCCGTACCTCGCACAACGACATCGCATGGTACGGCCGGTGCGTTCACCGGCCCCCACAGGAGCCTCTGACAAGCGAGGTCTACAGCCTTTCAACTGCAGGGATCATCAGGTTCATTTCTGAACCTGCAAGTGCGTTGTAGGGTGCTTTCGTGTGGACGAGTTCTTTTGGAGCATTCCGGCAGTTTGGCGTTGTTGACATAGCATGGTATAATAAAGTAACAGGCCAGCAACGCCAACATCATTGTCAACATCGACTGCTGGAGGAACACCATGAGCCTAGTCAACCGTCTTCTCAACCGTGAGCGTGGCAGCAGCCACGTGGCTAAAGGACGCTTGCAGCAGGTGCTAGCCCAGGATAGAGCTCGCGTTTCACCCGGGAAATTACGGCGCATGCGGCAAGACGTCATTCGTACTGTCTCTCAGTATCTCGACATCGATCCTGAAAATGTCGAGATCGAATTGTCGCGAGTGGGACGTGATGTTCGCCTAGATGCTCATATTCCCTTGCGACGGGGAGCATGAAGCCTGAATGCCGGGAGTCGTCAGCCATTAAATGAGTTTGAAAGCCTGGAAGCGTCTCGATTGGCCGCTCTTGCTTGCGGTGGGAGCGCTGATTTTTCTGGGAGCGGCCATGATCGACAGTGCTACTGTCAACTCACCTGGCCTGGAAGGATACGCTCGTCGCCACTTGATCTTTGCGGCGATGGGCGTTATTCTTTTGTTTGCCGTTGCCAGTTTTGATTATCGTCTTCTCAGCCCCCTCCAATGGCCTTCGTATGTCCTGGGACTTGCCCTTCTAATGCTGGTAGATGCCGGAGGCAAGACTCGAGGAGGTGCTCAACGTTGGCTAACGCTTGGCTCTGTTGAAGTCCAACCTTCCGAATTGACGAAAGGCTTGTTGTTGGTCGTCCTCAGTCAATACCTGGCAGAACATCGACTTCTGATGAACCGCTTGGGCACGCTGGCTCAGTACGTTATTCTCCTCATCCCCCCCCTGGCCCTGATTTACATCCAACCCGACTTGGGAACAACGATCAGCATCCTCTTTCTCGCTGCTGGCCTCATTTTTCTCGCCGGTCTGCCCTGGCGTTACATAGTTGGTCTTACTGCAATAGGCTTGATCTCGTTCCCTGTGATTTGGGCATCCCTGGACGAGTATATGCGTCAACGTGTCCTCATCTTTCTGAATCCCAGCACCGATCCACAAGCAGTTTACAACGTGCGCCAGGCACTTATCGCCGTCGGTTCGGGAGGGTTGGTCGGGAAAGGGTACAAGCTAGGCACGCAGAGCCAACTTCACTTCTTGCGAGTACGCCACACGGATTTTATCTTCCCAGTCATCGCGGAAGAGTTGGGTTTTCTGGGAGGGGTACTCGTTATTCTGCTCTTCCTTTTCGTCATTTACAGGCTGATACGTATCAGCCTGGGAGCCCGCGATTTGTTCGGGCGCCTATTGGCAGCAGGTGTGGCTATGATGCTCTTCTTTCAGGTCTTCGTCAACATCGGTATGAATGTGGGATTGCTTCCTGTGACCGGCATCCCGCTCCCCTTCATCAGCTATGGGGGAAGTCACCTGGTCACCACCCTGGTCCTTATTGGCCTGGCCCAATCCGTTCATGCCTATCGGACGCCGTTGGAGTCATAGTTTTGATGACAAAACCTGCCGTGTTCCTCTATCGCATGAGCGATCGGTATACGACCGTTCGCCGCGCCGCGGAGAGTATCGCTACAAGGGTGGATTGGGCGCAACATCACCAGGTGTTCATCAAGCCCAACCTGGTGTCCACCACTCACCCTCTGGCCGATACACATCCGGACGCTCTCCGAGCAGTGCTCGATGTAGTCCGATCATACACTCGGGCCCCGATTGTGATCGGGGAAGGGACAGCCACCCAGAACACCTGGCTGGCCTATCACCGCATGGGCTACGTGGATTTAGTTGCTCATTATAAAAATGTCTCACTCCTGGATCTGAACCGGGCCGAGCCCGTATCCATGCGTGCCTACCGTCATGATCTGCGTCCCATGACTTTACAAGTTGCGCGGCCTGTCCTGGATGCAAGCCTGGTCATTTCCGTCGGCCCCCCAAAGACCCACGATTTCGTTATCGTCACACTTTCGCTGAAAAACGTCATCATGGGAACGTTGATCAGCCGCTTTGCTCTAACCCCACCTCCTTTGCACGCTCTCCGCAACGGGCGGCCGCTCCGTTCCCCCTTCGTACGCGCGCTCAAGTGGGCACGCCAAAGTTATGACCGTTTACCCGCTCGCCTGCAAGCGCTCCCCTTGTTCGAATGGCCCCGCTTTGCCTTCATGGCGCGCGAACCCCGTAGCGACAAATTCCGCATGCACCAAAGCTATCCCGTGCTTCATCTCAATCTCTTCATTATGGCTTATCAAGGCCTTCGTCCACACATTAGCATCATAGATGGGTGGGAGGGCATGGAAGGAGACGGCCCCACAAGCGGATCGCCTGTCCCCTGGCATATTGCTGTGGCCAGCCGGGATGCGCTGGCCGCGGATGCGTTTACGGCTGATGCCATGGGCTACCCGCTGGAAAAGGTAGGGTATCTGTACTACGCTCATATGGCCGGGTTAGGTCAGGGGGATATACAACGGATGCACATCCAGGGTAATGTCGATCCGGATGAGATCCGGCGTACCTTTCGTCCCCATCGTCTTATCGCCAACCAGTTGCGGTGGCAAGATGCACGGGTTACGGCCCGGATACGAGAGATCCTGACCGCGTCCGAAGTAGACACGCCCAAAAGGATAAAAGGGCTCCTACATCGTCATGAGGGGCGAGAATAGAATCAAATGAGGCGGGTAGGGCGTCCTACCCGCCTTTGCAAGATCGCCTGTCCGCTCAGGGCGTTCTCCTGGGAGCGGTGCCATCCGGCGAGGGCGGCGTCAGCGGAGTAAAGTAGGTGGCCACACGAGCCCAGGTTTCCTGCGGCAGAATGAGGAGCACCAAATCGTCAACCTCCAAACGCATGCCTTTCGACGGGAATAGGGTATGACCGTTGCGGAAAACCACAACTACCTCGCCTTCCTGGGGAGGAATATCCGCCAGAAGCTTCTCAACAGGCTGATGCACGTATGGGCTTCGTTTGTCCACACGCCCCATAACCACTCGCTTGCCGTCCGGCAAGTCCAAGGGAACGCCGGAAGCAAGCACGGCCCGCAGGTCCATGCGCGTGGCACCGTCCGGCATGGCGATTTTATGTTGTCTGAGAATACGCAAGGCCATCTCCACATGGTCTTCAAAGTGAGCGGGAGAATCCGCCCGGGTGGACACTTGAGCCTCATACAGGCTCTTATACTTGAGCGGTGAGGAAAGCAATACCTGAACGAAGTAACTTAAGGTCACGGCCAAAGCGGCAGCAGCGAACAGATGATACCCCCCCGTCATCTCAGTGACCATAAAAAGGGTAGCGATGGGAACGCGAGCAGCCCCTCCAAAAACAGCGGCCATTCCTGCAATCACGTAGGGAGCCGATGGCAGGTGGAAAAACTGGGCGACTGTCCCCCCCACCATCGCTCCCACGAAAAGGCTGGGTGCGAAGACGCCTCCCGACCCTCCGGACGAGACGGTCAGAGCAAAGGCTATCATCTTGGCAAAGATGAGAACACCGACCAGTTCCAGTGTCAGACGGCCGTCCATGGCCTCCTGAATCCAGCCGTAGCCCCCCCCCAAGATCTGGGGCAGCCCGATAGCCAGCAGGCCTACACCCAGACCGCCCAGAGCCGGTTTAACATGTGGTGGGATCGGGATCTTGTGGAAGAGGTCGCGGGTGCCGTAGAAAGCTGTGGGCAAAATCGTCGCTATAAGCCCGGCGATAATGCCCAACACAGCATACCAAAGATAATCTTCAAAGCGCGGAATGGGTAGAAAAGGCACCAAGAAAAGGGGTTTCCAGCCCACAAATAGTCCATTGATGGTATAAGCCACAATCGAGCCCAACAACGTGTAGAGCAACGCTGCCGCCTCAAATTCCATATCCCCGTAAAGGACTTCAATGGCAAAGAAGGCCGTTCCAATGGGCGATCGAAAGATCGCCGATAGTCCTGAAGCCATGCCGATGAGCACCAATAAGCGCCTATCCCTCTCCGAACGCTTGAGCAAGGTTGCATAGCTGGACCCCACACCTGCGGCAATAAGGGCCGTCGGGCCTTCACGGCCCGCTGCTCCACCGGAACCAATGGTCACAGCAGAGGCGATGGTCTTCAACGGCGCGACCCGATGCCGAATAAACCCACCAGTCTGATGGAATGCCTTAACTGCCGTGTCCGTCCCATGTCCTTCGGCTTCGGGCGCAAACGTATATACCAGGAGTCCTGAAATGAGCCCGCCCAGTGTCGTTGCCACAGGGATAAGGAGCAAGCCGTGTGCCCCAATGACTTGTCTCAGAACTCCCCCCTCCGCGGGGAGTCCAGGAGGATGATACCCCGCAAGCCCAACGAGGAAAATCTGTTGAGACCAATGAAGGAAGAACATGAAAACCTGTGCTGCCAACGCTCCAACCACGCCTAGCAAGATAGAATCGAGAATCAGACGATGTTGGCGTCGCATTGCGTAAACCCCCTATGATAGTTTAAGTGCATCCAAATAGAATTTTTGCACATATTCTCTGGCCATCCGCCGGGTACTAAAATATGGAGCCACGCCCTGAATGGCCTTTTTCATCATAGCGACGAAACCGAGAGGGATGCCTTCATCGGATCGCTCATAGTATTTGGGAATGATGTCATCCTCTAAAAGTCGATAAATTGCCTCTGCATCACTGGCGTCCCGGTCTTCTGAGCTCGCCTCATCTCCAAAAGCCCATCCATTCTCTCCATTGTACCCCTCTATCCACCAACCATCCAGAATGGAGAGGTGCGGAGTTCCATTCACGGACGCCTTCATGCCGCTGGTTCCGCTAGCCTCCAAAGGTGGAAGTGGATTGTTCAGCCAAACGTCTACACCGTGAACCATATATTCCGCCAGACGCTGATCGTAATTCTCGACAAAGGCGATACGTCCCGCAAATTCTGGGGCCTCAGCGAGACGGAAGATAGTTTGAATCAGACGCTTCCCTTCTGTGTCTGCCGGATGAGCCTTGCCCGCAAAAATGATCTGGGCAGGACGCACCGGATTTGTCACAAGTTTGCGCAGACGTTCCAGATTGTGGAACAAGAGCGTGGGGCGCTTATAGCCTGTCATGCGTCGCGCAAACCCAATGGTTAGAACGTCGGGATCCAGCAGCGCGCCGAAAGCAATGATACTGCCAGGGGGTACTTTGTCTCGTTGCCAGCGTTCACGCGCTCGTTCCGCGATTTGTGTCAGCAGGGCGACTTTGTTTTCTTGATGGGCGTTCCAGAGAAGGTCGTCCGGGATGTCCCGTACAAGCTCCCAGACACCAGGACGATCCTGGTCTGTCAGCCAGGCCGGACCGATGTGGGCATTCAGCAAAGGCTGCAAGTGGGACGGGTCAATCCATGTCGCCAGGTGCACGCCATTCGTGATGCTGTCAATAGGGACCTGCTCGAGCGATTTGTCCGGCCAGAGATGAGCCCACATCTTGCGTGCGACTTCCCCATGACGCTTGCTGACGCCATTACGGAAGGCGGACATGCGCAGGGCAAAAACCGTCATGTTGAACCCCGCGTTGGGTTCCTTGGGGTCGACACCTAATTGTAAGAACGTGTCACGCTCTGTGCCGAGTTCATCCAAATAGGCCGAAAAGTACTTCTCCATAAGTTGGAAAGGGAAAATATCCGTCCCGGCCGGGACAGGGGTGTGAGTCGTGAAAATAGTGGTCGCTTTCACCAGATGCTGTGCTTCTTCGAAAGACTTCCCTTGAGCGACTTCTGTGCGAATACGTTCCAATACGGCTAACGCGGGGTGCCCCTCGTTCAAATGAATGGCCGCAGCCTGAATGCCCAAAGCGTCCAATACCCTCATCCCTCCAATACCCAAGACGATCTCCTGACGCAACCGCTGTTCGGGGTTGCTGGCGTAGAGCCGTTGGGCAATGGCCCGATTCCAGGGTTGGTTCTCTTCGATATCCGTGTCCAACAGGTAAAGAGGAACCCGGCCCACATGGACTCGCCACACAGCCACATACACAGGAGGATCGAAAAGGGGAACCCGGACGATCTGTTGTCTCCCTCCCGCGTCGAGTACGGGTTCGATCGGATCATATGTACGATCTAGCGTCTCTTCAACGTCTTCTTGCCATCCATCCTCTCGGATGCGCTGACGCACATAGCCGTCAGAATAAATCAACCCCACAGCAACGACAGGAATGGCCAAGTCGCTGCACTCCTTGAGATAATCCCCGGCTAGAATTCCTAAACCTCCCGCGTACACCGGTAAGGAGGTGTGCAGGCCATATTCAGCACACAAGTAGGCGATAGGTCCCGGTGCCTTTCCGTATCGAGCTGTGAACCATCCTGTACCCTCATCAATGGCCGCTTCAAACTGACCCATGACAGCATCATAGTGGACCAAGAACTCCGTGTCCCGTGCCAGATGTTCGATCATTTCCTGGGGCATACGGCTCAACATCAATATAGGGTTGTATCCGCTTTCACGCCAACGGTTCGGATCGATCATGCGGAACAAGGCACGCGCAGGTGCATTCCACGACCACCATAAGTTGTACGAGAGGCGGCGAAGCCCCTTGATGCGTTCCGGCAATTCCGGAAATGCTTCCTGTTTAAGCATGACATTCCTCCTACCACTTGGTCAATCATGGAGTGATGGATAAACCATGAATTTTCCCAACCAGGCCCCCCAAGAACGGGTAGGCGGAGGCACTGCCTTCGTCTACCCGTGGCCGTACAGGCGAATGAATTCGGCAAGCCCCGACCCGTTAGCGGGGTCACTTTTACTATCAGGTGACTCTTGACCGAGTACTACTCCTGTTCGATAGCTTCCAATATCACACTACTCCGCCCCTCCAATCGATAGTGCTGCTGGTCGGCCAACCGAGGGCCTTCGCGGCTTGCATGGATGTCGGTTGGTGGAGTATGTGCCGTATCAGCAACCAGGTGCCAAACTTTCCCTTTCGGGAGAGCAGGCAAACGAAAGGTCACGCCATCCGTATGGGCATTGAACATCAAATACAGGTCAGGTTCCCCTTCTTCGCCGAAAATATGACAGGCCAGCCGCTTCTTAGATGGGTCGAACCAGTCGGGGGGATCACCATTGGGACTGAACCAGCTGATGTCCGCATCTGTGTAAAAGGTCCCTTTGCGTAAGACAGGGTGCGCTTTGCGCAAGGCGATCATGCCCTTAGTGAAACGATAGATTTCATGATGCATTTCCAGGTATGTCCAGTCGTACCAACTGACGTCGTTGTCTTGACAGTAAGCGTTGTTATTCCCTCGTTGCGTACGGCGGAATTCATCTCCTCCCAGAATCATAGGGACACCACGAGAGATGAGCAATGTGAGCAAAAAGTTTTTTATCTGACGCTTGCGTACAGACTCGATGTTGGGGTCGTTGGTGGGGCCCTCAACACCGTAATTGTCACTGAAATTCTCGTCCGTGCCATCACGGTTGTCTTCCCCGTTGGCCTCATTATGCTTGAAGCGATAGCTCACCAGGTCGTTGAGTGTAAAGCCATCATGCGAGGTGATGTAGTTGACGCTGCACTCCGGCCCCTTGCCCGAACGCTGGTAGAGGTCCGAACTTCCACAAATGCGATAGGCGAAAAGTCCCAACATCCCCTCATCTCCTCGCCAGAAACGACGCACATCATCCCGATACCGTCCGTTCCACTCAGCCCAGCGACTCTGAGCGAAGCTTCCCACCTCATAGGCCCCTGCTGCGTCCCACGCTTCCGCAATGATTTTCACCTCGCGTAGGATGGGATCTTCGGCAATTCGCTCTAGCAAGGGGGCATTATGCAGGAGCTGACCAGCCTCGTCCCGGCCCAGCACGGCCGCCAAGTCAAACCGGAAGCCATCCACGTGCATCTCCATTACCCAATAGCGCAACGTGTCCAGAATATAATCTCGCACGACCGGATGATTGGCGTTGAAGGTGTTCCCGGTACCGGTGAAATTCTTATAATAACGCTTATCCTCGGCCAGGATGTAGTAGATGCTGTTTTCGATGCCGCGCCAGCATAGGGTCGGGCCCCATTCATTGCCTTCGGCCGTATGGTTGAACACCACATCAAGGATGACCTCCATCCCTTGTCGATGGCAGGCTTTGACCATTTCCATGAATTCTAACTTCTGATGCCCCCGGCCGCCGGCGCTGGCATAGCGAGCCTTTGGGGCCATGAACGCCACGGGGTTATAGCCCCAATAGTTTCGGAGTGGCTCACCTGTGAGGGGATTTGCCCGGTTGATTTCGAACTCGTTGAACTCCTGGATCGGCATCAGTTCGATGGCTGTAATACCCAGATCTTTCAAGTAAGGCAACTTCTCGACGAGTCCACGGTACGTGCCTGGGTGGTCGACCCCAGAACTGGCGTGAATAGTCAGCCCTCGGACGTGCGTTTCGTAGATGATCATCTCCGACCCGGAAAGACGCAAGGGACGGTCCTCTTCCCAATCGAAGAACTGGTGGGTGAAGACACATTTGGGCATCACACCGGCATCGTCCTCGTGAGAGAAACTCAAGTCCCCGGCCGGGGAAGTGGGATCATAGCCCAGCGCGTGACCAAAATTCCACGGTCGTGTGTGGGTGACAGCCGTCGCGTAAGGGTCCAGCAAAAGTTTGTGTACATTGAAGCGGTGCCCGGCAGCAGGTTCGTAAGGGCCATCAACTCGATAGGCATAAAATTGCCCGGGCCGAACGCCGCGTACCCACACATGCCACACATCGCCACTTCGATGACACCGGGGGTCGAGTTCGATCACGCGAGTTGGGGAGATGTCTTCTGCCCGCTCGTAAAATTCCAGATAAACGCGTGTCGCGTGACGGCTGAAGAGGGCAAAGTTGACCCCGTCACCATGTTGGTGAGCTCCCAGGGGTAAGGGCACGCCCACTCGAATGTCGCCACGTTCTGACAATTCTTCCAGATACTCATGAAACGTACGGGTCATGGAAATTGTCCCTCGTTGAGTGAGTCTTTAGGGCTCGCTTGTTACTACGGCAATAGCCCGTCTGCTGAAGAGCAGTTCGACGGCCGTGATACTGGCGTAGAAGATCGCCAGCCAGGCCAGACCATGCATATCGTGCTGAGCCAGGTAACTCAAGAGCACCCCCCAGGAAGCCAGGGTCAACAATAATCCTAGAGCGGGAGTCCAGGCCTGCAATCCAATCTTTTTCCGCAAGCGATAAGCGGCTGCATTGACAGCCGCGAAGATCAGCAGGAATGTGGAGCTGGCAAAAGAGGAAATAATCGTCAAATCAGCCAGATTGACAAAACCGACAGTCAACAAACTGATAGCCACCAAACTAACCCACGGAACCGGACGCGTACGCGCGGTATAAGAGAAGGCCTTAGGGAGTTTATCTCCCTCAGCCATAACTTTGGCCAGGCGAGCCGTACCGAACAAGGTAGCATTGATGGCCGATGAAGTCGAAAGCAAAGCGCCCAGTCCAATGAGAAGGAATCCCACTTCCCCCAGGAAAGGTCGGGCCGCTACGGCCAGCGCGTACTCTTTGTAGCGGACAATTTGGCCTTCGTCCAGATTGCCAACGGCCACCAGCGCCACCAGAACATAAATGATCGTGGTAATCACAATAGAATAGAGAATTCCCTTGGGTAAGTTGCGTTCAGGTGCATCCATGGCATCAATCGCATTAGGGATCAACTCGAATCCCTCGTAAGCAACGAAAATCAGGGCCGCGCCCATAAGTACTCCGTTGGCGTTCTTGTTGAAAAAGGGGAGCAAGCGATGAGCCTGTAAGTGAAAAAGGCCTATCCCGGCAAAAAGGCCAAGAATGGACACCTTAATCAAGACCAGCACATCCTCGGTCGTGCCGGTGGCTCGGACACCGTATAAGTTAATGCCCAAGAATAGCAGTAAAACGACCGTTTCTAGCACATGAGACCATAGGTTACCAGCCCCATCCGCGCCGATCATAGCGGCGCCATAGACGCCGAAGGTATAAGCGTAGAGGGCCATTGTGCCGATGTAACCAACGATGAGTAACCAGCCGCCGATGCCGGCAATGTTCTTGTTGTGGAAAGCCTGCTCCAGATAGGTAAAGCTTCCGCCGTCGGAACGGTAAGCCAATCCCAGACGGGCATATGAGAACCCTGTAAGGAGGGCAATGGCTCCGCCAAAAATGAAGGCCAGAGGAGCGGCATGTCCCGACAGACTAACTGAAAGCCCAAGGACGGAGAAAATGCCACCGCCCACCATCCCTCCAACGCCTAAAGCCACTAACTCTTTCAAACCCAGCCGTTCTGTAACAATGATAGGAATCCTCTTCTTTGCCATAACCTCGCTCCCCATCAAGGGTCCTAGATCAGCGCCATGAAGGCTGCCAGCCCATCGTGAGCTCGAAGAGCCACACGTGCTGCCATAATATTCTCGGCAGCCAGCATAGGCGTAGAGAGTAGCAGCAACCAGAGCTGGCTAAAGCCTGTAGTCGTCCTCACGATGGCATAAGTGACCATCCCCGCCGGCTCATTACCGGCGCCCCCGGTGATGAGCGCGGGGATGGTTTCCGCGGCTAATTCCGCAGCCTTGCGATACGGACGGTGGGAGGCATTTCCGGCCATGATTAACGACAAATCAAGATAGGCAAGGTGGTACGCCGCATGACGTCATCCACCGTGCTCCCAAACAGAACGCCCAGAAAGCGGGTGTGACCATAGGCTCCCATGACGATCAGGTCGCATTGGGTTTCATCGGCCACCTCTAAAATTGACTGGCTCACGTGGCCGGCTCGATAAACGGCCGTGAAGAAAAGGGCCGCGTTTTTGAGCTCAGCCTCGGCTCTCTCGTACGCCTCTTTTCGGCCTCCGTGCCCGTCGTCCACCGTCAGTAGGACAATCTCCCGACCGTGATGCCTTGCCAGAGCAATGGCGATCTCCAAAGCGTCCTGAGAACGATCACTGCCGTCGTAGGCAACCAGAATACGTCGGAGTGGACGGACCTCTCGTTGTACTCCCAAGACAGGAACAGGAGAATGGCGCACCACCGCTTCAAAGGACGATCCCAGCAATGGACCTCCCCACTTCTCCCCACTGCCCAAACGGCCCATTGCTATCAAATCAGCTTGCCCGGCCCGATCGAGGATGGTTCGGGTGACATTTCCTTCTGCCAACTCTGTTCTGCAGGGAACCTCTTGCTCTTCACAACGGGCCCGAGCCTGGGCCAACAGCTCTTTCCCCTGTTCGCGTAACTTCTTCTGCAAAGTCAAGCCCATCTGAATCAAGTCAGGATGGACCTCCATCAAAAGAGTTTCAGGAGCCGTGGCGATGACAAAGGGGGCTTCCACCAGCCGTTCGTCTACTACATAAAGGACGTGCAAGGTATTCCTCTCCTCCTTTGCCAGCTCCGCCGCTTGTGCCAGTGCGGCCCAACTGAAATTCGAGCCATCAATCGGCACCAAGATATGTTCAAACATGGCCTCTTTCGCCTCCTAATAATGCGTGTTTTCTACTCACAAGCTAAGTTTCTCCCGAAGTCTGCCGACCAATCCGGGATGCTTTTCTTTGACAGGGGGGCCCGATCGATTGGTCGACAGTTTTTGGTCCAGATATTCAATTTCACTCAAGATCAGGGCGATGTCCATGCGGTAAGCATTCCCTTCCCCGGACATATCAGCTTGCTTCTCCATCTGGTGGAGCCGATCCTCCAATTCATGTCGGACACTCTCGATGTCTCCCCCAGCTGCCCGGATTTTGGCATCCAGTTCCCTGGCCAGACTAGGGCTGATGATCTCTTGATCTACGTTCATGATGTCCCTCCTTTATTCTTGGATAGGCCTTCATCCTTTGACAAAATCGTAGGCAGGTACCACGATCGACCGTCGCGTATGAGCAGGGTATCTGCCGCCTTGGGACCCCAGGTACCTGCCGCATAATTGGGAAAACTCTCCGGAGGCGTATCGGTCCACGCGTGCAAGATGGGCATAACCACCTGCCACGCGGCCTCTACCTGGTCTGCGCGCATGAACAGTGTCGCATCCCCACGCATGATATCCAACAGAAGGGTCTCGTAGGCCTCGGGGGGACGCCGGCGGAAAGTCTCCTCGTACAGGAAGTGCATGTTGACCGTGCGCAGGTGCATGACGGGTCCTGGCTCCTTGGCCTGAAAGAAGAGCAACATGCCCTCGTGGGGTTGAATGCGCAAAACAAGTCGGTTGACTGCCCAGCTCTGTAACGCGCTGGCGGGAAACGCCCGGTGCGGCACAGGCTTAAACACGATGGTCACCTCGGAGGCTTTCACGGGCAGGCGCTTGCCTGTACGCAGGTAAAAAGGCACGTCCTGCCAGCGCCAGTTGTCCACGAAGAACTTGACCGCTGCGTATGTCTCTGTGAGGGAATCGAGTGCTACGTCAGGCTCCTCGCGATAGCCTGGTACCTCTTTCCCGTCGATTTTTCCGGGACCATATTGGCCCCGCACCGCATACTTGCCAACCTCGTCAACGGGAATAGGGCGGATAGCTTGAAGGACTTCCAGCTTCTTATTGCGAATTTCGTCCGCGCGGAAAAACGTCGGGGCTTCCATGGCTACGAGACACAACACTTGCAACAAGTGGTTTTGGACCATGTCCCGCAGGGCTCCTACCTTGTCGTAATACCCACCCCGATGTTCGACCCCGACTTTCTCAGCCACCGTGATTTGCACATGGTCGACATATTGCCGATTCCAGAAGGGTTCGAAGAGAGCATTAGCAAAGCGTACGGCCAGGATGTTCTGGACGGTCTCTTTACCCAGGTAGTGATCGATTCGGTAGATCTGCGCTTCATCGAACAGGTGTTGCAAATGCCGGTTGAGAGCCTGCGCCGACGCCAGATCGTGACCAAAGGGTTTCTCGACCACCAATCGAACACGTTCACGCGGCCGATGGAGACCCGCCTGGGACAAATGGACAGCAATGGTTTCAAAGACGGTGGGCGGGGTTGCCAGGTAGAAGACATGGATCGACGGCCTGCTCCAGGCATGGCTCAACGCGGTCAGCCGTTCTCCAAGCCGCTCATATGACTCTGTCGCATCATATTGCTCGGATATGTACCCCAGGCGAGGGGCGAAACGCTCCCACGCCTGAGGGTCAAATCCGTGCCGAGAGAATTCGGTAATCCCTTCCCGAGCCCGTTCTCGGAAGGCTGCATCGGTCAGGTGCGAACGGGCAAAACCGACGATCTGCCACTGTTCCGGAAGCCAGCCATCCAGAAACAGATCGTACAGCGCCGGGATGACCTTGCGTCTGGCCAGGTCGCCTGAAGCCCCAAAGATCGTCAGGATGACGGGGCTGGAAATGTGCTCAGAGGACATTACCGCACCTCCACGGAGAGAACCGTCCAGTCAGTATGGAACGTGCCGGGCCGGTCGATTCGCTCGTACGTGTGAGCGCCGAAGTAATCTCGCTGAGCCTGAATCAAGTTGGCCGGCAGCCAGGCACTGCGGTAGCTATCCAGATAGGCCAGGGCTCCCGAGAGGCCAGGGACCGGAATGCCGACCTGTATGGCCGTTGAGACAACGTGCCGCAACGCGTTCTCCCGCTCCAGAATACGCTGTCGAAAGACCTCGTGGCCCATGAGGTGAACAAGGTCGGGCGTCGAAGTCAGAGCCTCCCGGATGTCCTCCAACAGCGCCGCGCGGATGATACACCCGCCGCGCCAAATGGCAGCAATGTCAGCAAGGGGCAGGTCATACGAGTACTCTTCCGAGGCCTTCCGCAAGAGGGCAAAACCCTGGTCGAAGGAGAGGATGAGGCTGGTGTAGAGCGCCCGGCGAATCTCGCTGACAAACGCCCGAGAAGATGCTGAAATGTGGCGAGAAGGTGCACCCAAAACTCGCTCCAACTGTTGACGCTCTTCCTTGTAGGAGGAGAGATTTCGCTGGACCACCGCCAGATCTACGTTGGGCACAGGCACGATCAGGTCCATGGCATTTTGTGCGGTCCAACGCCCCGTCCCTTTCTGCCTGGCTACATCCAGAATCATGTCGATAAGGAAGTTGCCCGTCAGCGGGTCCTTTACCCGAAAAATGTCGGCCGCGATCTCCATGAGAAAGCTGTTGAGGCCGGCCCGGTTCCAACTGGCATAGGTTTCTGCCAGCGCCGAATTGTCCATGCCCAGGCCCCGTTTCATCAAATCATAACTCTCGGCGATGAGTTGGATGTAGCTGTACTCGATGCCGTTGTGAACCATCTTGACGTAGTGCCCGGCCCCTCCGGGTCCCAGGTACGTCACACAAGGCTCTCCCTGCACTTTGGCCGCAATGGCCTCCAAAATCGGCTGAACCCGCTCATACCCCACTTTGGAGCCACCAGGCATCAGGCTGGGACCATGGCGCGCACCCGCTTCTCCCCCGGAGACCCCCATGCCAATAAAGTGAATACCTCGCTCATGTAGTGCTTTGTGGCGGCGTTCCGTGTCCAGGAAATGGGAGTTTCCTCCATCGATAAGCACATCGCCCGCGTCCAGGTAAGGGAGCAATTCTTCTATGACCGCGTCCACTGCAGGACCGGCTTTCACCATAATGAGGATGGCCCGCGGTTTCCGTAAGTGGGAGAAAAACTCTTTAAGGGTGTACCCGGCCTGGACAGGATAGTCCTTTCCGTGCTCCGCCATGAATTTTCGCGTTTTGGCGGTGGTCCGATTGAACACGGCAGTCTCGAATCCATGTTCAGCCATGTTCAGTGCCAGATTGCGTCCCATCACGCCCAGACCAAACACCCCAATATCACATCGCTGTCCTGCCATGACGACCTCCTCTCGTGTTTTGCTCGCCGCGTCAAGGTGAGAGCATTTCGACTCTCATGTGGGAAGGCTGGTTTCTATCAAAGCCTGAAGCCGGGCGAGGGCCTCTGACATATCTGGGCCCAGATGGACTCGGATGACCCGACGACCGTGTTGGCGCAAAGCCTCCAGATCTCCCAACGCCTGTGCGCGTTTGAAGGTGCTAAACGTATAAGGTCGGCCCGGTATAGAAAGATCTTCCGGATCGTCCGCTGTCAACTGGAGAAAGAGCCCGGTGTTGGGCCCTCCTTTGTGGTATTGGCCGGTGGAGTGGAGGAACCGAGGCCCATAGCCTAAAGTCGTTGCCAGGTGCAACCGGTCACGCACGGCGAGCCGAATGCGCTGGAGAGCCCGGGTCACCGCGTCTGTCTCCGTAATGTACGCTTGAAGGGCAAAGTAGTCCCCCGGTTCTGCCTGGCCAAAGAATGATTCCAGCAGTTGCTGACCACCGGGAGCTCCTTCCTGTGCGTAGAACTGCAGTCCGGCCTCTGTGACGACAGGTGCCTCCTCGGGGAGGGTTCCTTTCTCCTCCACCTGCTTCAGCAAGCGGTTGGTGTTGTCCTTGCTTTCCTGAACGTTGGGCTGGTCAAAGGCGTTGATGCCCATGACAGCACCCGCGGTCGCCGTCGCGATTTCCCAGCGGAAGAATTCCTGACCGATGTCGAGCAGGTCATCCATGGTGATACTGATGACTGGGTGTCCCGTTTTTTGCAAAGCGTTCAATCGGGCCTCCACCGTAGCGTCTGCTTCTCCCTTGAGTTGAATGGAGACAAAAATCCGATCATTTCCGTAAACGGAGGGGTCGCCCAAAGGATCTTCCATCGCCACCGGCAGCAGGCCCTTACCCTCTTTGCCCGTACTTTCGGCCAAAAGCTGCTCTAGCCACATTCCCAGAGCGGCCAAACGAGGGGAAGTAATAAAAGTCACTTTATCTCGGCCATGAAGAGCCAGTTCCCCCAGAGCTGCCCCCAACATGACGCCTGGATTCTGTTCGACAGGGCAATAAGGTGTGTTGGCATGCACCATGCGGGCAGCCCGTTCCAGCAGTCGGCCAATGTCTATGTCCATCAAGGCCGCAGGTACCAGCCCGAAATAAGAAAGTGCAGAGTAACGCCCTCCAATGTCCGGAAAGTTCTTGAATACGCGACGGAACTTCATCTTCCGTGCCTGGTCGACCAGAGGGGAGCCGGGATCTGTGATGCCGACAAAATGGTCTCCAACACGCCCCCCTACCTTTTCTTTGACTCGAGCGTAAAAATAATCTCGCAAGGCCAGCGTTTCCGCTGTGGTACCGGATTTGGTCGCCACAATGAACAGGGTATGTTCAAGTGGGATGGAATTCTCGACTCGATGAATGGTAGCCGGGTCGGTGGTGTCGAGCACAGTGAGTGGCACCCCGTTTTCTCCTACCGGAAAGGTGCGTTCAAAGAGGAAAGGAGCCAGGCTGGATCCTCCCATCCCCAGGTGGACAACATGTTTGAACCCGGCCGAACGGATTTCCCTGGCGAAGAGTAAGAGGTCAGGATAAGTGGCAGTCATGGCTTCCACTACATTGAGCCAGCCCAGTCCTTTGCGAATAACGGCCGCTGCCTGGGGATCCTGTTTCCAGAGACTTGGATCTTTGCGCCAAAGCCGATCCACAAATCGTTGAGCCTTGAGGAAACGTAGACGTTTCTCCACAACGGGTTGGCTTATACCCAGGTATATGCGTTGCGGAGCCACTGACTCATCGAGGGCCGTTTGTCGTTTCTTGTCGATTGTATTGAGCAAACTTTCGTAAGACGCGACAAATTTCTCCACACCTTCCTCTTCTAACGTCCGAGTCACCTCTTCGATGTCGATGCCGAGGTCGGCGAGGCTCTCTATCACTTTGCGAGCCCGGTCCACGTCGGCTTCCACTCGGGGTTCAGGTTGACCATGATCCCGATAAGCGTTCAATGTGTGGAGAGGGAGGGTGGTAATGGTATCCGGCCCAATCAGGGCTTCCACATATTTCACATCGCTGTAAGCCGGATTCTTGGTACTGGTACTGGCCCAAAGCAGACGTTGGGGGTTGGCTCCGCGGCGGGCCAACTCTTGGAACCGTTTTGAGGCAACGATTTCCTTGTACGCCTGGTAAGCCAGTTTACCGCTGGCCACGGCGACCTCGCCGTGCAATTCCCCAGCCAGGCGACCTCGCTCCCCGTCTGTGTTCATCAGTTGTTCCAGCATCGAGTCCACTTTGACGTCGATACGGCTGATGAAAAAACTGGCGACAGAGTGGATGGTATCGATGGGCAGGGCATGTTCAAGACGAGCCTCCAGGCCCTCCAGGTAAGCCTCCGCGATTTCTCGGTAACGTTCCAGGCTAAATAGCAGGGTTACATTGATGTTGACGCCTTCTCGAGTCAGTTCCCGAATGGCTGGAATCCCTTCCTTCGTCGCCGGAACCTTGATCAGCAGATTGGGACGATCCACTTCCTGCCATACACGCCGAACCTCAGCAATGGTGCTGTCCGTATCGTGCGCCAGGTGGGGGGAAATCTCCAGGCTTACATACCCCTCCTTACCCTCGCTGGTCAGGTAAAGAGGGAAGAGCAGGTCCGCTGCCAGACGAACATCCTCAATGGTTAGCGCTTCATAAATACCAAACGCGCTCTTTCCGCTCAGAACCAGGCCATGAATGGCGGTATCGTAGTCGTGACTTCCGGCAATGGCGTGCTCGAAGATGGTGGGATTGGAGGTAACTCCCGAAACACCATCTTCTTCAATCAGGCGCTGGAATTCTCCGGAGAGCAACAGGTCACGGCGAATGAAATCGAGCCAGACACTTTGGCCGAGCATCTGGAGTGTAAACAACGGATTTTTCTTCATGGTTACTACCTCCTTCGGTGCACACGGTAAACATCTGTAGCGAGGAAAAGGGAGGAGTCATTGGGAACCTAGTAATGGCTACCTGGATGGTTGAGCGTCGGTGTGAGGTGCATGGGAGTTCACTTGGGTCTTCTAGACGACTTCTGGGTCCCCACATTTCGACGCTCCTTATTGTGTACTTCTCAAACAGTATACCCAGAAATTGTTAGAATAACGCTAGCAAACCGTCAGCGGTTTGCTAGCGCATCGGTTCCTGCAAATGCCATGACCCGTAGGTTCGCCTGGGTTCAGGGTTCTAACCCACCGCACTTGAGGATCGCTTGCAAGGCGGAACGGCTTCTTGGAAGGAAAGAGAGAAGTTTCTAAAAACTCTTTACGGCAAAGACGACAACGCCGGGTAAAGCGCCGAGGGGGGGACCACCGTCTCGGGGCTCTTTGGAGGCTGCCAGTAGAATGCCAATGCCTTGGCCCCGCCGCGCTGGAAATAATCCACTCGGATCGCGTGCGGCCCAGCACTCAGGGGCAAAGTGACCATCACCTGGTTTACCGTTCCCGGCCGTAAGCTCTCTCCCACGACTCGTCCATCCACCCACAACCGAACCCCATCGTCGGCCCCCAGACGCAGGCGATATTTTCCTCCGCGCGGCGCCATCAGCCATCCCGTCCAGGTTACGCTAAAGGCGCCCGTCAGAGGTTCTGGATCTATCCAGGCCATCAGCAAAGTCCTGTCCACCCGTGCAAACACAGGAGGCCCCTGCCAGCGCTCTCCCCGGTAGTAAGTGCCGAGCAGTCCATGCTGAGGGGGAGCGACGTCGAAAAGCACAGCCTCGGGGACATCTTCCCACGCCCCTTTCCCCCGTCGCCATTGCAGGTCCAGGCGTTCTCGGCCGGGTGCTCCGGGGTTCACCTGTTCGATTCGCAAGGCATGAAGCCCTTTGCCGAGGAATCGGGAAGCTGTCCATAACCGATGGTCCACGCGCAGTGTTGCCTGACCTGACACTCGAAAGTCGTAACGCGCACTGCGCGGCACATAAATGCTCCCTTGCCAGTGGATAACTCGTGGATGGCTTCCTGCTGGGAAATCCGCCGGCCAGCGGTGCTGTACGGTCCTTTCCCGGCGGCTGACCGTTTCCCCAGAGGCATCCGTGTAGACAGCTCTCAAGCCACGGATTGCCATGACATCCCCCAGCGGGATGCTGACTCGTACAAATAAGGGTTCGCCGTGAGGACCGGTGAATAAGGCTGCACGGGCATGAGGATAATACGAGGTAAACAGCACCAACAAATTTCGATATAAAGGCTCCAACAAGAAAAGAGTATTCGCCCGAATCGGCTGGGCCAGCGGCAGGTCTTCCACCGGTTGAATGACCTTAAAGGGGGGGTGTTCCAGCCCTCCCCCATCCCCTTTGGAACGATAGGTGAGGAAGCGGACTGGGGAGCCCCAGTAGAGAGTCGGACTCAAGTAGATGTTATGGGGGCCGATTTCGGCCTTGACCTCCCGAGCGACTGCCGTCTCCATAGGGCTGAAAGCCTGCCACACTCGAGGATCCCGAGCCCAGTGGACGAAAAAAGCCGTTGTGTTCAAATAGCCGGCCACGGCCAGGGGAATGAAAAGGATAAAGAAGGTGAGAAGGAGCGAACCAAGGTGTTTTAAGGGAAGGGATCGCGGGCCCTCTCTCCTGGCTTCTTCCCTTCTCCCTGCCAAGATAGCGCGAACCCGGATTCCCCCTCTTGCCAGAACCTCCCCGGCCAGAAGACACACCGCCGGCACAACGGTGAGTGTACGATACGCCTGAGGAGCCTCACGCACGAGGGAAAGCACGCCTCCCAGCAAGGACACGACTGTCCAGATGACCAGGAGGCCCCACCGATGATCTCGCCATCGCCATAAAGCGTAGACGAACCCTAGGATGAAAAGTATGCCGGTGACGGGGTCGAGCATGGGAGCGCCAGGGATGTTATGTCGAGGGTTGTGATCTCCTTCCTGCAGAAACATGCGGGCATGTTTTATTGCACTCTCTTCCAGTGGTCGCAAAGAAACCTTGGCAGGCAAATGCAACCAGCGCAGTACGGCTGTGACTGGAGCCGGCAAAGGAGATTCGGGTCGATAGGCAGCCTGCATGTCGTTCAGGATACTGACTTGTCTGGTGCGATTCAAAAAAGTAAAGGGATGGTGCGCGTAAGTGGCCGCCAGGGGGCCAAACGTCAGCAAGTATGCCAGGAGAAAGAGCGCCAGGCCGGGCCAGGCACGGCGGAGATACCCACGCTGAACAAGAAGACGGTAAAAAAGGTAAGTAATGACCGTCAGGACAACCAGACGTGAGGCCAGATACGTGTACATGCCCAACCCCATGAGCACACCCGCCAGGACAAAATGTCCGGTGTGGCGACGACGGCTCCCTTTGAGCAGAAAATAGAGGGTCAAAATAAGGAAGAGCGGGGGGGCCAGTTCGTTCCATCCCCAACGGCTCATGGTCAGGTGCCAGCGGTTGAACACGAGGAAGGCAAGCGCTGTAATCCCCGTAGCCCGTCCAAACAGGTCCCGGCCCAGGAAATAGAACGCCATCAGAGTCAGGACGGCCGGAATCAGCGAGGCGACTTTGAGGGTGATATACGTGGTCCCCAGGAGGCGGAACAGGCCAGCCAGGTAATAGGCGTAAAGGAGAGGAGTTTCATACCAACCCACCCCGAACGGTGAGCCCCGCCATCCATCCATAAGGCGCAGGGCATCCCCCGCGGCGTTGGTCTCGTCCACAAAGATGCCCGGTGGAATCGTGCTGAGGCGGTACACCCGGAGGAAAATTCCTAAAGCGATCAGCACCCCCGCCAGCACCCATTCCGCCCGGCCGGGAAACGGGTCTTTCGTGGCCTCGGGCGATTTTTCTGGTTGCCCCGGTCTGGTGTAAGGGCCAAACAAAAATGCGCCTGCGGGCATGAGGAACACGGCCAGAAGCCACAGTCGCAGTGGCCCGCCCCATTCCTGCGAAGGGCCCTGCCAGAGTCCCCGCAGTGCAGCCAGGCCGCTACCGGTGCCTATTGCAAAGAGTAGCGCTCCTGCAACTCGCTGCCATCCTTCTCTCCCTGCCATATCCCCACTAACTCCGTCAGTGTATTGACGACAAGATCAGGTGCATCCGGGCCGGGCGGTGGAGGCTCGGAGGTCACGCCCGTCAGGACCAGAATGGCCCGAATGCCCAGCCGTTTGGCACCGGCAATGTCTGTGTTCATCCGGTCACCGATCATGACTGTCATCTCGGGAGTGCTCTGAACACGATTCAACGCCAGACGAAAAATATGAGCTTCAGGTTTGCCAACGATGATGGGTGCCTGGTCGCTGGCTGCTTCCAGAGCGGCCAGGATACTGCCAGCCCCCGGGGCCAATCCCCGTTCGGTGGGGAAGGTCCGGTCCGGGTTGGTCCCATAGAACGCTGCGCCCTCTCGAATGGCGTAAGTGGCTTCCGCTAGCCTCCAATAGTCGATCTCCCGGTCCAGTCCGGCGACGACCACGTCTGCCTCTTCGGCCCGTTCGGTCAGGGGGAAACCGTAGGCGGCAAGCGTGGTGGTCAGGCCACTTTCTCCAACAGGGAGAATAACAGGCCTTTCCACATAGCGTTGGCTAAGCACGTAGGCCGTTGTCTCGGCGGAGCCTATCACCTGACGCGGAGTTGCAGGAAAACCTCGCCGCTGCAAACGGGCCGCATAAGCGTCCGGGCTCAACGTGCTGTTATTCGTAACATAGACAAAAGGGATACCCCGGTCGGTTAGAAAGTGGAGGAGTTCGCGCGCGCCGGGCAGAATTTGCTTCCCCCGATAAAGAACGCCATCCACATCCAGAAGGACGGCCCGCGTTTGGTGAAGCCAGGTGGGTCCATTCATTTTTTGTGCGTTTGCTCCTCTCGGATATCGGATTCTACATCAAAAGCCACGCGAGCGATGGCCCAGGCAATGACTCCCCATGAGCCTCCGCTCACAAGCAAGGCTATCAAGACAGCACGGGGTTCCAAAGGAACGTGGCCTCGCAGGATACCAATGACGGCCAGAAGGATCCCGACGGTCGCGAAAAAAGACCCGATGGTCACGGGTGTCGGCGTCAGGCGGCGATGTTTTCCGTCCATGTTATCCCCCTACTTGGACGTGCTGTTTCACGTCCGGATAAGCCTCAGGCTCGCTGGGACGAATATCCAAAACGACGAACTGAAGTGAACGTTTTCCGTTCCATTCATTAACGTCCAGATGGTACACCACGTCGACCCGTCGGGGCAAGGCACGGGCGAGATGCCCCAAGTTGAAGGCGATGGCCGGCCAGGAATGACGCTCGAGGGCCAACGTGAGTTTAAGGTGTTTGCCTTCGGCCCCCACTGTGGTCTTCTCGCGGACGAACAGCCCTCGGGAGAGAAAGGTGGGTTGGGGATTCGCTTCTCCAAAAGGAGCCAGGCGTTGTAACGAGCCGTAAAATGTCCAATCGATCTGGGTGGGATCTAACTCGGCGTCGATATCGATAGCGGGCTCAGGAGGGGTGTCATCAAACGTGTTCTGGGCAATCGCCTTCAGCCCCTCTTTGAATGCCTCCAGATGGCTGTTCTGGACGGTGAAGCCAGCAGCAGCCGCATGTCCCCCATAGCGCACCAACAAATGACTGAGTTGATCCAAGGCGTGAGTCATGTGGAATTCCGGAATACTTCGGGCGCTGCCGCGACTGGTGTGTTCCTCCAGGTGAATGGCCAGCGCGGGGCGATAAGTGGCGTTCATAATTTGTCCAGCAATGAGCCCCACAATACCGGGGAGAAAATCCCGTCCTTCCACAATGTAGATGGAGTCTCCCTCTTGAGAGGCCAGCTGGGCCTGAGCACTTTCCACAGCTTGTCGAGTCAGGTGTTGCCGCTGTCTGTTCAGGGCGTTTAGGCGGGCCGCCAACGGCAGGGCTTCACCCAGGTCTTCTGCCATAAGAAGTTCGAGAGCCAGTCTGGCAGAAGAAAGACGGCCGGCAGCGTTGATCCGAGGGGCAAGCATGAAGCCAATGGTCATCGCATCTACGGTACCTGGCCGCACACTCGCGGCTTCCATCAAGGCCAGCATGCCGGGGCGAGTCGGCGTGTTCAACCGTTCCAACCCTCGATGGACGAGCGAACGGTTTTCCCCGACCAAAGGGACAATGTCGGCCACGGTACCAAACGCGACCAAGTCTAGAAGGTCTTCTTCGCTCTCCAGGCCTTCTCCTCTACTCACAGGGAGATGGCGCTCCACTCGCAAAAGGGCCTGGGCGAGCTTGTACGCCACCCCGACCCCTGCCAGTCCCTTGAAAGGATAAGGATCATCAGAACGTTTCGGGTTGATTACAGCCAACGCGGGTGGCAAGACCGGGCCGACAGAATGGTGATCGCTAATGATAACGTCCATGCCCAGGCTCTGGGCATAGGCCACTTCCTCGACGGAACGAATGCCACAATCGACGGTCAGGAGCAATCGGGTGCCGGCAGCAGCAAGCTTTTGAATGGCCTTTTTGTTGAGCCCATATCCTTCGTCCACGCGGTGGGGAATATAAACGCGCATCCGCGCCCCCAACTTTTTCAAAACCGTGGCCATCAGGGCACTGGACGTTACGCCATCAGAGTCAAAGTCCCCATAGACAACCACACGTTCTCTTCTACGAACGGCTCGACGGAGCCGGTCGACGGCCTGACTCATGTCGGCCAGCCGGAAAGGATTATCGAAGTCGAATTCACGGTTCAAGAAAGCAGTGATCGTTTGGGGAGCGGAGAGGTGGCGGTTGTAGAGGATCTGGACGACAACGGGATGCAAGTGATGAAGACGACGGACGTGCTCTCTCGGCACAGGCGGCAACAAACGCCATGTTTTCTTCGTCAGCGACTTCACGGGTGCCCCGTCCTCAGACCGTCGGATATGTGTCGTCTGATTATAGAAGGAGCTGCCTCATGGGGCAAACGTGAGGACGAAAGGCCAGGAGAAATCTTCTCCGTCCCTTCCAGCCCCCAAAAGGGTCCCTTGTCCAGACGGGGTGACACCTATCGCTCACTCGATGAGCTTCTGTTGCCGCAAAAAGGCGGTGATTCCCGGGATTTCAAACCATCGTCCTTGATAGGCCTGGATGCCATACCAGATGACGAGCACATAAGGGACAAAAAACAAGGGGAGCGAAAGAAACCCCAGACAAAACAGAATTCCGCTGCCAAAGAAGAAAAGAACCAAACTGACGAGGAGTACTTCGTAGATGGCCGAAACAACGCCTAATGCGAGGGCATGGAGAGCGTGATAGCGTTGGAAAGACCGGTGACGGTTAGGTTCAACCAGCAGAACGATGATGGGCATGAGGATCGGAAACACGATCTGACCAATGTACGCCAGCATGGCCCAGGTGCGATCGTTCTCCGTGATCGGAATCCGGCCAGGCAAGGAAGCCTCCCCCACCTGTTCGCGAGTCGCGCCTTTATTCTCCTCTTCATTCTTGCCAGAAGATCTTGCCTGCTCTTCCGAGGGCCGGGCTCCCTCCCGGTCTCCTGGACTTTCGGGGGAAGAGGCAACCGCTTCCTCCTCCGGCTTTCCAGAGTGAGGAACTGTCTGCCGGTCTGCCGCCTCTATGGGAGGGGAACCCGCGTGAGGTTCGGATGACTCCGATGATTCCTGTGGCTCCGGTCGCTGCTGTTCTGTCTCCATGATGCCTCCTACTGTCAATTTGCTACCCACAAATATGTACGCATCCTACCGTTCACGGTTACACTCCATGCTGAACCCGGAGGGCAAAAATCGTGCCAGAAGCAAGACGAATCGCCGGCTTGCTCGATTTTCCCATTGCCGCTACGATGTACAAGGGCAATGAGATGTCATCACCTGCTCCAAGGTTGCAAGAGAAGAGGAGATTCCGCCGATGGCCATACGCGTTGTGTTCATGGGAACGCCCGAGTTTGCCGTGCCCTCCCTGAAACGTCTGTTGGAGGAGGAAGAGATCCAAGTCGTTGGCGTGGTCACGCGGCCTGACAAGCCCAAAGGGCGGTCCAGGAAGCCCGTTCCCTCCCCGGTAAAACAAGTAGCCATAAGGCATGGAGTGCCCCTTTTCCAGCCCCGCACGCTGCGGAGACAAGAGGCCCAGGCACCCATTCGCGCCTGGCGCCCCGACGTCATTGTGGTTGCCGCGTTTGGGCTCATTCTGCCCCAAGCCGTTCTCGACATTCCGGCACACGGGTGTCTCAACGTACATGCATCGCTCCTGCCTCGTTGGCGAGGTGCGGCCCCCGTCGCCGCGGCCATCCTGGCCGGAGACGAAGTGACCGGGGTGACCATCATGCTAATGGACGCGGGGGTGGACACCGGGCCGATTCTGGCACAGCGCAGTGAACCCATCCGCCCAGACGATACGACGGGTACTCTCACCTCTCGTCTGGCTATCCTAGGCGCGGACCTGCTGATCACCACCTTACTGCGTTGGCTGGCGGGCACGATAACCCCACAGCCACAGGTAGAAACTCTGGCGACTTACGCGCCCATGCTCCGCAAAGAGGAAGGGCGCATTGACTGGCACAAATCCGCGGAGCGCATTGAACGAGAAGTGCGTGCTTATCAGCCCTGGCCCACAGCCATGACTTACTGGCGGGGGAAACAACTCAAAATTCTGGAAGCCAGAGCCCATCCCGGCGAACGGTCAGGAGAAGCGCCCGGCACGGTCATCTCCTGGAAAATGGGAGCATCTGTCGTCACCGGGAAAGGCGTCCTGGAACTGCTCCGGCTGCAACTGGCAGGCAAGCGTCCTTTGCATATCGCCACCTTCCTGCGCGGAGCCCGCGGGTTCATCGGCAGTCGTCTGGGGGCAGAGTGAGGACAAACCATCCCGAAGAAGGTTTGCGTATGATCGCACGCAAGAAGGCGGCCGCCCCCCTAGTCCCCACTACCCGTGGAGGATTTGCCAAGGCCGTCGGGGTGAATATAATAGCTGTGTACCCGGACGTCGGGGCGTAGCGCAGTCAGGTAGCGCACTTGAATGGGGTTCAAGTGGTCCGCGGTTCAAATCCGCGCGCCCCGACCACCAAAACGGCCGTCAGCTTGCTGCTGCGGCCGTTTTTCTATAGGATAATTGGGAAGTGTGGGCATCGCCGATGCCCACTGACACGTGAAGAGGCATATGGTCGAGCGAACGGACTTGCGGGACCCCTCTCCTGTGGGGGAGCTTACAGCCATTCCTGTGCTTACGCATCTTCCGGACGAAGATAAGCGCCACCTGGCGGCCGTACGGGCGGGCCTTTCCCTTGTAGCAGACCTTTACCGCTCTGACATGCAAATTCTGATCCCGGACCAGGAAGGAAATGCGTATGTGTACGCTCATGCGCGCCCTCACAGCATGGCCTCTCCCTACCCCACAGAGCAGACAGGGAAACGGATATCTTTGAGTGAGGCGCCAATGGTCCAACGCGTGTGGTACCACTCCCGACGACTTGGTGGCCAACGTCAGGCCCAGCGTGGAGGGGCCCCGGTCGTGGAACAAGGAATTCCCATCTTTGGACCAGAAGGGCACCCGGTGGCCGTACTTTTGATCGAAACGAACATGATGGAAGCGCACCGCCTCAAGTTGCGGGATCGAACATTTCGGCACGCGTTGCGCTGGCTGGTAGATATGCTCGTCACTGGACAACTCAACCACGTGGGACACATCTCTCCCTTTGGAGAAGTAGACGGTCTGATGCTGGTCGACAGTGACCGCGTCATCCGCTACATTAGCGGTCGCGGGCGAGGTGTTTACCGCCGCCTGGGCTATCTGGGGGACCTCGTCGGCTACCCTCTGCGGCGTCTGGACACGGATGACAATCGTCTGGTCATCCAGGCGTTCACGGTGGGCACCCCCCTGGAAGTGGAGGTCGAAGAACACGGACGATACCTGGTTAAGTCGGTCTTGCCCCTCCATGCCCACGTACCCGTATGGGAACGAGCATGGCTTCGCCTGGCCGCAGGATGGCACTGGCCTCCTTATGGACGCATTTGGCAGGGAGCGCTGCTTATCATTCGGGACGTCACCGAGGAGCGACAACGGGAAGAGGAACTTCATACCAAATCCATGCTCTTGCGGGAAGTCCACCATCGGGTGAAAAACAATCTCCAGACCATTGCTTCCCTGCTGAACCTGCAGGCGCGACGGGTCGAAGACGAAGAGGCTCGGCAACATCTGCTCATGGCGGCCACCCGTGTGCGCGCCGTGGCGGAAATTCACGAATTCCTGCAGTATCAGGAAGGCCAGTCCATGGTCAGTATGCGCGATCTTTGCCAACAGGTCTGGAGCCAGGTTTCTCGCGTCGTCCTCCCAACGGATAAGCAGGTGGATTTGCGCATTGAAGGGCCGAACGTACGGCTTGTTGGACAACAGGCGACCGCCATGGCTTTGGTGGTGAACGAGCTCGTCCTCAACGCGATTCAGCATGGCGTCCCTGGCCGTCACGGCCAGATCATCCTGCGCATCGTGGACCTGGGCCCTTTAGGGCGTCTGGAGGTGATCAATCTCGGGGATCATCTTCCACCTGATTTCGACCCCCAAAAGGGCAAAGGGCTCGGCCTGCGCATCGTCCAGACCCTGGTACGCAATGAGCTGGGTGGCGAGTTTCAGTTGTATAATGACGAGCGAGGTGTCGTCGCTGACGTAACTTTCCAAAAACGTATGACCCCTCACGTGATGACCTGACATGTCCACGTCGGCAGACACGGCCGATGATAACAACAGGGAGGTGAAAAGTATGGCCGATCGACGAGAAGAAAAGAAGCCGCAGCGAAGTCAACGGGTACGTGTTTTAATAGCCGATGACGAGTCCCTGATTCGGATGGACCTGCGGGAAATGCTGACTAATCTTGGCTACCTGGTCGTGGGTGAAGCCCCCGACGCCCGCACGGCGGTCAACATGGCGCGTGAAGTTCGTCCTGACGTGGTAATCATGGACATTCGTTTCGAAGGGGATGACTTCGATGGCATTGAGGCAGCACGCATCCTTATGGAAGAGCGCGTTGCCCCCGTACTCCTTCTCAGCGCATATAGCGACAAAGATCTCATCCAGAGGGCCCGAGAGGCAGGCGTGATGGGATATCTGGTCAAGCCTTTCCGGGAGACGGATTTACCACCGGCCATCGAGGTAGCCCTTGCCAATTTCGAGGAGTGGCTCCGGTTGGAGAAAGAAGCCCGCAACTTGAAAGAAGCCCTGGAGACGCGCAAACTTGTCGAACGGGCCAAAGGCATTCTTATGGACCGACACGGCCTGTCTGAAGCAGAGGCCTTTCGACGCATTCAGAAGATGAGCATGGACAACCGACGCCCTATGAAGGACGTAGCCGAAGCCATTATCCTGGCCCACGAAGTGAGCAAATCGAAAGGGTAGATGCACATCCATTCCGGCTCGTCGAGGCATTTCCCCAAGGGCGAAGCAATCTCCCACGCGTATCAGCGGGGACAGATTGCTTCGTCGCTCGATTTCCCTGGATTCGAGGACCCTCAGGGAGAGGGTATGATCTTATAAGACCAGGTGACCTCGGCTGTCTTCTTCAACATGGCAGAAGCAGAACAGTACTTCTCTTCCGAGAGTTCAATAGCTTGACGTGCGGCCTTATCGTCCACATCCCCGTAAATGACATATTCCACGTGGATCCGGGTATATACTTTGGGATGAGTGGAGGCCCGATCGGCATCTACGTTGACCTCCAATCCGGTGATCCCCTGCCGTTTCCGGCGCAGGATGAACACCACATCCATGGCTGTGCATCCCGCCAGCCCCATCAGCAACAGCTCCATGGGACGAGAGCCTGTATCTCGCCCCCCTACCGAGGGAGCGCCATCAATGACAATGGCATGCCCCGTGCCGCCTTCAGCAACGAACTGCATGCCCTCTACCAATCGCACCCGGGCCTTGCTCATGGATTTCCTCCTCGTTCACCGTAGAATTGACAAGATTGCCAGACGACACACACGTCTCCGTTGGGGGACGTAGTATAGGCCAGAACCTTCCTGGGTTCAAATCCCCAGCACCATTTTGGCGATTTGCAAGTAGATAAAAAGGCCGGTCGCGTCGACCAAAGTACTCATGAAGGGACCAGAAACGACAGCGGGATCTATCCTGAGGCGCGAGGCCATGAGGGGCAAAATGGCTCCGATCATGTTCGCCCAAATGACAATGGTCAAGAGGGCGTAAGCAACAGCCTCGGCGACCGTGATGGGCGTTCCCCACAAAAGTGCCCGGAAAAACCCGACCGCTCCCATGATGACTCCTAGCAAGATCCCGACCCGTAATTCGTGCCACAACACCTTGAGCCCGTCACCAAACTCTATCTCGCCAACGGCAATAGAGCGAATGATGGTTGCGGTTGTTTGTGACCCCGCATTTCCGCCCGTGCCGATGAGGAGGGGAATAAAGAAGCTCAAAGAGATCTCTGCAGATAATGTATCTTCGAAGTGTCGTAGAACTGACCCGGTGAGCGTTTCCGTAACGAAAAGAAGGAGGAGCCAACCGGTTCGCTTACGAGCCACGCCCAATGTAGACGTGTCCAGATAGGGTCTGTCCAGAGGTTCAGACCCCCCTAAGCGCTGGATGTCTTCAGTGGCCTCTTCTTCAACCACATCCATGATATCATCGGAAGTAATGATACCAATCAGCCGTCCCTGATCGTCAACCACGGGAAGAGAAAGCAGGTCGTAGCGGGCAAAGATGTTGGCCACTTCTTCCTGGTCCATATCAGAACGAACACTGATGACATCCCGGTCCATAACATCCGCGATGAGCTCGTAAGGCCGAGCGCGAATCAAATCGTACAGGCTGACAACGCCAACCAGGCGGCCATATCGATCGACGACGTAAATGTAGAAGATATTGTCCGGAGCCGCCGAGGGAGCCAGCTCGCGAACGGCGTCCAGGGCCTGGGCTACCGTCATGCGCCGGCGCAGGGCGAGGAACTCTGTGGTCATCAAGCCGCCGGCGCTCTCATCCGGGTGAACGAGCAAGGGCCGCACTTCGTCAGGATCTTCCAGCTTGGCCAGAATGCGCAGACGCCGTTCCTCGGGCATCTCACGCAGCAGATCCGCCGCCTCATCTGGCTCCATCTCATCAACGATGGCCGTCAGCGTCTTATCTGGCAGATCCTCGGCCAGTTCCGCGGCTTCCTCCTCGTGAAGTTCTTCCAGGACGTCCGCGGAAACACTGGGATCCATATGTCGAAGGAGGAGGGTTTCCTGCTCCTCCTCAAGTTCGTCGAATACTTCAGCCAGATCCGCCGGCCGAAGTCCTTCCAAGAGTGCGGCGGCCTCCTCTGCCCGGCCTTCCTGGAGAAGGCCTTTGACTCGGCCGATCAGCGCATCTAAAATAATGGCCCGCTCCTTCATCGCTCACCTCCGGTATGCGACCGGAGGGCTCAGGAGCGGGCCGGGCCATACTAACGCCCTTCCACCTTAGCCCGGGGGCGCGTGGGACGCGTATCGAGATCGCTCCCAGCCCTCCAGCCGGATGACGCTGTTCTGCTGTAAATGTAGCGTGCGTTTATCACTCTGACTACTGGCAGGGTCGCTGTTCGCGTCCATCTCCGTTCTCATCATCCTTGAGTGCATGTCTACACGTGGTTTTTCGTCTGAATCAGCTCCTCTGAGTCAGATGAAAGAATTCTCTCTACCAAAGGCAGTGGGAAACCACGTCGTCAGTTTTTGCCCTCAAGAGGGGCTCGTAAACTAATACGACGCATTTTGCTGATAAGGCGTTGACGTTCAGAATCATTTGTCGCCTGTGCAAGCTTCAGGCGCAACTTGCGTAGCTTCATACGACGTGCACGGCGACGTCGAATTTCTTTCTGTCGTTCGATGGCCATAGAAAATCGCCTCCTTATCTGCCGGATATTCCCGTGTGGGCAATCCATATATCGGTGAATGTGACCACTCCTGAGCCTCGTTATTTTACTCCATTCTCCTCAGAACGTCCCAAATCTTCTGTTCCTTCCGGCGAACCCTCGGCCGTTGCAGGAGATGGAAATGTTTCTAGCTCAGAAGGAGGAGCAGGAGGGGGCTGGGTCTGCCCGACAGATGAAACTTCCTCCTTGGGCGCTCTTTCTACAGGAGGCACGCTTGTCTCCAGTTTAGCATCCACGTCTGCAATGAGCTCATGGGCGATCTCAGCGCTGAGCAAGCCCTCCTGTAAAAAGGAGAGGAGTGCTGCTCTTTGAGCACGTAACGCCTCGATCCGGGCCAAGTGGACGACGTGTTCCCGTTGCTCCGGGTGTTCGCTCAGGAGCCGGTCAATGTGCTCGACCACCTGTTTTTCTTCCCCTTCCAGCTCCGCGGAGATAGTATGCCACGCTTGTGGAATGAGGGCCCCAGCATGGTGGAGCCTGCTGACGTGCCGTTGTGCGGCTCGCAGAGCCAAGAGTCGCCCTTGCAAGCGCTCATATTCCAGCGAAAGTTTGCTTCGCCGAGTCAGACTCAACCCTCGCAACACCAGCGGAATGGTAGTACCCTGAATAAGCAGGGTGAAAAGCACGACCCCAAAGGTCATGGCCAGAATCTGTCGTTCATAGAGAAAATGCTGTTCCACCAGGCTCAAGGCCAGGGCTAGGCTGACGGCACCCCGCAGTCCTCCCCAGAAAAGGACATGTTGATAGGAGGCCGGTGGGTGGCGGCGATAGGACCGAAGTAAAGCGCTCAAGCCATATACCGCAACGGCCCGGGCGCTCAGAACCGCGAATATGGCAATAATGATAGCGTTCAAATTATTGAGAAGTTCGCCCATTTGGATGTTCATTCCAATGAGCAAGAAAACGAACGAGTTCGCGAGGAAAGCTACATATTCCCAAAAGTTGAAAATGACAATGCGACTTGTGGGGGACATCGCCTTGGGACCGATATTACCGTTGATAAGGCCGGCCATGACCACGGCCAGAACGCCACTAACATGGAAGTGTTCAGCAACCAGATACGTCCCATAAGCCAGTACGGTCGTGAGTGTGGTTTCGATAAGATAATCGTCAATCCGGGCCAGGATCAGAGAGACGATGTACCCCAACAGGAGCCCAATCAGCAGCCCGCCACCGGCAATACGCAGAAAATCCACGAGTCCTGTAATGGGATCCAACGTTCCTTCCACGACCAAAAGGAGAGCGATTTGAAAGAGCACAATGGCCGTCCCGTCATTGAGGAGGCTCTCCCCCTCTAGAAGAGCGCTCAAGCTCCGCGGAACCCCCAAGGCCTTGAACGTGGCCGTGACGGAAACCGGGTCTGTAGCTGAGATAAGCGCCCCGAAAAGAAGGGCGACCGGCAACGGCAGCACCTGGGCGCCAACCAGAACGACGCCTACAATGCCGGCGCTCAGCAAAACGCCGACCACAGCCAGGGTCAAGATAGAAGCCGCGTTTTCGCGCAGGTCCTTGAATTGGAGGTGAAAAGCCGCTTCGAACACAAGGGGGGGCAGAAAGAGCGCCAGAACAAGCTCCGGCGTCATGGTCAAACGCCATTGGTGTTGCAGAGTCAGGGCCAGGCCTGCCAGGACCAGGGCCACTGTGTAGGGCATACGGATGCGTCGGACGAGGATGGCAACCAGGGAGACGACCAGCAAGATAACGACGATGGTCATTTCCGTCACAAGTAAGGATTCCACGCCCTTCCTCCTGGCACGCGTACATATTGTTTCCCCAGTGTACCTGAATATCGACGTTTGGCCAAGCGTCTGGGTCCCGGACACGAATCACCTCGATTCTGCCAAACGGTCCATCACTCGGCCACGATTAAACCTCCGCCCCCCTCCAGGCGTCACGTCAGGTGAATTGACCGGGGACATACCGATGAATATGATGGAACTTACACCAGGGGGAGACAAGGGGGGGAAATCCGATGGGCGTAGATTGGATACAAACGCCGATGTTGGGTACATTCTTGCGCTGGAAGCATGCCAGAACGGCCTTGCAGTTTCCCCTGTTTCTGCTTGCCTTACTCATGATCGTCCACGGCTTATGGGGGCCCCAATCGTCACCGAAGAACCTGGCAACGGTCATCACCTGGATCCACTACCGTGGGATGGTCATACTGGCCCTCCTACTGGCGGGCAACCTCTTCTGCCTCGCCTGTCCGTTCATGGGCATGCGCAATCTAGTACGCCGTTTCGTGCGACCGACACGAATGTGGCCCCGACGTCTGCGCAACAAATGGGGAGCTGCCGGCCTGTTTGCCCTGTTTCTTTTTGCGTATGAATATTTTGATCTGTGGGCAACCCCCTTTTGGACCTCGTGGCTTATCATCGGATATTTCCTCTTGGCATTATTGGTGGACAGCCTGTTCGTCGGCGCTTCATTTTGCAAATATGTGTGTCCGATCGGACAGTTCAACTTCGTGACCTCTCTCATCTCTCCGCTCGAAATCAAGGTGCGTAATCCAGATGTGTGCGTCCATTGTGCGACAAAGGAGTGTATCCGGGGACATACGGAGCAGCGCGGGTGTGAACTGTGGCTCTTCCAGCCGCGGAAATTCGGGAACATGGACTGCACGTTCTGTTTGGACTGTGTCCACGCCTGCCCTTACGAAAACGTGGGCGTGGGATCGCGACTTCCCGGCAGCGAGCTCTGGCAAGATCCCTGGCGCTCAGGTGTGGGACGACTCTCTCAGCGGCCCGACCTGGCCCTCTTGGTGGTCTTTTTCACCTTCGGCGCTTTACTGAACGCCTTTGGCATGGTCAGCCCGGTATACGTCCTGGAACGCTGGCTGGAGGGACGCCTCCATGTCAGCTCAGAATGGCCTGTGCTGAGCCTCATCTTCACAATCGGCCTGGTCGTCGAACCGGCATTGTTGCTCCTGGGGGCTACGTGGGCCACTTACCGGTGGGGCGGCCTCAGGCAAAGCCCTGCTCGTCTCTTAACGCAGTACACGTTCACGCTGGTGCCCATAGGGGTAGGCGTGTGGGCAGCCCACTATGCCTTTCACTTTTTCACCGGATTTTGGGCCTTCGTCCCTATCGTTCGTCACCTAATCGGGCCTTCGCACTCTCCTGGGAATGGAATGGTGAGCCCACTGGTCCCTCCACAAGCTCTTTTCCCCTTCGAACTGGGCCTGTTGGGATTAGGATGGGTAGGCTCCATCCTCGTCGCTTATCGTCTGGCATCAAAAGATGCCCCCAGGCGCATATGGCCGGTTCTTCTTCCCTGGGCTTTAGTGGCGACGCTGATCCTGGCTGCCGCCGTATGGCTACTGATGCAACCTATGGAGATGCGAGCCATGTCCATGCCATCCTGAACGGGCTCTGGGGAGGATTCGACGGTGTCCTCACGAAGCAGGTTCCGGCCATAAAAGTGACGTTCGTGTGTGGATGAGGTGTACTTCCTGCTACCCCAGAATAGCCTTGCCACGGAAATGGTCATGCAGGGAAGGAGAAGAGCTTATGAATCACACCAAGTTCCGCAATCGTTTGACCGGGATGGCATTGGTCAACCTGGCTACATTCGTCTGGGCCACGAACATCGTGTTGGGGAGATGGCTGCGTTCGGGTATCGGCCCAATTTCTTTGGCTGCGTTCCGATTCCTTGTCGCCGCGCTCATCTTCGCCCTGCTCCTCCGACGTCGACCGGTACAAGAGCGGCGGATTGGGCCAGATGGCCGTGCCTTGGTCGGAATGGCACTGACCGGGGTGGTCGTGTTTGCCCCACTCCTCTATCTTGGCCTGCGTTACACGACGGCCGTGAACACGACATTGATCAACGGGCTGGGCCCACTGATCACCGGCATACTGGCCGGCCTCCTGATTGGTGAACCAATGACCCGCCGCCAGGTCGGTGGAGCGGTGCTGGGGTTAGTGGGTGTACTGTGGCTTATCTCCGGGGGGCATCTGGATTTCTGGCATAAAGTCCACTTCAATGTGGGCGATTTCATCGTGCTGGCAGCCGTGGCGCTCTGGGGGCTCTATTCTATTCTCGGACGTGAGGCGATGCGTCGACGCTCTGCGCTCTCGGCCACCGCCTTCTCCATGTTTCTGGGCCTGCCGATTCTTCTCCTTGCCGCCCCGTGGGAGATGAGGGCTTTACCTGTTCACTGGGGAGCAACGTTGTTTCTCAGCTTGCTGTACATCGGCGTTGCTCCGACGGTCCTCGGATTCCTCTCTTGGAACGAAGGGGTCCGTCGTTTGGGCCCGAGTGGCGCCATGGTTTTCTATAACATGCTGCCCGTGTATGGCACGCTATTGAGCTTTCTCTTGCTTGGAGAAGGTATAAGGACAGCGCATCTTATTGGCGGCGGGCTCATCATCTTGGGAGGAGTGTGGGCAGGAACGTCCAAGTAGTCCTATCTCTTTTGTCTCTACTTGATATTCACCGGATTCCCTACTGCCTGAACGTTTGACAAAGTACCCAACAGAAAACGCGTCGGTCTCTGAATGACTACCAAGTATTCCACTTTCGTCATCTGAAAATTCGTCCATCCAGGCCGATCTCATGTATAATCTAAACAAGGGTATGGAGCTTCTCCCTGATAAACATCCCCCCGCGGGTAAGCGAGAAGTAGTGCAGAAGTGGCAAGTCGCTGGCGAGTTCACATGAAATTTGGGCTGAAAATTCGCTTATTAGGCACTTTCGAGATCTGGCGACAGGGATCATTGCTCACGGGATTTGAATCGGCCAAAGTTCGTGCACTCTTTGCTTATTTGGTCTTGGAATCGGACAGACTACATACGCGTGACTACCTGGCCACCTTGCTATGGCCCGAGGAACCGGGCCAGGCGCGGCACAGCTTACGACAGGCTCTCTCCAACTTGCGTCGAGTGCTTGGAGGCAAAGGATATGTAGAACAGTACCTGGAGATTGCACGTACTTACGTCCGTTTCCGCCCAGACGCCCCTGTATGGGTAGATGTTACAGCCTTTCTGCAAGGAGCTGATTCCCCCCACTCTCCACCACCGGCAGCGAGTGTAGAGCAGGCGTTGAGGCTTTATCAGGGTGATCTTCTTCAGGGCTTCACGATTTCCGCCTCTGCCGAATTCGACAACTGGCTCTCAAATCGGCGTGAACACCTTCATCGTTTGGCTACGCGAGGCCTGCAGGCTCTGGCCACCTATTATGAAGAAGAAGGGAACTACGCCCGCGCGGAGTGGTTCGCCCGTCACCTGATCGCGTTGGAGCCATGGAACGAAGCCGGGCACCGCCGTCTCATGCGGCTCCAGGCCATGCAAGGAGAGCGCTCTGCAGCGTTGGCTCAATATCGACAATGTCGGGTTATCTTGCGAAAAGAACTGAGCGTCGGCCCTAGTCGGGAAACTCAAGCCCTCTACGAAGCCATCCGTGAAGACCGACTTTTCCCCAAACGTCCTCCCAAGCCAAACCAAGCACGGCGTCTTGCAACAACTTCCCCTGTTCGCTTCGGCTTTGTTGGCCGCGAGAAGGAGTTGGTGCACATTGCCCAGCGCTTGGCCGACCCAACTTGTCGCCTGTTGACCATTACAGGAATGGGAGGAATCGGCAAGAGCACGTTAGCCCGCGAGGTCGTGCGACTTCATGCGCAGGATTTCCAACACGGGGCCGTATTCGTCCCCATGCAAGCCATCGATTCGCCAACGCGTATTCCCCAAGCCATTGCCCGGGCGTTGAAGTTGCCCGCATCTGAGACCCAATCCGTTAGCAATCAGGTGCTTTCCTATCTGGCTGAGAAGGAAATGCTCCTTGTGCTCGACAATTTCGAACATCTTCTGGATGGAACCTCCTTCGTGCTCGAGATTCTGCAGCGCGCGCCTTGGGTGAAAATCATCACTACGTCGCGTGAGCCTTTGCACCTGTACCAGGAATGGCTACTGCCCTTGATGGGTCTCTCTTACCCCGCGACAGATGAGACCGCAGAACCAACCCAATATGATGCCGTCCGCTGGTTCATCCAATCTGCCAAGCGAGTCCAGCCTGCATTCACCTTGACGCCGCCTATCCTTTCTGCTGTCATCCGCATTTGTCGCCACGTACAGGGATCGCCCCTGGGCATTGAATTGGCGACAAGCTGGTTATCGACCATGAGTTGTTCGGACATCGCTGAGGCCATCGAGAGGGATCTGGATTTCTTACGTAGTCCTCTCCAAGACATGCCTTACCGACACAGCAGCATGCGGGTGGTGATCGATCATTCCTGGGCGCGTCTATCCGAGGAGGAACGGCGGGTCTTCCGCCGCCTTAGTGTGTTTCAAGGCAGCTTTACCATCGAGGCAGCATCTGCCGTTGCAGAGGCACGTTTGTCACTCCTGGCCACATTGGTCGGCCGTTCTCTGGTTTCTATCCAACAACCAGGATGGTATGTGTTGCATCCTGTCCTGCGTCAATATGCCCAGGAGAAGCTGCAACGACAGCCAGAAGAACAAGAATGGGCGGAAGCACAACATGCTCACTATATGCTGCACTTCCTGCAGGAGAAACTCCCTGAATTATTAGGCAGGAAATTGCAACAAGCTCTGGAAGAAATCGACCTTTACCTGACCGACATTCGAACTGCCTGGGGGTGGGCGGTCGCCCATGCCCGCGTGGAGCTTCTTGATGTGGCACTTGAATCGCTCCATCACTACTACGAAGTGAGGGGGAGTTGGAACGAAGCGTGCGATCTGCTGAGAGAGACGACCAACAAGTTGGGCAAGACGATTGAGGAGACCGGAACGCCCCAAGGCCTGTCCTTCTTGGCGCGCGTGTGGGCTTCCCTCACTTGGTTTGAGCTTCGCCTCTTCAACCTGGACAAGGCCATCGATGCCATCAAACGAGCCGAGTCCATCCTGCAAATACATACAACCCCGGAAGATCGCGCATTTTTCCAAACAGTGAAAGGAACTTTGCAGAAAGAGCGGGGTAACTATCAAGAGGCTGTTGCTCTATTGCGAGATTCTCTCTCCATTTACCGGCGGCTCCACCACTCTTATTACATTGCCCAGACATTACTACTCCTGGCCAACACGTTGGAGACGGCCGGGGAAAACGCTCATACCATTCTTCCCCTTTTCGAGGAAGGTTTAGCCATCTACAGACAACTGGACAACTCTCGCGGCATCGCCCACGCATTGTACAACGTAGGAAACTGTGCTTACTACATGGGTCATTATGCTCAGGCCCAAAGCGCTTATGAAGAAAGTCTGCAAACGATGCAAACCTTGGGAAATCGGCTGTCCAGTGCTATTATCTTGAACAACCTGGGCAGTCTATCCTACATCAAAAATGACTACCCTCAGGCGCGTGACTTCCTCCTGCACAGCGCAAAAGCCTATCGGGAAATGGGCGCACACATCGGTTGGGCATTTGCTATCCTTAATCTGGGCCAGGTGGCCGAAGCAGAGGGAAAACACGAGGAAGCCCTGCACAACTACCTTTTGGCGTTAAGCACATTTCGCTCATTCAAACACCGTTGGGGAACAGCACTAAGCCTGGGGTATACCGGCCATGCATACGTCCTGCTCGGAACCTGGACACGTGCCCGCGAGACGCTGCTGGAAGCACTAGACCTGGCCTTTAACCTCCATTCCATCCCTTTGACCCTGCGAGTCCTGTGGGCCGCCGGACACTACCTGCTGGCGGCCCGACAGGTCGAACACGGGATTGTGCTCCTGGCGCACATACTGGCGCATCCTGTCGCGGATCATAAGATCAAGACTCAGGTAAATCAAATCATTGGATCTCCTCCCGTTCCTATTCCCCCTACCACTCTGACGCGCCTTTACCGGGAATCTCAAAACGAAGATTTGAATGATCTGACTGCCAGAGCGTACACCTGGGTCCTTGCATCACGCGTGCGGGCGGCTTGATAGAGAACAATCAACCAGAAGTGAACGTGGGACCAGTTTGCGAACCGACATGCTAGTACTTGGTCAATCACGGAGTGATGGATAAACCATGGACTTTCCTAACCAGGACCCTCAAACGGGTGGTAGGCGAAGGCAGTGCCTTCGCCTACCCCTGGTCGTAGAGGCGAATGATTCGGCAGCCCCCGACCCTTTGGCGGGGTCGCTTTTACTCTCAGGTGACTCTCGACCGAGTACCAGTACCGTGTCAACCGCAAAGTGAAGGATGAGAAGTTCGACTTCTGCCAGAAATTGAGCTTCTCACACCCATCAAATTAACCTTGACGTAGTATTGGCTGCTTTTCGATGAAATCAGATGGGACGTCAGTTACATCCCAAGGATCGCCACACTCCGCTTCGTGTCGATTCGTGAGCTTTTCGATGAACTCGCGCAACCAGGCCCGGTCGTCAATGACTTGCAAAGTTCCGTATGCATGTACGATCGCATCGTTCCCAGTCGGCCCGACCTTCTCAGTTTCTGTTTTACGGGGATACCAAGAGAGCGGAATATATTCAGTCGGGCCTTGGAAAATTATCAGGACATCCACATTGCCCACAACGCCACGCCAGAGCGGATTGGCCCGGGAGATATGAGCGCGTAAGGTTTCCGAAGGGTGTTGGCTCCGGATCGATTTCGAACACAATGTGATTCGCGTCAAGTCCGGTGTTACTAACGCTCCCAAAGGACGCGTACGGACAAGCTCGTGAAGAATCTCAGCCCCTATTTTCTCGAAATATATTGTTATCTGCCACTAGCTCCAACTTTGTATTTCAAGTATATTACCTTCGGGATCTGTCATATAAATAAAAGTCAAATGTCCTACTCCAGCCACATCAGTTTCTGTAACCTGCCCCAAATCAGCACCCCCATGTTTCAAAATCTTTTCCCGAACTGAGAGGACGTTATCTACAAGGAAGGCGATGTGTCCAAAACCTTTCCGATTTGCAGCGGGTGGTTCATCTGGTTCAATTTTTCCGTATTGATAAATCTCCAAGGTAGGCCCATTATCACCATAGCCAGGTAGTCGTAGGTGCATTCCCCTAAGGGAAGCTCCGGGGACTCCAGTTCCTTCTGAAAGCCACTCTCCAGATTGTTCACGCTTAGGTGGTACGGGCTCGCAACCAAAAACTGTTTGGTAGAATTCGGCTAGTTTCTCCCAGTCTTCACAAATAATATTTGTGTGCACATATTTGATGGACATAGCTTCTCCTTACTCAAGGCGGCTAACGAGAGCATTAGCGGCGCGGCGGGGTTGTTCAAGAAGCCGATAGGCAAGAGTTACCCTGATTTTTCGCGCCCCGGTTCACGCGCGGCGCCGGGTAGCGGGGGCACATTGCTGCGCCCCCGCTCCCTAAGAACCGGACGTGAAGGTTACCCTTCATCCGGCTCAAGCCTCTCGAAACGCCTCGCCTATCGAGACGCGGTTTCCCGACATAGATTCCTCGGCTGTGAATTTGTCTATGACAGTTCGGGGGTAGGAGCACCCGGTTTTCTGCCCTGTCGCTGCCACCCTTCGATCTCCCGACGATGTGATGGCTATGCCAGCCCGTTTCCATCGTGATCTTCTGGTTACAGACCGGGCAGATCCCATTCTGCTCTTTCCACAGGTAACGCAGTCTCCCCCTGCCCGATAGGGGGCTCGCTATTTTGGCATCCAGGCGTTCCTCGAAGTACCTCTCCCAGGCAGGGTCGTACGGGTGGGCTTGGCTCTTGATTTTGACATGGCGTCGGATAGGCACGTCCGCCATCCTCGCAAGCCGCACTTCCCGTTGCTTCCCTTTCTTGCCGGTTACCTGGCCGCAGAAGACCCAATTGCGCCCGCGCTGGGTACAGAAATATTTCCTCCGCACCCACCGCACATTCTTACTGGGATGCCTCCGCCGTGCCCATTGCCACAAAATGTCGAAGATGTGCGTGTCCATGGAATTGAAAACCCGCTTGCTGTCCACGTGCCGATGATAATGGGCCCAGCCCCGTATGAGAGGGTTGAGCCGTTGTATCAACATCCCAGGCGTAACCTGCAGGCTCGCCTTCACGACGCTTCGGACGCTCTCACGAAAGGATTCCTGCCTCCTCTTCGATGGCTTGATGAGCAGTTTGCCCTCGTACTTGCGCACGTTCTGGCCCAAGAAGTCAACCCCCTCCTCGATATGGACAATCCGGGTTTTCTCCTCTCAGACTGAGGTGGGGCCGATTGCGGCTCAGGGACGTATGGGGAAACCCACCTCCGGTTACGATTGGACAGGCTTTCCCAAGGTCAGATCTATCGACTGTGCCACACCGTCCATGACCGGGTTGCGGTACCCTTCAATACGGCCGGAATCACAAGCGCCGGCCAAATCCGTATCCACAGGCAGTCGGGCCAGCAAGGGCACGCCGGCCAGTTGGGTGACTTCCTCCACATGGCTGTGGCCGAAGAGTTCATAACGAGTGCCCGTCTCCGGGCATTCGAAGTAGCTCATATTTTCGATAATCCCCAGAAGGGGCACCTTCATATCCATACTCATGCGCACGGCCTTGCGCACGATGACCTTGATGCCCCCCTCCCTCTGCCGAGGAATAAGGCCTTCAGGAGTGGCGTTGATGTTCATGGTCAGCCCAAAGATCTTAGGGATACTGGCCCCGGTGATATCCGCGTCCACGATAAAGGCGTCGATGATACGGTCGAACCAATCAGGGGGGCGGTCATTTTCTCACTCATACAGCAGATCGGGCTCATTTTCCAACTCAAAATAGCGCACACCGACATCCACCAAACGACCAATGGTCGCTTTCTCCTGAGAGGTCAACGTGTGAGGCAATGGACCGGAACGCTGTAAACGCACGATGGGCATAATTTCCTCAGCTAACAATCGTTGACACAGGTCCAGGGAAGAGCCTAGACCATCATCCAGCAGCTTGACCCAGGCGATGTGCATAGCGTGCAATTCACCCAGCCAGAAATCCAGGGCGCTACCTGTAGGATGGTGAGGTGATGGCGACCAGTGCAAACCGCGGCCATTGTCCTCAAGCGGACGAGGAAACTCTTCCAGGCGCAAGAGGCACCTCCATGTGTACGATGTCTGCAACGATGGTTGGGTGAATTTGCACATATTATACCACAATTTTGGCGGGAAACAAGAAGCCGTGAGGGGGACGGAGACTGTTCCAATTTATTCAACGAGAAAGTCTTTGCTTCAGGCGTAGCAGGGCCGGGTCTTTGGAAAGGGGGCCGTCGAGGGCAGGGATGTGCGCTTACATGCCGGCTATTGGCCTCCTCTATCAGACCAATGGCCTTCCCTTGTCCACCCCCTTGAATAAACTGAACCAGTGTCGAGGGGGACGGCAGCGCGACATACTTGGGAGATAGGGCATTGCCATGGTCCAGCAATGCTGGCATGATATGCTCAATCGGTGCCCCCCCTTCGCCCCAACGTAGAAAAGTTGGCACATGAGTCCTCACCGGTTCACACGGCAAATTTCAACAATATCTTTATTGACAGACGATGTTCTTGGTGCTATAATGTCGGTAACTTCATACACTGAATAAAGTTAATGAGGAAACGCCATGACCGCATATATGCGCAAGGGCAATCGAGCACTCATCCGCCGCATGAACCGCAACCTCGTCCTCAACCTGATCAAGAGCCGCGGCCCCATCTCGCGCACGGACATCGCTCGCCTCTCCGGCCTGAGCCTGGCCACCGTCTCCGGCATTACTGCCGAGCTCATCGAGAAGGGCCTGATCCACGAGATGGGCGCGGGACAATCGACCGGGGGACGGCGCCCCGTGCTGCTGCGGCTGAACCACCAGGCTGGCTTCGTCGTGGGCTTGAAGCTGATGGAGCATGTTCTCACCAGCGCGGTCACCGACCTGGACGCGCAGGTGCTCCACCACCGGGCGACCCCCCTGCCGACCACCGGTGAGGCCCCTCCCACCTTCGAGGAGCTCCTCCCCACGCTCGCCGAGGCCATTGAGACCACCATCATCGAAGCCGGGGTGGAGCGCAACCGCGTGCTGGGTGTGGGCGTGGGCATCGCCGGGCTGGTGGACGGGAAGACGGGCATCTGTCATTATTCCCCCTTCTTCGGCTGGCGGGATGTGCAGATGGCCCACCCTCTGGCCGAACGCCTGGGATTGCCCGTCTACCTGGAGAACGACGTCAACACCCTGACCATCGCCGAACAGTGGTTTGGCTACGGCCACGACGTGGAGCACTTCGTGGTGGTGACGGTGGGACGGGGCATTGGCGCCGGCATTGTGGTCAACGGCCAGTTCTACCGCGGTCACGTGGGGGGCGCGGGGGAGTTCGGGCACATCACCCTGCTCACCGACGGGCCGCCCTGCACCTGTGGCAAGCGGGGCTGTCTGGAAGCGCTGGCCTCGGACCCGGCCGTAGTGCGCCAGGCGCGGGCAGCCATCGCCCTGGGGGAGAAGACCGCGCTGGCGGGCGTGGAGCCGCTGACCCTGGACGCCATTGTCGAGGCCGCGAACGCGGGGGACACACTGGCGCAACACTTGCTGGCCGAGTCGGGGCGCTGGTTGGGCATCGGCATCGCCACACTGGTGAACATCCTCAACCCCCAGATGGTCATCATCGGCGGTGAGGGGGTGCGGGCCGGGAAGTGGCGCTTCGACCCCATGCGTGAGGCCATCCATGCTCACGTGTTCAACGGCCTAGCCGATGCGTTGGAGATCGTCATCGAACCCTCGGGGGACGAGACCTGGGCCCGCGGCGCGGCCTGTGTGGTGCTGGGAGAGGTGTTCAAGTCGCCGGTGCAGCGCGGGGCAGCAATGGACCTGGTGGCGTCGATGGTCTGATGGTTTTCTTTTTTGGCTCAAACTTGCTTCGTTGATCAAATTAAGTGAACGTGAGAGGGAGGTGATGTAGCGGAGCCCTGCGTCTGTTGATGTGAGCCAATGTTTGTCATTTGATCAACCCGATATATTCTCAAAAGAAGGAGGAGCAGTCATGAACAAGCAGAAGTCTTTTGCATTCTTGGTGGCAGCCGGCCTGGTCCTGCTGGCCCTGGTGGTCGCCGCGTGTGCGCCGGCGGCCGCGCCGCCGGCGAAAGAGGTCACGAAGGTGGTGACCAAAGAGGTGCCTGTCGAAAAGAAGGTGGTGGTAACAGCCACGCCGGCACCGAAAGGGCCTGTGACCTTAACCTTCTGGCACACCTATAATGAGGTTTCGCCAGAGAATGAGATGCTGACCAAAACGCTGATACCGATGTTCGAGTCTAAGCATCCGAACATCAAAGTGAAGTCACTTGCCGTCCCGTACGGCGAGTTCCGCCAGAAGCTACTGACCTCAATGGCTGGCGGGGTGGCACCTGATCTCATTCGTTCTGACATCATCTGGGTGCCGGAGCTGGCAGAACTAGGAGCGTTGGCTCCGCTCGATGAGATCATGCCTGATTTCGAAGCATACAAGACCAAGGTGTTTGCAGGTCCCCTTTCCACCAATTTCTGGAAAGGGCACTACTATGGCCTGCCTCTGGATACGAACACCCGGGTCTGGTTCTGGAATAAGGCAATGTACGAAGCAGCAGGTATCACGGATCCCCCCCAAACAATGGATGAAGTAGCATCCCAGTGTACGGCGATCAAAGCCCTGGGCGAGGACAAGTACGTATTTGCCGACGGTGGCACCTATGCCTGGGCTGTGTTGCCCTGGATCTGGAGTTTTGGCGGTTCCATCACAGACCCAGAGATCACCAAAGCCACTGGCTATCTGAATGGTTCCCGGACGGTGGCGGCCTACGAGTTCCTGCTGAAGTTCTTCAAGGATGGCTGCCTGGCGCCCTCCGTGTTGGGAAGTGGTGTGGATGCCGGCACGGGTTACGCGCAGGACCAGTATGCCAACTTTCTTGACGGTCCCTGGATGTACCCTATCTTTGAAAAGCAGTTCCCTGACAAGCAGCTCCATGCCGCCCTGATGCCGGCCGGCGCTGGTGGCTCTATCTCAGTCGTAGGTGGCGAAGACATCGTACTGATGCAGCAGTCACAGAACAAAGAGGCAGCATTGGAGTTCATTCGCTTCACCCTCTCGCCTGAATATCAACTCAAGATGGCGAAAGTTGGGCAACTGATGGTCCTCAGTGAGTTGCTCAACAGCGACTACATCAAGAATCACCCCTACTACGGCATCTTCCTGGAGCAGCTTAAGACGGCGAAGGCTCGCACGCCGCACCCTGCCTGGACCAAGATGGACGAGATCATCACCAATGCCGGGCAGGCCATCCTGCGTGAAGAGAAACCGGTCCAACAGGCTCTAGACGAGGCTGCAACCAAGATTGATGCTTTGCTGACAAGCAAGTAGCGTGATAGACTCTCGAGGGGTCAGGTGGGCCTGGCCCCTCTTCATTGGTTTCCCAGGACAAGAAGCGACGTAACAGATGAACATCGCGAAAGCCTTTAGCCGAGAGAAGGGGGAAGCAATGCAGGCAGAAAGTCGCTGGCGCAGACATGTGAACCCTACGCCGTATCTGTTCTTACTGCCTGGACTGCTTCTGTTTCTGGCATGGACGGCTTACCCCCTGCTCAAGGCTTTTCAGATCAGTCTGTACGAGTGGAATCCTGTTCCCGGGCAGGTAAGTACCTTTGTTGGCGCGGCAAATTATACCCGTGCTTTTGGTGATCCAGTCTTCTGGTTGGCGCTGCGCAACACGTTGATGTATGCAGTTGTGACAGTTATTGGCCAGATGCTCCTTGGTCTGACTGTTGCCCTGCTGGTAGACCAGGTTGTGTTCGGCCGCATTGTGTTTCGAACTATTTATTATTTGCCTGTTGTAACTTCGTGGGTGGTCGTCTCGATTCTGTTCAAATATCTGTTCAACTCCAGCCGCTCTGGGCTGGTGAACTATCTTTTGGTGGACGTCCTGCACCTGTTGCCCGGTTACATGCCGTGGCTAAGCAACGCCAACACCGCGTGGGCGCCCATCATGAGTTTGGGTATCTGGAAGGGGATCGGCTGGAGTATGATTATTTTCCTGGCTGCTCTGCAGAGCATCCCCCCCGTATTCTATGAGGTGGCAGCCATCGATGGGGCGAGTGGCTGGCGACGCCTGTGGCATATTACCCTGCCGCTGATCCGGCCGACAATCGTGTTTGTCCTGGTGATGTTGGTCATTGGTGGCTTTCAAGCGTTTATCTCCATCTACCTGATCACCGGCGGCGGACCGATGCAACGCACTGAAGTATTGCTCAGTTACATGTATAACCAGGGGTTCAAGTACCTGGACTTCGGCTACGGGGCCGCGCTTTCCTACCTGATGGCTGCCATGATCTTCAGCGTCAGTTTCCTGCAGATGCGGTTCTTACAGCAACGAGTTGAGTACTAAACAGGGGTGCAAGAGTGAGTGCACACGCGCAACGCCGCTTGACACAAACAGTCATCGTGCTGGCTCTCGGCCTGGGGGCTGTGTTCGTGATCTCCCCCTTCCTGTACATGATCTCCACCTCCTTGAAGGGTCCAGTATATGTTTTTGAGTTTCCGCCCCGTTTTATCCCCTCGCATCCCACGCTGAATAACTTTGTGTCTGCCTGGGAATCCAGCAATTTCAGTCGCTACTTCCTCAACAGCTTGCAGGTGGCGCTGGCAACTACGATCCTGGAGCTTTTCTTTTCCTCCACGGTCGCCTATGCCTTCGCTCGCTTTGAGTTCTTCGGCAAAAACGTGCTGTATTATGGGTTGCTGGCGACCCTTATGGTCCCCGGCATGATGTTGATTATCCCGCAGTTCATGTTGGCCTCTCGCCTCAAGCTCTTGAATACGCTGACCGGTTTAGTTCTCGTGTACACAGCAGGCGGCATCGCTTTCAATACCTTTCTCCTGCGAGGCTTTTTCGAGCAATTACCTCGCGAACTGGAGGAGGCCGCGCTAATTGACGGCGGCACTCATCTGACGATCTTCTTCCGCATCTTGCTCCCCCTATCCACGCCGGCCCTGGCCACCGTTGCGATTTTCACTTTTCTCGGCGCCTGGGACGAATATGTTTGGGCGTTGACAACGATCAACGATCCACTGAAGCGCACGTTGCCCATCGCCATTGCCAATTTGCACGGCACCCACGCTTCAGACTGGGGATTGGTCTTTGCCGGCTCCCTCATCGCCGTCACTCCCGTATTGATTGTCTTCATTTTCTTACAGAAGTACTTTGTCAAGGGGCTCATCGGCGGGGCGATCAAAGGATGAAGCGTGCCATGTACCAGCGCTTCAACTTGCTCTTGTGGCTTGGAGCACTGCTGCTCCTGTCGGCCTGCGTGGCCGGCGTGCCCCCATCTATCCCTACGCCACTTCCGGAGACATTACTGGAGGAGACAGTGCCAATGAACAACGTACAGGTCACCGCGTTTCATCCCGATAAAGCTACTTACCGGCCTGGGGAACCTGTCGAATTCTTGATAACATTGACTAACACGCTGGCACAGCCGGCCAACGTCGAGGTGATAGTCTCGATCCGCTATCTCACAGAGGAGATAGCACACCTGACACAGCCGGCGGACATCCCGGCCAGCGGTCAGGAGACGTTTCGATTGCCGTGGACTCCCCCCTCTGATGCCCCCAAAGGCTATGGCGTGGACCTGACGGTGCAATCCTCCGCAGGCCAGACACTGGCTCAGGCGCATACAGCCTTCGACGTCCTGACCTCCTGGACACAAGCACCGCGTTACGGGTTTCTCACCGACTTCACACCGGAGCGTACGAACTTCGAGGAGACGATGGCGTGGTTGACCCGTTACCACATCAACGGGCTCCAATTCTACGACTGGATGTATCGTCACGAGAACCTGCTAGCTCCTCAGGACCCCTACCGCGATCCCCTGGGGCGCCTCCTTTCCCGCCGCACCGTGGATGCCTTGATCGACAACGCTCATCGCCTTAACATCGCCACTATGCCCTACACCGCCATCTATGCTGCCTCTGTGTCCTTCTACAAGGAACATCCCGACTGGGCTCTACGCAAGACGAACGGTGACCCCTTCCCCTTTGGCGATGATTTTCTCTATATCATGGACCCCAGCCCGGGTTCACCCTGGACCCGGCATCTCATGCGTGAGTTCGCCAGGGTGATGCGAGAAACAAAATTTGATGGCATCCACCTCGACCAATATGGTGATCCCAAGTCAGGTTTTGATGTCCAGGGGAACCTCGTCGACCTGGCCAGCGTCATCCCGGACTTCATCGACGAGACCAAAACCACGGTCACGGCCAGCCGCCCGGATGCTGCCGTTGTCTTCAACGCTGTGAACAACTGGCCCATCGAAACCGTGGCGCCGACCGATCAGGACTTCACTTACATTGAAGTGTGGCCACCCCATACATTGTACCGGGACCTGTGGAAGCTGATCGTCGATGCCCAGAAGCTTGGCAAGGGGAAGCCGGTGGTGTTGGCAGCTTACATCGACCCGGCCCGACATAGAAACGCGCGGCTGGCCGACGCCGTGATCTTCGCCAGCGGCGGATATCACATCGAGTTGGGTGAACCCGGCGGCATGCTGGCCGAAGCCTATTTCCCCAAATACAGGCAGATGAGCGACGAACTGGCCGGGGTGCTACGGCGCTACTACGACTTTGTTGTGCGCTACGAGAATATGCTCTCGCTGGGTACAGGCGATGCGACGCCGATGTATGAGGACAAAGTAAGCATCGAAGGCATCGACACAGACCCCAAACGAGCCTATAACAAAGTTTGGCCCATTGTGCGCCAGGGAGATGGTGTCATTGCTCTCAGCTTGATCAATCTGCTTGATATCAAGTCACCGGGGTGGAACGGTTTGCTGCTGGCTGATCCCACACCGTTGGAGGATCTGCGAGTACGGTTCCGGACTGATCAGACGGTGGAACAGGTTTGGCTCGCCTCGCCGGATTTCGCCAGTCCTCGGACAGTGATCCTGGATTTCGAGTCGGGTCGGGATACCCGAGGGAACTACATCGAGTTCACCGTTCCTTGGCTTGACTATTGGGATCTCGTTGTGATCGAGTTTGTAAGCTAAATACGTGCGAAAGAGGAGGATATCCATAAAGACCAAAGCTTTTCTGAAGGTAGGGACGGTTATCGTGGCTTGCTTGCTGATTGCCATTGCGGCGCGCACGACGTTATCGGTCCTGGCTGCACCTGGTGATCTGATCCAGCGGGTGTACACGGACAAAGCTCGATACAACCCTGGTGATACCGTGACTGTTACTGCGGAGATCAAGAACAACACGGGCGCCGATTGGAACGGTATCCTGTACCTCGACATTCGCCACCTGGAGACAACGGTGTACTCCACCAGCCAATCCCTCAGCGTTACGGCTGGGGCTACGATGACGAAGACCTTCCTTTGGACGACCCCATCCACCGATTCTTACGGCTACTACGTCGAGGTGTGGGCAGGGACGACCGATTCAGGTGCTACAGCTATTGATGTTTCCAGTGATTGGAGACGGTATCCCCGATACGGCTACATCTCCGGGTTCCCTGCCACTGAGACAGCCGCCGACAGCCAGGCGAAAGTAGATGCGCTGGCCCAAAACTACCACATTAATGCCGTTCAGCTCTACGACTGGATGTGGCGACATGAGAAATTCTTCAAGCGTACGAACGGGGCCATTGATGGCACATGGCAGGACCTGTTTGGCCGGACCATTTCCTGGCAGACCATCCAGAACCAGATTGCCGCTCTCCATGATCGCAACATGGCAGCTATGGCCTATGCGATGGTCTACGCTGCACGGGAGAATTACAGCAACTATGGTGTCAACTCCCAGTGGGGTATTTACCAGAACAACAATGCCACAGGCCAGCTCAATGTTGATTTTGGGAATGGCAAATATCTGTGGCTGTTCAACCCTCTGAACACCAACTGGCAAAACTACATCTTCCGTGAGTACCAGGATGCTATTGAAACGGCTAACTTTGACGGGATTCATGTGGATCAGATGGGTCAGCGGCCCGATCCCTATGACTACTTGGGCAACGTGGTCGATTTGGATAACAGCTTTGCCAGTTTCTTGAACAATGCGAAGGAACACCTTGCCGCCGTTGCCTACCATACGACTGGCAGAGCTAGTCAGGATGCATTGACTTTTAACATTGTTGACGGAACCGTTGACGGTTGGGCTGTCAGGAACGTAGCCCAATATGCCAATACAGATTTCAACTACAGCGAAATCTGGTGGCTGAGCAACTCCTATGCCGCCATTGGCAATTACATACGCCAGGTACGAGAACTAAGCAATGGAAAGTCCCTGGTGTTGGCAGCCTACATGAATTACGGTGAGAATACTGGGCCCCGTTACGAGGCTGAAGATGCAACGCTCAACGGTGTAGGGGTCAACAACAATCACCCTGGCTATACCGGCACTGGCTTTGTGGATGGCTTTGATGCCGCAGGCGATTACGTCCAGTTCTCCATTTCCGTACCCGACCAGGGCATGTACGCTCTCGTCTTCCGGTATGGTAACGCTACTGGCGCAACAGCTACCCGCAACGTTTACGTCGATGGGACATTTGCTGGTACCATTTCCTTCTTCAATCAAGCCAACTGGGACACGTGGGCCCATAATGCTTACACTACCACGATCCTTTCTCCCGGTACCCATACTATCAAGTTGGCTTTTGACAGCAGCAACACCAACGCTATTAACGTGGACAGCCTCACCCTGGGCACCTTTGATGAAGACTCGGTGCGCTTGGCCGATGCTGCCTTCGCTGCCAACGGTGCTTTCCACATCGAGCTGGGTGACGGCGACCAGATGTTGGCCCATGAATACTTTCCCAACCGTTCCAAACAGATGCGCAATTCCCTGAAGGCAGCGATGAAGGAGTACTACGACTTCATCACCGCCTATGAGAACCTCCTCTTCGACCCCGACTTGATTCCCGGAGACAGCGGGACCCAGTGGATCAGCATCGCTAACGAGAACGTCTCCGGTGATGGCTCCGCTAACACCATCTGGGCCCTCACTCGTCGCAACGCCGACTACGATGTCCTCCATCTGATCAACCTCCTCGGCAATGACGACCAGTGGCGCAACGAGGCCAGCACGCCGCCCACCCAGACCAACCTCGCCGTCAAGTACCGCATGGGGCCCCACGTCACCGTCTCCGGCGTCTACCTGGCTTCGCCGGACTTTGACCACGGGAAGACGCAAGCACTGAGCTTCACTACTGGCAGCGACAGCGTGGGCAACTACGTCGCCTTCACCGTGCCCTCGCTCCAGTACTGGGATATGATCTATATCAAGCGCATTTTCGCCGCCCCGTCGGGCGACCGCTACGAAGCAGAAGATGCCGTCAAGACCAACGTCGGCGTTAACACCAACCACACCGGCTACTCCGGCACCGGATTCGTGGACGGCTTCGAGACCGTTAACGACGGTGTGTCGTTCTTTATCAACGCTCCTGCCGAGGATGACTACGTCCTCCGCTTCCGCTACGCCAACGCCACCGGCACCACCGCCACCCGCGATGTCTACGTGGACGGCCAGTACGCCGGCCAGGTGACGATGAACTCCCTGGCCAACTGGGACACCTGGGGCGACGGCAGCCTCACCGTCCGCCTCAAGCCGGGGCTGCACCAAGTGGTCTTCTGGTTCACCTCGCAGAATGTCACCGCCATCAACCTGGACTACCTGGAAGTGCAGCCCGCTTACGTCTGGACCTTCAACACCCAGGTCGACCGCCTCCCTGACGGCTATTACCTCACCTTCCGGGTGGGATTGCCTGGCTACGTCCACTGGGGGACGGACAACTGGAACAACGTGACCGACACCTGGTTCGCCCCCAACGGCTCCGCGAACGGCAACGAAGACTACGAGACGACCATCGGTCCCTTCAGCGGCGACATTGAGATCAACTTCACCTTCGCCTGGGACGACAACAATGATGGGACCATTGACCGCTGGGAGGGACAGGACTGGTCCATCGGCACCAACGCTCCCACGGCCGATTACTACCAGGTCGAGGGGATCACGGGGAACAACTACGCCTTCGCCCAGTTCGATGCCCGAGGCTCCCTCTTCGACTTCATGGTACCCCTGGGCATCTGGAGCGGCATCAAGGTAGACGGCAGTGTGGGGGCCGAAGGGGCTCAGGTGAACGTCTACAAGTCGGTCGCCGGGGTGAAGGTGGGCAGCATCTACTACTGGCTGAACGACCCCACCTGGTGGGACTACAGCCAGAGCTACGCCGGTGATACGGCGACCCTCGTCTTCACCGCCACCCACAAGATGTTGCCCTTGCAGGTAGTGAAAACGGCTTTCATCCCCAAGAACATCACGTTCCCCAACGACACCGGCAGCAACCCTATCCGCGGGCTCCTGATCCAACGCTACACCGTGCAAAACACCGGCAGTTCGCCCCTGAATGCTACATTTCTCTACTACCAGGACATGAACATCAACGGCAATAACGCTCAGGATAGCGTGAGCTACAACACCACCGATGACATCATGTTTTTCCACGACCCCGGCGACACGAGCACGGGACGCACTCGCACCCTGGACTTTGGCCTGGCCTTGAAGACCAGCTCCACCGGACGTAAGACCTACCAGGTCACCAACGCCGCTTACCTGGCAAGGGGCCTGACCGTGGCTGCGAACAGCAGTCAGGGAGTAGACGTGCTCCTGGTAGGGGCGACCAGTTCCTCGGTAAATCAAAACCTCTACACCAGCCACATCAAGCCGGCGGTAGATTGGTTCCGCAGCGGTAACCTGGACAGTGTGCGCAGCACTACGGAGAGCTTCTGGACCAACCTGCTGGCCAACGCCACCACGTTCGAGTCGCCTGATGCCACCTACAATGCGATCTACAAGCGCAGCCTGCTCACCGCCTATCTCTACTTCGATGCTGAGAAGGGAGGCATGGGGGCCGGTTCCTACAACGGCGCTTACTTCTACGTCTGGCCCCGCGATGCCGTCTACGGCGCGGTGACACTGGACCAGGCGGGCATCCACGACGTGGCGGCGAAGGTTTACGACTGGCTCTGGAACACGGCCAAGCGAGATACGTCGAGCAACGACATTGGCAATGACGGCATCTACCACCGCTACTGGTACCAGAAGTACGCGATGGATGGCGAGCCGGAGTGGTGGAATCCCCAGGTGGACGAGACGGCGATCATCCCTTGGGGAGCTTGGTATCATTACCAAGTGACGGGTGATAGCACATTTCTCAATACCTACGGCAATCTGGTGCGAGAAGCAGCCGATGTAGCTTCTACAGAAAATCCCCATGAGTGTTTCAACTACGACAGCACCTTGAAGCTGATCTACTCTCAGAACGTCTGGGAGGACAAATGGGGTTACTTCCTTTATTCGAATGCCAACATCGTTGCCGGTCTACGTGACGCAGCCTCTTACATGGACGCCATTGGAGATACGACTTGGAAGAACACGTTCAACAGCCGTAAGGCCGACATCGAATGGGGTATCCAAAATAGCCTCTATGACACCTCGACCGGACGTTACGATCATGGCCGTTATGTCAAGAAGGTGGGCTATTGTACGAACGCGGGCCTGGAGCTGAATCATGACGTCTCCGCCGATATCTCCATGCTGGGTCTGGTGACACCGTTTGCAGTTGAACCGGTCACAACGACAGCGGCGATTAGTACGGTGCAGCACTTGGAGCCAGCGCTAACGGACTTTAGCGAAACGAAAATGGCCTACGGTGGCGTTGTTCGCTACCGTGCCGACCAGGAAGAGCTCTATGGTGCGGATTATCGTGACCATGGCGACACATATTATGATGGCGGCCCCTGGATGATGCCCACAGATTGGCTCAGTGAGTACTACCTCGAATGGTCTGACACGGTTACAGGAACATCCAAGGCGGATAAAGCAAAAACCTATATGGACTATCTCATCGGCTATCTGGGTAATTTGAGACTAGGTGCTGAGCAAATCGACGAGAACAAACGACCTGATGAATTCGCTTTAGAAGCGGCCTGGGCTAACGTTTGGGAATCAAACGGCAAGATCGTGGATAATCTTTTGGCCTTTATTGACTACCGGTATGATGCCCCAAGCAATACCCTCACCGTTGCGCCAAAGCTCCCCAGTGCCTGGACTTACCTTGGGTCAAATATTCGGTTGAAGAATGGTACTTTGTACATCAAAGTTACTAAAGGGACGAATCAACGTCTCGTGGACTTGGACAACAATACGTCCTCGGCCCTTTCCGTACAGGTTTATGTCCAGACTGACGCTCAACCAACGAGCGTAAGCGGCACTGCACTGAACTGGAGCTATGACTCGACAACTGGAAAGGTCAAACTCTATGGAGCGTTGAGCGCAGGTGCAACGGAAAACATCACGATAGATTACTAAATTCACCCTACGGGGAGACGATGCCAGTATCGTCTCCCCGCCATCATCCCAGCAGAAGGGGAGAACATTCACATGCTCTTCCAACGCAGTATTGACATTATCTTGTCCAATCAGGCTCCGTCGGGCGCGTACCCGGCCAGCCCCACCTTTCCTACGTATCGCTATTCCTGGTTTCGGGATGGCGCGTTCATCGCCTACGCCATGGACCTGGTAGGCGAACACGAGAGTGCCCGGCGATTTCACAATTGGGCCGTAGAGACCATCTTGCACCACCGCCATCGGGCGGAGCAAGCTATTGTCAAGGCCGGACATGACGAACCGCTGGGGCAGGACTACTTGCAGACCCGATACACTCAGGAGGGCGAAGAGGCCCATCAAGAGTGGCCTGATTTCCAATTGGATGGACTGGGCACATGGCTGTGGGCTCTACAGGAACACCTGCAACAGACTTCATCAACCCTCCCGCCCTCTTGGGCCCAAGCTGTCGACCTCATCGCTCGTTACCTGCAGGCCCTGTGGCAGCATCCGTGCTACGACCTGTGGGAAGAACACCCCGACTACCTGCATCCCTACACTCTGGCGACCATTGATTGCGGACTGATGGTCGCGGAAGAACTCCTGACCCTTGTCCAAAGTCGGCGGTTGCTGTGGCAAGAAGCTCGAGACCACATCCATCACTTTGTGCTCACCCACGGTGTGCGCGACGGACACCTGGTCAAGTACATCGTGCCCGACAACGGACGTCTACAGCCCGCCCCGTTGGTCGATGCCAGCCTGATAGGGGTTACCACACCACACCGCTTTCTTCCCCCGGATGACCCCTTGATTCAACGGACGGTGAGCCGCATCGAACAGGAGCTGCGGTATCCCGGCGGCGGGGTGTATCGCTATCGCCTGGATACGTACTACGGCGGAGGGGAATGGGTGCTGCTAGCCGCCTGGCTAGGATGGTATTACGCAGAAACAGGTCGGCGACAGGATGCCCTGGAGCTCATGACGTGGGTCGAAGCCCAGGCAGATGAGCACGGCTATCTTCCTGAACAAGTCTCCGACCATCTCCTGGCTCCCAAATATTATGACCGATGGGAGCAGGAGTGGGGGCCAGTCGCCAGGCCGCTACTATGGTCCCATGCTATGTACCTGATTTTGCATCAGGTCCTCAGGTTGCCTCCCGAGGGAGCAACGCATTCTTAAGTCAGGTCTGTGAATGAAGGAATATCGTCGACCGCGTTTGCATATCAGCAACGTCTTGTGGTATTACTCCACGGTAGTCGCCTCACCCCACTCGACACCATCGTGCTCCCCTGTCGTCCAGAACCCGACGCCTGGGCTGAACCCCACTTGAAGCTACGATTGAACAAGCTTTTCCAGTGCCCTATCTACCGACTGTGCCACACCGTCCATGACCGGGTTGCGGTACCCTTCAATACGGCCAGAGTCACAGGCGCCGGCCAAATCCGTATCCACAGGCAGTCGGGCCAACAAGGGTACGCCGGCCAGTTGGGTGACTTCCTCCACATGGCTGTGGCCGAAGAGTTCATAACGAGTGCCCGTCTCCGGGCATTCGAAGTAGCTCATATTTTCGATAATCCCCAGAAGGGGCACCTTCATATCCATACTCATGCGCACGGCCTTGCGCACGATGAGACCGGCTAGTTCTTGCGGGGTAGTCACCATAATGACCCCGTTGATGGGCAAGTCCATCATCACGGTCAATTGGGCATCTGACGTGCCGGGCGGAAAGTCGATCAGCAGATAGTCCAGCGGTCCCCAAATGACGTCCCGCCACAAGTCGGTGATGAGCTGGGCGATGCGAGAACCACGCCAGGCCACCGGGTCGTCGGGGTTGCGTAGCATGAGATTGGCCGAGATGACCTTGATGCCCCCCTCCGTCTGCCGAGGAATAAGGCCTTCAGGAGTGGCGTTGATGTTCATGGTCAGCCCAAA
>CAZAQA010000006.1:0-132145 GCA_964487375.1 uncultured Anaerolineae bacterium | reverse complement strand
CGTGTTTTTTGGTGTACTGGTTCGGCGCCCACCGAGGTCTACCCGGGGTGGATCGTCGGGGGGGTCGGAGGTGTATAAGGGACCGGTGGGGGGTGGGGGGTGGGGGGTGGGGAGTGGGTGTGACGTTCGTTCCGATCGCCGGTATCTGTTACCCCATATCCAATACCCGACTCCCACCATCACCGCGCCAAAGAGCCATACCCCCACCCGGCTTGCCGTGCCCTCCGCGGCCATGCCCACGGTGTAGGCTCGCCAGAGCTGGAGAGCGTACTCGCGCAATGTGGGCACCACCAGGTTGGGGTTGCCGTAGGGCGCGATTTGCTGGTAGGCGCGAGGAGCCTGGGGGAGGAAGAGGAGAAGGGAGAGGAAGCCGGCGGCGGTCAGGCGTAAAACGTCAGGCGTAAAACGTAAGGCGTCGGACGTCTGGCGTGATGCGTGAGGCGTTCGGCGGAAGGCGCAATAGGCGATGTACAGGTAGGCGTAAAGGTAGAGGGCGACGAGAACGAAGACGGCCGAGTAGTGGACCAGGACGGAGGCCGCAGTGAGAATGCCCAGCCCGAGCCAGGCTCCCTTCCGTCCCTGCAGGGTGTCCCACAGGAAGAGGGCTGTCAGCGTCAGGAGGGCGAAGGTCAACGTGTACATCCGGGTTTCCTGGGCTTCGCCGATGAGAAAGGGGCTCAGGGCTGCGTACAGGGCTGCGAATATTCCGGCACGGGAGATGCGCAGACGTCGGGCCAGCGCGATGAGCAAGGGGAGCAACAGCACCCCAAACCAGACGGAGAAGAACCGGGTGGCGAAGGCCGTGTGTCCCGCCACCAGCATCCACAGGTGCAGAAGAATGAAATATCCCGGCGGGTGGATGTCCAACTCCGGGGCCAGGGGGATGGCTGCCAGGGGGCGCAGCGCCACATCGATGTTGCGCGCCTCGTCCCACCAGATGTCCTGCACGTCCAGCCGCCAGACGCGCAGCGCGAAGGCCAGCAGAATGAGCGCTAGAAGCCACCAGCGAGCATATCGGGAATTCATTGCTCCCCCAACGCATCGTCAGCTATCTCTTGTTCCAACACGGATATGAATTCCCGGGGGGATAGAATGCGCACTCCCTCGACTTCGCCCAAGACCAACAAATCCTTATCTCCGCTGACAAGGTAATCTACTCCATATACAACAGCATAGGCTAGAAGGTAATCATCTTTTGGGTCACGCGTGACACGTGGAATCACATACTCCAGGGAAGGCAAAGGCTCCACTACCTCTGAGAGAAGGTCCAACAATTCACGCACATCCTCCTGCAAGATATAGCGACGCAAATAAGGTTTGGTGAGAACACGCGATTCCAATTTCTCAAGCAATTCTTGAGGTAACAACAGAGTAAACGTTTCCGCCAGGGCACTGTGAATGATGCGAGCGCTCGGGCTTTCATACGTGGGGTGAAGGAGGTAACTGATGAAGATGTTCGTGTCCAGGAGAACTCGCATCCTTAATCACCTTGATATCGGACGTGCCCGGACGCGATAAGCTCTTCTATTGTCTCCCGACTGAATCGCTCTGCCAGTTCTTCAGCCTCTTCTTCGGTTAACTCGACACCGCGAGAGCGGATTTTCTTACCCAGCGCTTCCAGTCGGGCCAATCGCTCTCGACGCCTGGCCTCTTCTTCCAATCGCTTCATGCGAGTGTATTCCTCAAAAGAAAGGATAACGGCCTTTGGCTTGCCTCGCATGGCAATGATAATAGTTTCTTTTTGTGCGGCCTGAGAAAGCAGCGCGCCCAATCTAGCTTTGGCCTCCGTTGCACTCACGGTCTTTACCATGATTTCCTCCAAGAAATACCCACCACATATGACCACTATGTTAGCTAATTAACTGCACACAATTATAACTCATATATGACCAGGAAGCAAAGTTAGTCTAGTTAAAGAGCTTGCGTCAACTTAGTAGGCGGAGGTGTGAGCGTAGGCGCAAGAGAGCGGAGTCAGACGGGAGAGGACCATGAAGTATCGGGACCCTCACCTGTAACCACATCGGAGAGGGTTGGTGATGTGAATGGCAGGCACGAGTGGATATCCAAGGTTTGGGTGCGTGAGGTTGAACGTGTGGAGAGCGACGGCACCAGCGAGATAGTTCTCCATTGTGCACTAACTCTTGCACCTTCGTCATGGCAAGAGCTCCCTGCGGGGACCAGGCCGGGAATTCATTGCTCCCCCAACATCCTGCAAATGTCGAGAAGCCGAGGGATGTTCGGGGAGAAGAAGTCTATTTCTGGGGCAGGCTGGCGGTTGTGTTTAATGTCTGGAGGGAGATGCACATGATGTGGAAAAGTGTCTTGTAGTTCTGGCACTTCCGGATGGGGCTGAGGATCGTACCAGCGTAGTCGTTCTTCGCCTTGCAACAGGGTGTAACTATATTGCTGTATTCTTCCTGCCGAAAAATCTATGACTTCCAACACCCTTAATTCTGTCCCATTACGACAAAAAATTGAGCCTTTGAGGATGCCTATGAACGGCGTTCTCATGTAGAGATGCAGTGTGGACCTCTCTATGTCATCAGGATAGTTTTCCGCCAATGAGTAGATGAGGTGTTCGTATGCCTTTCGTGACGGAAATGCCATTGACAAACGCTACGCGGCCCGCTCTGATTGGACGGGAATATCAATAAGGGCGTTGTGGTCCCTTTTCTTTTTTAGAGAATCCACACGCTTTGCCGAGTACTGGTGTAGCAACTCCTCCCGATTGAGTTTGAGTTCGTAGAGCCCGGCCCATTCCGCGAAATCCTCCAAATGGTCTCCCGTGTCAAGCTGCCCACGCGTGTAGAGCTCATAGAAGACCGCGGAACTCAAGCCAAATTTCTCTTCGAATTGGCGCAATGATTGGTCAATGGATTTCAAATCCCTAAGGACTTCCTCAAAAGTCAGCTCAGGCATACGTTCCTCTCTTCAATCCCCACCTGCATAGGCACATGCACAGAGGTAAGCATCGATTAGACCGGTCCAACCGCACATCCAGTCCCTGTGCGTATGTTCCCAATTATACGTCATGTTCTTCCGTGCTCCCAGCCTCCTCCCGTATCGCGTATTCGTCCTCACGGGGAGCCATGTGGGCAATCATCTCGCCCAGAAGGCCGAAAGAGATGAACTGGACGCCGATGATCATCAGCAACACCCCCAGCATGAGCAACGGACGGTTGCCGATGGGCCGGTGCCCGGTGAGCCACAGTCCCGTCAGATAGAGGTTGATCAGTGTACCCAGGCCCAAGCTGCTCAATCCTAAGGACCCGAAGAGGTGCAGAGGCCGCCAGGTGTACTGAGTGAGAAAGAGAACCGTTATCAAGTCAAACAGGCCCACGGTGAAACGCCCAACGCCAAACTTAGACTTTCCATAGCGGCGTGGGCGGTGGTGGACCTTAATTTCCGTCACCCGGAAACCCCGCCAGTGGGCCAAGACGGCGATGTAGCGATAGAGCATACCGTAAATGCGCACTTCTCGCACCACTTCCGCCTGGTAGGCCTTAAAGCCACAGTTGAAGTCGTGCAAGTTTACGCCCGTAAGTGTGCGTGTGGTCCAGTTGAAAATGCGCGAGGGCACGGTTTTGGTCCAAGGGTCACGACGGGGGTACTTCCAGCCACTGACCACATCCCACCCCTCATCCAGTTTGGCGAGGAAACGGGGAATCTCCGCCGGGTCATCCTGGAGATCGGCGTCCAGAGTGACGACATAGCGGCCGCGCGCGGCGCGAAAGCCCGCGGTCAGGGCCGCGGCCTTGCCAAAATTGCGGCGGAAACGGATTCCTCCCATGTGGACGTTCTCTTTCGTCAAAGCCTCGATGACCGACCAGGAATCGTCTGTGCTCCCGTCGTCCACGAAGAGAACCTCATACGCCAGGCCGAGTGGTGCCATCGCCGACGTGATCTCCTCGTGAAGTGAGCGTAGGCTATTCACCTCGTTGTAGACGGGGACCACCAGGGTGACGTCCATCGTCGCTTTCACTCCTTACCGTCCACCTGAATAGGGATATCCAATACCGCGGCCAACAGATGGCCGTAGCTCAGAGGTGATGGATTCTTGGTGACCAGAGCGCCTGCGCCCGCAGCCGCCAGCACCCAGCCCGGTTGCCAGCCTGGGACGGCAACCCGCGTGCCGGGCGTGGGCACCGGAATTGCCGCCGGCACCTTGCCGCCCTGGGCAGAGAAGGACGATTTCCGCCGCTCGACGTGAGGCTGGACCTGTTCCGCCCGGTTCCATTCTCCGGTCATCATTTGCTTGAGTTCCTCCAACGTGAGGAAAAAAGCGCTCTCGCTGGTCGTAAGTCGCCCGTCCGATCGGGCTTCTCCGGCCGCGGCCAACACCCACACCCGAGCCGCGCTCACGGCCTGGGCCAGGGCCACGCGCACCCGTTCTCGTATCATCAACCAGTGTCCAACCGGTTCCGTCGCCTGTCCTGTCTGATGACGAACGCTCCTGACCGGTAAGTTCCGGTGAGTGCGCTCCGCCAGGTGCGCCACCAGTGGAGAGGGGACTTCATGCCAGCGGGGGGCCGCTGCCTCAAAAGGCTGGACACTTAGCCAGGGATAGGCGTCCAGGAAGGTCGTAAGCGGTGTCGGCCACGTCCCTTCCGGGTGCAAGAGCCAAGCCTTCATGGTGGAATCAGCCGTCAGGCGGCGATTAAGGAGGGCCGTATCTTCCAAAAGGTGAGTAAGGGGCAAGGGGATGTTTTGGACCCGCACGCGCAGTGTCATATCGTCCGTATCGGTTGCGGCCACCGCGTCGGCCAGGGCCAGCGTAGTGACGACCCAGGCGCTTAGAAGTTCGCCTACCTGGGGAGCGATCTCTTCCATCACTTGCAGGAGGTCGGCCTGCGTCCATCGAACCTCGCTCACCTGCCGCGTCCAACGTCGGTTTTGGCGCAGGCTGGCTTCGACGCTCTCTTCGTACGCGTGCCAGGCATCGTCCGAGCGACGGCGCAGGAACCCAGGCCATCGCCCCTTTCGGCGCGGCCGGGCCGGCCATATGTCAGGTCGAAGGCCCAGCACATGAGCCGCCTTAGGACCGGGGTACATGAGACGGTCCTTCATTTCCTGCCAGAACGCGGCTCGCGAGTAAGGACATCCTTCTATCCATCTCCAGATGGGGGCATTGAAGGTTTTGCCCAGCCGGGCGCGCAAGTGGGACACGGCATGTGGCCATGCGGTTTCGAAGAGAGAACGCGTGAAGGGTGTAGGGAGCCAGGGCAAAATATCGCCCGCATCGCCTCTCGAAGTGCCTACCGGCTCTCGTCCGTCCATAGGCTCATCGACTCCGTTGGGGCGGGAGGTGGATCAAATAGTGGTGTCGGGGAGCCAGAAGCACCACCGCGGGATGGGCTAGATCCACTTCTGGACCGAAGAGTGTTTCCAGTGGGGGAAAAGAAATGGTCTCCACCTCGCCCACCCGGGGTTGTGCCCGGGGGTGCCATGCTTCCAGTCGATAAGTGCGGCCTTCAGCGCCATAAAACCCGACCAGCGCGTCGGCCAGGTGGATGACGGCGCTCTGCCCGTTATTGAAGGGAAACAAATTCTCCAGTCGAGGAGCGATCTGGTGTATCCGTAAGTGAAAGTCGCCGTTCCAGTGACCGCGAGCCTCGTAGAACGCGTAGTTGTCATGGTGGTCCCGCTCTGCCTGGACGCGCAGGCGCATGCGGTCCACGGGCATGTGGAGCCAACGCATGGCGCGTGCCACCCGGGGCTTGTTCACACCCTTGCGCAGGAAGAAAATGGCCGGTTGTTCGTTGTCCCTCTCGCGCACATATGTCATCAAATTGACCTGATAGTAGGACACCTGAGGAGAGGGCAGTCGGGCTGCTCTGGCCCGTTCCACTCTGAAAAGCATGGCGGTGACAAAGACCTGATCTTCAGCCACCGCTGCCAGAGGAAGATGGTCTGGCACCAAAGGGCGCACTTGTCGAGCCGGGAGCCGGTAAGACAGGTATGCCACGTCTCGCAAGATCATCTCCACCGATGTCCACCGAGCAGGTAGGTTCATCGTCTTTTCCTCTCCTGTACGGCGCGCAGGACCCGAGTATCTCCCACTCGACGGGTGATGTGCTGTGCGTCCAGGTATTCTAAGAATGCCAGGACGTACTTTCGGCTGGAGCCGAACAGATCACGGGCCCTTGCCACGGTGATTTCTCCTTCTTTGGTTAGCACATCTTGTACTCGAGCCAACATCTCCTCATAGGTTTGACGCCAGAAGACAACCGAATCACTGACCCGGACGAGGATGCCACGCTCGACGAGGGCCTCGGCCACGTGTGGGCCCACCGTGTCCACCACTTCCGCGTACCCCGGCGGCATGTACGGCCGGGCGCGAAATCGGGCCAGCAGTGCGTCCACCTGCGCCTGTTGTTCCGGCGAAAAATGAGCGCTGTGCGTTCGTAAGCGCAGACCGTCTTTCTCTTCCACCAGCCATCCCCGTGCCACGCCCGCGTCCACGATGGCGTTGAAAAGCCGCCCGGGCCAGGACTTTCGTCCTTGCAGACGGCTGCGCACTTCCTGACGAGGCATGACCAGGCGCAAAGGATGGTCCGCGTGGTAGGATTCCAGCAAACTACGCAGGCGTGCAAGGGTTCGCTCCCAACTCTCCCGGGAGAATGCCCACACGTCGGCGCTGGGGGGCGGCTCTTTCTCTCCCCTGCCGTCTTCTCCCAGGTCGACGAGAACAACGCGTCCCTCCGCCTGCAGACGATTCAAGGCCGTTTCCCTTTCCTGCCGTCCCAGCGCACTTTGGCGCGTGATATCGCTCAGAGGCGCGGGCCCCAGGGTGATAATGTAATGCTCCAGGATCCGGTCCGGCTTGTCTGAGGCCAGGCGTTCAAACGCGGTCAGGACTTCCGGGCGGAAGCGACGGTGCTTGCGCCCGGGGAAAGGGTTGAGGACGCGGCCACCTCCCACGGTTTCACTGGGGGAAGGACGTCGGAGGATGAAACGATCGTCGCGTACAGCTACGGCCGGACGGGAGAGAGCCATCTGTGCCCAGCCAACCTCTCCCGCGCGCAGTTCTTCGGTCCCGATGAGCCGCAGGCGTATGGGGATTTCGGCCGCGCCGATGAACAGGTGCAGGAGGTCATTGTGGCGCAGAGGATGGCTCAGGCCGGACACGGTCTGGAGCTGTACGTCCATGAGCAGAGTGGAGCGATAGACGCCGGGATGGGTGAGCACGTCTCCGCGTCGGATTCGTTGCTTGTCCACTCCGCTGATGTTGACGGCCACCCGGGTACCGGGGAGAGCTCGCTCGCGTCGGCGCTTGTGCGTTTGCAGACCACGGATGCGTCCTTGCAGTCCGGCGGGGAGTATCTCGACCTCGTCGCCCACGGCCAATGTCCCATCCAACAGTGTCCCCGTGACCACCGTGCCGAATCCGGCCAGGGTGAAGACACGGTCCACGGAAAGGCGAGGTCGGCCCTTGTCCGGTCGGGGGGGGATCGCGGCCAGTAAATCGGCCAGAGCCCGACGAACCCGATCGAGACCTTGACCCGTGTGCGCGGAGCAGGGGATGAGGGGGGCGTTGGCGAGAGGAGTATCAGCCAGGATGGTGTGGACGTCCTCCTGAACCAGGGAGAGCCATTCCTCATCGACCAAGTCTATTTTGGTAATGATCACCAGACCCCGTTGTACCCCCAAAAGGTCGATGATAGCCAGGTGCTCTCGTGTCTGGGGCATCACCCCCTCATCCGCGGCAATGACCAATAGCACAGCGTCGATGCCCCCCACACCGGCCAGCATGTTCTTGATGAAGTCGATGTGGCCCGGCACGTCGACAATGCCTACTTCTTCCCCGGAGGGTAGGGTGAGCCAGGCGAAGCCCAGGTCGATGGTCATCTGCCGGGCTTTTTCTTCCTCCAGGCGGTCGGGATCGATGCCTGTCAGGGCCTTGACCAGCGTGGATTTTCCATGGTCCACGTGCCCTGCTGTACCGATGACGTGCATTATTCGCCTCGAGCTTCCATGGCCTTGACCACGCGCTCGCGCTTAGCCGCGCTCTCTTCGATGAGTTGCAACAGGTGTTGGGCCTCGGCCAGTTGCTGAGAACCCCACGCCTCTTGCAGACGCCAGACGATTTCCAGTAATTGTGTGTGGAAGCCGAGCTGTTTTTGGGCTGCGTCCAGCAGGTCGCTCACTTTCTCCAGGCGTCGATTTTGTTCTTCCCAACGATAGCTCCACTCCAGAAGTTGCTTTTGCCAGCGCTTTTCCAATTCCTCTTCGTACTCGCGCAGGTGCTTACGCACGCCCTCTTCCGCCAGACGTTGCGCCTCGCGCGCCTCGTGGACATCCCGTCGCAGTTCCGTCTGCCATCGTTCGATGTCGGCCACGGCCTGGACAGCCTTGTTGTACTGCACGTGGAAAGTCTCCAGCTTGCCCAGTGCCTCGCTGATTTGAGCTTCCATGCGCTGGAAGGATTTCTCCCACAGTCCCATCGTTTGTTGCCGGCCCAGTTCCGCCTGGCGCACTTCTTCCAGGAAGCTCTGCTCTCCCTGCCTAAGCGTCTCCGTCGTCTCCTGGATGGCTTTGATGGACGTTTCCTGGCGCTGGATTTTTTCCTCCAGCAGAGAAAGTTTGCCCGCCACCCCCTCCAGGCGCCGGAATAGCTCCACGGTCTCCCCTTGCAGTTGGCCGATGCGGCGATGGTCCTGCGTGCGCTGTTCCTTGAGAAGCGTGGATGAGCGGATGGCTTCGTCGACGCTCCGTTCCGTCTTCGTGATGGCTTCCCGCATGTTAAGAACCATCTCATTTAGCCGTCTATCCTCGACTTTACGCGTTTCCAGTTCCTTTTTCATGTCATCGAGCCGGTCGAGTTCTTTGCGCAGTTCTGCCAGTTCACGCCCCCACTTTTCCCGTTCGGCCGCGCGCAACCGTTCCTGGTCCCGCTCTCGGCTCAAGCGCTCCTCTTCGATGCGTTCGATCATGGCGCGAACTTCCTTGCGCATGTTGTCCAGGGCTTGCTGAAGGGCGCTATATTCGGCCATCTGCGCACGCGCCGCGGCCAGTTCCGCTTCCAACTGCTGGATGCGTCGGGCCTGGTCCTCGATGATGCCCGCTTGCCCGGTAAGCTTTTGTTCCAATTGACGAACACTCTGGTCAGTCTGACGACGTTGCTCGTCCAGCCACTTGACCATTTGCTCGATTTGTGCCAAGTCCATGGCCATGGATGTTCTCTCCCTCGTAGATCTCATAACGTGATGTGCCCGTATCCCTTCGCCTGGGACGCATTGTATTCTCCCTGCTTCACCATCGCAACTGTTTCTCAGCTTCCTGGAGCACTTTTTGCAGTTGGTGGTCGTCAGGGACTTGATTCAGGCCGTAGAGAGCAGCATCTATTGCTGCATCGTCACTTTTGAGCTGCAGGTAAATGCGGCTTCGCCACTCGTGGGGCCCGGGCCGGGTCGGATCGATGGTGATGGCGCGCTGGAATGCGGCCAGCGCTTCATCATAACGTTTCAAAGCCAGATAGGTCAGCGCTTGCCCATACGCGCTCCAGTAGGCGTGGGGGTCCAGCCGGTCGGCGCGAGCGAAAGCCCGCAACGCGGCCTCGTAGTGACGCGTGTTGCGCAATGTCCATCCGTAGCGAATCCACCATTGGGCGCGATCTGGCTGCACAGCCACAAGACGTCGGTACAAGGCCATAGCTTGGGTCCACTCTCCTCGCTCATAAGCTGCCGCGGCTTGTCGAGTCAGATCGCCTACATCCAATGATGTCGATGTGGCGGAGGGCGGCGAGGCCGTACAGGCCCCCAGCAACAATAGTCCCAGGAGAAGCGCCCACTGTCCGAAGCCCAGGCTTCGCATCAGAGGTCCTCCTGTGAGGGGACGAAACGCAGCTTCAATTCGCGGCGGCCGCGAACCGTTAAATGGAGTCCGATGACCCCCTCGGCCACATGTTCTACCGCTGCATCGCCGGGGACATCAGTTAGTGTATACCCGGCCGTGCCCAGCAAGACGGTTCCCCGGGCATCCCGTCCCAGCTCGATGGTGAAAGTCAGCCAGGGAGCCTCCCAGTTCCAGGATCGGATTTCCCCCCCCTGGGAGATGTGAAACGTGGTCCCCACCAGGTGAGGGGTCTCCAGGACCGGCTTGACCCCCAGCAACAAGCCACTGTGGGGAGGCATGTTGGTGAACACCTGATAGCCCTCCACGACCCGGTAGTAGCGGCGGTTCCAGAAATCCATCACATGATGAGGCCGGTGCCAGTCCAGGCCCAGCGTACCCAGTTGGAGGGTGCGCGTTCGGGGTTCGTCGCGCCAGTTGAAGAGCCCGACGGTGACGCCCTCTCCCCAGGGGCGGCTCAAGTAGAGGGCCACCGTCTCCGGCACCGTGTGTTCCAGGAGGTCGAGAGGGATTCCCGCCTCGGGTTGCACGGGCAACAAGGTGGCTGCCCAGGCCCGCCGTTCAGGGGAAAGGGTGACCATGTCGTCGCTGAATACCACCATGCCGCCGCTCAGGCCCACTACGGAAAGCCAGCTCTGTACCTCGTGAGGCTTGAGGTCGCTCTCCTTCTCCCGCACGAGAACACAATCCGGGTCGTTCCACCAGAACCGTCGGTGGTAAGCGCTGCGGGTGAGCGTGTTGCGGATGGCGTTGATGGCCGCGGGATACGTGGCCTGTTTGCGAAAGGGACGGCTCAAGCCATACAATTTCGGCCACCAATGAGGCGCGATGTCCGGCCCGATGCGCATGCCGTCGACCAGTCCGACCGAGGGGCCAATGGGAGCTCCGCAGCCGAGGAGAAAGACGTCCTCCCCCGCCGTTTCTCGAATGAGTTGCAAGCCGCGGCGGTAGGCTTGCACGCGTGTGACGGCGGGATCGTGGCGTTGTCCGGGGAGAGCGGCCGCGTAGAGAAAGTCCAGCTTCAGGTAACGATAGCCCCAACGATGTACCATCGTGTGGATGACCTGGCGTAAGTGGTTCTGGACGTCCGGATGGGTGACGTCAAGGGCGCGAGTGAACCCGTTCCAGAGAAAGCCCGCGCTGACCGGATGCCCTTGAGCGTCGTGCAGGAACCAATCCGGGTGGGCCTTGACGATGGCCGCGTTGCTCTGGGCAATGAAGGGGGCGATCCACAGTCCCGGCGAGAACCCTGCCTCGTGAATTTCTCGGGCCAGCACCTCCATTTGGCCGTCGAAGGTCGGCTTGGGAGTCAACCAGTCCCCCACGGCCGACTCGTACCCGTCGTCTATTTGGACCAGCTCTACGGGGAGCTCTGTCCGAACGGCCTGAAGTGTGTGCACGTTCGAGCGTACAAGCGGCGGATCGATGTGTTGAAAGTGGTGATACCAGGTGCACCAGCCCGTTGAGGTTCGTTCTCCTACCCGAGCCCGGTTCATCACCCCGATGGCGTAGGCGGCGTGCCCCAGAGGTTCTGGGGTTCCCGCGGGCATGATCTGGACCAATAGCGGTTCGGACCAGTGAAGGGAGCCGGCGGATAAAGGCATCCCCTCCCCGTCTTCCCAGGCCCACACGCTGGGGTCGGGTCCGGGAGTTCGTCGTACTTCCACCAGCCCCACGCGAACCAGTTGACGCAGCCAGGCCAGGATCAGGGATGGCGCTTCGGCTGCCAGGCCGGTGAGCACGCCGACGGTGTGGGAGAGGAAGTGGCCTACTTCTCGTGGGGGCGCGTGTACAACATCGTATCCCATGGGCGCGTCGAAACGAGCCAGGCGGCTGCGCGGTTGCCGCTGATTGTCCGCCAGCAGGCCGGCAAAGGACCAGGAGTGCCAGCCGTCCACGAAGAATGTCCATTGTGGCCCCAACCCTTCCATGAGAACATGTCCCTGGGGTGGGTCGACGATCAGGGGCATAAAGCGCTGTAAGCGCGTTTCTTCGGGGAGAGAGACCCCGACGGAGACGGTCATGTACGGTTGTTCCTCGTAGAGAAGCGCTTGCCAGTGAAGACGCCTCCCCTGGCGCGAAGGCTTGTGGATGACGACGACCTGCCTGGCGGCGCCCAACGGGGTTTCCGCGGTGTTTTCCTGCACATCTTCGATGTCCAGATGGGTCGAACGAAGTCGACTCTCCCCCTGCTGACCCAGCAGATGGACGGCCCAGCGGGCACGGGAGATGCGGGCGGGCGGTCCCACCCGTGTGTGGAGACTCCAGGTCCCATCCAGATGCAGAGTGAGGGTCAAGTGCTCGTTTTGGACGGTCGTCAGGATGTTGTACACGCGTTGGCTCATGGGATTGTCGTTCACTCTCGACAGGACAGAGTTGTTGATTTGCCCGTATGATAGCATGCCGCGGGCCAGGGGACCAGCATTCGGGCTTTCGGTGTTGTTTTTGTCCCCGGACATTTCAGAGTACAATGAGCTGGACAGGCTGTCTACGGTACCAATTTACATCCCACCGAGGTGAATTCATGGATCCCTTCCAGATGCTGGACGAGCGCGTGGCTCGTGTGGTCGTAGAACTCGAAGAGCAGGGTCGCCACGAGCACTCCCATGCTCTGCCCCCAGAACGTCGCGCTTATTCCTTGCACCCTGAGAGCGCCCGCTTCTTGCATCAACTGGTCGCCGTGGGCAAGTACAGGCGCCTGTTGGAAATCGGCGCATCGGTGGGGTATTCCACCCTGTGGCTGGCCGAAGCAGCTCACCGCAATGGGGGCACTCTGGTCACATGCGAGATCGAGCCGGCGCGAGCGGAGGTGAACAGGGCCAACGTGCGCCGGGCGGGGCTGCAGGGAGTCGTCTCGTACCTGATTGGAGATGCCCGTCAGACCGTGGCCGACCACCCGGGCCCGTTTGACTTCGTACTTATTGACGCCGACAAGTCGGATTATATCACCTACTTCGATCTCTTGCTGCCCAAAATGTTGCCCAACGGACTTATCGTGGCCGACAATATTCTCTCCCACGGCGATATCCTTCGCCCTTATTTGTCCCTGGTGAAGGAGCATCCCCTTTACGAGTCTGTTGCCGTGCCAATTGGACAAGGATTAGCCGTCAGCCGACGTGTACGCTGACCAACGGGAGGAACCATGGAACTCAAACTGTACGGACGAGTCCTGAAACGTCGCTGGTGGCTCCCGACCTTTGTCGTTCTGGTGGCGCTGGCTTCCATTCTGATGCGGCCGGCTGCCCCTCCCACTTACGTGGCCTCTATGCGCTTCCTCGTGGGGGTAAAACCGGAGCCCGTCTCCGCTCAGGTGTACGGTTACGACCGCTATTACACCTGGCTCACCAGCGAATATCTGATCGACGACTTCTCCGAAGTTGTGCGCGGCTCTGAATTTGCCCGTCGTGTCAGCAAACGCCTGCAGGAGAAAGGGATCACTGTGCCGGCGGGGGCCATCCAGGGGAGCACCCAGACGGGGAAACTTCATCGGCTGATCTCCATCTCGATCGTTTGGGGAGATCGCCAGCAGCTCCAGGACATCGCCGAGGCCGTGGCGGCGACGGTGCGCGAGGACAGCGCTGATTTTTTCCCCCAGGCGTTTGGCTACGGTACCGAAGCCATTTTGGTCGACGGCCCCCACATTGGACCGGTGCAACCGGGCCTGCGTCAGAAGTTGGACGCTCCCGTCCGGCTCCTCCTGGCGCTGTTCGTAGGCGTCGGCCTGGTATTTCTCTGGCATTACCTGGATGACACCCTCTACGAACGGGAAGACCTTCGCGGGTTGGGTACCCCTTTGCTGGCGGAGATCCCCAAGAGAAAGTGAGAGGCACCTCCTGGCAAGAAAGAATGAAGGGAGAATCATCCTATCGATGAAAGGATACACATTCAATGCACAACAGGAGAAAAAAGAGCGGGCTTTTCCGCTCCTATCCATGGCCTGACGAACAAGGTCGGTACGGCCCTTATGGAGGGCGTTTCGTCCCGGAGACCCTCATGCCCGCGCTGGAGGCGCTGGAGCGCATCTTCCGTCAGGCGCAAACGGACGCGGCCTTCCGGGCAGAATTGGACCGTCTTCTCCGCACGTACGTGGGCCGGCCGACCCCGATTACCCATGCCCGTCGCCTGAGCGAGTACGTGGGTGGAGCCCAGATCTACCTCAAACGGGAGGATCTGGCCCATTCAGGCGCGCACAAGATCAACAATGCGCTGGGGCAAGCCTTGCTGGCTCGGCGCATGGGCAAAGCGCGCATTGTGGCGGAGACCGGCGCCGGACAGCACGGGGTGGCCACGGCCACCGCGGCCGCCCTCTTGGGCCTGGAATGCGTCGTCTACATGGGAACGGTGGACATGGAACGCCAGAAGCCCAACGTGTTCCGCATGCGCCTCCTGGGAGCGGAAGTTCGTGGGGTAGATGCGGGCAGCAGAACCCTCAAGGACGCCATCAACGAGGCTATTCGGGACTGGGTAACCAACGTGCGCACGACTCATTACCTCCTGGGTTCCGCGCTGGGTCCTCATCCCTACCCTCTCATGGTGCGCGAGTTTCAATCCGTCATTGGACGAGAGGCGCGTGTCCAGATGCTGGATCCGGAGATGGGCCCCGGCCGTCCGCCCGATGCCATTGTCGCTTGTGTCGGCGGGGGCTCCAACGCCATCGGCATCTTTCATCCTTTCCTGGCCGATGAGGATGTTCGTCTTATCGGCGTGGAGGCAGGAGGTCTCGGAATTGCCAGCGGGCAGCACGCGGCCCGTTTTGCGGACTCGAAGCGGGCTCGGGTGGGCGTACTGCACGGCACCCGTTCCTATGTCCTCCAGGATGAGGATGGCCAGATCGCCCTGACTCACAGCATTAGCGCCGGACTGGACTATGCCAGCGTAGGCCCGGAACACGCGTTCCTGCGCGATGTGGGTCGGGTCGAGTACACCTACGTCACCGATGAGGAGGCCTTGGAGGGCTTCTTGCTCCTCTCCCGCCTGGAAGGGATCCTCCCGGCTCTGGAGAGCGCCCACGCGGTGGCTTATGCCCTCAAACTGGCGTCCGACATGCCGAAGGACGCCATCATTCTGGTCAACTTGAGCGGCCGGGGGGATAAAGACCTGGACACGGTCATGCAGGCGATAGGAGAGTCCACATGAACGGCGTCGGCCACCGCATCGTCGTCGGACTTCTGAGCCTCTACACACTCTTGTTGGGGTATGCTCTGGTGCGACCCTTGTTGGGGTGGCCTCTCTTTCCCTTGCTCCTTTTCCTCTCCACGCTTTCCTTCTTTGCCTTCGCGGTAGGACATGCCTGGTACGCCCTGGGGTACCGAGATACACTGCTTTTCCTGGTCCTGACGTTCGTGGTCAGCCTGGCGTTCGAGAGTGTAGGGGTCCTCACCGGCTGGGTGTACGGTCCCTATCACTACAGCAACACATTGGGGCTGAAGATCTTCGGGCTGGTGCCTGTGCTCATTCCCCTGGCCTGGTTCATGATGGTCTACACGGCCTATGCCCTGGCGGAACTTTTGGGGCATCGCTTGCTCCGCCGCCGGGATGCACGCTGGCACCTGGGGGTGACTTTGCTGGCCGCCCTGGCCATGACCGCCTGGGACGTAGTCATGGATCCGATGATGGTGCACAACGGGCACTGGATTTGGGAGGTCAAAGGGGCTTATTTTGGCATTCCGGCACACAACTACGCGGGCTGGATGGCAACCACGTTGACCACGTACGGGCTCTTCCGCCTGCTGCGGACAGAACGAAGTGCTCGAGCTTTCGCGGCTTTCCGTCCTTTCTGGCGTTGGCCTGTTTGGGCCTACGTAGTGACCTGGTTGGCAAATGTGTTGGCTGCCTGGGAGATGGGCTTGCACGGTCCGGCCGTGGCCGGCTTCTTCGCCATGGCTCCCTTCGCTCTCCTTGGCGTAGGGCTCATCCTCGATACCCCGGCCCCGATTCAGGAAGAGGAGGTCCCTCCGTCACAATGATGTCAGAAGCTGGCGGGCCAGGCGTTTTCCCAGGCCGATGATCGTCAGTATGGGGGCACGGGCGAGGCCCTCTGGAAAAACGCTGGCATCGCAGACATAAAGTTCCTCGATCTCCGTCTCCAGGCGAGAGTTGACGAGAAAATCCACCCGCACACTGGCCCCGGGGAAAATCGCGCGCGGGATGCTCGCCCGCAGTGTCCCCTCACGAGCGCCCGCCTGTAACAGGATGCGACTGGCCAACCGAACGCCCGTCTGCAACCGTTCCCGGTCGGCCAGGGTGAGAGGCTTCAAAACGCGGCCATCTGGATAGATGCCGCCGGAGAGGTCGTCCTTCAAAATGAGCAGGATCCCCAACATGCGATGCCAGTCGGGCATGTGCAGGAGGTGACCTGGCCCCTGATGCCAGGCGTGGAACAGGTAGTACACGCGGGGTTCGATGAACGTGGTCAACGCGTAGCGTTCGTCCGGCCCTCGCCAGGTCCAGGTCATGGGAGGGTCTTGCTCCATGTGCACCTCTTCGCTCGTCTCGCCGTATACGGCCACAGAGAGGCCGGCAGAGAAGGCCAGTCCCGCTTCAGGAAAGCCCGACTCGTGCAAGATACGCGGGGTTCCCACCGCCCCCGCGGCCAGGACCACCACCGGACTGTAAGCATGGAATGGGCGTCCTCCCCGATGTCCTTGCACGCCGATCACGTGGCCGTCTTCGACCAGAACGCGTGAGATGTGCACCCCCGTCAGCAGGCGAGCGCCGGCCTGGACAGCGTCGTCCACGGCGTTCGCGGCTGTCCAGCGGGCTCCACAAGTACATCCCAGCAAACAGTGCGCTCCGCATTGCTCTACAGGGCCACGTTTGGGGGTCATGAATTTTGCCTGTGGGGTCCAGGTGTAGCCCAGTTCGCCTGCTGCCTCCGCAATGCGAGTCGAAGCCCGCCCTCGCAGCGATTCGGGCAACGGGGCGATTCCCAGTTCCTCAATGGTTTCTTGAACTTCTGCGTGGATATCGATGCCGTAGCGGCGCGCCAGCCATGCCGGCGGTTCATCGGCGCTGCCCGCGGAGAAGGCGGAAAGTCCACCCACCAGGTGGGGGCGGAGGAACATGACGCCGTCGTCGGTGAAGGTCGGTTTGTGCCCCTCCAGCGCGATTAAGGGTGTCCAGGAGGTGCCGAACAGAGAGTGAGTGCGGTAATCCTGGCCCTTCTCCAGAATAAGGACTTGCTTGCCCGCGCGCGCCAGCTCTCGGGCCACAATGGCCCCCCCGGGGCCGGTTCCGACGACGATGACGTTGGCTTCTACCCGGTGCTTATCGGGCATCTTTCCTCCTTGCGGCGCGTAATTCCGTCAGGAATTCGCGTACGGTTCCAGAAACCACCTCAGGGGCCTCCAGCATCACCATGTGGCCGGCGTGCGGGATGAGGACGAGCCGCGATTCTGGGATCTGTTCATGCAGATAACGCAGGTACTTGGGTGGGGTCAGGCGATCGGCCTCCCCCCCGATGATCAGGGTGGGGACGCGAATGGCATGGATGTCCCGCATTCGGTCCCATTGGTCGCAGGCCGCGAAGTCGTCATGGGCGACAGCAGGTGGGATCCCCAGGGTGCGGCGGACGTAGATTTCCAGCATGTGGGGGTCTGGTGTCTCGCCATAGGCCCAATCGGCGAGCAGACGGGCGGTCCCCTCCGGGTCCTCGAGGAGTCCCTGAAGGATCTTGGGGTGGACTCGTAGCCGGGCGCCGGTGGCCACCAGGATCAGGCCGGCCAGGCGGTCCGGTGCGGTCAGGGCCAACTCTTGGGCGATGGCGCCGCCCATGGAGTGCCCCATGGGCACGAATGTGGACAGCCCGACCGCGTCGGCCCAGGCCAGGAGAAAATCGCGATAGCAAGGGATATCTCTGCACCCCTGGCCCGAGGACCGACCGTGACCGGGAAGGTCCAGGGCATATACTGTGTATCCTCTCAGCCGGCGCAGCTCGGGCGGCCAGTGAAGGTGGGTGCCGCCGGCGCCATGAATGAGGACCAATGGCATCGAAGACACTTCCTCGATGTGCTCACTGTAGAAGATCCTCTCATCTCCAATCGTGATGTACGGCATTGTCTGCGTGTGCCCTCCTGCTTGAGTTGGAAATGGCGAACTTGGGCTGGGAAGCCAAGTGTTGCCGGGCGCTCCGGGGATGAACAAGTTTCCCTGTGCCCGGTCCTCCACATTGGGCTTGACAGTCCTCTTGTTCGCGTTTACACTGGCGATAGCCATTAGTCGGCCTAATCGTTTCACCCGTGTGTAGCATCTCCCATCCCCCGGCCGCTGGCACGTCTCGGGAGCCGGGTTGTCCGACTCGCAGAGATGCTGATGGCCGATCGTGTTCGTCTAAACTGTACCCACATGGATAATCGGGAATGAATAGGACAAAGTTCATGAGCCAGGAAACGCCGTCCCCGGAAGAGGTTGCTCGACTTCTCACCCGAGTGGCTAACCGTTTTAGCCGGGAACTTCGCCAGCATTTGCGTCACGAGTGTGAAGAGCCGCGTGTGACTATGCCCCAGATTCGGGTGCTTCACATGTCTCTGAGTGGCTCGCCCACCCTGTCCGACGTGGCCAAGGCGCTCCGGGTGACTCGCCCCACGGCCACCCGCTTGGTCGACGGGCTGGTCCAGCGCGGCTGGATTGAGCGTCGGCCGGACAGTGAAGACCGCCGCCGCATTCACCTGTACATCACGCCCGAAGGTCGGGCCGTTCAGCGTCGGGTCGAGGACTTCATCCATCGGGCCGTGAGCCGGCGCTTGGCCCAGCTCTCTCCCGAGGATGTTGCCGCGTTGCACCGAGGCCTGCAGGCCCTGGAGGCGACGCTGAGTCCCTCCTCCGATGCGGGCCTGGAAGCCTCCCCTTCTTCCCCAGGCGCACCGAGGGAGGAAGCAAGCTAAGGCACGTACTCGGCCATGATTTCTTCTATGGGCACAGGAGTCTCCCAGGGGGGCCTCCAGAGCGTCATTTGCGGAATCTGGGCCTCGAGGGCGGTGTGGCGCAGGAACGTCAACAGCCCCTCCAGGTCGCTGGCGGTTAGATCATAGCGCAAGTCCCGCAAGTATTTCAGGCAGACGCCCGGTTCCAGGTCGAGCCGCGGCGCGTAGGCCTGGGCAATCACGTCCAGGTGGGCCAGACCCTCTGCCTTGCTCTCGTATAGGGCCTCGATGATCCCGGCCTTCCGTATGGCTTCCAGCCGGTCTTTGCGCACGCTCCAGAGCGCGAACACAAAAGGAAGGCCCGTCCACTTCAGCCATTCGTCTCCCAGGTCGAACACATAGGGCACGCCCCGGGGCCCCAGGGGACGTCGCAAGGTTCCCTCAATGAGAGCGTCATCCCCGATGAGCAGAGCGCCTCCGGCCTCCTTCATCATCGCCTCCAGATTCTGCGGGCGGACAACGTAGCGAGGAGAGACATGATAGTCGTCCCGGCAGAGCACTTTCAAAAGGGCGACGCTGGTGGCCGAATGGTCGGTGAGCGCGATCCGCACCCCGTCCAGTTCCGTCGGGTCAGGGAACCAGGAGAAAAGCAGGACGGTCTTCACCGCGCCCAGAGTGGCAATTCCCAAATGAGGAACTACGGCCAAGTCCTGGGCATGGCGGACACTCTCGACTGCGGAAATAGGGGCAATATCGATCTCTCCCTGTACCAACATGCGATTGAGTTGGGTGGGGACGCCGTACACATAGGTCACATCCTGGCCGGCCAGCCGTTCCTGCATGCGATAGTACAAGGGCTGGACGTTCAGATAATCGATCACCCCGACACGTACCGTCATCATCGACGCCTCTCTGCGGTCTCTTCGTCCACCCAGGCTAGATAGGGAGGCCACCCTGCCTCGACGGGAAGGAGCACGATCTCGGGCACTTGATACGGATGATGTTGGCGCAAGAATGCCTCCAGCCGCGAGTACAGGGCCCGGCGCGTCTTGATCAACAAGAGGACTTCCGCGTCCTCGTGGATCGTTCCTTCCCAGCGGTAGACGCTCTCGATATCCAGCATTTGAACACACGCGGCCAGACGCGCGTCGACCAGACCACGAGCGAGTTTGCGGGCTTCCTCCCGATTTCCACACGTGGTCATCACGACGGCATAGCGTCCGGTCGATTCGTCCCTGTCCATTCCCCCCCGTCCTCTTGTCCTGCTCCGATTCCCTAAGAGAGCAGGTCCGCCTGCTGACGTCGTCGCGCTCGGGCCTGGGCGATGATACGCTGTTTGCGACGGGCAATGACTTCGGCCTCGATGTCTTCCAGCGGGCGGTCGTAGATCTCGATGATGTGGTAGAGCGTATCCCGCTCAACGGGGACTTTGCCCGTAGCCCGGACCAGGCGGATCAGGTCCAGCTTATCCAGTTGCTCTTCGGTGGTGGCCCCGGCCTCGTGGTAGATTTTCTCTTCCACTACCGTGCCGTCGATGTCATCGGCGCCGAAGTGCAGGGCCAGTTGGGCAATGGGAGGGGTGAGCATGATCCAGTACGCTTTGATGTGGGGAAAGTTGTCCAACATCAAGCGACTGACGGCGATGGTTTTCAGGGTATCATGGGCGGTCGTCCACGTGGCCCGTTTGCCGAGCTGGTTGTTTTCCGGATGGTAGCGAAGGGGGATGAACGTCTGGAAGCCGCCCGTTTCGTCCTGGAGTTCTCGCAGTCGCAGCATGTGATCGACACGGTGCTCGTAGCGCTCGATGTGACCGTAGAGCATGGTGGCATTGGTCCGCAATCCCAGCCGATGGGCGGTGCGGTGGACGGCCAGCCAGGTGTCGGCATCGGCTTTTTCCGGGCAGATACGTCGACGGATCTCGGGATGGAAGATCTCAGCACCGCCGCCGGGCATGGAGCCCAGGCCCGCGTCCATGAGCTGACGCAACACCTTCTCGTGGCTCAGACCCGTCATCTGGCTGAAGAAGTCGATTTCCACGGCAGTAAAAGCCTTCAAATGGACCTTAGGGTACGCGTCCTTGAGTGCTCTCAGGACGTTGAGGTAGTAGTCGAAGCCGTACTCAGTGTGCAGCCCGCCCACAATGTGGAATTCCGTCACCCGGTTCGTAACCGTTGGCCGGATGCGCTCCACGATCTCTTCAGGACTCCAGGCGTACGCGCCTGCTTCGCCGGGATCTCGCCGGAAAGAGCAAAAATTGCAGTGGAAGGCACAAATATTGGTCGGGTTGATGTGGCGATTCTGGTTGAAATAAACGTACTCGCCGCCGTTGAGACGGCGGTTGACCCGGTCCGCAAGCTGGCCGATGGTCAGCAGGTCGAAGGAGCGGAACAAGGTAAGTCCGTCCTCCGCAGAGAGACGCTCACCGGCAAGCACTTTCTCCGCAATGGGGAGCAGCGCCGGATCGTTGACCTGGAGGCCCTTTGCTTTGCTCATGGTAACCCCTTTGTTTCTTACGTCGGCTAACGCCGGAAGTCGACGGTGATGGATGCCCCGGCCAGGTGATGGACCATAGCCCCGGACCGATTCCCTCGCAGACGGCCACCGCAACGCTGGCAGTGCCACCGGAGCCGGGCACAAGACCTGGATGTGCAAGCAACTCATTCTATCCCCACTGAGGAGGAGAGGCAAACTATCCTGGCGACAGGTTTGCTTCGTCACTTCTCCTGCAAGTACAATCGCGAAAGGCGCATTGTGGCCGCTCCGATGTTTCAAGGCGGCTGCGTGAGATGTGATTTGAGCCACATCCGGCAAGGAGGCGACACAATGAAACTGGCAATGTTGTTGGTGGACAATCAAGCACGCCTCGGTTGGGTGGGAGAACGCTGGATTGTCGACCTGGCCGCGCTGGCCGACCGAATCTGGGGAGAACGAGAGGAAGAGTACCGGTTGGTCCTGGGCATGGGATTGGACACGATCCTGCGCGCCAATGGGGTGGCCCTGCTGCGCGACGCGGTCTCTGCCCTGGACAAGGCCGTCAGCGGGCTGGACTATGTCCATGTGCGGTTCCCTGACCTGGCCTATGACCGGGACGCAGCTCCCCTCCTGCAACCCGTTCTGGCTCCTTCCAAGATTATCGGTATTGGTCTCAACTATCGGGACCACTGCGAAGAGCAAGGGATCGAACCCCCGACGCGACCCACGGTCTTCGCCAAATTTCCATCATCTTTGCTCCGGCCCGGGGGAAACATCCAGTGGGAACGGGCGTTGACTCAGCAGGTGGACTACGAGGCCGAGCTGGCGGTCGTCATCGGTCGCGTGACCCGGCAGGTCACCGCCGCGGAGGCGTATTACTACGTCTTCGGATACACCGCGGCCAATGATGTGTCCGCCCGGGACCTGCAATTCGGGGACAAACAATGGGTGCGGGGCAAGAGCCTGGACACATTTTGTCCCTTGGGTCCGTGGATTGTCACCCAGGACGAAATTGGCGATCCGATGAGCCTGGGTATCCGCGGCCTGGTCAACGGTGAAGTCCGTCAGGAGAGCAACACAAGTCAGATGATCTTCGGCGTGGGAGAGCTCATCGAGTTTCTCTCCCAGTCTTTTACCCTCTTGCCGGGAGACATCATCCTGACCGGAACGCCTGCGGGTGTGGGTATTTTCCGGAAGCCCCCCCTCTTGCTCCAGGACGGCGACAGGGTCACCGTGGAGATCGAGAAGATTGGAGCGTTAACCAACACATGCCGGGAGCGATGAGCGTCGCGTCCGGCCTTGGGATGGAATGCCACGCGCCATGGCTCTGATTTGCGATCCGTTTCGTGGATGTCCTTGGCCAGGGGGTGTCTCATGCCCCTACCTTGTGACGCTCTCCAAAAGGAGGATTGAGCGTGGCCGGGGTGCCGGTATAGTGGTAAACTCGAGTGGGGACATGTCGGCTCGAGTATGTCAGGGGCCCCTTCGAAAACTTTTATTCTTCCGGCGCTCTCAGGCGCCCGACCTTCGTGCAACGATTAGAAGGAGGCGAGGATGCATTACTGGTTCACCGAAGAACACGAGATGCTTCGTCAGACGGTTCGCGAGTTTTCCGAAAAGGAAATTCGTCCCAAGATCCGGGAGTTGGACGAGAAAGAGGAGTTCGATCGGGACATCCTGGAGAAGATGGCCGAGCTGGGTTTTCTCGGCGTCTGCATCCCCGTCCGCTACGGCGGTGTGGGAATGGATTACATTTCTCTGGGCATCGTTTCCGAAATGCTGGAATGGGGAGACACGGCTTTCCGTGAGACGGTGGCCGTCCATGTCGCCTTGAACAGCCTGGCCTTGTTGCAGTGGGGCACAGAAGAGCAAAAGCAGCGCTGGCTGGTTCCCCAGGCTCGGGGGGAGAAAATCGCTTGCTACGGGCTGACCGAACCCAACGCCGGGTCCGATGTGGCGGGGATGCGTACACGGGCGGTGCGCAAGGGAGATGTCTACATCTTGAACGGGGAGAAAATGTGGATTACGTTGGCCGACGTGGCCGACCACTTCCTGGTTTTTGCCAAGACGGACCCCGAGGCCCGGCACCGGGGTATTACAGCCTTCATTGTGGAACGAGGCATGCCCGGCCTGCGGACGGGGACGATCCATGGCAAGCTTGGCGCTCGGGCGTCGAATACCGGCTGGATCGTGTTCGAAGATACCCCAGTGCCGGTGGAGAACCGTTTGGGAGAAGAGGGTGAAGGGTTCAAGATCGCCATGAGCGCGCTGGATAATGCTCGCTTCACCGTGGCCGCGGGTGCGGTCGGCGTCATCCGAGCCTGCCTGGAGGAGAGTGTGGCCTACGCTCAACAGCGCGTCGCGTTCGGCCAGCCCATCGCCAAGTTTCAGCTCGTCCAGCAGAAGATCGCGTTGATGCAACAGCGCCTGGATATTGCCACGCTGCTCACCTATCATGCCGGCTGGTTGAAGAATCAGGGCATTCGCAACACCCGGCAGACTTCTGTGGCCAAGTGGTACGCGACGGAGGCCGCGTTCGCCTCCGCCAACGACGCGATCCAGATTCATGGCGCCTACGGGTACTCCAAGGAATACAACGTGGAACGTTACCTGCGCAATACCAAGGGGGCGGTGATTTACGAGGGAACGTCGGAGATTCACACGTTGCTGCAAGCCCAATATGCCCTGGGCTACCGCAAGGACAAGCCCTTGCGCAAGGAGCTGCCCGCTTATGATTTCGACGAGTGGACTCGTGAGGCCTAACCAGGTCTGAACACGGACAGAACGTGTGTCGGATATGAGGTATCAGGCATCAGTCCGTGGAACTTGCGGCCTGATGCCCAGTACCTGAATCTTGACTCAGGAGGTGCACCTTGAAATACATCGTCTGTCTCAAACAAACACCCGATACCGCCGAATTGCCCAAGATCACTCCGGAACAGGCCCTGGCCGGCAACGAAGGCGTCACCAGGGTGCTCAACCCATGGGACGAGTACGCGGTGGAGGAGGGCATTCGGCTGAAGGAACGGTTCGGCGGGGAAACGGTTGCCATGAGCATGGGGCCCGACGCTGTGAACGAGGCCCTGAAATCCGCACTGGCCATGGGCTGTGACCGCGCCGTCCGGCTGTGGGATCCCGCTTTCGTGGACAGCGACGTGTGGGGGACTGCCCTTATCCTGGCCAAAGGGGTAGAGCATGAGATGGGTGCCGATATCGTGCTTACCGGGAAGATGTCGGTAGACGGCAATGCCGGTGCAGTGGCTCAAGGTTTGGCCTGCAAGTTGGGGATTTCCCTGCTGACGCAAGTGGCGAAAATTGTGGACGTCTCCGAGAATGCGATCACGGTCGAGCGGCTCCTGGAAGAAGGCCGGGAGACGGTCACGGCTTCCCTGCCCGCCGTTGTCTCTGTTGTCAAGGAGATCAACGAGCCTCGCTATCCCACGTTCATTCGTATTCGTAAGGCCTCTCGGGCCAAGATTCCCGTCCTGAGCGCGAGTGATCTCGGCATCGACACCGGGCAGGTGGGTGCTCACGGGGCCAAAGTTCGGTGGACTTCTCTGGTGAAACCGGAGTCCAAGAAACGCCAGGTGAAGATCATCGAAGGCGAGACGCCCCAAGAGATCGCGGCCAAATTGCTGTATAGTTTGATGAATGAGGAAAAGGTCCTCTGAGGAGACGCACAGAGAAGTCCAAAAATGAGGAGAGAAAAACCATGAGTGTACTCGTGTACATCGACCATCATCGAGGGCGGGTGCAGCCCACGTCATGGGAGACGATTGGCAAGGCCCGGAAGCTGGCCGACCGGGTGGCGGCCGTCGTGATGGGAGAGGGTGTCGAAGAGGTGGCGCAACAGGCTATTCAGTATGGCGCGGACGCGGTGCTGCTGTACGATGATCCCATCTACGCGGATTTTCGCTTCCAGCCCTACGCAGTGGCCATGCGCGATGCCACATCGACCGAAAATCCGGCACTGGTTCTCTTTCCGGGGACAACGCGTGGCCGTGACTTGAGCGCTTACTACGCCTGCAGCGCGGACCTGGGTCTGGCCCCCGATGTTATGGATGTGCGCATCGAGGCGGGCAAGGTCGTCGCCGTTCGGCCCGTGTACTCCGGCAACATGGTGGCCACCCTGGAGATAGCGACAACGCCGGCAGTGATCTCGTTGCGGCCCCGCTCCACCCCTATGCCGGAAGCAGATGCCTCCCGTACCGGCGAGATCATCCGCAAGGGAGCGGTCATGGCAGAAGAGGACATTCGGTCCCGGGTGGAGAAGTTCGAAGAAACCGGCGCTGGCGAAGTCAGTCTGACAGACGCTCGCATCATTGTCTCTGGGGGGCGTGGCGTCAAGGGGCCCGAGGGGTTCGAGCCCATTCGCGAGCTGGCAGCAGTGTTGGGAGCGGCTGTCGGCGCTTCCCGCGCGGCGGTGGACGCGGGGTGGATTTCCTACGATCATCAGGTGGGGCAGACCGGCAAAACCGTGCGCCCTGACGTCTACATTGCCTGCGGTATTTCCGGCGCCATCCAGCACCAGGCGGGCATGCGCGAGTCCAAGATCATCGTTGCCATCAACAAGGATCCTGAAGCGCCCATTTTCCAGATCGCGGACTACGGCGTCGTGGACGACCTCTTCAAGATCGTCCCGGCACTGACGGAGGAAGCCCGGAAACGCCTGGGCACGGGATCATAAAGTGCACACAGGGGGCATCTCCCCCTTTTCCATGCGTGATAAGGGCGTCGAAGCCTGTGTTGTTTCGGCGCCCTTCCCCTATAATTGCCAGCTCTCGGTCCAGCGAGGGAGCAATGGGTACACATGAGGATCCGTGTAACGGCGGGGCGAAAATGCAGGCGCATAGTCCGGCAGGGCCGTTCCCGTGACGTGTGCAGCCAGCAGTTCCCCCGCGGCCAGGGAAGCCATGATGCCGAATCCGGAGAAGGCCCCGCTGACGTACGCGCCTTCCACGCCCAGGGGACCGATTAGAGGCAGGTTCTCCGGCGTCTTGGTGTAATAACCGCCGTCCACGCGCGGACGGGTCGCGCGCTCCCAGTAGTCCTCCAGGCGAGGAACCATTGTCGAGAGACCTCGCAACACGATCTCCGGAAAGAGGGGGTCGAAGGAGGGCGGAAAGGCCGGCTCGACCGGCCGGGTCTCGTAGGCCCACAACATCAACAGGGTCGGATTCGCCCCGGCGCCCTCCGGACGCAGGTGGGCGCCCGAGGGAAAGAGGCGCAGGAGGTCTTCCTGGCCCTCCTCGACGATAAATTCTCGTTCCTCTTCCGTCCAGGGCAGTCGTTGAGGGTCGGCCCAGACCAGAAGAGGCGCGTCTCGAGGGACCCGGTGCAAATAATCATTGAAAGCCACCTTGGCATGCCGTTCGTGCAGGATAGGCAAATGGACACCCATTAGCGATGCTACTCGGCCCACGAAGGGGCCGGCCGCGTCGATGAAAACTCCCGTCTCCACGCTCTGCTCTCCCGACTTTCCCCGTACCCACACGGTGCTCACCCGGCCGGCCCGCTGTTCCACCCCGATGACCTCTCCCGAGAGCAGGCGGACACCGTGGGCGCGGGCCCTTTCCAACAGATACATGCCCAGTTGCTGAGCGCTCAACCAGCCGGCCCGGCGGACATGTACTAAGAGGCGGATGGCCGGGTTCAGGTAAGGAAAATATGTTCGTAGAAGTTGAGGGTGGGTGATGAGATCCACACCGGTCGGCGCCTGATGGTCGCCTTCCGCGGGTGAAGGAAGATAGCCAGAATGAGGGGAAGTGTGGACACGCACCGGGCCGGCGCCCAGAGCCGCGGCGCGCTCGGCCGCGGCCACCAGACGATCGGCGATATCCTCTCGCGCTGTGGCATACACGTATCCCCGGCGGTTGAGCAAGAAACGGTTGTGCGTGTGCTCGGCCAGCGTTTCCAGGAGATCGATACTCCGGTTCATGAATGCCACCATGCTGGCATCGGGGCCGGGCCACCAGTTCCGGTAGGCCTCTGTGGACTTGTCGCTCGTCAGGCTCAGGGGAGGCAAAGGGTCCACGAGCACCACATCCTGCAAGTGATGGTGGACACTGAGGAAGTAGGCGGCAGCCAGGCCGGCAATGCCAGCGCCGCAGATCACGATATCCGCTCGATATCGGGGCATCTTCCGGATCCTCTTGGTTTCTCCCTTCGCCGACGTGGCCTTCAAAGGGTCATCACGCCGTCAGCCGCGCGGACCGGCCGTACAGTGGCCTCCTTGCCGGTCAACTCTCGATATCGTTCGACCACATGCGCCTCGAACCGTCGCAGGGCCCGTCTATTCACCAGAGCGACCACATTGCCTCCCAACCCGGTGCCTGTCATACAGGCCCCATAACATCCGGGGACCTCATTGGCTGCCAACCACATGGCGTCTAATTCCGGCGAGGAAATCTCGTAATCGTCCCGTAAGCTGCGATGAGATGTATTCATCAGACGTCCCAGAGCGTCCAGGTCGCCAGCAACGAGGGCTTGTGTGGCCTGGAGAACGCGCTGATGTTCTGTCACCACGTGTAGAACCCGCCGGTAGAGATCGGAAGGCAAAAACTGACGGTAGTGAATCAGGTCTTGTGGCGTCACATCTCGCAGGGAATGGATTGAAGGAACGTGGCCTTGTAGTTTTCCTGTGGCCGATTCGCACTCCCGACGACGGAGCAAGGAGATGGTCTGTACCTGGGTGCGACGGACGCCGGTGTCACACACGACCACACGGGCCGTGGGCGGGAGGGGCCAATATGAAACCGATTCAGCACGGCAATCCACACACAGGAGCTGTCGGTCTCTTCCTAAAGTGGCCGTGAACGCGTCCACTTCGCTCACCGGACTTCCCACAAACTGTGATTCCGCGTTCCAGCACAGACGGGCCAGCTCGGGTCGTGAAATTCCCAGATCATCCTGGACATTCCAGGCCCAGGCCAGGGCCACCGCCATAGTCGTGGACGCTCCCAGACCCGCGTCCAGGGGCAATGTGCCGTGGAAAACACCCTCTATTCCCTTCAACGCGTATCCGGCCTTCTGGAGGGCCCAAGCACCCCCTTGTAACGTTTTTTCCCAAAGAGGGCTGCTGCCTGGACGTAACTCTGACAAGAAGAAGCGCGTGGTCTTGCGCGTGTTCAATGAGTGAAGAACGACCTGGGTATCCGCGCGCCGGCGTGTAATGAGGATGGTGTTCAGATCAATGGCCAGGGACAGGACACAACCCCGGTTGTAATCAGTATGTCCTCCCAGCAAAACCACACGTCCGGGAGCCATGACGCTCACCTCGGCCCTTCCACCGAAGATCTTGTCGAAGGATTTATGGAGGAGGGCCATGCGTTTCATCAAACTATCCAGATCCATGGGAGGCCTCACGCATGCGTTCGCGAACCCGCAACAGACGTCGACCGGCCTCCTTCAGAGTGGCCGGTTGTTTGGCAAAGGCAAAGCGCACCTGAGTGCGGCCGAGAGCTGTGTGTTCGTAGAACGCGGAGCCGGGGACCACCGCGACGCCCACCTCTTTTGTCAACCAATGGGCAAACGCGACGTCATCCCCTTTCCAACCCAGGGCCCCGAAGTCCGCCAGCACGTAATATGCGCCTTCCGGAGGGCGGGCCTGGAACCCAGCTCTTTGCAAGGCTTCCATGATGAGCGCCCGTCGGTGAGTATAGGCCCGGATCTGTTGCTTGTAGTATTCAGCAGGCAGGTGAAGGGCTGCGACCGCAGCTTTTTGCAGGGGAGTGGGCGCACAAATGGTGGCGTAGTCGTGCACCGTGCGCAGGGCCCGCCCGATTGCCTCGTTCAATACGACCGCATATCCCAAACGCCATCCCGTGACCGCGTACGTCTTCGACAATCCGCCCAGGGTGATGACTCGTTCGGCCAGGCCGGGCAGGGTCATAGGAGGAACATGAGTTCGTCCATCGTAGAGAATGTGCTCGTAAATTTCATCCGAGATGATGATGGTGTCCCATTCTGTGGCCAGCTCGCCGATCAAAGTCAGCTCTTCCCGGGTAAACACGTGGCCGGTGGGGTTATGGGGGGTATTGATGATAAGAGCGCGAGTGCGTGGGCCAAATACTTTCCGCAGTTCGTCCGGGTTCAGGCGGAAGTCGGGAGGAGAGAGGGTGACGAACTGAGGCACCCCGCCGGCGAAACGGACCGCGGGGACGTAGTTTTCGTGGAAGGGCTCCATGATGATGACCTCATCCCCCGGGTCGACGGTGGCCAGGACCGCGTCCACGATGGCCTCACTAACACCACAGGTGATGGTGACATCGCGTTCAGGGTCGACGGAGAGGCCGTAGAGGGAGGCCATTTTCTCGGCGACGGCTTGTCGAGTCTCCGGCAGGCCCCAGGTGATAGAATACTGGTTGTTATCTTCGAGGATAGCGCGAGCGGCGGCCTCTTTGACCTCCTCCGGGGCTGAAAAGTCGGGAAGTCCCTGGGAGAGGTTGATGGCATCGTAGCGAAGAGCCAGGCGCGTCATCTCACGAATACTGGATTCCTGCAAGGCATGAAGGCGCTGAGCGATATGTCGCATGATCGTCATTCCCTCACGACGGAAGCCCCCTCAGGCTCCCGTCCGAGCTTCCGTGAGATTTGCGGAGTTTACGCGCCTATCATATCCTAACCTGGTGTTGCTGTCCAATGCCGTTTGGGGGAACGCCCAAGGCGTCCGTTCTTTGCAAGGCGTGATTTTCTGTCGAGGGATTCGACCGTGGAAGACATTCGCCTGACCGAATGGGTTCACTGCGCCGGTTGAGCCAGTAAGGTCCACATTTCGGACCTGATGCAGGTGCTGCATCAACTGCCGCTCATGGACAATCCACAGGTGCTTGTGGGCACGGCGTTGCCTGACGATGCCGGCGTATACCGTCTCTCGCCTGAGATGGCCATCGCCCAGAGCGTGGACGTGTTCACACCCGTAGTTGACGATGCCTACGACTACGGGCGCATTGCCGCGGCCAACGCTCTGAGTGACCTTTATGCCATGGGCGCCCGGCCCATCGTGGCCTTGAACATCCTGGCCTTCCCCATCGGGAAAATCCCGCTCGACGTCATGGTGCGTATTTTGCAAGGAGCGGCCGAGAAGGCCGCGGAGGCCGGAGTGGCCATCGTGGGGGGACACACGATCGAGGATGAGGAACCCAAGTATGGCCTGGCCGTGACCGGCGTTGTCCATCCGCAGCGAATTGTGACGAATGTGGGCGCGCGACCCGGGGACTATCTACTGCTGACCAAGCCTCTGGGCATGGGCACGCTGACCACGGCTCTCAAGCAAGGCCGGGCCGCGCCTGCTCATGTCCGAGAGGCGGTGGCTATTATGGCGGCCCTGAACCGAGATGCCATGGAGGCCATGCTGGAGGTGGGCGTTCATGCCTGCACCGACATTACCGGTTACGGCTTGTTGGGGCACCTGCACGAGATGCTTCTGGCCAGCAATGTCGCTGCTGATGTCTATGCCCGGGAGGTGCCCATTCTCGACGCGGCCTGGACTTACGCAGAGGAGGACATCTTCCCGGGGGGAAGCCGTGCGAATCGAGTCTACCTGTTGGGCCATCATTACCTGCACCTGCCGGCGGGTTTTCCGCGGCCGCTAGAAATGCTCCTGTGCGACGCCCAAACGTCCGGAGGATTGCTTATGGCCGTGGCTCCGGAGAAAGTCCAGACCCTGATATCGGCTCTGGAAGCCCGTCATACCCCCGCGGCAGCGGTCGTAGGCCGCATCGTCGAGGGACCGGCCGGCCATCTCTCCCTGCAGGGCTAGCCGCCGCAGCCGCAATCTTTTACCGGTACCCGGTAGATCCGTATCTTCCGCCCCTGGGATCCCCCATCGTAGATCAACGACCAGCCCGCGGGCACGCGTTTGGGGTCCAGCCAGACTCGCACCGGGCGGCTTCTATCCTTGACCTCGCTGATGACGACATAGTTCACCTGTCGCAGTTGAACATAGGCCGGAATGCGCGCCGGATCGTCCACGGGCATGGGGACGTGGATGCCCCCGGCGTAGAAGGGAACTTGGCTGGTGGTGGACATAATGCGCTTCTCCGGTCTGGGATCGTGTCGCCGCAGCCATTGTCCGGCGGCCTGCTGTTCCAGATCAGGGACGTGCTTCCAGTGGGCGCGCACGACCGGGACGTAAGGGTGCGTCAAGATCAAGCCGGCCACCATGCCAAGGCCGAGAAGCGTGTGCAACCGCCAGGCCCGTCGGGGAGATTGGGCAATGGCCGTGATGAACACCTCCAGCAAGATTTCGATTCCGTAAGAGATCCACAGAGCGGCGAGGGGGATCACCGGAAGCAGGTAGCGCGTCCACACGAAGAGGATGGTTGCTACGCCCAACAGCGCCGGAATAAGGTACCACAGGGGAAAGAAGACCTCACGCCAGTAGCCGCGGGCGAAGGCAGAGATGAACCCGACTACGGCGAAGAGAATCCAGAACCGGCCCAGCAAAGGCCATTGGAGGAGATGCCACTCATCTCTCAGCACTCGAACCATGGCGGCCCGATACGCAGGACGTTCCAGCGCTGGCCGCTTGGGGCCGATGCCGCCGAGGACCAGACGATTTCGGTCCAGCAAAGGACCGGCCGGGGTGCCCTCCGGCCCCAGGCCGTAGGCCGCATGATAATAATCCATGCCCCGAGCAATGCGGGCCGCGATGCCGTAATTGACGATGCCTTTGGTCTCGAACGTCAGACGGCCTGTTTGCGTGCTCAACCAGAGAATCATGGGGAGCGCCAGAAGCACAAAAATCAGGCCCTGCAAGACCGCGGTAGAGACCCAAGTCGGCCAGGAAAAGCGTCGCCACCAGGCGACGATCAGGATCATCATGCTGAGAGCAAAGTAAACCGCGCCCTCACTTTTCAAGAGATAGGCCAGCCCGAAGAACACCGGCACGGCCCAGGTCCAGCGAGTTCGCGGCCCCTTTTTGGCGGCCCGCCAAGTCGCGTAGATGCCAAACATCCAGACGAAAAGGAAGGGGGATTCTACCCGCACCAGAGGGGCGTATTCGGCCAGATAGGGGTGGAAAGCCACCAGCAGGCCGGCCCAAAGCCCGGCTCGTCCCCAGAACATCTCACGGGCCAGCAAGGTGACCGGAATGACAAGCGCGGCGCTGGTAAGCAGGGCCAGGATCCGACCGGCACTGATGAGATCTCCGGTAAGGAGGCCCAGTCCTGCGATGAGGTGAGGGAAGATGGAAACCATGACCAGTTCTCGTTCCCCCAGAATACCCACATAACCGTGGCCTGTCAGCAAGTTGTGAGCCAGCGTTACATAAGTGGTTCCCTCGGTTTGCAGAACGCGGGTCAGATGCAGGAAAGGGAAGCGCACGATCAGGGCCAGCAGGAAAAGCCATAGCCAGGTCCAATCTTTGCGTCGCCTTCGGCGGATGGCCATGCTCGCCTCCTCGGTTTCGTGGTGCTCGCGGGGTTTTCAGTCAGGCCCCCGGGAAGCCTGGGCAGCGTCCTTCGGGCCTCATTGTACCTGCAGCCGACATCTCGGCCAAAGGCCTTCTCCGGGTTCGGCCTCCGCTCTGGGAGCATGTATAATGCAATCGTCCGGCGGGGGCTTCCGACCCGTCGCGTTGTCCCCTCGGGGAACCTGGAGGGCCGACGGCCGTCTATTAGAATAGCCGGAGCTAGGGCCCGGGAAACGGGAAGGTGAGAGGGAGGACGAAAAAGACGACGCCGGATTCCGAGCCCTTCCGGTCGGACATTTCGAAGTGAGAGAGGGAAAAGCATGATGGCAAGACGCGTTCACATCTCCATCGGCTTGCTGCTCGGCAGCCTGACGATCCTTGCCCTGGCGTTGGCCACGGTTGGATGCCAATCCCAGCCGGCGCCGACGCCCACACCGACCAAAACACCCACGCCGGCCGCGATAACGCCTGCATCCACAGCCGTGGTCCACCAACCGACGATTATCGTGGCCACGGCCACACCGACATCGGCTCCCACGGCTACGCCAACACCGACTTCGACAGCCACACCAATGGTGACCCCCACACCGGCGGTTTCCCCGACGCCGACTCTGGCTCCTTTGCCGAGCCGTCCGGACAACGTGAATCCCCTAACGGGCCTGGTTGTGCCCAATCCTGCTGTCCTGCGACGTCGTCCCATTCACGTCCGCATCGGCAATGATCCGAGCATCCGGCCCCAGATCGGTCTGAACCAGGCCGACGTGATCTACGAGGAACTGGTCGACAGCCAGATGGACCCACGGCAGCCCAAGAAGATTCACCCCTTCATGACGCGCATCACGGCCGTCTTTCTCAGCCGGGATCCGGTCAAGGTATGGCCGGTCCGCAGCGCTCGCCTGGTGAGCATCGCCCTGGCCCGGGAATATCATGCAGCATTGGTTCACTCTGGAGCCAGCGACGGCATCCGCTACCGTCTGGCCCAGGCCCGGCAGGCCGGTGAGGATTTCATCGATCTGGACGAGTTTTATCATCCCAGTATCTTCACGACGCACAACGAGTATGACTGGCGGGGCAGGAAGTCTGTCAATTTGCGTAAAGTGCGAGAGTACTTGCGGGCCCATGGCTGGGAGAAGCCCGTTCACCTGCGGGGTTTCTACTTCCAGGCCACGCCTCCCGTGGGCGGGGTCAGCGGTGTGGAAGTGCACATTCCTTACCCCGCGTGCTGTAGTGTGACCTGGCGCTATAACGCCAAAACCGGACTGTACGAGCGGTATGTGCGGGGACAGCCCCACGTGGACAGGAAGGACAATCGGATCATTGCCGTTAGCAACGTGATCATTCATTTTGCTCGCCACGAGAACACCGATATGATTGAGGACACACTGGGCTCACGAGGCATTCGCATTTACCTGGACGGTGAAGGAGAAGCCTGGATTTTCCGGGACGGCAAGATGTACCGGGCCCGCTGGCGACACAATCATCGTTTCCAGATGACAGAGTATCTGGACATGAACGGTCATCCCTTCCCCTTCAAGCCGGGCCGGACGTGGATCCAGTTTGTCCCCCTGGATTACGACATACAGGTCAAATAATCATGTACCGTTCCCTGCTTCCTTTCTTGCGTTTGTGGCAAACGCCGGTGTCGGCCCCTGCAGAGCGGCTGCAACTCCTTCTGGAGGATGTCTTCGTGACGGAATTCGTCCGCCATGAGGGGAATGTCATCATGCTCTTTGGCCACTTGCGTCAGGACGCGGAAGACGTGTTTCCGCTTATCCGACACCGGTGCGAGCGGGAAGGGTACACGCCTATGCTGCGCCGTTTGCAAGGACGGGATGTGGTCATCCTTGCTCCTGGAGTGGTTCAACCGAAGCCGGTGAACCCAACACTGAATGTTCTCCTGTTCCTGGCGACCCTGGGGACGACCGTGTGGGCGGGAAGCTTTCTCAGCCATCCGCCCACATCCGCGTGGGAATGGTTGAGCCCGGTCCGCCTGTTGTCCGGCTTGCCCTTCGCGATTGCCCTGCTGAGCATTTTGGGCATTCACGAGCTGGGACACTACTTCATGGCGCGGCACCACGGGGTGGATGTGACCCCCCCTTACTTCATCCCGGTTCCCTTCGGCTTGGGAACGTTCGGGGCGTTCATTCAATTACGCTCTCCTGTGGAAGACCGCAAGGCCCTTTTCGATGTGGGACTGGCCGGACCGGTTGCCGGCTTTATCGTCGCCTTGCCCTTCCTCACCCTGGGGCTGACCCTCCCCGCCTCGAATGTGTCGGGCATTCAGCTCTCCCACCTGCCATTGTTGATGCGTTGGGCCGCCGCTTTGCTGCGCCCCGGCACCGTGACCGGAATACACCCCATCGCCTTTGCCGCTTACATTGGGTTGTGGGTTACAGCCATGAATTTGCTGCCCATCGGCCAGTTGGACGGTGGACATGTGGCGTACGGGATGTTCGGAGCCCGGTTCCGTTATGTGGCCTGGGCAATGTTTGTCAGCATGATCTTCCTGGGCCTGACGCTGTGGGAAGGGTGGTTTTTCTGGGCCGCGTTCGTGGGCCTGGTAGGGGTCAACCATCCCCCTCCGCTTAATGACATTACCCCCTTGGACCGGAAACGGCAGGTTGTTTTCGTCCTGGCTGTTCTTCTCTTCATCATCACCTTTGTCCCGCGTCCTTTTTAATTCCCGGTCAGATGGAGGCGCATCCATCGAGCTGCTGACGTGTATTCCCTTTTTAGGATGTGCCTGGGACGAGAGCGATGGTTCACGCCAAGAGAAATAGTGTCTGATCAGGTCGCGATCTTTCCCCACCCCTGGCCGACGACGCCCGGCATTCCTTCGACACGTGCAACTATTCCGGCACGAGGACTTGACCTCCCCACTTAACTGGGGTACAACAGCGTATTGCGGTCGACATGCGAGATGGAGGAGGGACGTATGGCTCGCTATTCTCATATCGTGGGCTGGGGCATGTACACCCCTGAACACGTTGTGACCAACGAGGACCTGGCGAAGATTGTCGAGACGAACGATGCCTGGATACGCAGTCGGACGGGCATCCGAGAACGGCATCTTGTGGATAACCCTCAAGAGTCCTCATCAACCCTGGCTGCGCGCGCCGCACGCGCGGCGCTGGAAAGGGCCGGGCTGCCACCAACCGCCCTGGACATGATCATCCTGGCCACATCCTCGCCCGATCACCTTTTTCCGGCTACCGCCTGCATCGTTCAGGACGCCATTGGCGCCACAAACGCGGGCGCTTACGACCTGAGTGCCGCCTGTTCCGGGTTCGTGTACGGCATGGCCATGGCTCACGGCCTTATCGTCAGTGGCCAGGCGAACACGGTCATGGTCATCGGCGCGGAAACACTCTCGCGACTGGTCGACTGGTCGGACCGGAACACGTGTGTGCTGTTTGGGGATGGGGCCGGCGCGGTCATCCTGCAGGGACGGGAAGAGCCGGGAGGGTTTCTGGCCTCGGTTTTGGGGGCGGATGGCTCCGGGGCCGGCCTGCTGACCTTGCCCGCAGGAGGCAGTCGTCTTCCGGCCAGTGTGGAGACGGTGCGTCGCGGCGATCATTACATTAAGATGGACGGGAAGGCGGTTTTCCGTTTCGCCACGCGCGTGATGGCCAATGCCACCCGTCAGGTGGTGGAAAAAGCAGGATTGACCCTGGACGATGTGGAACTTATCGTACCCCATCAGGCCAATGTGCGCATCATCGAGTCTTCCGTCGTCAGACAGCTCAAATTCCCCCGGGAAAAGGTGTTTGTGAACCTGGAACGATATGGGAATACGTCCACAGCTTCCATTCCTATGGCCCTGACAGAGGCGGTGGAGACGGGCCGACTCAAGCAGGGCGACCATGTGGTGCTGGTGGGGTTCGGGGCCGGGCTGACCTGGGCCGCGGCCCTCATCCAGTGGGGACCACCGATTCCTCTGTTGCCCCGCTGGCAGCGCTGGTGGCACCAGGCCTGGTACCCCTTCCATCGAGCTCGATCGGCCTGGCGGCGTGGGCTGCGGCGGGTCCTGGCTGCCTGGCTGGGAACGAAGGAGCGTTCTCAGGAGGAGTTTGAGGGCTTGCGCTCCCGGGCCGGTTTGAAGAAAGAGAAGAAGGAGTGAACGATCGCAGCGGGCGTGGAGGGCCCTCGTTTGTCGCCCCGGGATTCCTTGGGCTTCAACGAACTTGCGCACTGGAGCATCGTCCGGTCGCCCGTTGGAGCCTGCGTCCTCCGGGGGCTCACCTCACTCCCCGTCCGAGCGTTCATTTGACAGAACGGGATAAATGTGTACACTTCTGGAAAGGGTGCGTGCGGTAGCGAGCATCCAATGAGTTTTCTGACCCTGAGGCGTGCTGATTAAGCGCAGGAGACACTTTGAAAAGCCTTTCGGCAACCGGTGAAGTGATCATGACGCAACCCAAGTGTGTGGCGCAACCCGCCCCTAGGAGCCCGCGGAGGATTCCGGACGCTTGACGTCTGGCGGAGTGTACGCGGGTTCGTTCCATGACGAAATCACCAACACCCCCTCCAGACGGAGGGGGTTTTCTTTTCACCCCCCAGGGAGCATCTGTGGTCTGTATGGCTCAGCGAGGGACAGGGCGAAGGAGAAGGGAAGGCATGGCCTTTGCCGGCCCGTTGAGAAGAATCTGACAATAGGCTCCAGCAGAACAAGAGCGTAGAAAGGGGTAACGAGATGGTTCGAGTGGGGATTGTCGGTGCGACCGGGTATACCGGGTTGGAGTTGATTCGCTTGTTGTCCTCTCACCCGGACGTGGAGCTGGCCTGGCTGACCTCGGAAACCCATGCCGGACAACGGCTGGCAGAGGTGTACCCAACCACCGTCGAGACCCGGTTGCTCTCCTGGCAAGAAGTCTCGCTCCACAGAGAAGACGTAGTCTTCCTCTGCCTGCCCCACGGCGCCTCTATGGCGGCCGTGCGTCGTGCTTACGATGCCGGGTGTTATGTCATCGACTTGAGCGCGGACTTCCGTTTGCCTACGCCTGCCCTCTACGAACGATGGTACGGTCACCCCCACCAGGAGCCCGAGCTGTTGACGAAGGCCGTGTATGGACTGCCGGAGGTCTACCGGGAGCGTGTTCGCGGGGCCCGACTGATCGCCAACCCCGGCTGCTACCCGACCTCCGTCAACCTGGCCCTCTATCCCCTGGCGCGTACGGGCCTCCTCTCTGCCCCGATCATCGTGGACAGCAAGTCCGGAGTCTCCGGCGCGGGCCGTAAGCCCAAACTCAACACCCACTTCGTCGAAGCCAACGAGAACCTGAGTCCCTACGCCATTGGACGTCAGCATCGGCACATCGCGGAGATGGAACGGGTGCTGGGGGAGGCCTGGCAGGGGCCCGGGACGCCGGACATCCTCTTCGCTCCTCATTTGCTGCCGGTAAGTCGCGGCATTCTATCGACGATCTACGTCACCCTGGCCCAGGACACTCGTCCGGAGCAGGTATGGGAGGTGTACCAGGTTCATTACGCTCACGAACCTTTTGTCCACGTGCTGCCGCTGGGGCAGGTCGCCACCCTGCGCCATAGCCAATACAGCAACCGTTGTGTCATCGGGCTCACTCCTGTCGACGCGCGTCGCTGGATCATTACCAGCAGCATCGACAACCTGATCAAGGGCGCGTCGGGGCAGGCTGTCCAGAACATGAACATCGCCCTGGGATTGGTGGAGACGGCCGGGTTGGAAACCGGCCTGTAGGGAGGGAAAGAGACCATGCAGGAGACGATCATCACGGGGAGCCCCATCGAAGCGACGAACGTCTACGTCCTGAAGATCGGCGGGCGGCAGTTGGATGACCCTGAGTTCTTAGAGCGCTTGCCCCAGGCGGTTCAGGTCCTGAATCGGGACCATCGGGTCGTTCTGGTGCACGGGGGAGGCAAGACTATTCAGCAATGGCAGGAGCGTCTGGGGCTGGAGGCCGCCTATGTGGAAGGACTTCGAGTCACAGACGAGGCGTCTCTGGAAGTGGCTGAAGCCGTGCTTTCGGGCCTGGTAAACAAGCGCCTCGTGGCCTTGTTGCTGCGGGCCGACATCCAGGCCGTGGGCATCAGCGGCGTGGACGCGGGCCTGATTCGAGTGGACCCGATGCAGCACCCCGAGGGGGATCTGGGACGCGTGGGGGATGTGAGGGGCGTGTCACCGGAGCTCATCTACACTTTGCTCGAGGCACACCTTGTCCCCGTCATCTCTCCCATCTCCGTAGGTTACGACGGGCTCACCTACAACGTCAACGCGGATCATGTCGCCCAGGCTGTGGCCGTCGCCCTGCGGGCCGAGCGGCTCTACTTCATCAGCGACGTCCCCGGCGTGCTCATTGCAGGACGTCCTCTACGGGCCATTACCGTCCCTGAGGCAGAGCGGTGGATTGTGCAGGGCTTCATTCAAGGAGGCATGATTCCCAAACTGCGTTCCGCTGTTCGTGCGGTCGAACGCGGCGTTGGACAGGCCGTGATTACCAACCTGGAGGGCGTGCGCCGGGGGGAAGGGACGGCCGTTGTGCGGGCATAAGGACGAACATCACAACTCAAGGGAGGGAAGATGATGGATGCAGCACAGATCATGGCGTGGGAACAGACCTACATTCTGGGAGTGTACAGACGTCCGCCTGTGGTCTTCGAGCGCGGGGAAGGGGTGTGGCTCTACGACACGGAGGGGAATCGTTACCTGGACCTGGTTGCAGGCATCGCCGTCAACGCTCTGGGATATGGCGATCCTGAAATTCCGCGCATCATGGCAGAGCAGGCGCAGAAACTCATCCACGTCTCCAACCTCTACCACACCGCGCCGCAAGCGCGCCTGGGGCGGCTCCTGTGCGAGCATTCCTTCGCGGACAAAGTGTTCTACGCCAATTCCGGGGCTGAAGCAAACGAGGCCGCGATCAAGTTTGCCCGCAAGTACGCGTATGTGCGCCACGGTGAGGGCAAGACGACCATAATTGCCTTCGAGGGAGCCTTCCACGGCCGTACTATGGGCGCATTGGCGCTCACGCCGCGGCCTCACTATCAGGATCCGTTCCGCCCCCTGATGCCTGACGTTCGCATCGTCCCCTACAACGACCCTGACGCGGCGCGTGCGGCTATCGACACCGACGTTTGTGCGGTTATTGTCGAACCTGTCCAGGGGGAAGGGGGAATTCGGCCGGCTAACGTGGAGTTTCTGCGCACTCTGCGGGAAGCAACCCGGGCCGTGGACGCCCTGCTGATCTTCGACGAGGTTCAGTGTGGGCTGGGGCGCACCGGAACGCTCTGGGCGTATGAACAATATGGAGTCCAACCCGACATCTTGACGATAGCCAAACCCCTGGCCGGGGGGTTGCCCATGGGCGCGACCCTGGTCACGCAGGCCGTGGCAGACACTCTGGCTCCCGGAGATCACGCGACGACCTTTGGCGGCGGCGCCGTGGTCAGCGCGGTGGCCGAGTACGTGGTGTCTCGCCTGGCCGAACCGGAATTTCTGGCTCAAGTACAGGCCCGCGGCGCCCACCTCATGGCCCGGCTGCGCGACCTCTCCCTGCCTCACATGGTGGACGTGCGGGGCCGCGGGTTGATGGTGGGCATCGAGTTCGATCGGGATGTTACGCCCATTGTGAAGCAGGCCCCGGCCCATGGGTTGCTCGTCATCAACGCCGGACCGCGGGTCATCCGCATGGTGCCTCCTTTGATCATCAGCGAGGAGGAAATCGATCAGGCCGTTGATGTGTTCGCGGCCGTCCTGAAGGAGGTTTTATGATGAGCCCGGGCGAAGCAGCGCCGGTCCATATCCGATCGGCGCGAGAAGAAGATGTCTCAGCGATCACAGCCCTGGTCAACGCCTATGCGGCCGAGAACTTGATGCTCCCGCGCAGCGAAAGAGAGGTGCGACGCACGTTGAAAGATTGGCTTGTTGCTGAGGCCGACGGCCGCGTCGTTGCCTGCGGCGCGCTCTCCTTGCTCTCGGCGGAGCTGGCCGAGATCCGGTCTCTGGCCGTTGCGCCGGATCGGGCAGGCCAGGGCATCGGCAGCCGCCTGGTCCGCCATCTCGTGGAAAAGGCGCGCGAGTTGGGGATCCGTCAGGTCGCTGCGTTGACGTTGCGTCGCTCTTTTTTCGAACATCAGGGCTTCCAGGTGGTCGATCGCTGGGCCCTCTCCCCCAAGATTTGGAGCGAGTGTGTGTACTGTCCGAAATTTCATCGCTGCGACGAGATCGCGGTGGCCATGAACGTGCAGGAGGAGGACGCCTCCCTCCCGCCAGCGAGGGGCGGTCGGCATCGGCCCGCCTGGACGTGGCTTCTCGATAACGTTCCCAGCCACGTCCGGGAAGGATGAGCCGACTCGCCCCGTTTCGGTTCTCGTCGGCCGGATGGAACCAAATGGAGATGTTGCCCGGCCTGAGCTCATGGCGCTCTCCCGCCGGACCGCATTTTTCACACGCTTCTGCCTCTGCGTATAATGGGCTGTCATGGCAGCCCGTGACCGCGTTTGCTCTCACTTCGTGAACCAGGAGAGAGTCATGCTATGGTGAAACTTTCCGTGATCATCCCGGCGTACAACGAACATCAGACGATCGAGGCCATTGTCGAGCGGGTCCGAGAGGCCCCGGTGGAGGCCCCGGTCGACGTCGAAAAGGAAATCATCGTGGTCGATGACGGGTCCACCGACGGTACCCGGGAAATTCTGCAACGCCTGGGAGACCAATACCCCGACATTACAATCCTGACGCATGAACGCAACCAGGGCAAAGGGGCGGCCATTCGCACGGCTCTTCAGCACGCTCGTGGGGATTACGTCGTCATCCAGGACGCTGACCTGGAATACGATCCTCGGGAGTTCGGCGTTCTCCTCCGCCCTCTCCTGGAAGGGAAAGCCGACGTGGTCTACGGCTCCCGATTCCTGGGTCCCCATCGTGCCTTCCTCTTTCTTCACTACCTGGGCAACAAGTTCCTGAACTTGATGACAAACATATTGTATGATACAATTCTTACAGACATGGAAACTTGCTACAAGATGTTCCGGGCGGACGTCATCCAGGGGCTTCCCCTGCACGCTCGGGGGTTCGAGTTTGAGCCCGAAGTGACGGCCAAAGTGCTCAAGCGGGGGTATCGGGTGTTCGAGGTCCCCATCTCCTACAGTGGTCGTGATTTCGAAGAGGGGAAGAAAATCCATCCCTGGAAGGACGGACTACGCGCGTTGTGGACGCTCGTCAAATATCGCTTTGTGGATTGAGGCCCAGACCGGCTGCCAAGATGCACGCGGACGGAGGAGCGTCTCCGGCTCGGTGCTGCCAGGATGGGTGACGATGGATGAGAAACGAGAAGAGACCTCATGGAACGTGTTTCCGGGTCGGATGCCTTGTACCGGAGTCTGGAGCTTTTGGCTCATACCCCTCGCTACCACCGCTGGATTATGGCCCCGTTTCGGGCGTACATCGGAAATCGGGTGCTGGACGCCGGCTGTGGTACGGGCAGCATGATTGGTGCTTTTCTGGACGCGGCCCTGGTCGTAGGCCTGGACGTGCTGGACGAGTTCCTGTCCATTGCGGCGCAACGCTGGGCCGGCCGGCCCCAGGTGCACTTCTACCAGGGGGACCTGACCCATCAGCGCCTGGTTGCTGAACTGGCCGGATATCGTTTCGACACGGTCGCTTTCATCAATGTTCTGGAACACCTGGAGGACGATGTCCAGGCCTTGCGACATGCGTATGCTCTTTTACATACTCCGGGGCACGTGCTGATCTACGTGCCGGCTTCCCCGCGAGTATTCAACCGGATGGACGGGGCGTTGGGACACAGACGACGGTATAGCCGAGAGATGCTGCTGACCCGTGTCCGTCGTTCAGGGTTTACGCCGGTCTTCTGCCGGCCGATGAACACCCTGGGCCTGGTCGCCTGGTGGGTGGATGGACGATTGAGGGGGTACACCGCTATCCCTCCCTGGCAGATTGCGTTGTTCGAAATGCTGATACCTTTGCTGCGGCCTGCTGAGACTGCTGTTCGGGCCCTATGGCCACAAATGCCCGGGTTGTCCCTGGTTTGCGTGGGCAGAAAGGCCGAGGTCCCACCATCTTGAACTCCATACGAGGGAAATGTGGATAGGAAAGAGCCGATAGCTTTGGCGCGGTTTCAGAAATACATCGCTTCGCGACGGCAGGTAGGACTGAGTGTGCTGGCGTTGATCAGTGCCGGTGGGGCGACGGCCTTCTTCGCTACGGCCGGGCCGGTCGATCCCCTGCGCGATACCCTATTTAGCCTGGCTATCGCCCTGGACCTGCTGACGATTTTCCTCGTCTGGCAGGCGGTGATGCTTGGCCTCCCCTGGTGGTTGCAAGCTGAAGAGGAGCGCGGCCCCTTCACCTTGCACCTTCCCGAGGTCGGTGCGACGTTGCGGGTGCGCGTCCTTCGCGGGCCGACCAGCCCGGTGCGGGTCGTTTGGTACGGTGCAGGGTGGCGATACGGACTCCTGCTCCTGGCCACAGCCCTGTACGGCGTCGCTTTAGGAACGTTCGTTCTCTGGGGGGAACATCCGGTGACGTATGTCGGCTGGCTGGGCAGCGTGCTCCTGCTGCTGTTGGCCTATGCGCCCATCCGCCGACCGAGTCTGCACGTGGCCTGGCGCGAGGTCTTCCTCGTCCTGCTCCTGCTCGGCGTAGGCCTGGCGCTTCGCCTCTATCATCTCACCGAGCTTCCCTTAAAGGTCCACGGGGACATGGCTTCCGTCGGCCTGCAGGCCCGTGAGATCTTGAACGGCCGCTCGTCCGGCTGGTTTTCCCTGGGGTGGGCGACTATTCCCATGTGGGGCTACGCCCCCGAGGCTCTGAGCCTGCGCCTCTGGGGAGATTCCCTATACGGCCTGCGCATGAGCGCCGTCATGGGGGGGATGTTCAGCCTCCTGGGTGTGTATTTTCTGGGAAAGGAAGGATGGATTCAGCGGGTGGGGCTGTGGGCGCTGGCCGCGCTGGTGGTGGATGTGGTCCACATCCATTTCAGCCGGATTCCTTCCTACATGGACCCGGTGCCCTGGGTGGTCTGGAGTATGTACTTCCTCCTGCGAGGGTACCACCGTCGATCTCCCATCCACTGGGCATTGGCCGGCATGACCGCGATGGGGGCTGCCAACATGTACTTCTCCGGCCGGGTCATCCTCCCGGTCATTGGACTTTTCCTGATCTATCTGGCGCTCTTTCACCGGGGACTCCTCAAGGAGAACCGGGAGGGGGTCGTGGCTCTCTTCCTGGGCGCCCTGTTTGCCCTGGGCCCGATGCTTCTGGTCATTGCCGAGCACAGCTCCCTGTACTTCTCCCGAGCCCGGTTCGTGCTCGTCACCGATCCGGGCGTCTACCACCACCTGTTGAACAAGTATCAGGCCGGCTCCTTGCGCGAGATCTTGTTGGAGCAAGTTCAGCGCACGTTTCTCACTTACCAGTATTATGGCGACACGTCCACCCAGTTCGGGTACACGCACCCGATGTTGAATCCCTGGATTGTCCCCTTCTTCCTCCTGGGAATTGGCGTGGCCACCGGCAAGCTGCGCCATCCCGGAAATTTCTTGCTCAGCACCTGGTGGCTTCTGGGCCTGGTGGGCGGCTCGGTCCTGACGACCGACGCCCCCTTCTGGCCCCGGTTGGTTGTGCTCACCCCGGCCAACGCTCTGGCCATTGGCCTGGGCATGGTCTGGCTGGGCGAAGTGCTGAAACGGGTGTGGAAGCGACAGGGGGCGGTCCTGTGGTCGTCCTTGCTCGTCCTGCTCCTCCTCGGCGTGGGTTGGCAGAATTGGACCACGTACCGGCAAAGCGTTTCTACCCACGCGGGGCTAAACGATTTTGCGGCCCGGGTCATGTTATCTTTCCCGGACCGACTGACCTGTTATGTACGAGGTTCTCACAGCCTGAAAGAACGAGAATTCCAGTTTTTGCTCCACGGGCGGCCGGCCCTGGAAATTCGTCCAGGGCATTGGAAGGAAACCGCGGCTGTCTGCGCAGACCGGCACGGGGTTGTGATCGGCCCGCCGGAGGAACGCTCCCTCATCGAACTCATCGCCCGCGCTTACCCGGGGGGAAAACTCAACGAGATCTGGCTGGCATCCGGATCTCCCAAGGTGGTGGTCTACGAAATGCCCTGAGGGAGGAATTGCATGGACAACCAGGCGATGACGCCGGCACAATTGCGTCAGGTTATAGCTCTTTCGGAGATCTTGCTCTCGAATATCCCCTTGGACGAGATGTTGCACCGCTTTGCCAACGCCCTCAAATCTTTCTTCGACGTCACCGAGGTCTACATCGTCCTTTATGATCGGGAACGGGACATGCTGGTCCCCGCGGCTGCCTCCGACCCGCTACACGAGACCTACCGACGGCTGAAGCTGGATGTCACACGGGACACCCCCTCGATTACGCGTCACGTCATGGAGACCGGAGAACCTGAGAACGTGCGGGACGTGGACACATGTCCTTACATCGCTCGGCCCATTGCCCACATGTTCCCCACCCGTTCCATGCTGGCCGTTCCCCTTGTCGGCGGCAACCGGCCGCTAGGCGCGATCCTGCTGGGCGAGAGCCGGACATATCGGTCCTTTTCTGCGGATGAGGTGGCTCATGCCCGTAACCTGGCGCGTTACATCGCCCTGGCCATTCAGTACGCGCGAGTTCATACCACCGCTCTGCGCCGCGCCGAAGACCTGGAACGACTCCACACCCTTGCCGTCGACCTCATGACGCTCCACAATCCCCGGCAGATCATCCGACGCGTGGTGAAGGAGCTGGAAGTCTATTTTGTCGAGGATTACATTGTCATTTATCGCCTCAATCCCTACAGCGACCAGACGGAGGTTCTGGAGATTGGGGGACGAGCGCAAGAGTATGCAGATGCGCTCTTGAAGGTTGGCTGGGTTGAGGAACTGGAGGGGGGACTCGTCTCCGCGGCCTTGCAGACGGGTCAAACGCAGTACGCGGAAGATGTTTCCAGGGATCCTCGTTTTGTCCCCTTTTTCCCTAAAATTCGTTCGGAGCTGGTCGTTCCCTTGTTGGCGCGAGGTGAGGTGGTCGGGGCCATCAACATCGAAAGTCAAGTGCAGGCGGCATTTCCGGCCCCGGTGCGCCGCTGGGTGGAGACGGTGGCTGCTACCTACGGCGAGGCTCTGGAAAACGCTTACCTCTACGCCGACCTGGAACACCTCATCGAACAGCGCCAACAAGCGTTGACCGAGCTCCTGCGCCGGGACCAGCAGAAGGACGAATTCATCGAGAACCTGACCCACGAGATGAAGAATGCTTTGACGTTCGTGCGCGGGTACACCGAAATCCTGGAAGACGATCTGGCCGGCATGCTCGACGAGAGTCAGAGACGGGCTTTCCAGATCGTCAATCGTCGTATCCAGGATCTGGTCGCCCTGGTCTCGGATGTATTGCAGTTGCAGCGGGGCACGTTTGACAAGTCCGCACATGAGCCGGTGGACATTCGCGACCTCATCGAAACCTGCGTTCTGGGGGCTCGGCCGACTGCCGAAGAAAAACGGCTTCACATCCTCCTCCGCCTTCCCCCGTCCTTGCCGAAAGTGAATGGCAATCCGCACCGTTTGCGGCAGGTGCTGGACAACTTGCTCAGCAACGCCATCAAGTTCACTCCTCCGGGGAGGACGATCACCGTCTCCGCCCGGGCGACCAATGGGTGTGTTCGGATTATGGTGGCCGACGAAGGGATCGGCATCCCCCCAGAGGCGTTGGAGCGTATTTTCGAACGATTTTATCAGACGGAGGAGGGCCGGAAACGGCGCGGCGCGGGTGTGGGACTGGCCATCAGTAAACACATTGTCGAGGCGCACGGAGGTCGGATTTGGGCGGAAAGCGAGGTGGGGAAGGGAAGCACCTTTTTCATCGAACTTCCTGCCCTCCAGGAGGCTGTTCCGGACAACGACAGGGCGAGGCAGGGGGGTGAGTAATCACAGTCGGGAGTGGGCTCGTGCTGTGAAAGCGCGGGCCCGCGGTTTGGGTTTCGACCACGTGGGCATCGCCCGAGTGGACGTTGCTCCTCATGCCGAAGCGTTTCTGGAGTGGCTGCAGCGAGGCTATGCCGGGGAGATGCGGTACATGGCGCGGAACCTCGAACGCCGCCTGAACCCCCGGCTCATCCAGGCGGACGCCAAGAGTCTGGTGGTCGTCGCCCGGAACTATTGGGTGAATCCCCCCGACGATTCTCTGCTCATCGACCCCTCCCGAGGGCGTATTTCCTGCTATGCCTGGGGTCAGGACTATCACGATGTGCTGAAGCCCAGACTCTTCGCCCTGGACGCGTTTCTGCGGGCGCTGAGTGGGCGTCGGACGTACGGCAGGGCGTACGTGGACACGGGCCCCGTGTTGGAACGTGCCTGGGCGGAGCGGGCTGGTGTGGGATTCGTGGGCAAGAACGCCTGCTTGATCCGGCCACGCGCAGGGTCCTGGTCTTTCCTGGGAGTGCTTCTCGTGCCCGAAGACCTGGAGCCGAACCCGGAGCCCGTCCTCCTCACGGCCGACCCTCCACGCTGGCGCCTGCCTGATGGCACGGTCGGGACCTGTGGGCGTTGTCGTCGCTGTCTGGACGCCTGTCCTACGGATGCCTTTGTTGGCCCGTACACGGTGGACGCACGGCGCTGTATCTCTTACCTGACCATTGAGCTGCGCGGTCCCATTCCCCGGGAATTGCGTCCCCGGATGGGCAACTGGATCTTCGGCTGTGATGTGTGTCAGGATGTCTGCCCCTGGAATCAGCGCTTCGCTCGTCCCAGCGAGGAGCCGGCATTCACTCCTCGGCCGGAGCAGATAGCCCCTCCTCTCCTGGACCTTGTGGCGTTGGACGAGGCGGGGTTCCGGCAGCGATTCCGTAAGACGCCCATCATGCGGGCCAAGCGCCGGGGGTTGTTGCGGAATGTGTGTGTGGCTCTGGGCAACTGGGGCGATCCGGTGGCCGTTCCCGCACTCGAGGCTCGGTTGATGAGTGATCCAGAGGCCCTGATCCGGGGCCATGCGGCCTGGGCCTTGGGACGTATCGGCACCCGAGGCGCGCGTGCAGCCCTCGATCGAGCCCGGGGCCGCGAGGGGGACGGGTATGTGCAAGAGGAGATCGAACGGGCGTTGGAAGAGGCCTGAAGGGAGACCTCAGTAGGCGTTGCGGTCACGAAAGATGCGGAAAAGGGTGCGGATGATAATTTTGATGTCCAGCCAGAGGGACCAGTTTTCGATGTACCAGAGGTCGTACTTGGTTCGTTCCACGATGGAGGTGTCCCCGCGCAGGCCGTTCACCTGGGCCCAACCTGTCACGCCGGCCTTTTCCCGGTGGCGGTCCATGTAACGCGGGATGAGCTGGCGGAATTGTTCCACGTAGACCGGCCGTTCCGGTCGCGGTCCAACCAGACTCATGTCCCCCATGAGGACGTTGATGAACTGGGGCAACTCGTCGATGGAGTACTTGCGGATGATGCGTCCAACGCGTGTCACCCGGGGGTCGCCCGGTCGCGTCCAGCCAGGGCCGTCCCGTTCGGCGTCGGCACGCATAGAGCGAAATTTGAGCATCTTGAAGGGGCGGGCGTCCAGTCCCATGCGTTCTTGCACGTAAAAGACCGGCCCCGGCGATTCTAGTTTAATAAAGAGAGCCGTCAGGACCATCAGGGGGGAGAAAAGGACCAGGCCGATGGAAGCACCGACGATGTCAATAGCCCGTTTGGCGGTCAGCCGCCAGCCGCGCATGGCGATATCGCGTACGGTCAGCAGGGGAAGTCCCCCCAGGTCGCCAATGGACACCTCGGAAGCCATGATCTGGAACACATCTGGGAAGACCTTGACGCCCACATTCTCCTGCTCGCACATGGAGATGAGCTGAATGATCTCCTGGTGGCTGGCTTCGGGCAGGGCAATGATCACCTCGTCCACCGCCTGATCCTCGATGACGTAGGGAATGTCGGCGACGCGGCCCAAAACGGGCATGCCCATGACGCTGCGAGCGTTGCCGTTGACGTCGATGAACCCTACCACGCGATAGCCTAACTCCGGTTGCTGGATGATCTTCTGCAAGATCATGCGACCGGTTTCGCCTGTTCCCACGATGAGAACTCGGTCGGCACCGATTCCCCGGGCCTGCAGGGATTTCTGTACGGTTCCTAAGACGACTCGCCCCACCGTAAGCAGAAGAATGGAGAGTCCCCAGGTGTAGGCCAGCATACGTCGTTGGTAGTTAAAGTTCTCCTTGTAGATCAGGGACACGATGGCGACGGAGATGAGCAGGGAGAGGGTGACGCTGGCGGTCACCAGGTAGAGTTCGTCCAGGGGTTGGGCAACCCGCTTGTGGCGATACGTCCGGTTCGCGGCGAGTGTGATCACGAGTACGGTCACGTAGGTGAAAAACATGAGCACATAGGGAGAGAACGAGTCCGTCATGCCGGGGTGAGGAGTCAGTAGGCGCAGGCGGAAGGCGCCGTAAAACGCCAGGCTGGAAAGAAGGAGATCGAACAAGAGTTGGGTGAACACAAACAGGAAATGAGCCCGTTTCATGTCATCCCGCCTCCCAGTCGGTCTGGTGTCTCCGTTGACGGGCCTGCCGTAAACGGCGTGCCCACACGTCCACAGTTCCTTTGCCCGCGATGCCGGCCAGGATTAACCAGTGCAGCGGCTTCGGGGTCGTGGCCGCGTAATGTTTGTGGTAGAAGATGACCATCGCCCGGTAGAACTCCACCCGTGCTCGCTCGCTATGGCGCGACGCGGCTTCTTTGACGTGCAACACGGTCACATCGGCGTTGTACCAGACCTGCCATCCTCGCTGTTTGATCCGATAGGCCCAGTCCAGGTCCTCGCCGTACATGAAGAACCGTTCGTCCAGCAATCCCGCCTGCTCGATGGCTTCCCGGCGCACCATCATGAACGCGCCCACCACACTGTCCACTTCGACGGTCTGAGTGTCGGGCAGGTAGGTCATGTTGTAGCGGGCAAAGCGAGGGCTGCGAGGAAAGAGTCGGTGCAATCCCAACATGCGGTAAAAGGACACCTCGGGCGTGGGGAAGGAGCGGCGGCAGGCCAGGTCCAGGGAGCCGTCCGGACGTACCAGGCGGGGTCCGGCCACGCCGGCCTGGGCCCGGGCGTCGAGAAACGCGAGCATGTCGGCCAGGGCCTGGGACGGGAGTTCAGTGTCCGGGTTGAGGAGCAGGATATAACGGGGAGGAGGGCCCTGCTCTTCCAGCAGGGCCGTATAGCGGCGCTCCTGTCCCTGTTCCCAAACGGGGAGATCCGGCCGGGTTTCCATAATCCGGGTTTCGTCTCCCTGGGGGCGAAATCCATAGGCCAGCAATCCCAGATTGTTGCCGTACGGATATCCGCCGTTGACCGGACTGGCGATGAGGCGCACCTGAGGAAAGCGAGTCCTCACCATCGCTGCGGATCCATCGGCCGAGGCGTTGTCCACCACCGTGACGTGGTAACTCACTCCACCCCGGCTGGCGAATAGGGACTCCAGGCAGCGGGCCAGCAGGTCGCGTGTGTTGTAGTTGACAATCACGATACCGATGTCAGGCGCACTTTTCATACCCGTCCAGGCTTATCTTCATGCATCACCACCGGCGGGATTGTATCATAGCTCATAGACGGACAAAATCCGGTTCTTGTTTCAAGTGGTGGCTTCCGGGCTCACGCGAAGAGGACGTGTTCCCTGAGGAACGCCAGAACGTCTTTGTAGTAGGCCTCTATCGTTTCCGCCTTCCGCCACCCATGTCCTTCCCCTTCGTACAGGCGGTAGATATGAGGGACGTGGTTGGCCCGCAATGCAGCGACGATGCTCTCTGCCTGATCGGGGGGCACAACCCGGTCCTCCGCCCCCTGGAAGATGGCAATAGGATCGTGGATCCGGTCCGCGTGGAAGATCGGCGACCACTCGCGGTAGCGGGCTGCGGCCTCAGGCAGGGGGCCGACCAGCGTGTCCAGGTAGCGCTCCTCGAATTTGTGGGTGTCCGCGGCCAGGGTGAAGAGGTTGCTCACGCCGAAGAGGCAAATGCCGGCCTTGAACACGCCTGGATGCCGGATCAGGGCGTTGAGGACGGTGTACCCGCCGGCGCTGCCCCCTTTGATAACCATGCGTTTCGGGTCGGCCAGGCCTTTCTCGCTCAGGGCCCGGGCAGCCCCGACCGCGTCTTCCACGTCATAGTCTCCCCAGTGTCCCTTGAGCAGGTCCATGTACTTCTTACCGTAGCCCGTACTGCCCCGGTAATTCACCTCTACCACGGCCCAGCCACGGCTGGCGAAAAACTGAGCGTCCGCGTTGTAGTTCGTCACCCGCTGGGAGGTGGGGCCACCGTGGATGTTGATGATGGCCGGCGGCACGCCCTGGCCCCTGAAACGGCTGCTGGCAGGAGGATAATAGAGTCCATGCACGGTGGTGCCGTCCGTTGCCCGCCAATCGATGGGCACCGGTTCGGAGAGGTCGTCGGCGGAGACGGTCTCCGTGGTGCTACGGCGGTGGACGATGATGTCATCTCCCTGGATTGTGACGATCCGGGGGGGGATACGGGAGGCCGAAGCGATGAAGGCCAGGCGGTCTTCGTGGGGGGAGGCGGCTATCTGGTCGAACCAGGTGTATGCCCCCAGGGGAACCGGTTGCCATTCGCCGGTGTCCACGTCGACACGCAGCAGGCTGGCGAACCCGCGATCGTTGCGCCTGACGAAGATCACCTGGCTGTCTCGACGCCAGGTGTGGGTTCGCAGTCCCTGAATCCAAGCCGGATGTCCCAGAATGAGCCCTTCTCCGGCCAGTAACGTTCTCGCCTGACCGCGAGCCACATCGTAGAGCATGAGCTGGTCCCAATCGTCCTCCGTGATGATGTAGCTGAGATAGCGGCCGTCGGGGGAGAAGGCAGGCTGGAACACGGGGGTTTCGTCGTCTCCGGAGATCAGGGTGCGGTCCACCAGGCGGGGGGGCTCTCCATCGTCCAGTGTGCCCAGGATGAGACGGGTCCCGTCCCAGGGCATGTGAGGGTGGTCCCATTCCACCCAGGCAATGTGCCTGCCGTCGGGGTGCCAGACCGGTTGTATGTAAAAATCCGCGCCTGTGGCCAGGCGTTGAGGCCACCAGTCGCCGCGGGAGTCGGCAATGGCCAGCACGTCTACCCGTTCGTAGGAATGGACGAAGAGGATCCAGCGGCCGTCCGGCGCTATCGCGGGGGATGCCATGGCGCCGAAGCGAGGCGTCGCCGGGCGGGGGGGACCGCTTTTGAGGTCCTGGACGTATAGTCGATCCTTTTGGGCGAAGACGATGTGCCCCCGACCCATGTCGAATTCTCCACCTCCGTACCCGACCCCTCCACGGGCTGCATGTTCACTGAGCATATCCCGCGGGGCTTCCCCTCTTTCCTGGACCACGATCATGTTTCGTCCTGACCTTCCTTCGACCCATCCCAGGGTGGCTGTGCCGGTATCCCAGCGAACGTCGTTCAGGCGCAGGGTTTGCGCCATCATGCGCGGGGTCAAGGGGCTTTCCCAAAGGCCGTAGGGCCGTTTGGCTTTCTGCTTCTGGCTCATCTTTCGGTATCCTTTCTATTTTGTGGGGTTTTTCTTCTTCTACTCGTTGAACAGCGCGCCGACGGAAATACCCACATGGATGCGTCGGATGACCTCGCCCAACACGTCTCCGACGTTGAGGATTTCCAGACGATCGCCGAGCATCTCGCGCACATGGTCCTGGAGGGGGATGGTGTTGGTGACAAAGAGGCGGGTGATGGGGCTGTTGAGCAGGCGTTCAGGGGCCGGCGGGGAGAAGATGGGATGAGTGGCAGAGGCATAGATTTGGCGAGCGCCGTGTTCCAGGAGGAAGGAGGCCGCGTTGGTGATGGTGCCGGCGGTGTCGATTTCGTCGTCGACCAGGAGAGCGTTGGCCCTGTCGACCTCACCGATCAGATTGTAGATGCTGGTTTTGTCCCCGGTGAGAGCCCGGCGTTTCTCGATAATGGCCAGGGGGGCGCCCAGGCGTTCCGCAAAGGCGCGGCTCCGTCGGACGGCGCCGATGTCCGGGGCCACCACGACGAGGTCCGGGACATTCTGGCTCATGATGTGCTCCAGCAGGATGGGGGAAGCGCTGAGTTCGTCCACGGGAATGGTGAAGAATCCCTGAATCTGGCCGGCGTGCAGGTCGAACGTGAGCACTCGGTTGGCTCCGGCCACGGTGATCAGGTCGGCCACAAGACGTCCGGTAATGGGCACCCGTGGCTGGTCCTTCTTGTCCGTGCGGCCATAACCGTAGTAAGGAATGACTGCGGTGATGCGGGCCGCGGAGTCCCGCCGCAGGGTGTCGAGGAGGATCAGCAGTTCCATCAGGTTGTCGTTTGTGGGAGGAGAGGTAGGTTGGATGACGAAGACATCCTTGCCGCGCACACTTTCATGCAGACGACAAAAGGTGTTTGTGTTGGGAAACTGGAAGATGTCTGCTTCACTGAGTTCAATGCCCAGGTAGTCGGCCACGGCCTCGGCCAATGGTCGATTGGCGGTTCCGGAAAAGAGAGCAAGTTCGCCATACATCACGGGTGTGCCTCCCTTCGGCCTACGAGTGCGTGTTGAATGCTCGAGCATGCGTTTCATTATACCCCAAAGGGAGGCAAGGAACGGATTGGGGAGGTGTCGAAGGCGAAGGCGTTGCTTTGGCATATTTCGTCGGTCTGTGCTATCATAAGCGTCGCGACAGAAATGGTCGTCGATGTATCAAGCCGCAGACGTATTCGACGAGGTGCCGCATGGTATGGCCGCAGCAAAGGTGCTGGGGTGGTATGGTCCCCCTATGTAGACCTGACCGCATGACACTCGGTGAGGGCATTATTTTCCTTGCGCGACGAAGTGTAGGCCGGGGTGGCGTCTTTCACACGATTGACCCGGCGTCGGAGCGTGATCGGAGGTGAAGGAGGAACACCAGGCCGGCCTTGAAGTGCACGGGGTCCCGAACGTGAGTCTGGCCAGCTTGCGTTCTGTGCCGTTGCTTCGCAACGTTTCGGGAAACAAAGGTGCTTTCCTATCCCTATCCTGCAGGAGACAAGGAGGAGGACATGTCCCGGAAATACTGGTTTTTGCTGGCTGTCCTGTTGATCTCGGCGATGGTGTTGGCCGCCTGCCCGCAGCCAACGCCTAAAGTCGTCAAGGAGACCGTCGTCGTCACCAAGGAGGTGAAGCAGGTCGTCAAAGAGACGGTTCAGGTGCAGAAGATTGTCACCAAGGAAGTGAAGAAGGTGGTGGTGGTGACGCCGACGCCGACGCCGAAAGGGGCCCATGTGGAACGCCCGTATCGCATGGCTATCTTCTCAGACCTGACCACCACGAACTTCTGGTCCTATTACGGCCCGGATGCGACGGTCTGGAACGGCTATGTGCTGGGCAACCTGGTGCCTTCGCTCTATACCTACTCCGACCAGCGTTTCGACTGGATCCCCGCCCTGGCCGATGGATTTCCCACGGACCTGAAGCAGGAAGGGGACATGTGGGTCACGACCGTCAAGATGAAGAAGGGGGCCAAGTGGAGCGATGGCAAGCCCATCACCGCGGATGACGTGGCGTTCACCGTCAACACCTCCCTCAAGCTCCAGTTGACGGACAACTGGGAGTCCGCGTATGATCCCGAATACCTCGACCACGCCGAGGCCGTTGACCAGTATACGGTGAAGTTCTACTTCAAGAAGAAGCCCGGCCTTTCCCGCTGGCAGTTCGGCGCGGCGATGGGTCCGATTCTGCCCAAGCACTACTGGGAACCCGTCGTTAAGCAGGCTGAGAAGAAGCTGGAAGGCGTGGACAAGACCAACAAAGATGCTTACGCCAAGGCCCTCGACGATGCCCGCAAGGTCCTCTACTCGTACGTGCCGAAGGGGCAGCCCAGCGGCGGCGCCTTCAACTTTGCCAAATGGGAGAAGGGCGCCTTTGCCGAGCTGGACCGCAACAACAACTGGGCCTTCAAAGGCCAGCACATTGTCGAGTACAAGAACGGCGCTTACTACGAAGAGGTGCCGGGCTGGTACAAGTTCTGCGCTTACGGCGATTGCAAGGGAGACAAGACTCTCGACTTCACCGTGGGCCCGTATGTGACTTCCGCCCTTTTCAATCTGTACGGCAGCCAGGATGCGGCCGTGCTGGCATTGCAGAAGGGTGAGGTGGACTTCATGCTCAACCCGTTGGGCCTGCAGGTTGGCCTGGCCCAGAAGCTGGAACAGTCGGGAAGCTTCAAGGTCATCCGCAACCCCTCCAATGGGTTCCGCTACCTGGGCTTCAACCTCAAGCGCCATCCGCAGGATATCAAGGAGTTCCGCGAGGCGGTGGCTTACTTGATCGACAAGGAGTTCATCACCCAACGGTTGCTCCAGGGCGCGGCTCTGCCGGTGTACACGCTGGTACCCGAGGGCAATTCCTTCTGGTTTAACCCCAGTGTGCCGAAGATCGGCCAGGGTATGACCCGTGAGCAACGTGTCAAGAAGGCCGTAGAGTTGCTGAAGTCTGCCGGCTTCAAGTGGAAGAAGGAACCCAAGTGGGATCCCAAGAAGAAGGCCGTCGATCCGGGTGAGGGCCTGACCATGCCCGATGGCAAGCCAATGCCGAAGATCGAGATCCTGGCGCCGAGCGCCGGCTACGACCCCATGCGTGCCACCGCGGCCATCTGGATCGAGAAATGGCTGAACGAGGTCGGCATTCCGGCCAAGGCCAACCTGACCGGCTTCAACGTCATCGTGCAGAAGGTCTTCAAGGAAGGCGACTTCGACATGTGGATCCTGGGATGGGGACTCTCCATCTATCCGGATTACCTGTGCGACTTCTTTACCACGGGCTCCGGCTTCAACGTCGGCAACTACAGCAACCCCGACTTTGACGCCGCGTGCAAGGCCTTCCTCGAGGAGACCGACATCAACAAGGCTCGCGACGAGGCCTTCAAGCTGCAGGAGACCCTGGCTCAAGAGCTACCGTACGTCACCCTGTTCACCGCCCCGGTGCTCGAGGCTTATAACCCCAATGTGGTGGAGTTCCCGTACACCAAGGTGCTGGATGGGCTGAGCAACCTGAACGGCATGCCGTCCGCCGTGAAGTTGCTGAAGTAAGACCCTGCTATGGAAAGGGGCAGCCGGGCTCCCGGCCGCCCCTTTCTTGTGTGTCCTGCCGGGAAGTTCCCACAGATTTGTCGTTTGTGCCCAGGTGTGCCAGAATGGACCGCACATTTTTCTGCCCGGTGGGCGTACGGAAGGCGGTGCACACCCGTGTACCACGCCTGGCGAGCCGGATATATTGAGTGAAGGAGACGCATACAGCAATGACGCGTTATGTGCTGAGGCGGTTGTTCCAGATAGTCATTACGTTCTTTCTCTTTCAGACCCTCACCTTCTTTCTCCTCTATGCCCAACCGGGGGATATCACCGACCAGTATTTGCTGAACCCCAACATCCCTCCTGACACGGCGGCAAAACTGCGTCAATCCCTGGGCCTGGACAAGCCCCCTTATTTGCAGTATCTTCAGTACATGAAAAACTTCCTCACCGGAAATCTGGGGATCTCGTTCAGCAATTATCCCCGCTCGGTGATCGACATTATCAAAGAACGCTTGCCCCGTACCCTGGTCCTCTTCTTCACCGCGACCGTGATTTCCTTTTATGTGGGGTTCGTCTTGGGAAAGATCTTGGCCTGGAGACGAGGAGGAGTTTTCGAGTACGCGACCACACTGGTCGGCGTCACTCTGTACACGGTGTTCACGCCCTGGTTTGCGTTGATGATGATCTGGCTCTTTGCTTACAAGCTGAATCTGTTCCCCACGGGCAAGTTCATCACCCCCTCTTTCTGGCGTCACGCGCCTGTCCCGGCGAATGAAGTCTTTCATCGCATGATCCTTTCAGGCACAATTGGGGGGATTGCCGTGTTCGTCGCCTACCTGCTCCTGCGAAGAATGCCACCCCCGTGGCGACGCATTTCCGGCTGGCTTTCCCTGGCCATCGGCGTGATTGTCGCCCTGGCCCCGTGGCTCAATTCGCCACTCTCCCCCTACGCTAAGGACATTATCTGGCACATGATTCTTCCTATCGCCACACTGACGTTCATTTCCTTTGCGGGCACCATGCTGCTCACCCGCAATAGCCTGCTGGAAACCATGCGGGAGGATTACATCCTGGCCGCCAGGGCCAAAGGGTTGCCGGAGAAAGTCGTGCGGGACCGGCATGCGGCCCGGACGGCCCTTCTACCGGTGGTCACGAGTTTCGTCTTCAGCCTCGCCTTTGCCATCGACGGCGGGGTGATCACGGAGACTATTTTCTCCTGGCCGGGCATGGGGCTGACCTTGCTCAACGCTGTCGTGCAGGAGGACATCCCCCTGGCGATGGGCGCGTTCTCGTTTACCGGCGTCCTGGCCCTGACCGCACACCTGGTGGCGGACATCCTTTACGCTTACCTGGATCCGAGAATCCGTTATTCCTGAGGCCGTCGGCCCCGGTAAGGGGTTGAAGATGAGCCCCATTTTGGTGATTTCAGGAGGCTTGAATCGTGAGTCAAGCAACATCTGGTATTGTGGTCCCTCGCAAGCCCTTGTGGCGTGTGCGCTTGGAACTTTTCTGGAAGGGCTTTCGCACCAACTGGTCTCTCTTCGTGGAGAATCCCATCGGCGTGGTCGGCCTGGCCATTATCGTCTTTTTTGGACTGATGGCTATTGTCCACCCTATTCTCATGAAAACTGTCTGGGACCCGACGGTGTATGACCCTATCACGGGCTATGATTTCCAAACGCTGCATCACCCCGCGGCCCCGTCGTTGCGCCATTTGCTGGGCACCGACCCTCTGGGACGCGATGTGCTCAGCCAGCTCATGTACAGCACCCAGACGGAGTTCATCCTGGGGGTGGTCGCAGCGCTGATCACGGTCACCATCGCCACGACGATTGGGGCTGTCTCCGCCTACTACGGGGGCGTGATCGACACGCTGTTCATGCGCATCGCGGACCTGGTCATCATGCTTCCCTTCATCTCCATTTTGATCGTGCTCAGCGCCCTTTTCAAATTGAACATGCTAAAGCTGGCGTTGGTGATTGGGGTGCTTTCCGGGTTTGGGGGCACAACGGTGATCATCAAATCCCAGGCCCTGACGGTCAAAGTGAAGCCTTATATCGAAGCGGCTCGCGTGGCCGGCGGCGGGGACCGACACATCATTCTGGTGCACTTCATCCCCAACTTGCTGCCCCTTTCCTTCCTGTACATGATGTTCACGGTGACAGGGGCGATTTTCTCGGAGGCCGTGCTCTCTTTCTTCGGCCTGATCAACATTCGCATGTCCTGGGGTATTATGATTCACACCACCCAAACCGCGGGCTATCTCCTTAGTGGAGGAGAATACTGGTGGCTGGTCATCCCGGCCGGCCTGGCCATCACCCTGCTCTGTTCCGCCTTTTACCTGGTCGGACGAGCCCTGGACGAGGTGGTCAACCCGCGCTTACGTCGACGTTGATTGGTCCCCTTGGGACAAGAATTCAATCCAAACGGGAGTACATACGCATGTCGGAACCCGTTCTCTCTGCAGATCACCTAACGATGCACTATACTACCCGCAAAGGAGATGTCCACGCGGTGGACGATGTGTCCTTTGAACTCCGCCCCGGCGAGGTATTGGGGGTTGTGGGGGAATCGGGGAGCGGTAAGAGTTCCCTTGCCTTTACCCTGATGCGGCTTCTCCCTGAAAATGCCCACATCAAGGGAGGGCATGTGTGGATGGGAGACGTGGACCTCCTGGCGCTGCCGGAAGAGGAGGTGCGCAAATACCGTTGGAAGCGTATTGCTATGATCTTCCAGGCGGCCATGAACACGCTCAACCCGGTCTACCGGGTGGGCGACCAGATCATCGAGGCCATGGAAACCCACAATGTTGCGTATGGCGAGGAGGCCCGCAAGCGCGTCGCGGAACTGTTTGAGATGGTCGGCCTGGATCCGGCTCTCATGGACCGGTATCCCCATGAGTACAGCGGGGGGATGCGTCAGCGAGCTATTATCGCCATGGCCCTCTCCTGCGACCCGGACGTGCTCATCGCGGACGAACCGACCACCGCGCTGGACGTTATTGTCCAGCATCGCATCTTGAAGGAACTGGTCAAGGTGCAAGACCGCTTGAAGATGGCCATGATTTACATCACCCACGACATCGCGGTCGTGGCCGAGGTGAGCACGCGCATCGCCGTCATGTACGCGGGGAAGCTGGTGGAACTCGGCTCCACCGAGGATATCTTCCTGCGCCCCAAACACCGCTACACCGAAGCCCTCCTGAGCGCGTTCCCCAGCATTCACGGGGAAAAGAAGGAACTCCTGACCATCCCGGGAGAGCTGCCCAACCTGCTGGATCCTCCCCTGGGCTGTCGCTTTCATCCCCGCTGCACATACGCGACCAGTATTTGTAAGGAAAAGGAACCGGACTATCGGACGTTCAATCCAGGACATACGGCTGCTTGTTGGCATCCTGTTGGGGAGGAGAGTTGATGAGTCCCGAACCCTTGATAAAAGTGGAAGGGCTGCAAAAGTGGTTCCCGGTGAGCAAAGGGCTCTTCCAACGTGCACGAGATTTCATCCACGCCGTCGATGGCGTGTCCTTCGACATCATGCCGGGCCAGAGTATGGGGCTGGTCGGAGAATCCGGCTGTGGAAAGACCACGACCGGTAAGCTACTGGTGCGCCTGCTCGACCCCACCATGGGCAAGATCTATTTCAAGATGCAGGAAGAAGAGCGTGCGACAGAAGGCCTTCATCTCGAGGACGGCTACGTGGATGTGGCTACGTTGAAAGGGAAGGCCCTCAAGCATTTCCGACGATACGTGCAGATGATCTTCCAGGACCCCTACGAGTCCATGAATCCTCGCCTGACCATTTACGACATCGTGGCCGAGCCCATGGCCGTGCAGGGCCTCGGATCCGTCGCCGAACGGGAGGAACGAGTGGCCACGATGCTACAACACGTGGGATTGACGCCGCCGGAATCGTTCCTCTTCCGCTATCCGCATGAGCTGTCGGGGGGACAACGACAGCGCATTGCCATCGCCCGCGCCCTCATCATCAACCCCATCTTCGTCGTCGCGGATGAGCCCACATCCATGCTCGATGTGTCCGTTCGCACGGGCGTCATGCAGTTGATGCAAGACTTGGCCAGGGAATTCAACATCTCCTACCTCTACATCACCCATGACCTGGCCGTGGCCCGCTACATGTGCAACAAGATCGCGGTCATGTACCTGGGCAAGATCGTGGAGATGGCGGAGACAGAGGAACTGTTGCACAACCCGCTCCACCCCTACACCAAGGCGCTGCTCTCCGCCGTGCCCATTCCTGACCCTACCTACAAGCGAGAGGTCATTGAGATCCGTGGGAGCGTGAGTACACCCATCAACCCGCCCCCACGTTGTCGTTTCTATAACCGCTGCCCTATCGCCAAGGTGGGCGTCTGCGACGTGCAGGATCATCCTCCCCTCGAGGACAAGGGAGGAGGGCACTACGTGGCCTGCTATCTGGTTTAGTCGACCATGAAGCACAAAGGAGAAGCTCGGGAGGGGACCCACAGCGGCCCCCTCGGAAACTCGCGGTTGCTGTCTGTCCAAAATCGCCTCGGCCTCGGCGTTTTACTCTCTCTGACGCTGCTCTTCCTTCTGGTCTTGAGCGGATGCGGTCGTGCTCCATCTCTGACCTCGCCGCCCCCTCCGCTTGAAGTGACCCGTCTGGTTCCACGGACGGTCGTCGTGCGCGAGGTGATCACCCGGGTGGTGACCCCACCCCCCTCTGCCGGACCTGCCGAGTTCGTCCTCTGTTTGCGTCGGAAGCCGGCTCATCTCGACCCCCTCTGGCGTGCGGGTGAATCCGAGAGCCTGGTGTGGGGCTTGTTGGGACGAACGGTGGCCGCAGCCCGACCGGATGGCACCTGGATGACCGATGTGTTCGAGCGCGTGCCGACCCTGAAGAACGGGGACGCCCGTCTGGTCGGAGAAGAGGGGCCGGACGGCCATCTGGAAGTGACGTACCATATTCGGCCGGACGTGCGTTGGGAAGATGGCACACGTGTGACCGCGGCCGATTTCCGTCGGGCCTGGGAGGCAGCCCGCCAGGGCCATGGGAGCCCTCGCGTTCGGCAGTTGGCCGCGGATGTGGTCGACGTGCGCGTGCCGGACGCACGGACGTTGACCGTGATTTTACGGCAGGGACTGATGACCCCTCTCTACCCCGGCTACGCTCTGGGGCCTTTGCCTCCGACCGGTCTGGCTACCAGCAGATCTTTTCCTTCCTTCGGGCCGTATCGCCTGGCAGCCACCTTCCCCAACGGAGACATGCTTTTTGTACCCAATCCGACCTTTGGGCCTCCCCCCCATTTGCCTCAAGTGCGTATGCGGGTTGTCCCCGATCCAAACAACGCGCTGGTCGCGCTTCTGGGAGGAAGGTGCGATCTTCTGGCCCCTTCATTGCTGGATGTGACGGCGCTGCCCTGGTTACAACGCGCTCAGCAACAGGGGCTGATCTCCTACCGGGCATTGCCCGACAGAGTCTGGACCCATTTGGATTTCAACACCTGGCCGCCGGAGGGACACTTACCCTTCTTCGCGGACCGGCGGGTGCGGCAGGCAGTGGCGTTGACCCTGGACCGGGAACGCCTGCGTGAGGAGGCGACATCCGGACAGGGACGGCGCATGGCCTCCTGGATCTTGCCCGGGCAGTGGGCCTATGCCCCTCAATCCTCTCTGCGCTTCGGTCGGCCAGACCTGCAAAGGGCGCGCGTCTTGCTTGCGGAGGCCGGCTGGCAGGATAGGAATGGGGATGGCGTGTTGGACGCAAAAGGGGTGAAGGGGACTTTCTGGGATGGGACATCATGGACAATACCCGACGGAACCCCGTTTCGCATCACTCTGTGGACGGTCGCCGGGGATACAGAAGCGCTACGGACCTCTGAAATTGTCCGCGAGCAACTCGCCTCTGTGGGAATACGCGTGCACGTGCGCTCCCTGAGCCCGGCCGAATTTTTCGGAAAGGAGAGTCCCTTGTGGCGACGCACTTTCGATCTGGCGATCTTTTCCTGGGTGATGGAGCCCGACCCCGGGGGGCGCTACTTGTGGCTGGGAAATGCCATCTGTCGCCGTGCAAATGGCTCCCTCTACGCGGCCGAAGCCGGTCACCCCTGCGAACCAGGCGATGAACTCTTGCACGCTCCCCAGATCCCCACGCGTGCGAACGCGGAGCAAGGAGGCGACGTCTCCGGTTGGGCGGATCAAGACGCGTCTCTGGCCGTGTACCGGGCCACTGCGTTCGTGCGTCCGGTCGAGCGCATGCCTTACTATGAGGCACATCAACGTCTTTTTGCCCTCGACCTTCCTGTTCTACCGTTGTTCCAACGGCCCCTTTTTGTGGCTTGGCGCACGGGGTGGTCGGGGATACAAGGGGATGGATTCTTGCCCCTGACCTGGGACGTACAAAAATGGAGGTGGAATGGAGGCACACATGCATCTGACAGATCCGGTGGATGAGACCGAATGGGGCCAGTTGCGGGCTCAGTATGGAGAGTTCTCTCTGGAGCGGGTTGTGTTGGAGGTCAGCCCGGATTTCTTCAAGGAGAGTATCACCCCGGCCAAGAAAGGACGTCGGGCGGAGGTTTTGCTGGTCGTGATCGGGCCTGACGGTCGGGTGTTGGTTCATACCAAGGCCTTCTACCCCCGGGGCATTCTGCGCCTGCTGAGTGGGGGAATCCAAACGGGGGAGCCGGTCGAAGAGGCCCTGACACGCGAGTTGTTTGAAGAGACGGGGGCGCAGGTCCTGGATCGCTGTCTGATAGGCGTCCTGGCTTACGAGATACGGAGTTCATCAGGGAGCATTCCCTTCGCTTCTTATGTTTACCGGGTGGACATTCCTACTGCAGATGTGCGCGTTGGAGACGAGGAGGAACAGATCAGTGAACTGCGCTGGGTGTCCTTTTCCGAGCTCCCGACCATCCGCGAGACGTTGGTGCGCGTGCCGCCACCCTGGCAGGATTGGGGACGGTTTCGAGCCCTGGGGCATGATTTCGTATGGCGTTACCGGCGTCGCTGTCGACTGTCTTCAGAGCCTCAGCGATGAGCCGAGTTTCTCCGTCCGGGTTCTCTTCAGCGAGCCAGGCGCTTTCTCACCTGGGCCGCGAGGCCTCGCGCTTCTTCCAGGCCCAGGAGCAGCGTGAGCACGGCGTAGGTCCCCGCGCCTAGCGCCACCGTGATGACGAGTCCCAGCAGTGTTCCTGCTGTCCCTTGAGGAACGCCCAGGGAGAGCAGGACCTGCCAGGCGGACCACACGGCTGCCCCCATAAGGCCGGCGGCCAGTACAATGCGCGGGACAGCACGGCCCAGCTTCCCCTTGCCGAAGTGGCCGACGCTGCGCCGTGTCAGAGCGAGCATGGTCATGGCGTGAGTGAAATGTTTGCTCGTGTCTCCCCACACCAGCCCTACCATGCCCAGGGGGGCCATCAGTGTGAGAGCAACTCCCATGTAGACGCCCACGGCCGCAATGCCCACGAGGGTAGGTGTCCGGGTGTTCTGGCGGGCGTAATAGGCGTAGTTCAGAGGCCAATCCACTGCCGCGAAGATGAGACCAATGGCATACACCCGCAGTACCCGGGCTGTCTGCAAGGTATCTCCGGCGGAGAAGGCCCCGTGTTCGTACACCAACCGGATGACAGGATGGGCCAGAACAAAAAGGCCTACGGCGGCGGGCAGGGAAAGGAACAAGACCATGCGCAGAACCCGATCCAGAGTATGTCGGTAAGCTTCCATGTCCCCGGTCGCGGCCAGTTGGGACAGGGTGGGCAGCGCCGCGTAGGAAATCGCTGTGGCCACCAGGCCGAGAGGAAATTGCACCAGGGCCGTGGCGTTGGCCATGTACGCCAGACTGGAGGGGCCGGTGAAGGTGGCCAGGCGCCCGTCGAAGAGCCCCTGGAACAGGCCGACAATCAGGGAAATCGCGATCGGGAAGTAGAGGATGACAATGCGGCGCACACCCGGGTGACGCCAGTAAAAGGAGAGGCGAAGGCGCACATCGCGCACGTCGGGGAGCAGGATGAGCATCTGGAAGGTCGCACCCAGGAGAACTCCCAGGGCCAGGCTGAAGGCATCAAAGCGTCCAACCAGCAGGGGGACCCCGATCACCAGTCCCAGGTTGTAGACCGCGGTGGCCATGGCCGCGAAGCGGAAGCGCTTCAGCGCGTAGAGCAAAGCCAGGAGAATGCTGCTGATGGACATGATGAAGATGGCCGGCGCCATTAACCGGAAGAAGAGGGCCGTCACGGCCTGCTGTTCAGGGGTCTGGCCCGCGGCCAGCAGGTGGGCCACAGGAAGGGCCAGCCATTCGATGAGTAGGACGATCAGGGCGACCAGGGCGGTGATGAAGGTCAACAAAATGGAAGCCAACTGCCACAGGGCCTCTCGATCGGTGCCGGCGTACTCGCTAAAAACCGGGACCAGAGCACCGCTGAGCATCCCGCCGATGATGAAATCGTAAAGCAGCTTGAGCAGGCGGTCGGACAGTCGGAAGGAGCTGACGTAGACCGTGGCCCCGAAGAAATAAGAGATAACCTGCTCTCGCACCAGGCCCAGCACACGACTGCTGACATTACCCAGGGAGAGTAAGGCCGCGGAACGAGCAATGGACGGTGGCTTCGTGGATTTGCTCGGATGCTTGAGTCGTTCGCCGTTCATGGGGTGCAGTATACCACGAGGCTGAGGAGAGGTTGAAGCGCGCTTGGCCGTCAGGCCTGGACTTTTTGGTTCCAAGAGAAGGCGGGACATGGACTGGCTTGGGGAAGCTATTTGCAGGCGGTTTGGTTGCCACATTGGGAAAGGGATCGACAGCGACGTGTCGACCGGATTCCGAATCATATCTCCTGTATGACCTGCGTCCTACCAGAATCGTTTATCTTCCTGTATACTACGTCCGTGAAAAGGCAAAGGAGCCTTCTGTCGGCCAAGTCATGGACGCGTAGACCAGTTGAGGAGGAGACCATGCTCGTCAAGGATTTCATGACCCCGGACCCTGTGACCATTACACCGGACACGTCCCATTCTGATGCTGTGCGGATCATGCGCGAACAAGGATTCCGCCGTTTGCCAGTCGTCGATAAACATGGAAATCTGGTGGGCATTGTCGTGGAGAAAGATCTGCTCTCCACGCAACCTTCCCCTGCGACCAGCCTGAGCGTTTGGGAGATTCATAACCTGCTCAGCAAACTCAAGGTACGCGAGTTCATGTCTCATCCTGTCTACACTATCGGCGAGGACTGCCCGGTCGAGGACGCCGCGCGAGTTATGGTGGAGCATAAGATCGGATGTCTGCCCGTCATGAAGCAGGACAAGCTCGTGGGCATCATCACGGAAACGGACATTTTCAAAGCGTTTACCCGGATGCTTTCCGGCGGCGAACCGGGCATCCGCATGACTGTCCGCCTGCATCGCTATCGGGGCGTTTTGGCCGAGCTGGCCCGTTCCATCTCAGAAGCGGAAGGGCGCATTGTCTCCCTGGCCACGCTGAACGAGCCCGACGGGGAGCACAAACGGGTGGCCATTAAGGTTATTGATTCCAATATGGACGCGCTGCGTGTGGCCATCCTCAAGCATTCTGATTGGGAACTCTTGGACATCCGACCTGGTGGCGCCTGCCAGGAGCCTCGGGCCGTCGGAAAGTGAGCGGCTTTTAGGCTGATCGTGGCCGGGCTTTGGTCACGGACGGTGGACATGTTCCGTCAACCGGAGGACCGGGAATGGCAGCACAGGTTCTGTTCCTTCCGGCCATCCTTCTCCCTCCGAGGGCGTTGGATGGTCTGGGTCGGGTAGTGGAAGAACGGACCGTTCAGACCCCTTGGGGCGATGTGGGGCCGGTTGCTCGGCGTCGGCTCGAGGGAGGGGATGATGTCTACATTCTTCCCTATTCCGGTTATCCTGCTCGTTTGGACCCTCGGGCGACCCTTTGGGCCGCGAAGAGCCTGGGGGTCCATCGGGTGTTGACGTGGGAACGAATGGTCGGACTGGACCATACACTAGACCGGGGCGCGGTGGTGGTGCCGGAGGACTACATCGACTGGACACATCGTCTGCCGACGACGCTCTTTGCGGACAGAGGGGCGGGCTATCTGCAGCAGGTCCCGCCTTTTTGTCCGGAAACCCATGGCATCCTCCACGCCCGCCTGTCGGCCGTGGGGCTGCCCATCCACAATGGGACTTACGTAGGCGTGGATGGACCACGGCGTGAGACTCCGGCCGAAGCACGCATGTTCCAGAAGTGGGGCGGCGCGACTCTAGGCATGAACGTCATCCCGGAGGTGGTGTTCGCCAAGGAACTGGAACTGTGTTACGGGGTGCTAGGTACGGTGACCGAGCCGGGAGCCGACCGCCCTCCTCAGGACGCGCGTGGCGAAGTGCGCTCGACCTTGCGGACGATTGTGGAACAACTGCCGGCCATCATCCAGGCCCTGTCGCAGGAGCCCACCTGTTCCTGTGGTCAGTCCCAAGCCGTTGCCCGGGCCAAGGGCCTCCTTCCCCAGGACTGGCGCGAATGGATACTGCCGCCCCATTTCTGAGATGTCACCGGGCCGGTATTTGCGATGGGACAAAAATGTACATTATTACGTCCACAGCCAGTTGAGTTTCCGACCCATCCAACGTACTGCTTTCCAGGTTCAAGTTATTGAACTGGACGGATTCGCCGGTCAATGTGCTGATGTCGCCGAGAAAGCTCAATAGCTCCTCCATGGACCCTCGGGCGCTGATGCGGAACGCGCGCATCTCATACGAGGTCCCGGGAGCAGGCTTGGCCCCCGGTTGGGCCTGCACGTCGGTGATGACGATTCCGTTCGTATCCGCCTTTTTATAAATAGTGTTGAGAATCGTGCCTACCTGAGGTCCCGTGAGGAGCTGGCGCCCGAGTACCTGGACTTGATGCTGCGCCGCTGCGATCTGACTGTGAACCCTCTCTGGACCCTGTTGTTGTGTCATCCGCAATCGTTCCAGCCGGCCTTGGACCAGCTCTAATTTGTGTTCTGCCGCCACACGAGCACGGACTTGTGGGAGCACCGCGGTAAGGACGAAGGCGAGCAGGGCGAGAAAGACAAGCACGCTGAGGAACAGGGGAAGAATGAGGTATAAGTGTTCTTGCAAAACGTGCATGCTGCGCAACTTATCCATCGACATGATCATTTCCCCCGCTTCAATTGCAAGATGATCGAAAATTCCACGGTCCTGGGAGCCCTGTATAGCCGAGGGAGAACCAGCCTGGCGTTGCCGGGAACAGCAGGGAAACGCTGATGTTGCGATGACGCGCGTGCTAAATAGTTCTGGCCGGTTTGCTGGGCGGTGGATGGGTAGTATGTCACCTCGAGCCAGGGATGGAGTGCCGGCGCGGGGAGGTAGTCGCTGGAGATGAACGTCAAGGCGACACTTTTGTCTAGGGGATGGACCAGCCTTAACAGCAGGCCGTTGTTCTCTCCGGGATGTTGCACCCAATAGTTGACGATGCCGGTCACGTCCAGAGCGATCCACGTGCCCTGCACCGAGGGCGGTGTGGGCAGGTTCCCCGTGTATCTCGCATCGTGGTCGCTCCCCACGCCTTCCGCGCCAGGCATGGCCCAGAACGTCACACGTGTGGCCTGCAGCCAGGTGGCTTCGGTTTCGTTCCAGCGGCGGAGCACTCGATACGCGCGCAGATAGGCCGTGTGTCTGCCCACAGACCAGTAGGTGGTCACGAACATGTGGAGTGTTGCCCTGTAGACCCGGTTCGTCCGAGGGATGGAAGAGACATCGAAGCGGAGCAGCGCGTTCATGCGCGCCTCGTTCTTACTGCGCAGGAGAAATGTCCCCTCTCGTCCCAGGCCCTGGGAGGGCTTGGCCTTGTCCAGGTAGGTATCTGCCGCGCCCGTGTAGCCCCCGAATCCCTTTTGGAAGCGCACGGTCACGCTGTTGGGGGGCATGGTGGGGGTGGCCGTCGGCGTCCTGGTAGGTGTAGGAGAGCGTGTCGGCGTGGCTGATGGGGTGGGTGTATTTGTAGCGGTCACCGTAGCTGTGGCCGTCGGCGTGATGGTCGGTGTTGGGGAGAGGGTGGGCGTAGGTGTGTTGGTCGGCGTCATCGACGGCGTGGGCGAGGGCGTGAGGGTGGGCAGACTTGTCGGTGTAGCTGTCGCCGTTGCTGTCGATGTGGGGGTGTGCGTGGGGGTGGGCGTCATCGTCGGCGTGCCCGTCGGCGTAGCCGTGGCCGTGGGGAGAATTTCCTCGACGCGGAGGGTGTACCATTTGTTGGGACCGAAGATTCCCCGGTTGCTCACATGGACGACGACCGTCACATCGTGGTCCGGGGCCTGGAAAACGATCTCCGAACTGAGGTCGGTGGGCATGCGGTCGTCATTGACGTACATCCTATCGCCCACCCAGACCGTCAGCAAGGTGTCCACGCCCAGGCTCAGGTTCCTGGTTTCCACCCGATATACGCGCCAGGCCTTGGCGAGAAAGTGCGTGTAATCCTCGTCGCCTTTGGGGTAAAAGTTGCGCTTTTGATTTTCTCCCAGGGCAATGGGGGTCACGTCTATGCCTTGCTCGGGATTATACACGTTATCCGGCTCGAAGGAGTCCCTTAGGTCCGGTGTCGGGGTGAACGTGGGTGTGGGAGTCTTCGTCGGTGAGGGGACCGGTGTGGGCGAGGCCGCGGGCGTGGGTGTATAGGCAGGGGAAGGCGTGGGCGACGCAGAGGACGTTGCTGTTGCCCCGGTGCCCGGCGTAGGCGTGGCCGTGGGCTGCACGGTGGCCTTGCGCACCGACTGGACAACCACGCGTACGAACTGTCCCGACGCTTCCAGCGAGCGAGCATAATCGACGACAGCCACATCGTCCACAGCTCTGCCCTTCAGGGTCAAACGGCTTCCTTTCGTTTGGGCCACGGAAAGCAGCGTGATCTGCTTTGGATCATGGTCCTGAATGGCTGCAATGACCGCCGGCCAGTCGACATAGCCCTTTTTCAGAGTTTCCACGAGACTCTGGAGCTGATTTTGCTCCTTGGTCGAAAGGGCCAGTTGTTTGCTAAGATTCTGAATCTTGGCCGCGGGTGTCTGCAGGACGGCGACGGTTCCTTCCAGAGATTTCAAGATGTGCAAGGTCTGTGCGCGGTCCTGCCGGACATACGAAGTGGCCAACGCCAGAGTCACCCAGAACATGAGGAGCCCACCGAAGACGAACCAGGCGACGATGCTCCGCCGTAGGGTCCTCGGAACCGAGTCCTCCACTGGAGCTTCCTGGGGTTCGATTTTTTCCGCAACGTGGGGAAGCCAGGGCTCGTTCACCATGGGTTTTCATCCTCGACGGTTGTCATTTCCGTTTCTTGCGTTGTAGCAGCCTGGAAACCTGTTGCAATGTTTTCTGCAGCTCTTCAAGGTTGACGTCTTTGAGCAGCGTTGCCAGGAATTCCAAATGAGGATCGACGCCCTCTTCTTCTCCGAACACACCGGAAAGGATGTTCTGAATCTCCTCGTCGATTGCCGGGACGTCCTCTTCGCCCTCTTGATTGCCGAGAAGAGCTTGTAACGCCCCCTGGTCAGCCTGGGGCGCAGAAACCGGACTTCCCTGCCCCCCCTGTTGTTGCTGCTGCGCCGATTGGCTTCCCTGCCCTTGGGCTTGAGCCTGCCCCCGGGCCTGCCTCTGAACCTGGCCTTGTGCTCCCTGCTGGGCTGCTCCGGGTTGCGCCGGCCGCCCACCCTGCTGTGCTTGTCCTTGCTGCGTTGCCCCCTGCTGCCCTTGCTGTGCTGCCGCCTGCGTCCCTTCTTGGGGTGGGGACTGCCCCTGTTGTTGGCCCTGCCCCCCGGCCGTATTGGGGGGCTGTGGGCTCGGGGCAGGTTGCTGCGGCGAGCCCGGCTGCCGCTCGACGACCGCAGGGGGCTCGGGAGCCCCCGGTGTCTGTTGGACAGCGGCCCCCTGTCCGGCTGCTGCGGTAGAACGTACATTTTCCTGCGGGGGGGTGGTTGCTTCGGCCGGCGGCGGTGCCAGACCGATGAGACGTTTCCAAAGCGAAAAAGGGATTACGCCGATGACAAATGCGGTCAAGAACATGGCCAGGGTGAAAGAAAAGATGAAAAGAAGGGGCGGTCGGGTCAACGGGATGAGAAGGAAGCCTAAGTCCTGAAGGCGAATGTCCACGGGTTCGACGCTCTCCTGTTTTTTGTCCGTAGCGTTCCCCGCAGAGACCGTGGCTGTAGCCCCGGGCGTTGGTGAGGGAGCCTGGGCAACCATAGGCAATGCGCCCGGCTTCATCAAAAGAAGAACGAAGAAGGCCGCCAGCAGGAGCCGCCAGAAAGAGGACCAAGGAATGTGTTTGCGCATGAGATATCGAACACCTCTATGGACATGCACGTACGAGCTTACAAAATTGTCCTCACCAGAGGGGGCACAACGACAAATCCCACCCCGGATAAGATGAGCAACAGGGCTAGGTAGAAGCTCATCTTGTACTTGTGGCCGCCATCCACGGATATTATGGCATACGCATTGACGACTGTCAACGTGATGATCATCAGGACGGTGACATTGCGCAGAAAGTGCATGTGAGGCTGCCCGAACGTGGGTAGGGGCAGGACATTCATGTTCATGACCTGTTTGGTTTCCCCTGTGAGCGCCTTCTGAACGAGGCTGGTAAAGCGGAAGATGATCTGCAAGACGAGCACCATCAACACGGCCAGGGCCCCGTGCATGACGATGACGAGCCAGGAGAACGTGGAGGCGACCACGTTGCGTTTGGCCCGCAGCATGATGCTCTTTTGGGCGAATTCGGCCGCCAAAAACGCCACCCTGTCCGGATCCCCGCCCAGGTTGACCGCGTCGTTGAACACGCGAATGGTTTCGGTGATCAGCTTGCTCCCGGTTTCAATGGCGAAGTGCTTCCAGCAAATCTCCGGTTCGATGGCCGCGTTCAGACGCCATCGGAGCCGTTCCAGGTCTTCACCCAGCCCGGGAAAGGAGGTCAGGTCCACACGGGTGATGGCCTCGGTCAGGGTTGTGCCCGTGGACACGGCCATCGTGCCCAACGTCCGCAAGAAGGCGCCGATTTCCATGTCCTTCTTGTCAATCTGGCGTCCGGCCAATAGGCTGAGCACCCCTAGGGGCAGCAGAATGATGCCGGTGACGATGAAAATGTAGCCTACGGAGGTTCGAAGGACGACCATCAACAGCAGAACCGGCACCAGAACCATGGGTGTCAGTCGGGCGGCCTTGCGCGTCCAACGTTGTATGCCCGGTCCTTCGGAGGAGAGGAGCACTCGTATCTCGGGGGGGGCGGCTTTGGAAAGAATCCAGGCACCGAGGATAGAAGTGGCGATGGCCGTGATGACCAGGCCCACGACTATTTTGGTGCCGAAGTCGTAGATTAGCGTCGAAAGGAGGTTGACGATGACAATCAGAGAGGCGGAAATGTTGATGGCCGCGTAGGCGTCGGTCCACTTGGTCAAGGAAGTCAAGTCGCGTTCATACTGTTTCTCGTACGCTTCTCCCTGAACGTGCGCTTCCTCGGCCAGGAAATTGGCTTCTGGTTGGCCTGAACTGAGCGCGTCGGACATACGGATGAGTAGGCTGGTAATTTTCTCCGCGCTCGCGGATTCGCCGATGACTCGGCAGGCACTGGCATAATCATAACCCAGGCGCTGGGCCAGCAGGTGCACGCGGCGGAAGAACTCGCTGGGGGGCCGGGCCAGTGCAGCGCCCAGTTGGAAGATGCGCGTGCGCGAAATCCCCGACGCGGCCACCGCGGACATGTATGTGAGCTGGTAGAAAATGTCGAAATCGGATATCTCGTCAGACGAGGCCCTGTTTATAAGCTTCCGCAAGGACCCGAAAGAGCTCGTCAAAACCATCTATCTTACTCCTCTTGTGCAGTTTTTCCAGAATAGCTGCCCGACGGTTCAGTTCTGAGTAGATGAGACGCTTCTTCGAGGGGGGGATGCCTCGCTTCATGGCCACCTTTTGCTCGAGTACGTAGCTGTTCATGTGGCCCGGGAATTCGAAGACATCGTCGTCGGGCCGCCAGCGGAACGTGGTCACAAAGGAGAAAGTCTCGCTGGACGGGTCGTAGTCCACAATCTCGTTCACGCTGACCACGCGACGTACCGTGCGACCGTCCGGTGCGCGGACCGCGGCCTGGATGATCACCACGTCCAGGTTGTCGATGTAGGGCTTGGGTACCCGAATCGGGTCGCCGGTCAAACGTTGAATGAGCTTCTCCACGGAGGACGCGTGAAAAGTCGCCATGACCCCGTGGCCGGTCTGCATGGCCTGGAAGGCGATGTTCCCTTCCACCCCGCGAATCTCACCGATGAGAATGCGGTCAGGGCGCTGGCGCAGAGCTGCCCGCAGCAGATCGAACATGTCCACCGCACTCCCTTGCTTGCCGCCGCCCATATCGCGCACGACTTCACGCACCCAGTTGGCATGGGGTACCTGTAACTCCGGCGTGTCCTCAATACTGACAATCTTGGCGTCCGGCTTCATGAACGTGGTCAGCGCGTTGAGCAGGGTTGTTTTACCGGAGGCTGTGGCACCGGAAACGAAGACGTTGAGCCCGTTTTCGATCACCAACCACATGTAAGCAGCAATGAGGTAATTGAGCGAGCCGAATTCGACCAGCTTCAAGATGCTGAGAGGGCTTTTGCTGAACTTGCGGATGGTGAAGTTGCTGCCTCGCTTGGCGATGTCTCGCCCGTAGACGATGTTGATACGGGAGCCATCGGGCAGCACCGCGTCCACAATGGGATGTCGGAGCGTGACCGGGCGGCGAATGCGCTCGCCCAGGCGGACGGCGAAGTCGTCCAACTCGTCCATGGTCTCGAAGGAGATAGCCGTTTTCAGGCTCTTGAAGATCTTGTGTTCGATGAAGATGGGACCAATGCCGCTGCAACTGATATCCTCAATGTAAGGGTCCTGCAAAAGAGGGTGAATGACCCCGGTACCCAGTTTGTCCCGCACGGCAATGTACTTGAGTGTGTCCAGTTCCTGAGGAGAGACGACCAGGTGCCCGTTTCGGGTGGTAGAGTCAGTCGTGCAGATCTTCTCGACCGCCCCGAGGAGCACCTGGCGACGTTCCTCGGGGGGCGCTTTGCCGATTTCCTCCGCCATGTCGAGCAGTTTCATGTCCAGCTGCTCTACCAGACCGTTGAGCTTCACAACCAGCGTGGGCTCGATAGGAATCCAGTAGTCGCGCTCACTTTTCAGATCGGGATAGATGTGGACAAACAGGTTGTCCTCAATGGGATAGATGAGGTTTCGGATCCGTAGCTTCTCCAGTTTGCGAGACAACTTGGGGAAATAGAGCGGGATGCCGATTTCCTCGATAGGTAGCGCCGCCAGATAGCGGTACAAATACCAGTGTTTGCGCGCGGCCTCTTGCAAGCCGGAGGGTAACTGGTTGAAGAACGGGATGGCCAACGGCGCGGTCTGCAATCTTGATTCCGGAAAGGGGAGCATGAGTGCCGGCATGATGGTTCACCCCCTCGCTTTGCTTAGCGGTATGATTCGCATTCCCCAACCAGGTTCAATCTCGAAACTGACGATGTTCCCCGTTGTCTTCGTCGCGCCTCGTACTTTGGCGACCTCCATCATTTTGACCAACCGTTCTCCGACCTCCTCGGTGCGCAACTTGAGATGCGCGTCGCACAAGGATGTCAGACGGACGAGGAAATCCTTGGAGACCGCGTGCGAGTGCACCACATTGATGATGGTCAGGTCCTCAGAGCAAAGACGCTTGCAATCTTCGAAATATCCTAACACCTCCGTCTCTGACGTGACCACGATGGCGGGGGTCAGAGCATCGACGAAGAGGACCTCTGTGCCCCGCTCCCGCTCCCGGACGATGGCCCCAAGCAGGTTTTGCAACAGGTCGCTGTTCGCGCGGGCCACGCGCATGGGGTAGATGTGAAACCGGCCCAGCAGGAGAAAATCCAGAATATCGATACTGAGGCTCTGCATCTGCTTGACCAGGCTCTTGACCGTGTTTTCCGTCGAGAACAAGGTGACCCGGAACCCGTCGTTGAGAGAGCCCCACATCAACTGTTGGGAAAGGACCGACTTGCCCGCATGGGAATCTCCCTCGATGAGCATGAGAGATCCCACCGGGATCCCTCCCCCCATCTTGTTGTCAATCTCCACGTTCCCCGTGGGGATGATCGTTTTCTTCTTTTCTTCTTCCTCTTCCAGCTCAAAATTTGCGAGTGCCATGTAAGCTGCCTACTCCTCAGGAGGAGGCGGCATTCAAACCGTCTCCTTCCCCGCAAACTGCACACTAAGCGCTGGTGAAAAATAGCATTGATTTTATCCGCTGGATGATCTCCAAGAGACTCATATCCTTCGTCAGATAGTCATCCGCGCCTGACTCGAATCCCTGCATCTGGTCACGAGGGCCACTTTTGGCCGTTAGCATCAAGACGGGGATGTCCGCGGTCTGGGGGTTGGCACGGATGTGTCGGCATACCTCGTAACCATCCATTCCCGGCAGCATGATGTCGAGGATGACGAGATGAGGTCGGGTTTCCCTCAGCCTGTTCAGCCCTTCGGCACCGTCGCTGGCCAGGATGACCTCGTAGCCAGCATAAGACAATGCCCGTGATATCAGGCTTTGAAACTGGACGTTATCTTCGACGACCAAGATGCGACCGTTCATGACGCCCTCAACTCCTTTGTATGTCCACACAAATACTGTCTCAGTTGGAAAAGATGCCTTCTACCGTGACACCGTTGGCGACGGCAATGATGACCATTTTCGTGGCCGCCGGGTCGGTCGGCGGTGAAAGCGATAATTTCAGAACTGCATCCTCGCCCGGATTGAGCACGTCCGGTTCATAGTATTCCGGGATGGCGTTGTTGTAATCCGAATAGATATTGGAAACCGTCCACTCGTTACTGCCGGGTGTGGCGTTACTCGTGTATCTCAGATAGCGAATGTAGTATGTGCTCGATGTCGTATAATACTGTACGACCACGTCCCACTCGTTGAAATCGGCCAGCCGGGTCGCCCCACCGTTGTGCAGGACTACATCGATGGAGCTGCCCGACGGTGAGGTGGTCGCACTCACCCACTCCGGCCCGGTTCGAGCACGATCCTCGCTGAGCGCTTCCATGTGCCTCCAACTGGTCAGCAGAGTGTCTTCAGATGTAATCGAAACTTGCGTGATGCTCAACACGCTGAACAGGATCAGCCCAATCAGGATCAGCGAGATCAACGCGTTTTCCATGGCTACATGCCGAAATACATGCTGTCACTCATCCCGTTTGGGGTCACCACCTTGATGAAGTAGCGCCCCGACGAGAGTACGGTGACGGAATGGATGGTGATTTTGAGTGTCGCCGTCGGATTCCAATTCGTGTCGTTCTCAAGGGCCGAGGTCCAGTAGGGATACGCGCCGCCGGCCTCATCCACGTAGGGGATGCGGGTGAAATTCCCCTCCGGCCCGAAGAATACATCCAGCCGGTCCACGGCGGAGATGCGCAGCGATCCCACGTTCTTCACCCACACGAACGTGTCAAAGTCCCCGTCCCCATTGGTGTCCTGCCACGTGCCCGAGGCGTCCAGTTCCCCGGCCGCGTGGACGATGACCACTTGAGTCTTCAATCGTTGGTCCACCCGACTCTTGATGTTGATCAACGCGTCACCACTGTGTACAACGGCGGGATAGACCACGTTGAAAACCAGCGTCGCAATGACGATACCCGCGATAAGCATGAACGTGGTGACGATGGACTTTTCCAAGCCTCTGTCCTCCTACATATTCATGTGGGAAAGGGCATCGGTGAGTTTCATGTCCTCCCCGAAAAGTTCCCCCAATGCCATCAGGACATGCAGGATATCTTGCATGCGGACTTTCTCCGTCGGCTCCTCGTCTTCGCTCATGGCAATGAACTGAACCAACAAGTCCTTCGTTTCCTTACTGAGATGGCCTCTCTGTGTCCAGGCTTCCAGGGCCTGCTGGGTGCGGGCTTTGCCGATGCGCTGTACGCTCTCGCCGGCCCAGGCCATCAGAGCGGTTAAACTGGGCTCACGGCGCCCCTCTGGGGCCGGACCCGCTCCCTTCGGCGGCGCTTTCTGATGGGCCTTGCCGTTTGTGCGCCCTTTTTCTTCCGTAGACGGGATAGACTCAAAGCGCGATACGGTTCCTGCCTCACGAGTCGAAAGCACTCCCGTATTTCGACCGAGTCGTTCCTGCTCCTCCGCTGTGTCTTCTCCACTCAGCTCCGGATAGGCGGCGGTGAGCAGAAACTCGCGCAGGTCGAGCAGAGTTTGCTGAATCTCGTTCTTGAGGATTTTGAATTCGTGTTCCAGGGTTGTGACCCGATCTTCCAGTTCCACGGTCGCCTCCTCGTGCGTTCGACGGTGTGGGGCTTCTCATCGTGCTTCACCAGGCAGATGAGCGGTTCGCCTGGGTCGCCACCCAACCGAACCGCTCAAATGGTATGCCGATGCCCTGCGTCTGGGAGATGGTTGCAGACGGGGTACGGGACGACTAGTGCAGGTCTACGACGGTATCTAATGCGGGTGGCGTCGTGCGTTCCAGGACCAACACGCCCCCTTGAGGCGGCTTCACTTCCAAGGCGAACGTGGTGTTGGCTCCCAGTGTCGGCGTCGTAACGGCTGTCATGTCCACGTCGATCTGTGCCAGTTCTCCCGTCTCCAGCAGGTTGTCGTTGTCGTTCTTCCCCAGATAGGTGGCCGTCCACGCCAGGTCGGAGAAACGGTGGTCCTTGTCACGGTAACTGATGATGACCTTGTTGTTGCTGTTGGCATCCGCCAGACCGTTGTTGTCGCTATCGGTGGGTTCCGTGAGATCGATGGGCTCGCCGCCGGCGACATTGGCGATGGTGAAAATCACGTGGGTAACCTTGCTGCCATCCGTGTCGGCCAGGACGCTGCCCTTCAATTCAAGAGAACCTCGAACTTCCGACAGGCCGGCGTATACGGCTTCCTTGCTGCGCTGGGTGGAAAACGTGCCGGCTGAGAGCATCGTAAAGGCGAAGACCGAAGCGACGACGACGAAGGCGATCAAAACGATTGCGGTCTCTAGGGCACTTAAGCCTCTTTCGTCTTTTATAAGGGTTGCCAAGAATTGTTTCATTTTGCCCTCCTTTCAGTGTTGCCAAGATATCGTCATGTTCAAGCTCACGTTGACACACACACACCTTAATTGAATCCGTTACTTTTTGTGCCCATACATTATCGCATTCTCACCTCCTTGAACGTATACTCAAAAACAAAACTGGGGGGGCGATTTGTTCGTTTGCCGGTCTGCAGAGCATGCAGCTATATCTTATTATTCTGTATACCAAATCATTTCTGACACTTCAACCATAGTTGTTTGGTCGCAAAAAATCAATAGTACCATGGTCCTAAAACAAATAGTGTTAACTTACTCATTCCGAATTCATGGATGATATCTCATCGTTTTGCAGATCACGACACTCACGCTATCTATAGTGTTAAGTTGCTTCTGCGAATTATGCTGGTGATCCCTTATAATAGTGTTAAGCTTTCCGCAAATTATATCGGGCGGTATTTCCTCAAGGGTACCCTTGCCCTCCTCAAAACGTCGGGTGGCTTCAGGGTGAGGATGGACTCGCCGGGCGAATGTCCGGTTGGTTTTCATCTCGTCATTCTCACGCCTTTGGATGACAGGAGTACTGCAGCGTTCTGAACGCGTGACCCCCGGGATTTTACGGACCCACGATGGGGCGCGCGAGGGGATTGCGGAATGGACGAAGCAAGGATGCACGTGTGGGTGATTCTTCGCTACGGGCGACCTGCGAGGCGCTTGCGCAAGGTGCGCGCGACCCAAACCGCGATCATGAGAAAACCGAAGGTGAAGCCAAAAGTGTACAGGACAACCAGGAACACTTGCGGGTCGAAGCCGAAGGGCATCTTGGGTAGAGATGATGTGGGCGTGGGTGTTCTTCCGGTTCCTTGTGTTGGCGTTGGCCGCACGACCCCGACTGCGGGTTGTGCTTTACGGGTGAGTGTGGGGGGGCCCTGGAGAGGACTCTTGATGAGGGTCGGGGTGGGTGTAGGCACAGGTATAGACACCGTTACTGTCATGGCGGTTGTCGTCGGGGAAGGGAAGGGGGTGGCCGTCGGCGTTGGTCGAAGTGCGGCACAAGCGAGGACGTGCACGTCGTCGAGGAAGAGGGCCGTGGGTTTGTCATCACCATCGTTGTAGACATTGAAGTAAAGCAGCACATCCTGGCCCCGGTACGGGGTCAGATCCGCGCGCACAACCTGCCAGTTGGGGACATTTTGGGCCGGGTCCACCCGCCACACGCGCACCATGATGCCTCCGGTGTCAGGGTTCAACAAGTATGCCTCCTGGCGGTCACCGCCATCCGCATCTTGGGAGAACATCCACACCCAAAACTCGAGGGTGACCACGTTGGCCGTTGTCGGAACGTGAATCTGCTGGCGGACCGACGAGTAGGAGGCATGGGAGGTAGCTGTCAGCGTTCCCAAACGGATGGCGCGTTGGCCGCTGTGGGGAGTGCCCCCCTGGGGAAATCCACCCTGTCCCACATACCGGGCCCCAAGCGCGGTGCGTGGGCGTTGCCAGGCCGCATCCTGCTCGAAGCCGCCATTTTGCACCAGGTCTGTACAATCCTGCTGGAATTGAGGAGCGCCGCCGTAAGCGGCGGCTTGCGCTGAAGCAAAAGGAGCGGGCAAACCCATCCCCAGTGCCGGCAGAACGAAGATAGGGGCCGCCGGAACCAGGGAGGATAGGACGACCAGGACCATCAGCGCCCATCGCAGGGGGCCACGGAAAACACGATCCCTGCGCTTGCGAGGGGAATTGGCCATCATCATATGTCCCCTTTTGCCATCGGGCCCATCGTTGTCAGCTTCGATGCGGTACGTCTTTTGACAGTGTAGCACAAAAGGGGAAAATGGGGAACTACGCGAGCCCGGGACACGGCGCGGGTTCACGTTGCTTTGAGAGACCGGGCCGGTCGTGAGAGGGGCAGCTTGGTCGGCGTGAGCAGGCGCTGAATCGTCTCCGAGACTGCCAACGCAGGGACAAAATGTTTATCTCGCGGGGATAGTCCCTGTTGGCCGAGGGAATCTATGCATTCGCTTCCTTCGCCGTTTTCTCGCGGAAGTAGGCGTCGAACGCGGCCATAAGATGGCGCGTAACCGGTCCCACATCGCCCGACCCTATGGGACGACCGTCTACCCGAGTGAGGGGCATGATGTGCCGGCTGGTGCTGGTAATGAAGGCTTCCTCCCACGTGGGAATGCCCTCGACAGGTAGGGTTCGAAATACGAGCCGATAGCCGGCTTCACGGGCCAGGCGGATGACCACGTCTCGCGTGACACCGGCGATGACCAGGTGCTCGGGGGGCGTGACGATGGCGCCATGGCACACCACAAAGATATTGCTGCTGGCCCCCTCACGAATGCCGTCGCGGGCTACGAGGAGCCCCTCGTGGCAGCCTCGCATCCTCGCTTGCCGTCGGGCCAGGAAGTTGACCAGGGTGTTCAACGTTTTGGCCGTGGGCAAGGCGCGTTCTCCTTTGAAGGTAATGGCACACGCGCCTTCCCTGTAAAGGCGGGGAGGATAAGTACGGGAGGGCAGCAGAAGCAAATAGACCGATGCGTCGCTGTAAGCATCGCCGTTGATGGCCAAGATGCGCAGGAGGGCATCCTTCACACCGGCGTGGCGGATGAGGTCGCGAGTCCAGGCCATGATCTCCGCTTCTCGCGCCGGGATGTTCAACTGGATGCCGCGCGCGGAGCGGGCCAGCCGCGCCAGGTGTTCCTCGAGACAGAACGGGCGGCCGGCCACTACCTGGATGGTCTCATATACCCCCAGAGCGTTCATCACGGCCGGATTGGCCACGTGCACGTGGGCATCTGCCGGTTCGATGAGGAGACCGTTTCGACTGATGGCGATGGGCTTGGAGCTCATGCGCGACCAGCCTCCATCTCACGCTGGAACAGGTCTGCAAAGGCCCGCATCAGACGGCGGGTGATAGGCCCTACCGGTTGTTCTTGTTCATCAATTCGGCTGATGGGCAGAATATGGCGCCGCGTCGATGTCAGGAAAGCCTCATCCCAGGTAGAAATGGCGGCAGCAGGAAGGGGACGCCGCTGTGTGGGAATGCCCATCTGGCGGGCCAGCTCCAGCACCACGGTCAGGGTGACCCCTTCCAGCGCGGCCCCATATGGAGGCGTGACCAGGGTGCCGTCGATGACCGCGAAGATGTTGCAGTTCGAGCCTTCTGTCACTTCCCCGGCATGGTTGATAAGCAGAGCGTCGTGGGCGCCCATGGATTTGGCTTTACGCCGTGCCAGACCGGGCACGAGCGTGTTCAGGGATTTGATCAGGGGAAACGCACGTTCTCCTTCGAAGGTGGTCACAGAAACCCCGTGTTCATACCAGGCGGCCGGATAAAGGGGAGGCTCCATTAGGTAAAGGTAGTAGGTCGCCGGGCCTTCTCCCAGGTCAAGGATGACCACGCGCAACAACGTCTCGTCCGCCTGATTGGCTTCGAGCAGCGCAGGGAGCCATTCGGCCACCTGGTCTGTCGGGGGCATGAGCGTGAACCCACTCAGTCGCGCCGAGTCGTCGAGGCGGGAGAGGTGGTGGTTCAGGTGGAAAGGACGGCCGTGGACGATCTCCACGGTTTCGTACACGCCCAGGGCCCCGTAGAGCGCCGAAGAGGTGACGGGAACGGTTGCTTCGGTGACGGGGATGAGCTCACCATTGCGCATGGCCACGGGTAACGGATGCACGTTCATAAGTCACCTGCCTTGTATAAGCTTGCTGCCATTGCATGAAGGGCTTTTGCGTATTTGGAACGAGGGGCAGAGAGTACGGCCGGCCGGCCCACGTTCAGGGCTCGCGTCACCGTCGCCGGGTCGTCAGGCAACTTGCCCCTCATAGATTGTCCCAGGTAATTCTCGATTTGCCGGGTGGCAATCCCTCCGGGTATTCCCTCCCGGTTGAGCAGCAACCAGAAGTCATACTCATCTCCTTCAGCTTGTTCCTTAGCCAACAGAGCTCGCCGGACGGCGGTGATTTCAGGGGTGATGACGCACGCGTTGGCACCAATGTCTTTACTGACTAACGGGGGTTCGTCCCAAGACAGGATGTTACCGGCATCCAGAATGACCACGTCGGCCATGGTCAGGGTGACTTCGAGCAGGCTGCTCAAGGCCTCGGTCGTCATCTTCGAGACGGAATCCCGTTGGGCTGCGCCGGCTAAGACACGAATGCCTGTGTCGTATTCGATCAGCACCTGTTGCAGGGCCTCTTCGTCCACATCTCGGATGGTTGGCAGGAGAAGGTCGAGACTTTTGGGTTCGATGAGCCCCAAGAAGGCCGCCACGTCCCCCAGAGGGCGGTGCCAGTCCACCAGGATGATGGAGCTATTGGGCATGGTTGCACGGAGGGCAAAAGGCAGGTTGACGGCAATGGTTGTGGTCCCGACACCTCCTTTGCTGCCGAATAGCGTGATCAGCTTGCCCAGAGGTGGGGAAATGGCACGAAGATGGGCCTCGATGCGAGCCAGAAGCTCCTGGATGTTGACCGGTTTGGTCACGTAATCGCTGCCCCCGACGCGAAGTCCTTTGATTTTCGCTTCCACCTGGGTCAGGGCGGAAAGGAAGACCACAGGGATGTTCCGCCCTTCGGGCAAACGGCGAATGCGTTTCGTCGCTTCGAACCCATCCATGTCCGGCATCATCACGTCCATGAGAACGAGATCGGGCCTGAAGGACAGGATTTTTTCGACGCCATCCTCTCCTGTCGAGGCCACAGCCACCTCGTAACCCTGCCGCTTCAACGTCAATTCCATCAATCGGCGAAGTTGGGGGTCGTCGTCTACCACGAGAATGCGTTTTTTCTCCGCCATAGGGTTTTCCTCAGCTTGCTTTTCTCGACGCCTTAAGGTTCTTTGGACAACGTAAGCGTATAGGGAGCGCTCTCCCAGGTTAGGGGCGCCAGCCCGCTAATGGCCACGGTAGTCTCCCAACCTCGGGCGTGTTCCACCCGGACCTCGAGCGGCTGTCCCTGGGTGACGACATACCGCTGGACGCGAACATCATGCCCATGTTTCTGGATGAGCTGGACCAGATAGGACTGGGGGACGAGCGTGTCCGTGCGGATGAACCCTTCCTGGACCCAATTCTGTAACGGGCCCTCGAAATCCTCTTGCAATCCGGCTGCGTCCACACGCACATCGTCGACAAAAAAGCCGGGCCGCGTGTAGGCATCGTCAGTCACGTACTCGAATCCCAGCAGGATCTTCTTCCCCGCGAACGGTGTCAGGTCGATGCGCTGTTTGATCCAGAGGGGGGTGTCCCCCCCTCCGCTGATGCCGGTGTATCCCACCCCCAGGTTGCCCCCATAAGGATTGGCCGTCGTCATGGCCTTGCTCGCCAGGAGAGTCCAATGCTTGCCCCCGTCCGTGGAGGCGACGACGTAGGCATAATCCCACAAGTTTTCGATATCGTACCAGGTCCAGAACGTCAACGCAGCATGTGAGACATTCTGCAGGTCCACCTGCGTGTAAAGACGGCTGTCACTGTCGTCCGCCCGATTGCCCCAGGCCACGTAGTGGCCGTGGAAGGGCTTCATCGGGGCCAGATGATTGGTTGCCTCTCCCTGAAAGTGGAGGGTAAAACTATCTGCCGAGGCCAGAGAAATGTAATCCGTGCCGTATTGAGAGACACTGTCCTGAATGGTCGTGGGATAGTGAGATACGTCCGCTGTAACCGTCGCCCGGCCACGGATCACCTCTCGGTAGCCGTAGGTTCCTTTATCAGCCTGGGGATCATTGAGCAGGTTTGCGACCACCCAGTCGGCGAAAACGTCGTTTGCCGTCAGGCCCGGGTCGGTTTTCTTCAGTACATCGGTGACGCTCTCCAACCCGTTTGTGGGATCGCGAGCAACTTGCTGGATGAAACCTTCGCCAAAGCGCTCGTACAGGTAGTAAGAGAAGAGACCGGCCGCGCCGTAGTGGGGAGTGGCATTCTTCTCGCTCCAACCGGTGAGTTGTAGGTCCGGATGGTCGAGGAAGACGTTGACATGTTGTCCCATGGGGTACCCGTTCAGGACCTCGGCGAGCACGGAGAAGCCTTCATTGAGCCATGTATCCTCGTTTCGATCCTGATGCCAGTGGATCATATGTTGGAATTCGTGGGCGATGACCTGCAGATAGAAAGGATCCCCCGGTTGGGTGGCGTCCAGGTTGATGTAGAACATGTCCGTCTCGTTGGAATAGGGGCTGACGGACCGCGGGAAGGAGTCGGCGCTGGAGAAATAGCCGGCAATGCTGTGGCCTAGGTTGTGGGCGTGCAAGAAGGTGATGTGAGGGTCATCATCGACGCCAGGTTCCCATTCTTCCCCGAATACTCGCCGGTCGGTGGGGTAGATCTGGCGCTCAAACACGAGGGCAGCCTTTTCCAGTTCACGCCGGTCCACGCGACTTCCCTTTTCCACCCAGAAGTAAGCATGGGGGGTGATGTATTGCAGCACGGCGGTGATCTGAAAGTGTCGATTGTCGTCCGTGTTGCTTACCCAAAAGGTTCGCTCGTCTCCAATTTTGTAGACGGGCGGGCTCTGATTGACCACCGCCGGAACGTCTCCCAGCTCCGGGTGGAACCGCATCCCCAAGGTGAGCAAGTCTCGTGTGGGGATCACGGTGTGGCGGGCTTCCTCGATGGTGAGTTGCCCGTTTTGACCCACTCCGGGGAGAGGCAAGCTGTTGCCGGGCCGCGGTGGAACCGTCGGACGCCGAGAGGGCTGGGGCGTCGGCGTCGGGGGCCGTGTGACGGTGGGCGCCTCGGTAGGGACCGGGGTGAAGGTCGCGGTCCCTACGACCGCGGTGGGCGCCGGGGCCCGGCGATGGCTCCCCAAATAGAGGCCAAGGCCCACCAGTGTGCTGCACAACAGCAGCCAGAGGCAGGCCAACAAGAGCACGAGGGCAATGACCACGGGTTGCCAGGATGACGATTTCTGGGTCTCGTTCATGGGTGTTCCGTGAGTTCAGTGCTGGACAACGACGGTGACCTGACAAGGCGGGGGGTAGTTCCCCGTCTTGTCCACGACGACCAGGCGGATCGTATAGGTGCCGTTGGGCACTGCGGAGGCGTTGAACGTCCCCAGGACGTTGTTCACCACCGGCGTCTTTCGTCCATCGAAATAACTCCACTTCTGCGGCTTGGTGCCAATACCGAATTCCAACTTGTAGAACTGGAATGCTTCGTGTCGCGCTGTACCCACGACCGGTGTCGGCCCATGGAGCACGGCTCCCATCCCCGGGGAGACGATGATCGAACGCGGGTCCGGGCAAACCGGCCGCCTGATCTTAGGCGTGGGCGTCGCCAAGACCTGAGGACGTCGGGTGGGTCGTATACGCCTGCGCGTGGGGGTAGGGGAGGGTGTGGGCGTGTCAGTCGGCACCGGCGTTGGGGTGGGGGTGGCCAGCAAGACGGGCGTAGGCGTGCCCAAGATGGGCATGCCTGCCGGCTCCGGGACCAGTTCGACCAGCTTGCTGGTAACCAGGTAAGTGCTCACCATGATAGCCACGAGGATAACGGCTGCGCTCATGGCTGAGCGGACACGCGCGCGAGCGGCTTCTTTCTCCAAAGGGAACAAGGCGGCTTTCCGCTCCTTGCGGGCCTGGTGAATGACCCGCAAGTACCAGAAAGCGCCCAGTGCGCAAGCCAGGTAGATCCACCGGGCATAACTTGCCACCATTTCCAGAAGAAGGCGCATACGAATTTCTCTCCTACGCTCTTCGCGTTTCTACCGGATCTCTCGGATGATCCCCATGATGAGGCTTGCCAGCCGTGGGGTCGCAGTCCTGCCTGTCTCCAGAACCTCTTCGTGACTGGCCTTTTCCGGCGCATCTATCCGGTCGACCGTCAGGTTGGTGATGGTTGAGATCCCCAGGACCCGGATGCCGGCGTGAACGGCAACAATAGTTTCGTGCACGGTGGACATCCCCACCGCGTCCCCGCCCAGAGTCCGCAACATGCGCACCTCTGCCGGCGTTTCGAAACTGGGCCCGCCCAGCCCGACGTATATCCCGCGACGCAAGTCGATGTTCAACTCATGGGCGATTTGTTGGGCAAGATGACGCAGGTCGCGGTCATAAGCGCGGCTCATGGGAGGGAATCGAGGCCCAAACCGTTCATCGTTGGGTCCCCAAAGAGGATTGTGGCCCACCAGCCCGGGCAAATTGATGTGATCTTCGATGAGCATCAGGTCACCGGCGTGGAAAGTACGGTTCAGTCCTCCGGCCGCGTTGGTCAAAATGAGCGTGTCCACGCCCATGAGTTTGAGTACACGCACGTAAAACGTGACTTCTGGCAGGCTGTACCCTTCGTAAAAGTGAACGCGGCCTTGCATCACCACCACCGGCACATCGGCCAACGTCCCGATGACCATTCGGCCCGGATGTCCTTCCACGGTGGAGCGGGGGAAGTGGGGGATGTCCGTGTAGGGGATGACCGTCGCCTCTTGAACTTCTTCTGCAAGGGGAGCCAGACCAGACCCCAGGGTAATGGCCACGTGGGGACGGTGCTTGGTTTGGCTCAGAATGTTGTTGGCTGCTTCTTGATAGACCTCAAACGAAAAAGCGTTCATGAATGAGTGATGTCCTTATGCTCTGGGATGAGTTTCTTCGTACACGTCACGCAAGTGTTCGTTGACGACTTTGGTGTACCTCTGCGTCGTGCTCATGTTTACATGTCCCAGCAACTCCTGCACTTCTCGCAAGTTGGCTCCGCTGCGAAGCAAATGCGTGGCCACAGAGTGGCGCAGGACATGGGGACTGACGCGCACTTCAATGCCGGCAAGTCGGGCGTACTTACGGATGATAAGCCAGATTCCCTGACGCGTCAATGGTGTTCCCCGATAATTAAGAAAGACGGCATCATTGGGATGCACTCCCTTGACGAGCTGCGGCCGCCCCTCTTTGAGATAGTGCATGAGTTTCTGCGCGGCCAACTCGTGGAAGGGGATCTCCCGCTCGCGATTTCGCTTGCCCCGACAAAGAACCGTATTTCGCTCCAGGTTGACATCTTCCAACCTCAGCCCGGAGAGCTCGCTCACCCGCATCCCCGTCGCGTAAAGCAACTCCAGGATTGCCTGATCCCGCAACCCCACAGGACCTTCCACCTGGGTAGGTGCGTTGAGCAGGCGATTGATCGCCTCGACAGTGATGGCCTTGGGAAGCACGTGTTTACTCCCCGGGCTTTCCAATGTAGACGCCGGGTTCTGGGGGATTTGTTCCTCTGCCAGAAGGAACTTGAAAAAAGAACGGACAGAGGTGAGCTTGCGGGCAATTGTACTGTTGGCATAGCCCCGCTCGACCAGGTAAGCCTGATACCGGCGCAGATGATCCGTCGAAATCGCCGGCCATCCCTGTGCTTCGAACTCGGGCACGTGCTCGCGCAAGTAGTCGGCAAGTTGGTGCAGATCGGACTGATATGCCTGGACGGTGTATGCCGAACTGTTCTGGAAGATCAGCAGGTGATCCAGGAACTGTTGAACCCACGTCTCGTAAACGGGTGCCATCCTCTTCTCTGCCCTCCACGGCCCTCGGGTGACCCGCTCATTCTAGCATAAGTCTCGTGTGTCCGCATAACCCATTTGCAGAGCAGGCAGCACCTCGGCCGGCTCTGACGGGGCGCCAAGCCTTGACGTTCCTCTTTCGATCGAGTACGATGCAGGAAAATCATCCGTGGGGAGTCGTGTTCATGCACGTACCGATATCCTGGCTCAAAGACTATGTCGACATCATCCTGCCTCCGGACGTCCTGGCCGAGCGACTGACCCTGGCCGGATTGGAGGCCACGCACATCGACCGGGTGGGGGACTGGTGGGATCGGGACAAAATCCGTGTGGGAGAAGTCCTGAGTGTGAAGAAACATCCCAACGCGGACAAACTCGTCCTCGCGACCGTGGACTACGGTGGAGACGTTCCCCTGACCGTGGTTACCGGTGCGCCCAACCTGTACCCTTATGTAGGGGTGGAGCGGCCCGGACTGAAAGTGGCCTTTGCCCTGGCCGGCGCGGTGCTCATCGACCCGTACGACGAGAAACGGCGCAAGAAGAAGCTCAAGCCGACCAAGATTCGCGGCATCCCCTCCGCGGGAATGGTCTGCTCCGAGCGGGAGTTGGGCCTGTCCGACGAACACGAGGGCATCCTCATTCTCCCTGACGACGCGCCTGTGGGTACGCCCCTGGCCGATTACCTGGGTGACACGGTGATCGAGTTCGATATCACCCCCAACATGGCTCGCTGTCTCAGCATGACAGGCGTGGCGCGGGAGGTGCACGCGATCACCGAAGCACCGTTGCACATCGACATGCCGACCATGCAGGATGACGGCGAACCGCCGGCCTTGGAACTGGTAGACATCGTCATCGAAGACCCGGACCTGTGCCATCGGTATGCAGCCACGGTGGTCCGCAATGTGACCATCGGCCCGGCTCCCTTCTGGATGCAGCGGCGTTTGAGTCTGGCCGGAATGCGTCCCATCAACAATATCGTGGACATCACGAATTATGTCATGTTGGAATGGGGCCAACCCTTACACGCGTTTGATTACGACAGGCTGGTGGAGCGAGCAGGTGGCGGCAAGCCAACCATCATCGTCCGCCGGGCGAAACCGGGCGAGCGCATGCGTACCCTGGACGGCGTGGACCGGGAATTGACGCCGGACATGCTCCTCATCTGTGACACGAAGGGGCCCATCGCCATCGCCGGCGTCATGGGTGGGGAGGAGACCGAGGTCACCGAGCAGACCAAGGCCGTTCTGCTCGAATCCGCCAACTTCGACTACATCAACAACCGGCGTACGGCGCAGAAGCTCAAGCTGCCCTCTGAAGCCAGTCGTCGCTTTTCTCGCGGCATTCCCGAGGAGATGGCTCCCGTGGCCGCACGACGCGCCTCGGAATTCATGCGTGTGCTGGCCGGCGGCACAATCGCCAGCGGCATCGTCGACGCTTACCCCGTCAAACAACAGCCGCGAGAAGTCCACATGACCGCGCGGGAAATCGAACGCCAATTGGGGATAGGCATCCCCGTGGAGGAAATCGTCGACATCCTCCAGCGCCTCGATTTTCAGGTGTCCCCGCCTCGGGATGAGCATCCGGACGCGACGATCCGCCTGGTGGCTCCCTGGCATCGACTGGACGTGAGTATCCCTGCCGATGTGGTGGAGGAGGTGGCGCGCATCTGGGGCTACGACCGCATCCCCGAGACCCTGATGAGCGACGTGCTGCCCCCGCAGCGACGCAACTGGCCCCTGGAGGCGCGGGAGTACGTTCGGGATGTGCTGGTGGCCGCGGGCCTGCAGGACATCATCGCTTATTCCCTGACGAACCTGGAGAACTGCGCCAAGCTCCGACCCGGTGGCCCACCGCCCGACCCCAGGGACTACATTCGCCTGGCCAACCCTCTGACCAGCGAGCGGGACGTCATGCGCCGGACCATGCTCGTCAGCCTGCTGGAAACGCTGGTCTTCAATCAGCGCTTCAGCGACCGCCTGGCTTTTTTCGAGATCGGACGGGTGTACCTGCCTCGTCCGGAGGAGGAGCGCCCGGATGAGCCCTACCGGATTGGAATTGCACTCATGGGACCCCGGCAGCCCGACGGCATCTGGCGTGAGGACAGGGGGATGATGGATTATTACGACCTGAAGGGCGTGATCGATGTGCTCGTCGAGCGCCTGCATCTGACGGATGTGGATTTCGTGCCCTTGAAGGATCACCTCACCTTTGGCCCCCGTTCGGCCGCGTTAATGCTCCGAGGGGAGCGTATCGGTGTCCTGGGGGAGATTCACCCGCTAGTGCGGGAGGCGTTCGACCTGCCGCGGGTGCCCGTCTGCCTGGCAGAAATCGAGATGGCCCCGCTGGTGGAAGCATACCGTCGTCCGGTGCAATTGCAACCCATCTCTACCTATCCGCCCGTCAAGGAGGATCTGGCGTTCGTCGTGGATGAGTCCACAGCGGCCATCGAGGTGGTCCGAGCCATCCGCAAGGCCGGAAAGCCGTTGGTTGTGGATGTGGCCCTCTTCGACCTCTACCGGGGGCCCAACCTGCCCGCGGGGAGGAAGAGCCTGGCCTTCCGAGTGACCTATCAAGCGCCGGACCGGACGCTGAAGGACAAGGATGTGGAGCGTCTTCGCAAGCGCATCATCAAGACGCTGGAGCGTACCCTGGGTGTTCAGTTGAGGGTATGAGCATCGGAGGACGGGATGTCGTGTGCAGCAGATCACTCTGCTGCACACAGTGGTGGGCTTCACTTGGTCGGCGCTTCTCCTTTGCCCGGTCGCTCGGGCAACGCCATCGTCTGCTGGGCGCTGTAGATCGTGTCCGCCTGGATATTGGTGATTTTTGCTTCCCACACGCCCCTGTTTGTGAGCACGCGCAGGACAAAAGCCCCCTTGGGCAGAACCTCACGCGGCACCGTCACCACGTCATAGGGAGATGTCAGTACCTGGATGACCATCTCGTCTCTACTCGGGGATTCCTCCTGCACGCGCACGAACACCAGATTATCCTGAACCGTCACGTCTTTGACGGTGATGCGATAGCCGCCTGTGCGTCTTCCTCCCATGAGGGCGACGAACGCCACCTCATGCGCCCAGTCCACCGAGGGCCACTGGGCCGGATCACTATGCTGCCTGGAAAGGAATGCTCCCCAGGCCGTGGGACCGGTTATCAGGAAGAACGCTTCGGACCCGCGGGTAGGCCATTGGTCACCCTGGCGCAATGTTTTCGGTTTCACCTGCATTCCTCCTTCCGGCACCGTGAGAATGCTCTTTTCTGACGGCCGGGATGGCAGGTTGCCCGGGCTTGCTGTTACTGCCCGCTCCGGCATCCCTTGCCGGGCTACAGATTGAGGGGTTACGGGTGCACAAGAGGCCAGAAACACGCCTCCCAGGAGTAAAACCAGTATCCATGCGAACCGCTTCATTCTCTCGCCTCCCCACGAACAGTCTCAGCAAACGGTCACGGACGGTCGTCCCACCATCTGGACGTTTTGACGGAGCCGCGTGTTCCCATTGCGTCTTTGACACCCCTCTCTTCTCCCACTATAATGCGCATAGCATGGAACGGTCAATTCCGGTACCAGAAGAGGCCAGAGCAGAAAGCGAGGATAACGTCGATGCCGGCACAGCAGCCTCTAACGCTTCAAGAGATTCTCGCCCGGCGGCAGGATGAGGAGTTTGTGGGGCGGGTCCTCCCCATTCGTCAGTTCATGGACACGTTCCACCTGCCCCTGGATGACCCCCGGCGTCGATTCGTCTTCGACGTGTACGGGCCTACCGGCGTGGGCAAGACGTGGCTCCTGCAGCGCTGGCAGCGTCTGGCCGCGGAGGGGGGAGCGCTGACGGGGTGGACGGACGAGGCCCAGCAGGATGTCCCCGCGGTGATGGGCATCTTCGCCGCCCAACTGGTGGAGCAGGGGGTAACGCTGAAGGCTTTCCAGGAACGGTACCGGGTCTACCGCCAGAAACGTAAAGAGCTGGAGGCCGACCCCCAGGCGCCGGAGGGACTCCCCGCGTTTCTGGGGCAAGTGCTGGCCCGTGCCGGCATGCACCTGATCAAACAGGTTCCTGTGGCAGGCCTGTTGTTGGACCTCGTGGACGATGACACTGTGGCCAACCAGGTCGGTGAATGGACCTCTTACATCGTCCGCAAAGCCAGCAACAAGGACGAAGTCCGCCTGATGCTGAAGCCTTTGGAGGTCCTCACGCCCCTTTTCATGGCCGATGTGCAGCGGGCCGTAAAAAAGCGTCCCCTTGTCCTTTTCTTCGACGCCTACGAGCACACGGGGGCCTATGTCGATCCCTGGCTACGCTCTCTGCTTGAAGGCCGTTACGGCGAAGTGCCGGCCCAGATTCTCTTTGCCATTGCCGGCCGAGAGGAGTTGGACAGAAGTGCCTGGGCCTCCTTCGAACGCCTGGTGGCCCGCATTCCCCTGGGACCTTTTAGCGATGAAGAGCTGCGGACATACCTGGCCCGCAAGGGCATTACAGACGAGAAGGTTGTCGAGGCCATTCATCGACTCTCTGACAACGTTCCGCTGTGGGTCGCCATGCTGGCTGCCGGCAATCCCCAAGATATGGCCGATATCCAGGAGCCCAGCGACACGGCCATCGAACATTTTCTCAAGTGGATCCAGGATCCGAAACGCCGTCAACTGGCCGTGGACGCAGCATTGCCGCGTTATTTGAATCGGGACGTGCTGCATGTTCTGGCTCCAGAGGCCGGGGAGGAAATGTTCCTCTGGCTGGTGCATGAACCTTTTGTGCAGGAAACCCCTCGCGGTTGGGCCTACCACGGCCTGGTCCGCACGCAGATGTTGCGCCACAAGCGACGGGAGTCCCCGGACGCGTGGGCTCATTTGCATCGGGCCCTGGCCGACTATTACACGAGCTTGATGGATCACCTTCGGCTATCCGAGTCGAAGCGCTGGCAACATAGAGGGTGGCAAGAGAGCGCGCTGGAAGCGGCGTATCATCACCTGGCCGGGGACCCGCGCGCGGCTATGGAGGTCCTCAACCGCTTCATGGAAGCCCTAAATGTCGACATCTCCCTGGCCGTTCGCTGGGCCGACACCATCCTGCAAGCCGGTGTGGACGCGGATGACCGGGATACTCGCGTCTGGGGCAAGCTCTTGCTGTCGGCCCTGACCGCCGACGGGGAGGTGCGTCACACGGCCGCGGTCGAGGTGTTCACACGCCTGCTGAGATCTCCTCGGTTTTCACGGCATTGGCGTCCCTACGCGTACATGCACCGGGGCATGGCATACGCGGCCCTGAGACAGTACAACAAAGCCCTGGACGACCTTAGTCATGCTGTCAAGATGGCTCCTCGCGATTCAAGACCCCTCTTGCGGCGTGGGGAAGTGCAGATTCACATGGGCCGCTATCGCCAGGCAGCACGGGATTTTGAAGCTGTGTTGCGCCAGGATCGGCGGAATGTGCAGGCGTTGTACTGGCGGGGGATGGCGGCTGTTCAGTTGGGAGAGGATACTCAAGCACTCAAATACTTCGATCGTTTGCTGAAGGTCCAGCCCAACCACGCGCGAGCCCTGGCGCAACGCGGTGGCGTACTTTTCCGGTTGGGACAGTTGTCAGAGGCCCTCGCCGACCTGGACGAGGCTCTGGCCATTCACCCCGCCGACGCGCAGGTGCATGCCCTGCGCGGGGATGTGCTCTTGCAGTCGGGACGATTGAAGGACGCGGTTGGCGAGTTCAACTTGGCTTTGAAAGCTCGTCCTGAAGACGCATGGTCTTTGGCTCGCCGCGGGGAGGCTCACCGCTTGCTGGGGTATTACACGGCCGCCCTGGCGGATTTCAACCAGGCTTTGGAAATTCAGCCTCAACTGGCATGGGCTTTGGCCTCCCGCGGGGAGTTACACCGGATGATGGGAGAATACGAGAAGGCGCTGGCCGATTTAGATCGGGCCCTGGCTCTTGCGCCACAAGACGCCTGGACTCAAGCCAGCCGCGGAGCTACTCTTCTGCACTTGGGCCGTCTCAAAGAGGCTGTCCAGGACTTGAGCGCCGTTTTGGAGAAACAGCCGGACAATGCCCTGGTCCTCTCTAACCGGGCGGAGGCGTATCGCCGTCAACGCCAGTTCCGTAAGGCGATTGTGGACATTACCCGAGCCATTCGCCTGCAGCCGAAGGAAGATTGGTATCTCTACGGGCGGGCCTTAATCTACCTCAGCTACAGTCGCCGCAAGATGGCGAAAGCACGCAAGGACTTGCACCAGGCCATCGAACTGGCTCAAAAGCGCTTGGAGGAGAACCCGGAAGATTGGGCCACGGTGCTCAATTTGGCCTTGTACCATCTGGCCCTGGGGGAAGAGGAACGGGCCGAGGCTCTCTATCGACAGGCGTTGCACTCCGGCGCCACGGAGTATCACATTCGCGCTGCTCTGGACGACGTGCGCACCCTGACGGCGACGATCGCGGATATTTTGAACATGGAAGCGGTCAAACGGATGGAAGTGGAATTGTAGGAGGCTACCTCAGTCATCGCGGGTCAGAAATCTCCAGACCAACACTGAATCCCGTCCCTGGGGAGGACGAACGTCGATTCTGCACCCCGTGCGACCGGCTTGTCCACCAGGAACTTAAACGTGTGTCCGGCGGGCGTCCTCACCTCCAGCCGATAGGAGTCGCCGAGAAACACCACATCCAGTACACGGCCGGTGACGCTGTTGCACGCGGTATCCGACCGTGCCAGGGCCTTTGCCCCGCGTGGCCGCAGGAGCAGGAGTACTCTATCCCCCACGTTCAAGTTGGCTTGATCGCACGTGGGCTCGAAGAGTCCCTCGTCGGTTTCCAGATGGAGGGGGGAAAGGTGGACCACCCGTCCCGGCAGGAAATTTGTCAGCCCGAAGAAGCGGGCAACCCAGGGAGTGGCCGGACGCCGGTAGATGGCCTCCGGTGTGCCTTGTTGCACAATGCGTCCCTCATGCAGGAGGACGATGCGGTCGGCCATGGCGAACGCCTCCTCCTGGTCGTGGGTGACGTAGACGGCCGGGAGACCAGTACTGTGCAGGATATGCCGCAGATCTTCCAGAAGGCGCTCGCGCAGAGCCCGGTCCAGGGAGGCCAAAGGTTCGTCGAGCATCAGGAGGCGCGGTTCTGGCGCCAATGTGCGGGCCAGGGCCACCCGTTGCTGCTCTCCTCCGGAGAGATCGGTGACACGACGGTGGGCGAGGGGCAGCATGTCCACGCGTTCCAGCGCTTCGTGGACCCGTTGCTCAATCTCCGCCCGCGAGAGCGCCTGCATGCGCAGACCAAAGGCGACGTTTTCCCACACATTCATGTGCGGGAAGAGCGCGTAGTCCTGGAACATCAACCCGAAGTGCCGTTCGTGAACCGGCACGTCCCGCAGGGAGAGTCCGTCCCATAGAATATCGCCCCCGTCCGGCTCCTCGAGCCCCGCGATGAGCCGGAGCGTGGTGCTCTTACCACTCCCCGATGGTCCCAGCAGGCAGATGGTCTCCCCCTGGGCCACGGAGAAGGAGAGATCCACCAGGACCGCTTGCCCGTCATAGGTTTTCGTGAGATGACGTACTGTGAGCATGAACGGCTCCGGTCAGGCGCAACAACATCGATCCGTTGGGGTCTTCTTTTACAGGCCTTGGCATTTGCATGCCCATATGATTAGGATGACCACAAGAACAACATCGTTCCAGGGCGTCGCTCCCATCCTGGAGAGTATAGTGGAGGACATATGCCCGGTCAAGGATTCATCCGTCCGGGTAGTCGCTAAGCACTGTTCATTTCGCCCATAGAAGGTGTTCCATGGACGGAAACATTCAAATGAGCACATGGCATCATAGCCCCGGGCACTGGTTTGTGCCCGGGGCCCTCTACATGGTTACGGCATCCACTCTGTACAGAAAGCACATCTTCGACACGCCGGAAAAACTTCGCTTGCTGCAAGCAACCTTGTTCGAAGTCATCCGGGCGTACCGGTGGGAGCTGCACGCCTGGGCGATCTTTGTGAATCATTACCACTTCATTGCCCGTTCGCCCGAAGACGCCACGACGCTGAGGCGCCTGATCCAGCGCCTGCACTCCCAATCCGCGCGCCTCGTCAACACCCTGGACGCCACGTCTGGCAGGCGGGTGTGGTGTCAATATTGGGATGCCTGCCTCACTTACGAAAGAAGCTACTATGCGCGCCTGAATTACGTCCACAATAATCCCGTCAAACATGGCTTGGTCGCCAGCGCTGAGGAATATCCCTTCTGTTCAGCCGCCTGGTTCAAGGCGAATGCCCCTGAAGACTTGCGCCATAAACTGACTACTGTGCCTTATGACCGCGTCCACGTGCCCGATTTGGATTGCTGAAGCCCCTGCTTCAGCAAGTCTCAAAATTGCTGAAGCCATGCTTCAGCAATCCAAAGTCTTAAAACTCGCCCACGCCGGGAATGCGCACTTTCTCGATAACAAGAATGCTTCCTCCCACCACGACCATCAGTATCGTGGCCATGGCCATAGCCTGGCCGAAATTCAGCGCTCCCGGTTGGCCCAGGAAGCGGTAGATGGCGATAGGGATAGTGGGATACTCAGGACGCACAAGTAGGGAGGTAGCGCCAAATTCACCCATGGAGACGGTAAACGCGAACACGGCCGCCACCATCGCCGCCCGGCTGACGATTGGAAGGTCAATTTCCTGCCAAACCCGCCAGGGCGAGGCCCCCAGCACAGCCGCGGCCTCGTGCAAGCGCTCGGGGATGGACGCCAGTGCCGGGTAAAGGGTGCGCACGACAAAGGGAAAGGCCACCAGGCTATGGGCCAGGGGAATCAACAGGGGCGACGTGCGCAGGTTCAACGGCGGGTGACTGAAGGCGACAATGAACCCCAGCCCCAGGGTCACCGCAGACGTGCCCAGCGGTAGCATGAGGATGGGATCCAGCAGACGGCTCAGGCGGGAACGTCGCATCAACACCATCGCCGTGGGCAACCCCAAGGTGAGAGAAATCCCCACCGTTGTCAGAGCGTAGAGCAACGAGTTACGGATAGCTGCCACCGGGGGCACGTAGAACAGGGATTGTCGCCGGTTGAGGAAGAGCTCCCGGTAGTAAGCCAGGGTGAATCCACGCTGCACCGCCCGGGTGGCGATAGTCGCCGGTTCCAGGATGATGAAGGAGCGCAAGATCAGGGCAACCAGGGGAGAGACCAAGAGCACCAGCAATCCCCCTGCCAGGAGCATCACCAGCACCCGCTCGTGGGACGTTCGGGCCCGGCGCTCCACCTCTTCCGCGCCGCGCGGGGTGACCGGCACGACGATGCGAGCAGCAAGCTGGCTGTAAGCAACGGTGAATACCAGGGTGCACAGGAGTTGGATGACGGATAGGAGCGCGGCCAGGGGCAGGTTCAACATGTGCAGGGCTTGAATGTAGATTTCCACCTCGACAGTGGCGTAACGGGGACCGCCCAGGATGAGGACCACTCCAAAGCTGGTAAAGTCAAAGATGAACACCAGCAGGGCAGCGGCCAGAACAGCCGGTCGCAGCAGGGGCCAAGTCACCTCCGTGAAAGCCCGACGGCCGTTTGCCCCTAAAACTCGCGCCGCCTGTGCCAACCTGGGGTCCAGGTGTGCCCAGGCGTTGCCAACGACGCGCAGGACAATGGTTGTGTTGTAAAACACGTGGGCGAGGAGAATGGCCCCGAGCGTGTTGAGGAAGGGGATGGGCGGGTGTTCCAGATGCAACATCGCCATCAGGGCCAGGTTGATCCATCCCCGGGGGCCGAGAAGGGCGTTGAACCCCACGGCCGCGACCACGGTCGGCAGCATAAAGGGGATGGTGGTCAGTGCGCGCAGCAAGTGCTTGCCGGGGAAACGATAGTGGGCGAACAGGTAGGCGCCGGGTAGCCCGACAAGCAAGGTCAATAGGGTGGACAAAGCAGCCTGCCAGAGCGTGAAACGCAGGGGATGCCAGATGGTGGGCCACTCTGCGGGGAGGAGAGCGCGAAGTTTCTCCGGGCTGAGGCTCAAGCCCAGGATAGTCCCGAGCGGGTAAAAGAAGAATAGTCCCAGAAAGAGGAGAGGGGGGAGCCAGAGGAGCGCGGCGCGGACTCGAAAAAGTCCACGCCGCGTGCTCATGAGCGCATGCACACTCACCGCAACACGACCTCGGTCCAGGCTTTGATCCAGGCTTCTCGATGGGCAGCGATGTCCTGCGGTGAGACGTACGCGGGTTTCTCCGCCACCTTGGCAAACTTGACGAACACGTCGGGCAGGGGCGCATCAGGACGGGCAGGGAAGACCCACATGTGCAGGGGGATGTCCTGCTGGAAGGGCAGGTCGAGCATGTAGTCGACGAACTTCTCGGCCAGGTCACGATTCTTAGTTCCCTTGAGGATGCCCACAAACTCGATCTGGCGGAAGCAGGTCTCAGGTGCGATGATGGCTCCCGTGGGAGGTTCCTTGGGAGGGGTTTTGGCGAAGTAGACCTCGGCCGCGGGGCTGGTGGCGTAGGACACAACCAACGGATACGCTCCTTTGCCGGAAGAGCCGCTGAAGTGGGTGAAGTAGGCCGTGTTCCAATCATCCACGACCAGCACATCATTGTTTCGCAGAGCCTTCCAGTAATCCAGGAACTTGTCCGGACCGAAGTGTCCCACAGTCGTCAACAGGAAAGCCAACCCCGGCGACGAGGTGGCCGGATTTTCCACCACCAGCAGCCCCTTGTACTCGGGCTTGGTCAGGTCTTCCAAGGTCTGGGGGACGGCAAGATGGTGCTTCTCGAAGTAGGCCTTGTCATAGTTGAGGCAGACGTCACCGTAATCCACGGGCAAGGCCCGATTTTGTGAGTCCATCTTCAAGTTGTCGGGAATGTGGGCCAGCATGGGAGAATCGTAAGGTTCGTAGATGCCCGCGTCCAGGGCCCGGGAGAGGAAGGTGTTATCCACCCCGTAGAACACGTCGGCCAACGGTGTGTCCTTGGAGAGGATAGCCTTGTTCAGCGCGGTGCCCGCGTCCCCACTCTTGAGGAAGCTCAATTGGACATGGTACTTCTCCTCGAAGGCTTTGATGACATCCTTGCCGATGTCGAACGAGTCGTGAGTCATGACCTTCAGTTCTCGCGGTCCCGCAGGCGTCGGTGTGGCCGTCGATGCGGCCGGAGTCGGTGCAGCCACGACAATTTGACCCCCGACGCGCAATGATGTAAAAGTCGGTGTGGCCGTCGATGCGGCCGGAGTCGGTGCAGCGGTTGGTACAGCGGTTGGCGGCGTGGCCGGTTGGCACGCAACCGTGAGGAGCAAGACAAGGATAAGAGTCACAAGGGTGAATAACGGTAACCGTTTCATATCGCACCTCCGTATCCGATGCGTCATGCGTAAAAATCGGTGTGTATAAGATGGTCATCTAAACGCCATCTCGCATTTTCAGATCTGCGCGTTGCGGATTATCACCATCATTCTGCCTTCTCCGACCTTGACCTCCGTTTCTCTTCCTACCAGTTCATTCGACACGGTCAAGGTGCGACCAAAGTACAATGTCGCATCCTGCAGGGGCCAACGAAGGCCGCCGGTGCTCACGCCCTTCACCGTGGGCGTCAGGGGCAGCAGGGAGACCGTATTCCCCGGCTCCCCCTCCAGGGTCAGGGTATCCCCCGACCGGAGCAAGTACGCTGTGTCCGGTCCATCGGCCAGCCATAGCCGTGCCCTGTCCCACTCGGGCAGGGCGAGCAGAAAGATGTTCGCCAATGTCTGGTCCAGACGTCCTCCCAGCAGCCCCAGGAGCAGGATGTCCTCCCCCCCGCTCCGGATAGCGTATTCCAGGGCGAGCTCCAGGTCCGTTTGGTCCTTGTCCCGCGGGAAGCGAATCACAGGAGTGCCCTCGCTTTCCAGCCGTTGGATCACCTCCGCCGGCACAGAGTCCAGGTCACCGACGATGAGGTGCGGCGTCAGCCCCAGCGCCAGGGCGTGCCGCGTGCCCCCATCCGCACAGATGATGTAACGACCTTTTAGGTGGTTTTCCACGCCCGGGGGCGGGCTGAACTCCCCGTTGGCGAAAATGACCACATAGGTCCCTCTGGCCTGCTGTGCCGGTGCACTCATCTTTACGACCTCGCTGGCAATGAAAAAGCCACCGGGCCCGGTCAGGGCGGTGGCTCGTCTCAGAACTTTGTCATGACACGCCTCCCTCCGCCGGCATTACCCGGAATCAGGTTCCAAGGGTCGGTGGCGGGCTAGCCACCCTCTCAGCCGGGTTCCCCCAGCTCCCCTGCGTACGGTTTCCTTTGTGCAGACATCTCTGTCCGCCTGCCTTCTTCACGTCATTATAGCCACAGGGAGACAAAAGCGCAAGTTCATCAGGCTTTTGATCTGTTTCGGAGGCCCCGGAGGAACGGATTTTGGATGGTCCTGAGCGCGTGCGTATACTGCGTATGGATAGATGGCAATGAATTCATGCAGCCGTTGCAGATTCCGACCCGCCGGAGGGAACATGAATCCCCTTTGGGGCCTCGCACTGGCCCTTGCAGTCGCCGTGGCGGACTGGTCGGCTTTGAAGCACACTTGGCGTTGGCTCGATTATCTGGCCAAGCCGGGGATGATGGTCGTCCTGCTTGTAACCCTCCTCCTGTCCGCCCCGGCTCCCATGGGCCGGCCCTGGTTTGCCCTGGCCCTCTTTTTCTCCCTCCTGGGGGATGTGTTCCTCATGCTTCCGCAGGAGCAATTTAGTGCCGGACTCCTCTCCTTCCTCCTTGCCCACCTGGCCTACATCGTCGGATTCGCTCGACAGTTTCCCTCGCGCTGGGATGGATTGGCCCTTATGACCCTGCTCATTGTCGGGATGACCGCCTTGCCGGGCAGGCGCATCCTCTCCGCGCTCTCCTCCCGGGGGGAATCCCGCCTACGCCTCCCCGTCGGCATCTACATGGGAGGACTGGCGGGCATGGTCTTGGCCGCCTGGAGCACCTGGGTACAACCGGCGTGGCCTCCCCGGGCATCGGTCCTGGTGGGAATAGGCGCCTTACTCTTTCTGGCCTCGGACGCCCTTCTGGCCTGGAATCGTTTCGTTCATCCCGTGCGAACTGCCCGGCTCAAGGTCCGTGTCCTCTATCACATCGGTCAGATCCTCCTCGTTGCGGGCATTCTCCTGGCCGGGTGATGTCTCCCCGCTACCTCCACATGTCGATTTGACGCCCCGACACTACTGTGGTACAGTCTGTTATGTTGAAGTCGAGAAAAGCATTGTGGCTGAAGTCTCATGCAGTGGTAGTTCTTCACCAGAAGCCCTGCCCTTGCCCCTGTAGACGCCTCCATTCTGTGATCTCTTCGGTCAACACACATATCACGTATTTTTCATGAAGGAGAAGTCGAGATGACAGAACGGATTACAGGCCAAGTGAAATGGTTCAATGCGAGCAAGGGCTACGGGTTTATTGAGTGCGAAGGACAACCGGACGTGTTTGTCCACTATTCCGCCATCATGGACACCGGGTACAAGTCGCTGGACGAGGGCGAGACGGTGGAGTTCACCACGGTGCAAGGGCCCAAGGGCCTCCAGGCCGCGGATGTCGTTCGGGTTGCCCAGAACTAGGCACGAACGTAACCGAGGACGTGGTGCCCCATTCGCAAGGATGGGGCATTTTTCTTTCCTTAGGCTCATCCAACCGGGCTCAGCAAAGGAAGGTCTCCCTTGTCTTGGGGGGCGGCGGGCCTGGGTGAGTCCCCCGGGAAGTTTTTCCCGAGCCCCGACAAGAGAATCCGGTAGTCGGAGCCCACGACGGGCGCTTCAGGCGTGATACGCCTCGCGAATCGGTGAAAGGGTGAGCATGCGATCCGCTTTCTCCTATGCTATACTGCCCTTGTACCACCAGCGAACGCAGGAGGAAGACGATGGCGACGTTGTTGCTTCAGCACGCGGACATTCTCATCACCATGGACCCCAATCCGGACAAGAGGGTCATTGAAGATGGCGCTCTTTTCGTCCAGGACAACGTGATCCGGCAGGTGGGACCGACGGAGGAACTCCCCAAAGAGGCGGACACGATCATCAACGCCCGAGGCATGCTCGTCATGCCCGGCCTTGTCAACACTCATCATCACCTTTACCAGACCCTGACTCGTGCCGTCCCCGAGGCTCAGAACGCGGATCTCTTCCACTGGCTCAAGACCTTATACCCCATCTGGGCCGAGTTGACCGCCGAAGGAGCCTACGTGAGTGCCCTGGTTGGCATGGCCGAGCTGATCCTGTCCGGCTGCACCACCACCAGCGATCACCTCTATCTGTACCCCAATGATGTCAAACTGGACCACACTATTTTTGCCGCTCGGGAGATAGGAATACGCTTTCACGCCAGTCGGGGCAGCATGTCTTTGGGAGAATCCAAAGGGGGACTTCCGCCGGATCGCGTGGTCGAGGATGAGGGGACCATCCTTGAGGACACCCGTCGGGTCATCGAAACCTTTCACGACCCGGAGCGCTTTGCCATGGTGCGTATCGTCGTCGCCCCTTGCTCCCCTTTTTCCGTAACCCCTGAGTTGATGCGAGCTTCCTGCGAATTGGCCCGTTCCTACGGCGTTCGTTGTCACACACACTTGGCCGAAACCCTGGATGAAGAACGTTTCTGCCTGGAACAATTTGGCAAGCGGCCGGTGGAGTATGCGGAAGAGTTGGGCTGGGTGGGCTCTGATGTCTGGTACGCCCACGGCGTTCACGTGAATGACCATGAGGTTGCCATGTTGGCCCGGACGGGCACAGGGGTGGCTCATTGCCCGGCTTCCAACATGCGCCTGGGCTCTGGCATCGCCCCGGTGAAGAAGTACCTGCGCGCGGGCGTGCGTGTGGGCCTGGGCGTGGATGGCTCGGCCAGCAACGATAGTTCTCATCTGCTGGCTGAGGCCCGGCAGGCCCTGCTCCTGCAGCGCGTCCAGGGCGATCCGGCCGGATTGACGGCCTGGGAGGCCCTGGAGCTGGCCACGGTTGGGGGCGCGCGCGTCCTGGGGCGAGACGACATCGGCCGCCTGGCATCAAACATGGCCGCGGATTTCATCGGGTTTCGTCTGGAACGCCTCGATTACGCAGGCGCGCTCCACGACCCCGTCGCGGCCCTGGTTTTTTGCACCCCACAGACTGTGGACTTGAGTGTCATCAACGGCCGTATCATTGTGGAGGATGGCCAGTTCAAGGATTTCGACGTTGCTCCTATCATTCGACGCCACAACGCCATCGCCAAGCAAATGATAGAGCAGGCCCACAGTCGCGACTAGTGCGCCCTCAGGCCGCCGTGACGGGCAACAGGGGGATCGGGTGGACACAGGCCATCGGGAGTTCACACGCGGCGCACCGTGCTTCCCCTCATTTCTGCCTTTGTGATGGCAACCACTGAAGCCGGTGCGGGAGGCCTGTCACGACCGCTCGCCCTGAGAGGCCACCGTCCCGCAGGAATGGTCCCGTGCAAGGGGTCCCTGCGGGGCATTCCTGCGGTTCTTCTGTTGTCTTTCAGATATTCACCTCTAACACAATGCTAATGCTGTACATACGTCTATCTTACGAGACATGGAGTATGCTAGAAGGGGTGAAGAATTTCGTCTGACATAAGACGATAACCGGCCGGGCCGGAACCTGTATTCTAAGATATGGGAGGAGGCAAGACCATGGCGCGCAAACGCGTGAAAGTGCCCGTTCACAGAGCGGAAGAAACGACGGTTGAAGAGAACCAGAATGAGCCCCAGGAGAGAACGGTCAATGCTCGGGCGAGCGGGGAGGCCGGTGAGGAGATTCCCTCCGCCCCCGTGGAATCTCGGTCCCCCGGCGATGTGGGTGGAGGCCTCGCGCCTTCGGAGGCTGCGACCGAGCCTGAAGCTGGCGTGACGGAGGCGGAAGGGATCTTGCCGGAAAAGCCAGAGGGCATGGAGGAAGAGAGAGCGTTGCGAGAAGAATTAGAGAGGGCACGAACGGAGGCAGAAACGTACAAGGACCGCTATCTGCGGACCGCTGCTGAAATGGACAACATGCGCAAGCGCCTGGAGCGGCGCTATGCCGATGAGGCAGAGCAGGAAAAAATGCGCTTCTTGCGCGCCATCCTGCCGGTCATCGATCATTTGGAGATGGTGTTGAAGCACAGCGGCAGTGATTCCGACGTGTTGCGCCAGGGGGTGGAAATGACATTGCAAGAGTTCTTGCGCACCCTGGAGCGCGAGGGAGTGATGCCTGTCCAGAGTGTGGGACAGCCCTTCGACCCCTTCATCCACGAAGCTGTGGAGGCTGTGGAGAGTGATCAGTATCCGCCCGGTACGGTCGTTGAGGAAGTGCAAAGGGGGTATACGTACAGGGGTAGGCTCTTGCGACCCGCACGCGTGCGTGTGGTGCGAGAGCCGCGGGAGTAGCCGATGGAATTCAAGGACTATTACAAGATTCTGGGGGTTCAACCGAACGCCGGCGAGAAAGAGATCAAGAGCGCGTTTCGGCGGTTGGCCCGTCAGTATCACCCGGACGTGAACCCCGATGACCCACGGGCCGAGGAGCGATTCAAGGAGATCAACGAAGCCTATGAGGTTCTCTCCGACCCGGAGAAGCGCAAAAAGTATGATCAGATGCGGCAACAGTACGAAGCCTGGCAACGGTCCGGGCGTCCGGGCGGCCAGTTCGACTGGAGCCGATGGGTCAACGCCGGACGACCAACAGGCCGGGGCGGCGTGCATGTTCAGTACGTCAGCCCGGAAGATCTGGGAGGCTTCGAAGATCTCTTCGGCGAGTTGGGGGGCTTTTCCGACTTCTTCGAACAGATCTTTGGCGGCGGCATCCCCCGGGCCGGGACACAACGCCGTGTCCGCCCTCGGAAAGGCCAGGATGTCGAACAGCCCCTCCAGATCACCCTGGAGGAAGCCTTTCATGGGAGCACGCGGCGCCTGCGTCGGCCGGATGGGTCCACCATTGAGGTCCGCATCCCGCGCGGGATTGACACAGGCAAGCGCATTCGGGTGCGCGGTGAGGGCCTCCCCGGTGTGGGCGGGAAGGCGAGGGGAGACCTCTATTTGAAAGTCGAGGTTCTTCCCCATTCCACCTTCGAACGCAAGGGGGATGACTTGTACACCAAGGTATCGGTGGACCTGTACACGGCTGTTCTGGGTGGGGAGGTGGCTGTGCCCACGATTGAAGGAAAACGGGTGCTGTTGAAGATCCCGCCGGGCACTCAGAACGGCAAGGTGTTCCGCCTGCGGGGGCTGGGCATGCCCAGACTGCGCAAGCCGGACGAACGGGGGGATATGTACGTGGAGGTCAAGGTGCGTATTCCCACGGCCTTGACCCCCGAGGAACGGCGGTTATTCGGGCAGTTGCGTGAACTGGCACGACGGAAATGAGGACGGGAGTGTCCGGCGCCATCAAGGGCTTCAAGTTCAGGGGGAGGGTTACGCCCCGCAGGGGTGACTGCTGAAGGGTGAGACCATCGCAGCCGCGCAAGAACGACGAAGCTCCCGACATTGAAAAAGAAGCCCTTGAAATCGCCCTTACTTCATGATATGATGAAAGCGAGGATTGGCCTCGCCTGCCGAGAAACCCGTTCGTACACACGAGGAGGCACGATGGACACAAACACGCTCTGGTCCCTGTTCTGGTTGCTGATCTTCCTGGCCTCTGTCCAACCTATGCTCCGCCAGCGTTGGTTGGAAGCTGCACGGCAGCGGGTGATACGCCAATTGGAGAAGAAACGCAAATCCCGTGTCATCACCATGCTGCACCGGCAGGAAACCATGTCGTTCCTGGGCTTTCCCATTTCTCGCTACATCGACATCGAAGATAGCGAGCAGGTGCTGCGAGCCATTCGCCTGACACCGGACGACATGCCCATCGATTTCATTATCCACACCCCCGGGGGGCTGGTCCTGGCCGCGGAACAAATTGCAGAGGCCCTGGTCAAGCACAAGGGCAAGATCACCGTGTTTGTCCCCCATTATGCCATGTCGGGGGGGACACTGATCTCTTTGGCCGCGGATGAGATCGTGATGGACGAGAACGCGGTCTTGGGACCGGTGGACCCTCAGTTGGGGCAGTATCCGGCGGCCTCCATCCTCAAAGTCTTGGAATCAAAAGACGCGAACGAGATTGACGACCAGACCATCATCATGGCCGATATGGCCAAGAAGGCGCTAAAGCAGGTGTGGAACACGGTTCATCACCTGGTGGTCGGCCGTGGCGGTTCGGAGGAACTGGCTCGAAAACTGGCCGATACACTGACCACGGGGAAATGGACGCATGACTATCCCATCTCCGTGGAAGAAGCACGCACACTGGGTTTGGAAGTTTCCACGGAGATGCCATCTGAGGTGTACCAGTTGATGGCCCTTTACCCGCAACCCGGACAGCGTCGGCCGTCGGTTCAGTACATCCCGGCCCCTTATGCTCCGCCCAATTCGGGGTCCCACAAAGGAGGAAAGGGCGCATGATCCCACTGGGTGATTCCGTCCCCCGGAGGCGGTTTCCCTGGGTGACATACACGCTCATTCTCCTCAACGTGATGGTCTTTCTGGTCGAGCTCGGCTACGGCCCGAACAGCCAGGTGCTTTTTCTGCATTACGGCGTCGTGCCGGTGCGATTGTGGCATTGGCCGCAGCATCCCGCCGTGTTGCTGACGTTGATTACCAGCCAGTTTCTGCACGGAGGCTGGTATCACATCCTGGGCAACATGCTCTTTTTGTGGATTTTTGGGGACAATGTGGAAGATCAACTGGGGCACATTCGCTACCTGGGTTTTTACCTGTTCGCGGGGATCGTCGCCGCCTTGACCCAGGCGGCCATGACGCCGGCAGCGACCATCCCGAGCATCGGGGCCAGCGGGGCCATCTCCGGCGTTTTGGGAGCTTATATCGTCTTCTTCCCGCGAGGACGAGTGACGCTGTTGGTCCCTTTGTTCCTGTTGCCCTACATGTTCGACGTGCCGGCAGTGGTCTTTCTTGGATACTGGTTTGTCAGCCAGTACCTGAACGGGCTGTTTTCCCTGTCCAGAGGGGCTCTGGAGATCGGGGGCGTCGCCTGGTGGGCTCATGTGGGGGGATTTGTGACAGGGTTGATTCTGGGCCCCCTGCTGCGGGAGCGACAGCCTCGCTACTACTTTCCCTTCGATTATGACCGGATGTGGCACTAGACGAGTGTACCCGTCAACTATTTCCTTACGATACGGAGGGCACGATGAACGAGGAGAGGGTGTACGATGACGAGGAATTGCAGGAACGTGTCTACCACGCGTTGAATCACAGCTACCCACCCTTTCGAGAGCTGTTGTTGCCCATTGCCGTGGAAGTCAAAGAGGGCGAAGTCGTTTTGACCGGATGGGTGCGCACTCCGGCCATGAAGCGCCTGGCAACGACCCTGGCCCTGGAAGTTCCGGGGGTGAAAGCCGTCCACAATCACCTGATCGCGGACGATGAGTTGGAGCGAGCCGTGAGCGCCGCGTTGGAGCAGGAGTCCTCTTTGGAGGAGGATTTCCCCGGCATTCATGTGGATGCTCTGGCCGGAGCTGTGACCCTCTGGGGGGAAGTCTCGGCAGAGGCGGACCGGCAGCGAGCTCAGGAAATTGCCGAGCAGGTGGATGGTGTACGCAAGGTCATCAACGATCTTAAAGTGCGGAGAAACGGACAGAGAGAGGAAGGTTGACCATGACCGGTCAAGGAAAGGACGCGCCAAAGGAGGCGACTCGTCCTCGAGAGGCACTGCAGCCCTACTTGAAGCATCTCTACGCGTTCGTACGGCGAGAAATCCGTTACTACGAGTCGGTCGGATTCTTGCCGGAGGGGGAGTTGACGCCTGCGGACATTGTCGATGAAGTAGTTGAGGCTGCACTTTCCCTCTGGAAATCCCGGCCGGCCGGTTCTCTGCGTCCCTGGCTCTTGCAACTGGCTTTGCGCCGTCTGCGCCAGTACATCCAGGCGGCGCGTGAACGGCCCTCCCCGGAAGTGCCCCTGGAAGAACTCGTCCCGCGAGAGGATTGGAGCACCCTGGATCAGGACACGGAAATATGGGAGTTTTATGAGCCCGACGAGATCGTGGCCTGGGAGGACATCTTGCCAGACCCGACATCTCCGCCTCCGGATGAGTTTCTTATGGAGGCTGAGCTGGACGAGCCACTGCAACAAGCATTGGCGGCGATTGGCCCTCGAGTGCGCGAGGTGTTCGTCCTTTATGCCCTGGAAGGCCTGAGAGAGGAGGAGATTGCCCGCCTTTATGGGTGGACCGTGGACCGGGTAAAACGCTACCTGGCCATGGCCCGCGATCAACTGCGTGAACGCCTGGGGCTTCTTCCTGAGGAAGAAGAGATCAAACAGGTCGAACGCAAATTAGAAAGGGGGGAATAGCCATGGCCGTCCGTCTGGAAGAACTGCACGTGGAGCTTATCGGTGATGACGAACGAGGCTTCGATTTTCTGTTGCCGGACGCGTTGAAGCCATTGGTGGAAATGCAATTGCCTCAGCCTGGCGTGTTGAGCGCCTATCTCGACATTACTCCTGAGCAGGTGGCCACGGGACAAGTGCGCTTGAAATTGAAGAACATGGCCCGCTCCTGGCAGGAGAGCATTACGGACAAACAGGAGCGACGGGCGTTCGATGATGAACTGACACGTGTGGAAAATTATCTCGCGTACGAGCTGAAGGAACCGGGGCGTTCCCTGGTCATTTTCAGCAGCACACCTGCCGCACTTTGGCAGGTCTATCACGTGCCCGTCCCCATCCGCACTCGGGTGGTGTGGGACGAGCGCCCCTACCTGCGACCGTTGTTCACCGTGATGGACGAGTACGAACGCTACGGCGCGGTGCTCGTTTCCCGCGAGGAGACCCGTTTCTTCCTCTTCTATATGGGCGAGATTGCCGAATATTCCTTCTCCCTCCACGATTACGTGCCCAACCGGCACAAGCGAGGGGGGTGGGCTCAGGCACGTTATCAGCGCCATGTGGATGACCACGCGCTGCACCACTTCCGTTCCAGCGCGGAAATTGCGGCCCGACTGGCCGAACGAGACCATTGGCAGCGTATCGTTCTCATGGGCACGGAAGAGAATATGGCGCGGCTGAAGGAGTTTCTGCCCAAGGCCATCCTGGAACGTGTGGCAGGTGAGGTCCCGGCCCACATCGCCGATAATATCAACACCATTCGTGACAAAGTCATGGCGCTCAGTCAGCAAATCGAGCGCCAGGTGGAAGCAAAACGAGTGGACGCGGTGATGACCGCAGCGGAGAAGGGGCAGAACGGCGTCCTGGGCTACGCGGATGTGCTCCTGGCCGTCCAGGAAGGTCGAGTGGACCTTCTGGTCGTGCCGGAACGACTCCAGCACCCAGGGTGGGAGTGCACCCGCTGCGGCGGCTTGGTGGCGGACATTCTGAGTACGCCCCCAAAGAGTTGCCCCTACTGCGGTGGTCCATTGAAGGAAGTGGAGGATGTGGTCGACCTGGCGATGCAGGCTGTGTTGGATGCCGGTGGCACCGTGGAAGTGCTGCGGGGTCCCATGCGGGATACCTTTCTGCAGGAGGGGATTATCGGGGCGTTGTTGCGCTATTAGACACACAAGTGAAGGGTCACGACGGAAGGAGGGTATAAGCAGTCGGCGTTTAGAGTGACGACACCGTTAGTCTTTCGTCGCTTCGAGGACCTTTGGAAGGAGCAGGCCGCCAGGTGACCGTTCCTCATCACATGCCAGACTGGAACGAGGAGGTGAGATCATGGAAGAGCGACGGGATATGACATTGTGGGTCGTACTGGGTATGCTGTTGGGTGCGGTCGTGGCCTTTTGGTTCGTGGAGAAGGACGACGAGAGGCGCCGACAGGTGGTAGCGCGCGCCCAGCGTCTGCGTGATCAGGCCATCGAACTGCAAACCGTGACCCTGGGTCGGGCCCAGGAGGCGACCGGCCGCGCCCAGGAGAAAGCGCTGGCCCTTCAGGCGGAGGTCAGCGCCGAGGTGGAGCGGCGTCTCAGCGGCGGCAGCGAAACGCTGGACGAAATGCTGAACCGCGTGCAGAAGGAATTGAAAGACTTGCAAGAGCGGGTTCAGCGAGCGGTGGGTGATGTCCAGCTCCAGGCCCAACTGGCCCGCAAGCGTGCGGAGCTGCGAGCTCTCGAGGCACGTAAGCGCCTGCGGGATCTGCGCTCCTGAACGAAACGTGTGGGCATGAGGCAATCCACCTCCGCCTCATGCCCACCCCTCGGCGACTGACGGCGTTGAGACTGTCTCAATTCACACCCAAACATGAAGAGGGTATGACCATGGCCAAATACCGGTGTCATCACTGTGGTTTCCCCATCACGAACATTCATCCGTCCCCGGAAGACCGCTGCCCCAATTGTGGCTGGCATCTCCACGTGTGCGCCAACTGCCAGTTCTACAGCGGTGTGGCTTGCCTCCTGGGAGAAACGTATGCCCTTGAAAGTGCCATCCATGGAAACGTGTGCCCTAAATTCAAGTTTCGGATTGTGCCGGAAGGAGAAGAGGTGGAGGAAAAAACAGCGTCCTCGCCCGAAGGGACTTCCGAAATGGAAGTCGCGATTAAAACCATCGTGGTAGGCATTGACGGCTCCCTCCATTCCCGCAAGATTGTCGCCTACGCGGCCGACCTGGCCCAGAAGTACGATGCGGCGGTCTTTGTCGTTTACGCTTATAGTCCCATTCCCACCTGGTTAGGCAACCGTGAGCTGGAACGGGTCGCTGGTGTGGAAGTGGACAAAGGCATGGAGCTCCTGGCCCCCTACGTGGAGCTTTTACGTCGGGCCGGTATCCAGGCCGAGCCCGAGGTGATGGAAGGACCGGCGCCCAGGGCCATCCTCAACGTGGCCCAAACTCGCCAAGCAGACCTGATCGTCATTGGCTCACGAGGTCTAGGGGCCGTTCGTGGACTATTGCTGGGAAGCGTGAGTGAACGGGTCGTGCGTCTGGCCACTTGTCCGGTGCTCATCGTGCGCTAGCGTAGCCGGTGTGCCATCTGGTGCAAAATGACGAAAACTTCATCCGACGCGAAGGTCCCTTTCGACCAGGCCGCCACATCTTGGCCGGCGCAGGCGGATTGGCGGATCCGCAAAGGCCGGTTAGAATGGGGCAGGAGAAGCACGTCTGCATCGAAAATCGACACCGGTCCGCCCCTTCGACCGACTGTCCAGGGAGCTTGGCACGCTTATGGGACACAACCCGTTCGTCACCTTGCTGATTATCACCGGCCTGGCGGCCTTTGTGCCTCTGGCAGCCTCACGCTTTCGGCGGGTTCAGGTCCCCATCGTTGTGGGCGAGATCCTGGCCGGGATGGTCATCGGCTACAGCGGCCTGAACTTGGTAGAGCCTTCTCCCACCCTCGAGTTCCTGGCCGAATTCGGGTTTACCTATCTAATGTTCCTCTCCGGCCTGGAACTCGACTTCGACCTTCTCATCGGTCCCGGTCGAACGAGTGAACGGCTTCAGTGGTGGCAGCGTCCCTTGCCCCTGGCCCTTCTCATCTTTCTGCTCACCATCTTGCTCGGCCTGGTCAGTGCTTTTGGATTGCAGCGCGCCGGGTTGGTGCAAAATTTACTGCTGATGGGGCTTATCCTGAGTACAACTTCCCTGGGCATTGTCGTGCCGGTGCTGAAGGAAAAGGAGATCCTGGACTTGGCGTATGGGCAGGCAATTCTCACGGCTGCGCTCATTGCCGATTTTGTTACCCTGTTCTTGCTCACTGTCGTTATCGCCTTCGTCAGTCGGGGGTTGACTTTGGACCTCCTGTTGATTCTCGTCCTCCTGGCCGCGTTTGCCGCTGTGGCGCGCCTGGGTCGGTACGCGGCCCATATCTCCCTGTTCCAGGATGTGGTGGAAGAGCTCTCGGCCGCCACGTCTCAGATTCAGGTTCGTGGGGCGTTCGCTCTGATGGTGGCCTGGATCGTGCTGGCTGAGGCGTTGGGGGTCGAGGTTATCCTGGGAGCCTTCCTGGCGGGGGCCATTGTGAGCCTGATCGCCGGCCATGACGAGTCCCCCCTGCGGGAGAAATTAGACGCCATCGGCTACGGGTTTTTCATTCCTATTTTTTTCATCTCCGTGGGCATTCGTTTCAACTTGAAAGCCCTGCTGGCTTCGCCCGAAGCCCTGTTGCTGGTCCCTCTGCTCCTGGTTCTGGCTTTTCTGGTCAAACTGATCCCGGCGTTGCTTTACCGCACACGCTTTTCCTGGCGGGAAACCCTGGCCGCCGGCTTCCTGCTTTCAGCCCGTCTCTCCCTGATTATCGCCGCGGCGGCCATCGCCGTCGATGTGGGAGCCATCAGCGAGGCGGTCAACGCCGCTATTGTCCTGATCGCCATCGTGACGTGTACTCTCTCCCCCATGCTCTTCAACCGACTGTATGCGGCTCCTGCTAAGGGCCGGCGTCGAGGGGTCATCCTGGCTGGCGCCGATCAGATGACCGCGCTGTTGGCCCGTCGTCTGACCATGAGCGGGGAGTCGGTCACGATCGTGGCTGCCGATCGACAACGCTTACAAAGTCTGGAACATCAGGGATATCACACTGTCCCCGGGGATCCCGGCGATGTGGAGGTCCTCCGACGGGCAGGGGCGGAAACGGCTCAAGCCCTGGTCGCGCTCATGCCCTCTGCCGTTGCCCGCTATCAGGTGTGTCAGCAGGCCCGGGAGACGTTCCACATTCCTGTGGTGGTCGCTCGAGCAGAGTCTGTATCCACGGCGACCGAGCTTCGAGCCCTTGGCGTCCGGGTGGTACAGCCGGCCCTGGCCGCGGTTATCGCTCTGGAAGGGGCTCTGCGCTTCCCGGCGACGTTCGATCTCCTCACTCGCGAGGATGAAGATGTGATTTTGGGAGAAACGGTAGTACGAAACCCGGCATTCGTGGGTGTTGCACTGCGGCACCTGCGTTTTGCCGGCAACGCACTGATCTTGAGCATTCGACGAGGTAGCGAGGTCGTCGTTCCCCATGGCGACACCATACTGCGACGAGGGGATCGGGTGGCTCTGATCGGCAGCCCGGCATCCGTTCGTGAGGCCGTGCAGATGCTCAGTGCGGCAATCGACAAGAGCAACAAGGAGGAGGTGACGAAATGATTCCACAGACCCACCGTGATCTTATCGAACGGCCTTTGGTGGCCGTTTTGGCTACGATTATGCCCGATGGGACTCCACAAGCGTCTCCGGTGTGGTTCGACTTTGACGGCACATACATCCGCATCAACTCGGCTCGAGGGCGCCAGAAGGATCGCAACATGAGGGAACGTCCCCGCGTGAGCCTGGTGATCCTCGATTCGGCCAACCCTTACCGCTACCTGGAGGTCCGGGGACGGGTCGTCCGCGTGACCGAGGAGGGGGCCGATGCGCACATCGACGCCCTGGCTCGACGCTATCTCGGGCAGGAGCGGTTCACGCGCAATAGCCCCGACGAGGTCCGGGTTTTGTATCTCATCGAACCGACGCGGGTCATTGCCCATTGATGTGATGGCTCATGACCTCCGACCCGTTGCATTCCCTTGGTCCGTGGCAGCGGCTTGGCCATCAGGCGCGCGCGTACCTGGGTCGATACGCGGTTCTTCTCTTCCCACCTCGTTGTGCGGGTTGTGGTCGTTTCGGCACGCATTTTTGTCATGCTTGCCGGGATCGGGTACAGCCCGTGCGACCTCCCTTCTGCCTGCGCTGCGGTCAACCCCTGACCACGGGCACCCTTTGCCATGCCTGTAGTCAGGGTAAGTTCACCCATTTGGACAGGGCTCGCGCGGCAGCTCTTTACGCTTCTCCTCTGCGCGAGGCCATTCACCAGTTCAAGTATCGGCGCAACGTGCATCTGGTGCCGGTGCTGGCCCGTTACATGCTCGGCCGCTTGCGTCGAGACGCGTTGGTCGACGTCGCTCTGGTGCCTGTGCCCTTACACCCGGAGCGGAAACGGCTGCGCGGGTTCAACCAGGCAACCCTGCTGGCCCGCTACCTGGGTCAACAGTTGGGCCTTGCCGTGGAAGAGGAGATATTGGAACGCTCGCGCCCCACGCGTCCCCAGGTGACCTTGAGTCTGCCCGAGCGTATGGCGAACATGCACGGCGCCTTCCGCGCCGGACCACCCCAGCGACTGCGTGGCCGCACCTTTCTCGTCATCGATGATGTGATGACCACAGGTAGCACGTTGGAGGCGTGTGCGCACGCCTTGAAAGCTGCCGGCGCCGCGCGTGTCTGGGCGTACACCCTGGCACGGGCCGCAGGGTAAGCCTGGGCCTGGGGGACGGATGACTGCACAGCCGTCCCTCAGACGGAAGAGACTAAAAGCCCTGCAATTTCGTCAGGTCGGCGATGCCGTCCGGCAGGGCAGCGATCCGCTGGACCAGGGCCAGGCGGGCTTTCCGTACTTTCGGATCATCGGCCATGACCAGAATATCGGTAAAGAACCGGTTGATGGGGTCTTTCAGGTCCCGCAGTACATCCACCAGGGCCGGCATCTCTGGGTCTTGGTCCAGGCGTTGTCGAGCTTTTTGCCAGGCTTCGTACAGGGCTTTTGTGGCTGGCTCGATGTAGTACTCCGGGGCCAGCTCATGCCATTCCGTGAGTGGGCGCACGATGCGCTTGGCTCGTGCGTAGGCCACCAGGACCTCGGGCCAGTCTGGCGCGGTGACCGCCTGGGCCAGGGCCGTGGCCGAACGGTAGGCGCCGTAGGGGTCGTTACCTCGAGCCGACACCGCGGCCTCGACGACGTCGTAGGGCAGTCCCCGGTCGCGGAGCCAGACACGCGACCGGTCCACGATGAACTGCCATACCTCGTCGATGACATCTTCGCCCACCGGCACAGGCTGGAGTTCGGCAGCCATGTGCAGGTTCCGCTGCAAGTCGAAGGGAATCTGGCGCTCGACCAGGATGAGAACCAGGCCCAGGGCCGCCCGGCGCAGGCCGTAGGGGTCGGCAGAGCCGGTGGGCTTGAGGCCGACGGCAAAGAGCCCGGTGAGACTGTCCAGTCGATCGGCGATGGCGAGGACGATGCCCGGTTGGCTCTTCGGCAGCCCGTCCCCGGCAAAGCGAGGCAGGTAGTGCTCGAAGATGGCCTGGGCCACCGGCTCGGGCTCACCCCAGTGGCGCGCGTATTCCCGTCCCATGATGCCCTGTAGCGAGGTCATCTCGATGACCATGCTCGTCGCCAGGTCCGCCTTGCAGAGGTGTGCGGCCCGCTCGGCCCAGGCTTTCTCCTCCACCTGTAAGCCCAGAGCGTCCGCCAGTTTCGGCGTTAGGGCCTCCAGGCGGTGCACTTTGTCCAGCATGGAGCCCAGTTTTTCCTGGAAGGTGAGGGTGCGCAAGCGGGGCAGGAAGTCCTCCAGCGATTGCTTCAGGTCCTGCTCCACGAAGTACTCCGCGTCCGCGTAACGAGCTCGTAGCACGTCCTCGTAGCCGCGGCGGACAAGCCCCATGTTCTTGCGTTCCCCGTTAGACACGGCGATAAAGTAGGGCAGCATGGCGCCGGTCTCGGGATGCACGATGGCGAAATAGCGTTGGTGCTTCTTCATCACAGTGATGAGCACGTCCTTGGGCAGGTGCAGGTATTTCTCCTCGAATTCCCCCCTTACGGCGACGGGCCATTCGACCAGGTCGGTCACTTCGTCCAGCAGGCCCGGCTCGTCGGGTACCACGCCGCCGGACCTCTTGGCGAGGGCCGTCACCTGGTCCCACACATGCTGCCGACGTGTGTTCCGGTCCACCACCACATAATGTTTGGCCATGAGATTGAAGTAGTCCTCAGCCCGGCCGACCTCCAGGTCGGGAGAACCCAGAGGGCGCGGTCCACGGGTCATGTTGCCGCTCACCAGGCCGGCGTAGGCAAAAGGAATGAGGCGCGAACCGTGCAGGGCCAGCAGCCAGCGGATGGGGCGGCTGAAGGCCACATTGGTGCGGTTCCAGCGCATGGTTTTGCCGAAGCGCAGGCGGGCCACCAGGCCTGGTAGGGCTTCTTGCAGGACCTCTCCCGCGTCGCGGCCCGGTTCCCGCTTGACGGCGACCACGTAGGATTTCTTGCCCTCGGTGTGGCGCTGAAGGGAGTCCACCGGCACGCCCTGGGCGCGTGCAAATCCCTCCGCGGCCTTCGTCGGGTTCCCCGCCGCGTCGAAGGCGATGTTGACGGGGGGTCCCTTCACTTCCAGCACCCGGTCTTCCTGGCGTGGGGCCAGTTCCTTCACGTAGGCCACGATGCGCCGCGGTGTGGCGGACACCCAGACGCCGTGGTGTTTGAGCCGCAGCTCATCGAGCAGGGCCGGAACTGCTTCCTCCCACTGGGCGATGGCCGCGCGCACATCCTGGGGCGGCAGTTCCTCCGTGCCCACCTCGATGACAAGGTCCGTGGGCGTGTCCAACGGAGGCCCTAATGGCGGAATTTTGGTTTCCGGCCGTGGGGGGAGAAGTCTGAGCCAGGGAAAGCCCACGGCCTGGCGTTGTTCCACGTATAGTTCGCCCACCTGACGGGCCAGATCGCGCATGCGCGCGAAGTAGGAGGCCCGCTCGGTGACCCCAATCGCCCCGCGGGCGTCGAGTACGTTGAAGGTGTGCGAGCAACGCAGGACATAGTCGTGCGCGGGGACGACCAGACCGGCTGCGATGGCGGCTCTGGCCTCTGCCTCAAAAAGGCGATACATTTCCTGCAAACGCTCGATGTCCGCCACTTCGAAGTCGTACTTGCAGTGGTCGATTTCCGCCTGCAGGAAGATGTCCCCATAAGTGTGTACGCCATCCCAGTCGATATCCCAGACGCTGCGCACGCGCTGGAGGAACATGACGATGCGCTCCAGGCCGTACGTGATCTCTACCGCGGGCGCGCTCAATTCCTGACTGGCTGCCTGTTGGAAGTAGGTGAATTGGGTGATCTCCAGCCCGTCCAGCCACACTTCCCAGCCCAGGCCCCAGGCGCCCAGCGCCGGAGACTCCCAGTTGTCCTCGACGAAGCGGATGTCGTGTTCCTCCGGATCGATGCCGATGGCCTCCAGGCTTTTCAGGTAGATCTCCTGAGGATTGCCGGGGTCGGGCTTGAGGATGACCTGGTACTGGGTGTGCATCTGCATCCGGTTGGGGTTTTCGCCGTAGCGGCCGTCGTCCGGCCGATAAGAGGGCTCCACGTAGCCCACGTTCCAGGGCTCGGGGCCGAGAACGCGCAGCACGGTGGCCGGGTTCATGGTGCCGGCCCCGACTTTCTCGCTGTACGGTTGCCAAAGTAAAGCCCCCTGGGATTTCCAAAATATGTGCAGGCGCTGGATGACATCTTGAAAGCTCAGGACATGCGAGTTGCTCATACAATGTTCCTCCTTGATTGTCCTCTTCACGAAGAGGATACTTTGGGAAGGGAAAGGTTGTCAAAGGTCGGAGAACACAGGGTGATGGGCGTCCAACCTGAATGCCGCGTTTGACGTTCGTTGAAGGGGGGAGTATCCTTGGGCTGTTTGATTAGGCCAACTAATAGTAAACCGCGCTGAGACGATAGTCTGTTGAGCGCGCGACGGGGACACGATTTTTCAACCTATTTCCACCCGAGACACGGGAGGATAAAGGAGGGCATCTTTGCCCGCCCGTGGCCCATCGAACCGAGCTTGACCGACTGCCGGCGCGGAGACTTACACCAGAGTCGAAGTGGAGGAGGGCAATGCAGGAAAGGGAAACTAAGAGAGGCGAGGAGGCAGGGGCGGCGGCGGTACGGGGTCCCATGCCGCGTAAAAGTGTCTGGCGTTTGTTGATGGACGTCATTGTCAGCCCCGGCGAGGCCTTCGCTGAGATTGCTCAACGGCAAGGCCTGACCTGGGTGCTGCCCGCATTGCTGGTTCTGCTCTCTCTGGCCGTGTACGTGGTCGCTGCGGCCCCCTATCTGGCCCAGATGGCGTACAAGCAACTGCAAACGCAGGCATCCGCCATGCCCCCGGATCAGGCCAAAGTGGTCTTGCAGCAGGCTCAGCAATTTACCCGACCGGTTTTTGTCATGGTCTCCAGCAGTCTCAGTGGAGCCGTAATACAGGTGCTGGTGTGGTTATTGGTCAGCGGCGTCCTCTACTTCAGCATCTTGATCGCGGGGGCGGATGCCACGTATAGCGCGGTGTGGGCGGTGACCCCCTGGCTGTTCATCCCGGAGGCTGCACGTAATTTGGTGACTGCGGTCTGGGTGTACGTTCACCGGGCGCTTCTATCCTATCAGGGCCTGAGTTTCCTCATTGCTACGGGGGACGTTCGGGCTGATGCCCGCAATCCCTTGTTCGGGGTATTGCAACAAGTGGACCTGTTCAACGCCTGGCACGCTGTGCTGGTTTACATCGCCTTGCGGCGGGGCCTGGGCCTCTCTCGCGGAAGCTCGTTGGTGGTGACCGTGATTTATCTCGCCATTATGCTGGCGGTGAGCGCCTTGCCCGCGTTCATGGCCGGGATGGTGGGGTAGGTGGAGTTCGGAAATTGCGACCCGGGAAACTGTTTGTAAAGGAGTGAAACGTCTATGCGTCGAGTCATTGGTGCCTTGCTTGTTCTTGTCATCGTCGGATTGAGCTGGTTCTTCTACGACCGGGTAAGCGCACGACCCAAAACGCCCTCCAAACCTCAGTTCGAAACCATCCAGGTCCGACGTGGCGACCTGGTAGCGACGGTCAGTGCCACCGGTGTGCTGGAGGTGGAGAAGGAGATTCCGGTGAGTTTTGAGATCGCGGGGCGCGTAAAGGCGATCCGGGTCCAAGAGGGGGATCGGGTTCAGGCGGGGGAGGTGCTGGCCCGGCTGGATGATACGGATCTTCGCTTCCAGTTACAACAGGCGGAAGTCGGGTTGAAGACGGCAGAAGCGCAGTTGAAGCAGCTCCAGAGTCCGCCTGCAGCAGCAGACGTTGAAGCGGCGAAGGCGGCGTTGGCCGCGGCCCAGGCCGCGTATCGCGACCTCATCGCCGGTCCCGATCCGGACCAGATTGCCAGTGCCGAGGCCGCGGTGGAACGGGCTCGCGTTCAGATGGACCAGGCTCAGGCCGCGTACGACCGCATCAAGTGGCGTCCCGACGCGGCCCGCATGCCTCAGGCCATCCAGCTCCAATTGGCCACCATTGCCTACAAGCAAGCGCAGGCTCAATTGCGCCTGGCCAAGAAGGGCCCCAAGGAATCTCAGATCGCGCAGGCAGTTTCTGGCATCGCTCAGGCCCAGGCCAACCTGGACCGCCTCCTGCGGGGACCGAATCAGGCCCAGATTGAAGTCCAAAAGACCGCTGTGGAACGGGCACGCGTCCAGTTGAATCAGGCGAAGCGGGCGCTGGAGAAAACGGTGCTGAAGGCACCTATGGCCGGTGTGGTGACGGCCGTGGACATCAAAGAAGGGGAGATGGTGTCGACGGCCCGACCGGCATTTGTCGTGACCGTGCTCCGTCCCCTGCACACCAACGTCCAGATCGACGAGCTCGATGTGAGCCAGGTGAAGGAAGGCCAGGCCGTCAAGGTGACCGTAGACGCCTTGCCCGGGCGGACGTTTGCCGGTGTCATCACCTATCTCGCTTCGACGCCCACGGTGCAGGGGGGGGTGGTCACCTACAAGGCGCGCGTGGAGCTGCAAGAAGACGACCCGGCCCTGCGTCCTGGCATGAGTGTTTCTGTGGATGTCATTACGGCCCAGGCCAAGGGGGTAGTCATTATTCCCAACCGGGTGATGCGCGTGGACCGGCAAACAGGGGAGTTTTACGTGGAGAAACTGGTCAACGGTGTGCCCGTGCGCACAAATGTGAAGGTCGGACTGCGTAACGATCAGTTCAGTGCCATTACCTCTGGTCTGCAACCTGGAGACAAGGTGGTCATTCGGCAAGTCTCCACGGAACAGAAATTACGACGGGGGCTTTTTGGAGGTGGATGACGGAATGATGGTTGCCGGGAAGCAAGAAGGAGACGGCGGGGTCCCAGAGCGTCCCCGCGACGTGGTCATCGACTTGCGGGACATTGTCAAGATCTACCAAATGGGCGAGGTACAGGTGCAGGCACTGCGTGGGGTCAGCCTGCAAATTGCCCGGGGAGAGATGATGGCCATTATGGGCCCATCCGGTTCAGGCAAATCTACGCTGATGAACATCATGGGCGCGCTGGACCAACCCACTCGCGGCGAGTACTTCCTGGGTGGGGAGAGGGTTGCGGGCCTGAATGACAATCGGCTGGCAGAGATTCGAAATCAGCACATAGGTTTCGTTTTCCAGAACTTCAACCTGCTCCCGCGCACATCGGCCATCGACCAGGTGGAATTGCCGCTCATCTACGCGGGGGTCCGCTCCCGCAAGGAACGTCGGCGTCGTGCCCGGCAGGCCCTGGAAATGGTCGGCCTGGGGGATCGGCTCCGGCACCGGCCTAATGAGCTCTCCGGCGGCCAGCAGCAACGGGTGGCCATTGCTCGGGCCCTTGTGAACACTCCCAGCATCATCCTGGCGGATGAGCCCACAGGGAACCTGGATTCCAAGTCCGGCGCGGAGATCATGTATATCTTCCAGATGCTCAACCGAGAGCAGGGGATCACGATCGTTCTTGTCACTCACGAGCCGGACATTGCCCGCCATGCTCATCGCATCGTCCATTTACAGGATGGGCTCATCATTCGTGACGAGCCTGTGCCTCATCCGAAAGTGGCGCGGCCGGGAGGAGGGCTGTATAACCATGGGTGAGCGAGACGGAGATCGGGGCCTCTGGAAGGGAAGAGGGAACCTTCGCGACGACCGGAAAACGGTTTCGATGTTCATCAGGAGTCTATAATGCCTTTTGTGGAAGCGTTACGAACTGCACTGAGAAGTCTGGCGACAAACAAGCTGCGTTCTGCCCTGACCATGCTGGGCATCATCATCGGCGTGGGCGCGGTCATTACGCTGCTGGCCGTGGGGCAGGGAGTGGAGTCGTACGTGCGGGCTCAGTTCGAGGGCATCGGTACGAATGTGTTGTTCGTTATCCCAGGGCAGTTGCAGGAGGGCCCGCCATCTGCCCGCTCGCACACGCCCCGCCCCCTGACCATGGGAGATGCCCGGGCCCTTTTGGACCCGCTGCAGGCTCCGGATGTGTTGGCCGTGGCCCCCCAGGTCCAACGGTACGCGCGCGTCGGGTACAAGAAGAAGGAAGTGACGGCCCAAGTGCGCGGGGTCACCCTGGATTACTTTCGCGTGCGCAATTGGCCGGTGGTGGATGGTCGCCTCTTTACCCCTCAGGAGGTCACAGGCGAAGCGCGCGTGGTGACTTTGGGGCACCTGACAAAGGAGCGCCTGTTTGGGCAAGAGGACCCCATTGGTCGTACGGTCAAGATCAACGGGATTCCTTTCAAAGTCATCGGCGTTATGGAGGCCAAAGGGGGGGGCAGTTTTGGCAGTGAGGACTTGAGTGCATTTGTCCCCATTACTACGGCGCAGAAGCGGCTGTTCCGTGTGCGCACCTACCGGGGCGAATACACCGTCTCGGCCATTCTGGTTCAGGCGATCGCCGAGAACCGCATGGATGCAGCTTCGCAGGAGATCACGCAAATCATGCGTCAGCGGCATCACATCCAGTACCTGGACGAGGATGATTTTACCGTCATTAATCAGAAAGATCTGATCAACATTTTTGGGGACATTACTCGGGTATTGACCATTTTCCTGGGCGCGATTGCGGCCATTTCCCTGCTGGTGGGAGGCATTGGCATTATGAACATCATGCTGGTCTCCGTGACCGAGCGCACGCGGGAGATAGGGCTGCGCAAGGCCCTGGGCGCGAAGCGGAAGGACATTTTGTTGCAGTTTCTCATCGAGGCCATCGTCTTGTCCCTGATCGGCGGTTTTGTGGGCATCCTGCTGGGTGTGAGCGGGGCGCTTATCGTCTCCCAGGTAGCGTCGGGCCTGAAAGCACTGGTCACAGTGAAATCGGTGGCTCTGGCGACAGGGTTCGCGGCCGCGGTGGGGCTCTTTTTTGGCATCTACCCGGCCACCCGCGCGGCGCGTCTTAACCCCATCGAGGCGCTGAGGTACGAGTAGCTCGGTCGAGGTCAGGTGCGTTGGGAGGGCGGCGTAGAGGTACCAGGTAGTGGGGATTGGGTAGGAGTAGGGGTGGGGGTCAGGGTGTTGATGACGGGGTAGGGCGTCGGCGTGAAGGTGGGCGTGGGGGATGGCACGTTGATCCGAGGCAATACAGGGGGATGACCATGCGACGATACAGGCGATACCGGGTCATGTTGCTTGTTCTGTTCACATTCCTGTTGGCCGGGTGTGGGGCTCAGGCGACACCCACGCCCTTGCCCGTCCGTCTGCCTACGGTCACCCCGGTGGAAATCCCCACGGTCGTCTGGACCCCGAGAGAGAAACGAGTGTCTCCCTCGCCTTCCTCTCCGCCGACGCGGAGGATATCTCTGGCTACTCCAACTCCCGCAGAGACATCGGAGGGAGTTGGATACGGATGGGTCAAGCCGCTGAAGGCCCGTTTACGCGTCGCGCCGCGTTTGGATGCGGACACAGTCGCCGTGTTGCCTGCAGGAACGTCATTGCGCCTTCTTGGGCGCACCGCGGACGGTCGCTGGTATCGCGTGCGAGCGTTGCTCCTCCCTGCGGGTGAACTAGAGGGGTGGATGGCGGCAGAGGTGGTGGTTACCTTTGCGAATCCGGAACGCCTCCCTGTGGTGTCGGTCCCGTGATTCCGATGCCGAGGGTGCGGTGGGTGAGGATCTCTTGAAACGGGGGGGCACTTTTGGCGTGCAATAAGGAGGGAACGTCCACAGGACACAAAACGGGAGGGCGTGTTTGACAATATTTTGGAACGCGCTATACTAGGGAAAGCTTGGAGCATCCCCGCAGGAGTATCTGGCAGTATCCGCCCAGAGAGATGCCAGTCCCTGGGACCCGATGTGATGTGGTGCAGTTTACAATCCATCATGTAGAAAGAAGGAGGAGAGTCATGAAGCGAACGTTCTTCGTTTTCTACTTGCTCGTCGTGCTGGCACTCATTGTGAGTGCCTGTTCACAGGCATCACCGACGCCCACACCGACGACGGCCCCCAAGCCTGCGGCCCAGCCGACGCCAACGGCGAAGCCTGCAGCCCAACCGACGCCGACGCCCAAACCGGCGGCGAAACCGACTCCTGCTCCAGCGGGGTTCAAGTGTAAGGATCCATTAGGGTGTGTGGATGTGGCTCCAGGCGATCCCATCAAAATTGCGATTATGGCAGTGTTGTCAGGTCCGAACGCCTCGTTGGGTGAGGACTCGGTCCACGGCGTGGAGATTGCGGTCGACGATGTCGGCGGCAAAGTCCTCGACCATCCCATTGAGCTGGACAAGGAAGACTCGCAGTGCTCGCCTGAAGGTGGGCAGGCGGCGGCGCAGAAGGTAGCGGCGGACAAGAGCATTGTTGGGGTGATTGGGACGAACTGCTCGAGTGCGGCGAAGGTAGCGGCGCCGGTGATATCGGATGCGGGGATGGTGATGATATCGCCGTCGAACACGGCGCCATACCTGACGGATCCGAAGACGCACGTGGCGGGGTATTTGCGGACGGCGCACAACGACTTATTCCAGGGGTCGTTGGCGGCGGAGTTTGCGTACAAGGTACTGGGGAAGCGGAAGGCGGCGACGATTCATGATGGGAGTGTGTATGCGGAGCAGTTGGCGAACGTGTTTGCGGACACGTTCAAGAAGTTAGGTGGGGAGATTGTGGCGCAGGAAGCGGTGAACGTGGGGGACACGGACATGCGGCCTGTGCTGACGCGGATAGCGGCGAAGCATCCGGATTTCATCTACTATCCGATATTTGTAGCTGAGGGTGGGTTTATCACCCGGCAGGCGAAGGAAGTAGAGGGGTTGCAGAATGTGACGTTGATGACGGCGGATGGGTGTTACAGTGCGGACTTTGGGAAGGCGGCCGGGGATGCGGCGCTGGGGATGTACCAGAGTGGGCCGTATGTCTCGGGTCCGGCGTATCAGAAGTTCCTGAAGGAGCACATGGCGAAGTACGGGACGAACCCGCCGAGTGCGTTCCATGCGCATGCGTATGATGCGACCATGATGCTCATCAACGCCATCAAGAAGGTCGCGGTGGTGGAAAAGGACGGCACAGTCCACATTCCGCGCCAGGCGTTGCGGGATGCGCTGTTCCACACGAAGAACTACAAGGGGCTGACGGGCACGTTGACGTGCAACCAGTATGGTGACTGTGCGACCGGTGAGGCGCTCGCCATCTATCAGGTGACCCAGAAGACGCTGGACACGCTGAAGAGCACGGGCGAGTGGCATCCTGAGGTGGTGTACACCAAGGCTGGCGGTTACGTCGGCAAGAAGGGAGGCGCCGCGGTTCCTTCGACGCCTAAGAAAGTCGCCAAGTACACGTGCAGCGACAAGCTGGGATGTGTCGAGGTCGCTTCCGGCGATCCCATCAAGATTGCGATTATGGCAGTGTTGTCAGGTCCGAACGCCTCGTTGGGTGAGGACTCGGTCCACGGCGTGGAGATTGCGGTCGACGATGTCGGCGGCAAAGTCCTCGACCATCCCATTGAGCTGGACAAGGAAGACTCGCAGTGCTCGCCTGAAGGTGGGCAGGCGGCGGCGCAGAAGGTAGCGGCGGACAAGAGCATTGTTGGGGTGATTGGGACGAACTGCTCGAGTGCGGCGAAGGTAGCGGCGCCGGTGATATCGGATGCGGGGATGGTGATGATATCGCCGTCGAACACGGCGCCATACCTGACGGATCCGAAGACGCACGTGGCGGGGTATTTGCGGACGGCGCACAACGACTTATTCCAGGGGTCGTTGGCGGCGGAGTTTGCGTACAAGGTACTGGGGAAGCGGAAGGCGGCGACGATTCATGATGGGAGTGTGTATGCGGAGCAGTTGGCGAACGTGTTTGCGGACACGTTCAAGAAGTTAGGTGGGGAGATTGTGGCGCAGGAAGCGGTGAACGTGGGGGACACGGACATGCGGCCTGTGCTGACGCGGATAGCGGCGAAGCATCCGGATTTCATCTACTATCCGATATTTGTAGCTGAGGGTGGGTTTATCACCCGGCAGGCGAAGGAAGTAGAGGGGTTGCAGAATGTGACGTTGATGACGGCGGATGGGTGTTACAGTGCGGACTTTGGGAAGGCGGCCGGGGATGCGGCGCTGGGGATGTACCAGAGTGGGCCGTATGTCTCGGGTCCGGCGTATCAGAAGTTCCTGAAGGAGCACATGGCGAAGTACGGGACGAACCCGCCGAGTGCGTTCCATGCGCATGCGTATGATGCGACCATGATGCTCATCAACGCCATCAAGAAGGTCGCGGTGGTGGAAAAGGACGGCACAGTCCACATTCCGCGCCAGGCGTTGCGGGATGCGCTGTTCCACACGAAGAACTACAAGGGGCTGACGGGCACGTTGACGTGCAACCAGTATGGTGACTGTGCGACCGGTGAGGCGCTCGCCATCTATCAGGTGACCCAGAAGACGCTGGACACGCTGAAGAGCACGGGCGAGTGGCATCCTGAGGTGGTGTACACCAAGGCTGGCGGTTACGTCGGCAAGAAGTAAGGAAATTCAGAGGGGGGAGGAATTCCTCCCCCCTGACCTTACTTGTTACGGAGGAACCGCATGCTCGAACAACTCAGGGAAAGACTTACCGGCACGGTTGTCGCCATGTGGCTCATCGGCCTTATTGTCACCGGCGCTATCGTGTACGGCTCCGCAGTGACGCTGATTGCTGGCAAATACACGTTACGACAGTGGATAGAGTTCATCATATTCGGACTGGCACAAGGGGGAATTTACGCACTTATTGCCTTGGGTTATACCCAGGTGTACGGTATCCTGAAGATGATCAACTTCGCCCACAGCGAAGTTTTCATGAGCGGTCCCATGATCGGCTACTTCGTAGCTTCCGATCTCGACCGTTGGGGGTATCTTAATAAACATCCCATCTTGAGCCTGTTGCTTGTTCTGGTTGTGGCGATGCTGGTGTCCATGACCGTCGCTGTTTTGTTGGAGCGCATCGCTTACAGACCTTTGCGTAACGCCCCTCGTCTGGTTCCGCTAATTACGGCCATTGGCGCGTCGTTCTTTCTGCAATACTTCTTCAAGGGGCTGTTCGGCTCCAACGTGAAGGTGTACCCCGACTGGAAGATCCTGAGCGGAAAATGGACTATCTTGTCGGCCCACATCCTCAAAGTTCAGGTTATCGTCTTCATTGCTGCCATTCTGCTGATGGTCGCCCTCTACTCTTTCATGCAGAACACCAAGGTGGGCAAGGCCATTCGGGCGGTCTCTGAGGACAAAGATGCCGCGGCCCTGATGGGCATCGATGTTGATCAGATGATCTCCTTTTCTTTTGCCTTGGGGGGGGTCATGGCCGGCGCAGGAGGCGTTTTCTACGCGTTGATCTACAAACAGGTGTTCTTCCTGATGGGGTTCGTGCCGGGCATCAAAGCCTTCACGGCAGCGGTGCTGGGTGGGATCGGCAATGTCCCCGGGGCCATGTTGGGTGGGTTCTTCCTGGGCATCTTCGAGGCCTTGGGGCCCAACCTGTTCCTGGACGGCTTGGGGATTCCGGCTCCCTACCAGTTGAAAGATGTGATAGCATTCTCCGTTCTGGTGTTGGTTTTGATCTTCCGGCCTACAGGCATTCTCGGTGAGCGCCTGGCGAAGCGAGCCTGAGGAGGATAACGATGCGCGAATCTCGTTCTTGGCTGCGGGAGGTGGTCAACTTCGGCCTCTTAAGTGGTGTGTTGGTCGTCGCCCTCAGCCTGGTGGGAATGGTGGTTTCGTTTGGTAAACGCGATTTTATCAGTGGCGTGATGACAGAAGGACAGCTTCTGCTGTTCCTTGCCATTGCCATTGTGGCGTTCATCGCGGCCAGAAAGATAGAGCAAAGGAGCATTGGCAAGGCGGTCGGTGCTGGCATGATCATCGGACTGTGGAGCTCTTTATTCCTGATCCTGCTGGTGCTTCTAATCCGCTTCAAACCGCTTGGACTTCGCTCCATGTTCGTCAATGCCTCGCCGGCGTTGGTCAAAGCGCTCACCTTTAGCAAGAAGAGCCTGGAACTCGGTTTTGCTTACATGGTGATCCTCAACATCGTGAGCGGCGTCTTTGGCGCCCTGGTCGAGGCCATCCCGGGCATTTGGGGCAGCGCTCTCGCAAACGGGGCCCTCATCACCATTCTGATCGGCCTTCTGGCCGACATCTGGAAGACGTTTCTCCCCAGGGGCATTTCCCGGTTCTTGTTCTTCGGTAAGGGCTTTACCCCGAAAGGATTTGCTATGGTGTTCGTTGCAGTGTTTGTTTTCCTTGTCCTTTGGGGATATTACGGAGAGAGCGCCAAAAAAGGGTATGAACGCGTCGAGGCCAGGCAACCCAAAGGGGTAAAGATCGTTGTCTGGTTGCTTTCACTTGCCGTTCTGCTGCTTTTGCCCAAGCTGGTGGGAAGCTATCTGAGTGAGGTGCTGGACCTGGTCGGGCTCTATATCATCATGGGGTTGGGGTTGAACATCGTGGTCGGCTTTGCCGGCATGCTTGACTTGGGGTACGTGGCTTTCTTTGCCATCGGCGCTTACACGATGGGCGTGCTCACATCCCAGGAGCTGGGGTTGTTCCACTTCACGTTTTGGGAGGCGTTGCCGTTCTCGGTGCTCTTTGCTGTTATTGCCGGGGTCCTTTTGGGCATTCCGGTGCTGGGAATGCGCGGGGATTATTTGGCCATCGTGACCATGGGCTTTGGTGAGATCATCCGCCTGTTGGTGCTTTCCGACGCACTGAAGCCCATCCTCGGTGGTGCTCAGGGATTGACACGCATTGCTCGTCCTACCGTCGGACATGTGGTGGTCAAACAACCCACTCAGTTTTACTATCTCATTCTGGCCGGCATCATTATCGGTTGGTATGTGGCCAGTGTGCTCAAGGAATCGAAATTGGGACGGGCGTGGATGGCCATGCGTGAAGATGAGGATGTGGCTCAGGCCATGGGAATCAATCTGGTTGGGATCAAACTTCTGGCCTTTGGAACCGGCGCCGCGCTTTCCGGCTTCAGCGGCGCCATCTTTGCCGCCAAACTAAACTCCATGGTTCCCCACAGCTTCAACATTCTGATTTCCATCTACGTGTTGAGCCTGATCATCGTGGGTGGGATCGGCAGCCTGCCCGGCGTCATCGTGGGTTCGTTAGCCCTTATTGGAACCCCCGAATTGTTGCGCGAGTTTGCTGAGTATCGCATGATGATTTATGGGGCCATCCTGGTGGCCATGATGATTTTCAAGCCCGAAGGACTGTGGCCGGAGACTACACGTAAACGAGAGTTAGCCCAGGCCACTCAGGAGTCAACCGCTTGAGATGTGATCTTGAGATAAGATAGATCCAGAAGAAAACCGGGAGGATTTTATGGGGATTCTGGAGATTCATAGCGTGGTCAAACGCTTTGGGGGTCTTGTGGCCGTCAACAAAGTTACCATTAACATTGAGAAGGGCTCCATCCACAGCGTCATCGGCCCCAACGGAGCCGGCAAGACCACCCTGTTCAACTGCATCACCTGTTTCTACACCGCGGATGAAGGGGAAATCGTGCTCGACGGTGAGCCTATCCAATTCCTGACGCCGGACCTGGTTGCCCGCAGAGGGATCGCCCGCACATACCAGAACATCCGCCTCTTTTCCAACATGACGGCCGTTGAGAATGTTATGGTGGGCACGCACATTCACACCCACTACGGATATCTGGACGCGCTGTTGCGGACACCCCGCAAGCGCCGTGAGGATCAGAAATCCTTGAGCCGAGCGTTGGAATTGTTGGAATTCGTGGGGCTGAAGGGCAAAGGAGATCTTATGGCCAAGAACCTGCCCTACGGCGAACAGCGACGATTGGAAATCGCCCGGGCTCTGGCCCTGAATCCCAAGGTCTTGTTGCTGGATGAGCCGACGGCCGGCATGAATCCCAAAGAGACCGAAGAAACCATGGCGTTTATCAATTACATGCGGGATGAGCTAAAGCTGACGATCTTGCTAATCGAACATGATATGAAAGTAGTAATGGGTATTTCGGACATCATCTCGGTTATGGATTTCGGCAAGATCATCGCCGAAGGGACACCCACAGAGATCCGCAACAACCCGCGTGTGATCGAAGCGTATCTCGGGCGGGGCGTCGCCGCCGCCGCGTAGGTGAAGAGACGATGAACAAAACAGGAGCGAATAACGAGAACTTGCTGGAGATCAAAGATCTCAATGTCTTCTACGGGGCGATTCAGGCCTTGCATGGGATCTCCTTCTACGTGAAGGCGGGCGAAATCGTCACCCTGATGGGGGCGAACGGAGCGGGAAAGACGACCACGTTGCGCACGATCAGTGGCCTGTTGCGCCCGCGTCGGGGGCAGGTCTTTTTCGAGAATAAAAGCTTATTGGCGCACAAGCCGCACGAAATTGTGCGGATGGGCATCATCCATGTGCCTGAAGGGCGTCGCGTCTTTGCCCAGATGACCGTGCAGGAAAACCTGGAGATGGGCGCGTTCGTGCGCAGTGACCGGGAAGGCATTGCCCAGGATCTGGAAAAAGTGTTCCAGCTTTTCCCCCGCTTGAAAGAACGACGCGCTCAGTTAGCCGGTACACTCTCCGGTGGAGAGCAGCAGATGCTGGCCATTGGTCGGGCTCTCATGGGAAAGCCTCGGGTGTTACTCATGGATGAACCGTCCATGGGGCTGGCCCCCGTGCTGGTGGAAGAGATCTTCGACACCATTAGCGAACTCAATCGCACACAAAATCTTACCATCCTGCTGGTGGAACAAAACGCTCACATGGCCCTTCAGATCGCCCATCGGGGGTACGTGCTGGAAACAGGGCGTATCACCATCTCCGGCACAGCCGCGGAGCTGGCAGAGAACCCTGAGGTTCAGAGAGCGTACCTGGGAATGTAAGGAACGAGGGACAGGGAGAGATGCGTGTGGCTACGGTGACGTCATGGCGCCTGATCTCCCTGTCCCTCCAAAGGTGGTTATGACCACACTATTGGATACCTGGCCCTACTATCTGACGCACTATGACGAAGGGTTGGGCCTGGTCTATGAACGGTTCGTACTCAACAATTTCCTCTTGCGTTTGCGTTCCCGCTTTGGTATCACGTCCGTCGTCGAAGCCCCGCTGTTCGGCATGGCCGGCGTGTCGGGCATCAATAGCGTGGCTCTGGCTCAAGCGGGGTGTCGGGTGACTCTGGTGGACGACACCCCCGAACGCCTGCTCGGAGTTCGACGCATTTGGCAAGAACTCGCACTGCCTGTACGCCTGCTCTACGTGGCCGACTGGGCGCGCCTGCCCCTGGCGTCTGCATCTGTGGACCTGGCCTGGGAATGGGCCGGCCTTTGGTTCCTCCCCGACCCGGCGGGGCTTTTGAGGGAACTGGCACGCGTCAGCCGCAAGGTGGTCTTCGTGGCCATGCCCAACCGCTGGCAGGTGGGCTATTGGCTGCGCCGTTACCTGATCGACAGAGAGTTCTTTCGCTATGTGGACGAACGCTGGACCGATATGGGCCGCATTCGGCGCGTGTTGGAAGATGCGGGCGTGCGTATCGTGGAGCAAGGGGTGTTAGACGTGCCCCCCTGGCCGGACACGGTCATGCCTGCGCGAGAAGTGTTGCAGCGGCTGGGCATTCGTTCCAAAAAGCTGGAACAGCAGTTCAGCGGTGAGGAGTGGCGTTGGTCCACGGTGGATTATTACCTGGGCAAGGAACCAGACCTGTATGAACGGGTGATCAAGTATGCGTGGTTGGACCGGGCCCGGCTCCCCTGGCAGCTTAAAGCCGTCTGGGCGCACCATCGGTATGTGGTGGGAATAAAACGTGAGGCGTAAAACGTAAGGGTTGACGCGCAATTCACGTCTTCACGTTTTACGTTTCACGTCGGCACATGAAAGGCGCTGAGCCGCGTGGTCCCGCCGTGACGGGTGACGTCTGACAAGTGACGGCGTTGCGTTAGCAGATATTGGGTATTACGACCTCGACGTGTAATTTACGCCTTCACGCTTCACTACCTGCCCCATCACTTTCGCCACGGTGGGCGGGTGCAAGAGCATGTTGGCGTAGGCCGCGTTGGCCATGGGGCACCAGCACTCCTTGTTGGCGATGCTGCGCCGTAATCGATCCATTTCCGAACTAAACCACACCTTACGGAAATCGTAGTTCACCTGGCGCAGGTTGCCTGTGGATTCGGCCCGGATACAGCAGGACCAGAGGTCGCCGTTGGGCGCGATGTGCGCGCTGGCCCAACCCGCGTAGCAGGGGATGACCTGTGTGCGCTCGAAAAGGGTGCGTTTGGCCAGTTGATAATATTGTGCCCGAAAGGCCTGTGTGATCCGGGCAATGCCTCGAGCCGGCGCCCTACGTGCCCGCTCACTGAGGAAGTCGGCCACCTCCGCGTACTCCTCAGCCGGGGGCGTGATGCCCCAGTGTACCGTGTCCAGCTCCACCCGCTCTTCCGCCACCTCCGTGATGTAGGAGTCGGGCGCCAGCTTTTGCAATTCCTCGTAAATAGCGTGGAAGCGGCGGATGTTAAAGCGGGAGATGACCGTGTGAATGGTGAGCACCAGGTTGGAATAATGGGGCTGGATGGCCTTGAGACGTTGCCAGGTCTCCAGAGAGCGGGTCCAATTGCCCGCAATGCCACGAATATCATCGTGGCGCTCGCCGACATCGTCCAGGCTGAGGTTGATTCCGATTTCCGTGTCCGGACATTTTTGGCACATGCGTTCGACGCGCTCCACGATGCGGTCGGAGAGGAGGCCGTTGGTAGGGATGGTGATGTAACCGGGACGCATGCTCTCGTAAGCGGCAATAACCAGCTCGTCCAGGTCCGCGCGCAGGAAGGGCTCGCCGCCGGTGAAAGTCACATAGTAGGGCGCGTGGCCTAAACTCTGGAAAACACGACGCCACTCTTCCACTGCCATGTCGTCGTTGGGCTTTCGCCAGATGTCACATGTGCGGCAGCGACTGTTGCAGCGGAAAGAGACGCTGACGACGATGGAGAAAGGAAGCAATTTCGGTCGGCCAAAGCGCCGGAACGCCTGGTAAAGGGGAAGTTTGGCGGCAAGCAATAAAGGAGAACGCACGGTGGTCAGCACCCCTTTCCCGGCCCCGAACGCCGATGCCGTTCCCCGACGGGAGGTTCAACAGCTCGCGAGTGTGTTTCCCCTCCGCCCCTCTTCTCTAGAAAAACTCTCTGCCCCATTCCCCTCTCCCTTCCCCTTGCCGTGGAATCCCCCTGCCCATCGCCCGGCCCTTGACCGGACGCGACAGACCAGTGTTCGTTTCAGGCTCGGAGTATACCAGACTTCTGGGGTCGGAAGAAATCGTCGCCGGGAAAGTTAGGGGTCTCGCCCGCGGGCAACACCCCGAGCAAATGGGAGGGCGGGACTGGTGGCTCGTGGCCCCGATGAAATCGTGGGGATGGCCTATTCCCCGGACACCTCCTCTGAAGAGGAAGAGGACTCCAGACGCAACGCGCGCAGATCGCGGCGGATGGTAGGGACACTCACGTCTAGGGCCTGAGCCAGGGCCCGATGAGTTGCCCGGGCCCCCTGCGCTTCAGCTTCCTGGAGGCGGACGGGTCGTGTAAATCGGGGTCACGGGCACAGGAATTCGACCCATTATGAAGATATGATACTGTATGGAGACCGAGCCGCTCAAGCGAATTTTATCTGAGCCTAGGGCTTTTCAAAGTTTTTAGGCGTATCGTCAAAGGGTAGGTGACGGCACTGCCGTCGCCCACCCGACGACCTTTCCACAGCCATACAACGGCTTGATGGCCGGAACCACACCTCCGTGGACTCGCCAAAAGTGGGAACATTGAAAAGTCTATATCCGGGCAAGACGTTTCGGGATGCTTCAATCGGTGAGTGGTTTGGTCGATCTGGTTGGAGGAAGAAACCCGGGTTGCGTTCCCAGACCCTCACCCCGACCCCTCGGACGTACGGCACGATGTGGGTCGGCTGTTCGTCCTCCCCCTCTCCCAACGCTGGAGGAGGGGGAGGAACGGGGGAGAGGGAAGCCCTGAGTAAGCAAAGGCGCTGCCCTCGCCTACCCGCTCCGGGAATACTTCTTTCCCGTGAAGCCGGTTATGGTCTGATGTGAACTTCCACGGGCAGTACGGGGTTTTCCTCCTCTCCTTCCCGTCGTCGCGCCGCACACTCCGGACAGAATCCCTCGAAGCAGATGCAGGCGTGGGTGAACTCCAGTCCCAAAGCTTCACTCAACTCACGACGAGCCTGGGCAATGCGCGGTGTGTGCAATTCCAGAACCTTGCCGCAGCCAAGGCAGGTGAAATGGTAGTGCTCTCCCTTTCCTATCATCTCGTAATATTCCCGCTTGTGGTCGCGGGCAAAATAACGTTGCTCGACCAATCCCACGGCCTTCAGACGGGCTAGAGTGCGGTACACCGTCGCCAGACTGATCTTGGGATCGCGTTTGCGAGCTTCTTCGTAGATGGATTCCGCGTCCATGTGCTGCTCGGCCTCTTCCAGGATGGCCAACACCAACAGACGCTGGGGCGTGGCCCGTACTCCAAAATCCGCTAGCTGTTTGTGGAGACGCTTTCGTTGTTCCTCGGCCAACATGACTCATCCTCTCCCTCGGCATCGTCCCCGCTGCCAGATGCGACGCTGTGCATTCCCTGTTCTGTGGGGCCGGAGCGGCATCGTCCCGGCCATTTGCGAACCGTTTGCATGTCCTTATCGTACACGGGGGGCAGGGGGACGTCAAATGTGACCCCTCCCGACCTTTGATGTGAGGTGCGACACGACTTCACTTGCCTAAACGGTCTTCTCGTGGCATCCTTAAGGTGTTCATAGACAGCGAGCGGCGGGCCACGTACATCCGGCATTCGAGGCGTCTCTATGGTGCAGCGACATTCGACGGCAGGAGCCCGAAACAATTCCGCCCCGCCCCGCGGAATCCGGGTGGCCCGCTTAGCTCTTGCATTTCTCCTTTCTCTGATTTTGGCCGCCATTGTATCCTGCGTTTCCCCCTCTCCCCGCCTCCTGTCCGATCCATCCCCCTTCCCCCTGCCGGCCGTCACCGTCTCGCCCACTCCTTCGCCTACGGCAACGAGCACGCCCCATCCATCCCCCTCGGCCACGGCGACGCCCACCCTGAGGCCCACATCTTCGCCCACCCCCACGGCAACGAGCACACCCCGTC
>CAZAQA010000005.1:0-153126 GCA_964487375.1 uncultured Anaerolineae bacterium | reverse complement strand
ACTCCCTACTCCCCACTCCCCACTCCCCACTCCCCACTCTTTATTCCCTTCTCCCCGCCCTTCAATCCCTCTCATGCGCCGGGGTGCCCACATCCGGTCGGTAGACGGGGCGAACCGGAACAGGTGGCACCTCCTCCGAGGGGTTTGTCTGCTCGATGTATGCCTCCAACTCCTCTCGAAAGTGAGTGATAGCACTCCGGATCCCCCAAACGGATGCCGGACCAAAGGGGCAGAAAGACTGCTGCTCGACGAAGGCGGAGATGCGCATAATCTCATCCAGGTCCTTCTTGCGCCCTTTCCCCTCTTGAACGCGCCGCAGGATCTTTTCCAGCCAGACCGAGCCCTCACGGCAGGGTGCGCACTTTCCGCAGGATTCCTCCCGGTAAAAACCGATGGTGCGGGTCATCACGTCGATGAGCGAGGTGCCTTCGCAGATGATGATAACCCCGGCAGAACCCAAAAGCGATCCTGCCGCCTGAACGGACTCGAAGTCCATCGGGGTGTCCAGTTGATCGGCTGTCAACATGGGCATGGAGAGGCCGCCGGGGACGATGGCTTTGATGGGACGATCGTCCAGAGTTCCTCCCGCGTACGTGTAGATGAGCTCACGCAACGTGGTGCCATGGGGCAACTCGTAAATGCCCGGCCTCTTCACTTCCCCGCTGATGCTGAAGAGACGGAATCCGGGGCTCTTCTCCGTGCCGAACTGCCGATACCAGTCCGCACCGTGCTTGATGATGTGCGGCACATTGGCCAGCGTCTCCACGTTATTGATAATTGTGGGCTTGCCGTAGACCCCCACGGCCGCGGGGAAGGGGGGCTTCAAGCGCGGGTGGCCCCGCCGCCCCTCCAGAGAGTTCAAGAGCGTGGTCTCCTCGCCGCAGATGTAGGCCCCTGCGCCTCGGTGAACGATGACATCCAAACTGTAATCGGAACCGAGGATGTTTTTTCCCAGGAAACCGCGATCATAGGCCTCCTGCACGGCCTGGCTCAAGCGAGCATAGGGGAAGCCGTACTCGCCCCGGATGTAGATGAAGACCTTCTCGGCCTGAATCGCATAAGAGGCAATGATGATGCCCTCGATAACCTGGTGAGGGTCGTACTCCATCAGCATACGATCCTTGAACGTGCCCGGTTCGCTTTCGTCCGCGTTGCAGACGAGATAGCGAGGAAACACATCCTTGGGTACGAAGGACCATTTGACCCCCGCGGGGAAGCCGGCACCGCCGCGGCCACGCAGGCCGGACTTCTTCACCTCGTCGGTCACCTCTTCCGGCGCCATGCCCAGGGCCTTCTTCAACGCCTCATAGCCTCCATCTGCCAGATAGGTGTCGATGCGATGGGAATCCGGCTTCTTGACCCGCGCCAGGAGGATGTGAGGTTCCATGCCGCCGAAGTGGGCCGGTCCCATGGGATCCGGCTCTACCGGCAAGGGCTCCTCAACCTTTGCCTTCAACTCGTCCAGAATCCCGTCCACCCGCTCCGGGGAAAGCAACTCATAGTAGCGAGGAAGTTCCTGCCCTCGCTTGCGCACGCTCATCATTGGTCCGGTGCCACAGGAGCCCATGCACTCCGCGTGGTCCACGGTGAACAGGCCATCCTCGCTCGTTTCGCTCCAATCATCGACGCCCACCTGTTCCATCACGTGGTGGGCAATACGGTCGGCCCCGCGCAACTTACAGGAGACATTCGTGCAGATTTCGATGTGGTAGAGGCCCTTGGGTTCCTTGTAGTACATGTTGTAGAACCCCGCAAATGCGTGCACCTCCGCGGGGGTGAGACCAAACAACTGGGCGACTTCCTCCTCGACCTGCGGTGAAATCCACCCCACCTCCCGTTGCACCGCGTGCAAGGCCGGCCCCAGCGCGGAACGAGGGTGTGGGTACCTGCCCATCAGTTGACGGATCTCCTCTATAACGGCGTTGCTCAGCAACATGACGGCTCCTGTACACTCAAAGTATTTCACATCGGGTATCGAGTCATGGGAGGAACAGCCTTCTGCAAGGTGTTCTCCCCTCAACGACCTGCCCTATCCATCCCTCTTTATCTCTCCTCTTTATCTATCCACCTCGCCCAACACGATGTCAATTGAACCGATGTTGGTGATTAAGTCAGCCACCAGGTAGCCCCTGGACATGAGGTCAAGAATCTGCAGGTTGACGAACGAAGGCCCGCGCACGTGCGTGCGGTAGGATTTATTGCCGCCGTCGCTCATCAAGAAGATGCCGAATTCCCCCTTCTGATTTTCGATGCTGTGATAGACCTGGCCTGGTGGGGGCTTGATGCCCTCGGTCATGAGCTTGAAGTGATGAATCAGGGCCTCCATGCTCGTGTCCAGCAAGTGCTTGGGCGGAGGCGTCACTTTCGGGTCCTCTACCTTGTACGGTCCATCCGGCAAATTGTCCAAGGCCTGTTCGATGATGCGCAAGCTCTGGCGCATCTCGCCAATGCGCACCATGTAGCGAGCGTAGGCATCTCCTTCCGTGGCCGTCACCACGTCGAAGTCGTAGTTCTCGTACCCGCAGTACGGGCGCACCTTGCGCACATCGTAAGGCACCCCCGTGGACCGGAGCACCGGCCCGGTCACGCTTAGGGCCAGCGCCTGCTCCGTCGTAATTTTGCCTACGCCTATTGTGCGGTTACGCCAGATGGGGTTATCTGTCAACATGCGCTCGTAGTCGTCGATGCGAGCCGGCATATAACTGATAAACTCACGCACGCGCCGCTCGAACGCGGGTGGCACGTCCTTCCAGACGCCGCCAATCTGGATGTAAGACGTCGTCAGTCGGGCACCGCAGACCATTTCGAACATGTCGAGGATCTCCTCGCGCTCTCGAAACGCGTACATGAGCACGGCCAACCCCGATCCCGCCAGGTCCATGGAATGGGTACCCAACCAAAGCAAATGAGCGGCCAGACGTTGCAGTTCGGACATGATCACGCGCAAGGCCTGTGCTCGTGGGGGGACTTCAACTCCGAGCAACTTCTCCACGGCCAGTACATACCCCAGATTGTTGTTCATGGCCTGGGTATAATCCATGCGGTCGGTGTAATAAACAAAGTCTTTGTAGCGAATGTTCTCGGCCTGCTTCTCAAACCCCGAGTGCAGGAAACCCAGGTCGGGCACGACCCGCACGATACGCTCGCCCTCGAGTTCGACGATGAGGCGCAAGACGCCGTGAGTAGAGGGGTGTTGGGGACCTACGTTGACGACAATGTACTTTTCCGGGTCCATGCCCTTGGGCACGTTCTCCAGAGGAAGTTCCGGCTTAAGGATCTGCCGCCCCAGGTCCGAGAACTCGGGCTCGGACCAGTTGGCGCTGAAGGGTACCGGCTCGGCTCCCAGGGCATAATCCTTGCGCAAGGGATGTCCCTCCCAATTGTAGGGCATGAGAATCCGGCGCAAATCCGGGTGGCCAGCGAACTCGATGCCCATCAGGTCGTAAATCTCCCGCTCCATCCAGTTGGCGCCCGGCCAGAGGTCCACAGCCGAATCCACGACAGGATGAGCGTCATCCTCCAACGGCACGAGCAAGCGCAAGCGCCGATTGTAGGGCAAGGAGTGAAGTTGGTAGACGGTGACAAATCGAGGTCGCTCGCCCAGGTTGAGACGATCAATAGATGTGACATCCACCAGCAGGTTGAAGCGCATGTCAGGATTGTCGCGCAGGAAGCGCATGACCTCGAGGAAGTGGTCCGCGCGCAGGGTGACGACCTGGTCTCCGCGAAACTCCTCCGCGGCCAGGACCGCGTCAGGAAAGCGCTGGCGGAGGGTCTCCACGACCGCGCGCTCGCCCTCATAATCGGGCGTGGTTGAGACGGTTGTCGCATCTAGAACGCGTTCGAGCGGCATAGGTTATCCTCAGATATCGGGTATTAGGGATCAAAGAGTAGACTTTGCCCTCTCTCCCTGTATTTTCACAACAGATCCCGAAACTCCTCAATACTAATCCCCGCGTCCCGCAGAATAGCACGCAACGTTCCAAGTGGAACTGTCCGTCCTTTGTGTACAGGCACCGTTACACGGCAGCCATCAGAAGCACGGCGTAAGTGCAAATGACTGCCACGCTGTCGTCGTTCTTCGAACCCCGCTCTTTTCAAAGCTCGTACTAGTTCATCACAGGTCACGCGAGGCAACTTTGGACTCATACGGCCACCGGTACAGATGTAATGATAAACGGCGCTTCCTCAGGAAGAGGTTCTCCGTCGGCTAACATGCTTTCAATGTGCAGCGCCATGGCTTCCTCGATGTTTCTCCGTGCCTCTTCGACCGTTGCGCCAAACGTGTGACAGCCAGGCAGCGCGGGGACATATGCGTGATATCCATCCTCATCTGGCTCAATCACCACTGTAAATCGATAGACCTTCTTCTCTTCGGCCATCACAGCCTCCCACATCTAACGCACGACGCACGACGCACGACGTTCACTCCTCCCGCGCCACGCGCGCGCCAATCAACGGTATCTCCCCCCGCATCACCGGATGATCCCGCTGGATCTTTTCTTGTAACTTGAGCAGGCCGTAGAAGAGGGCCTCCGGGCGAGGGGGACAGCCCGGAACATACACATCAACAGGAATAATCTTATCCACGCCCTGGACGATGGCGTAATTGTTGAAGGGGCCACCCGCGGACGCGCAGATGCCCATGGCAATCACCCACTTGGGCTCCTGCATCTGATCGTAGAGGCGCTTGATGACGGGCGCCATCTTGTTGGATACCCGGCCAGCGACGATCATCAGATCGGCCTGCCGGGGTGAGGCGCGAAAGACCTCGGATCCAAAGCGCGCGATGTCGTGGCGGCTTGTGCCCGCGGTGATCATCTCGATCGCACAACAGGCCAGACCAAAGAGTAAGGGCCAAACGGAGTTCTTTCGTCCCCAGTTGATGGCCTGCTCCAGAGTTGTCAGGACGTACCCCTCATTGTTGAACTGCTCTATGATAGCTTGCTCATCTTGCACAATAGCCCTCCGAACATCGGACAACAGACCGTGGACAACGGCAGCCATCGTCTAACGTCCACGACCCATCATCCAAATATCAAATCCACTTCAGAGCCCCCTTACGCCAGGCGTAGAAGTAGCCGATAAGAAGAATCCCCAGGAAGATGCCCATTTCGATAAGGCCAAACCAACGCAACTGGCGCAACAGGACGGCCCAGGGGTACATGAAGAGCACTTCGATATCGAACAAAATGAAGAGAATGGCGACCATATAGTAATGAACTGGAAAACGGCGGCGAGGGAGCGCAAAAGGGCGTAAACCGGATTCGTATGGTTCGAACTTGGCGGGATTCGGTTTCTTGTGCCCCAGATACGCGGGCAAAATAAGCATGACAGCAGCAATGAACGTGGAGAGAAGCAACATCAAGAAAATGAGCCAGTAACCGGCAAGCATTCCCTCCTCCTTTGGCGGTCCCACCCCGGGCACCGTACATGGGTCTCAGAAATCTCGTGCATTGTATCACTAGCCTATGGCTCTGTCAAAGCCGAGGAGCGTCCAGAATTTCCAAAACCGCGGTGGGAGGACTCCACTGGCGCGAGGGCAAGGCCATGTTGGAATTCTGCTTCTCTTTCATGCTATAATAGATCAGAGTAGAAGCAGAGGCGTCGGGAATCATGGCAGGAAGGCCCGAGGAAGGCACGGGTTGGTTAAAGGGCCGACACATCCGTGATCATCGCCATGACGGCTTACAATTCAAGGAGACAAACGTATGATGGTGGAACGAGAACGCTCCCCTTTTGTGCAGGACTTGCTGTCGAATCTGGAACGAAAGCGCACGCATCTGGCCATTTTTCGCATGTGGTGTCAGGAAAAACAGCCTCCCGAATGTGATGCCGTCTTGAAGGAGGTCATCGGCAAGACTCAGCAACTGGTCGACATCCTTGTCAATGCCCTCAAGAAGGAAGGGGAACCCGTCCCCGATACCCTTCCCAACCCTGACATGATTGCCGAAGCGCGGAAGCAACCGAACAGTGAAGCACGAATGAACTACGCCGAACGCCTCCTTCGCCGCTCTCTGGCCTGGTACGAAGACCGAATCGCTCACAGTGAACGCCCCGAAGAGCGACAGGTGTGGGAGAGCGTGTTCGAAATCGAGGCCAACAATTGGGCTCTGGTCGAAGACTACCTTAGTCCCTGATTATGCCCGACCTGCCGCGCCCCTCCCAAAAAGCCTTGCATCGCTATTGGCGTATCAAACTCAACGTTCTCCCGTTTGCCCTCCTGGTCACCTGGCACGCAGACCCGGAAGGAATGGGACACGTGAAGGTGAGCGTTCAGAGCACCCACCGCCCCCGGGTGCTCAGGGAGGAAGGCCCGAGTTACATCCAGGGAGAACACAAGATTCGTATCGGAGAGACCCGGTTGGAACCCACAACCACCTGTGGAACCATAGAGGACATCGCCTGGGATTTGCACTGGCACCCCTTGGCCGCCCCCATTGTCTGGCCGACCGGCATTGTGGGCAGACACCTGCCAGTCGGGATGCGCCTGCGGAGCATCCCGCTGGTCCGCTTTGAGGGCACACTTACTTACGGCGGGGAGACCTGGCACGGGGCCGTCCTGGGCGCATTCCACACCGCCTGGAGCAGGCGCCTACCCACCCGCTGGCTGTGGATCCACGCATCCGCTTGCAACGGCGGTCATGCCGCGGTCGAGGTAGTTGTTGCTCGCCTGCGCGTGGCCTTTCTGCCCTGGCCACAATGGGAGGGAGGCTACATGTGGCTTCGCCATGGAGAAAAAGAACGCGTGCTGGTCGCCCCTCGCCAGGGCACCCTGCGCGTCAGCGGACTACCCGATCAACTTGTCGTGCGGGCGACGCCCTGGCACGGCACAGGACACGCCCTTTACGGACGCTCTCACACCCGCGTCTGGCAGAAATTGGGAAACAACGTCATCAACACACTGGTTGGACACGTGCGCATTCCCGGCGAACTGGAATGTCCCAACATAGCCACCATCGAGTGGCGAAATCCAATGGTCATTTGAAGTCATCCGGGGAGGAAACATCATGAACTATCGCTACCTTGGACGCACAGGACTCCGGGTCAGTGCGATTTGCCTGGGCACAATGCAATTCGGTTGGACCGCGGACGAAAAAACCTCGCACACCATCCTGGACGCGTTCGTGGCCGCGGGGGGAAACTTCATCGACACAGCAAACGTCTACTCTCGCTGGGCGGCCAACTCCCATGCGGGCAAATCTGAGGAGATCATCGGTCGCTGGCTAACCGCGCGTGGCAACAGGGAAGCCCTGGTCATCGCCACCAAAGTGCGCGGTCAGATGGGCCCCGGCCCTAACGAGGAGGGCTTGAGCCGCAAACACATCATGAAAGCCGTGGAAGACAGCCTGCGCCGCCTGCAGACGGACTACATTGACCTGTATCAGGCCCACTGGTATGACGAGAAAACTCCTTTGGAGGAGACCCTACGCGCGTTCGACGACCTCATCACCCAGGGCAAAGTGCGCTACATTGGCGCCTCGAACTACCCTGCCTGGCTGCTGACCAAGTCCCTCTGGATCAGCGACAAACACGGCTACGCGCGCTACGATAGCTTGCAGCCCCATTACAACCTGGCTTACCGCGCCGAGTTCGAACGAGAGCTCATGCACCTGTGCAAGGACCAGGGCATCGGCGTCATCCCCTATTCACCGTTGGCCGGAGGCTTCCTCACAGGCAAATACCGCCGAGACAAGCCCCTGCCCCAGTCCGCCCGTGCTGAGGGCATTCGCAACCGCTACTTCAACGACCGGAGCTTCACTATCCTGGAAACCGTGGAAGCCGTCGCTAAAGAGCACAACCGCACCATTGCCCAAATTGCCCTGGCCTGGCTGTTGCACAATCCTATTGTAACTGCCCCCATTGTTGGGGCCAACAGTGTCGGCCAATTGGAAGAACTGTTGGGCGCGGTGGAAGTGAAACTAAGTCAGGAGGACATGGCCCGCCTAAATGAAGCCAGCGCCTGGGAATAGCAGGGGGAAGGGCTTGGAGGCCAGAAATTTCCCCTCTTCCCCTGGAAGTACCGATCACCCGTAAAATTGAACCATCCCGGGGAGAAAGATAAGAACAAGGAGCCCGACCATGGCCAAACTCTGGGGAGGCCGTTTTAGCGGCGAGACCGACCCCCTGATGGACAAGTTCAACGCTTCCATGGACGTGGACATCGCCCTGTGGGAAGCGGACATCCGCGGCAGCATTGCTTATGCTCGCGCCCTGTACCGGGCGGGCATCCTGACGAAGGAAGAACGGGATGCCATCATTGTAGGCCTGGAGCGCATCTGGGGGGAGTTCGCGGAAGATTCTTTCGAGCCCCAACCAGAGGATGAAGACATCCACACGGCAATAGAACGCCGGCTGCACGAACTCATCGGCCCCGCCGCGGGTAAACTCCACACCGGCCGGTCTCGCAACGACCAGGTTGTAACCGACGTGCGTCTTTATATGCTCGACCACATGGAGCAACTCACAGAAGCCCTCAGCTCTCTTCAAGAGACCATTGTCCAAATCGCAGAGTCGTGCATTGATATCATCATGCCGGGCTATACGCACCTCCAACGCGCTCAGCCGGTTCGCTTCAGCCACTGGCTGATGAGCTATTTCTGGCAATTCCAGAGGGACTGGGAACGCCTCAACGACTTGTGGCGCCGCGTCGACATCTGCCCTCTCGGCTCGGCCGCGCTGGCCGGCACGGCCATCCCCATTGACCGGGAACAAGTGGCATCAGATCTGGGCTTCAGCACGGTCTCACAAAACAGTATCGACGCAGTGGCGGACCGGGACTTTATGCTGGAATTCCTCTCTTGGGGCGCCATCCTGGGCATACACATCAGCCGTCTGGCCGAAGATCTCATCCTCTGGTCCACCGGCGAGTTTGGCTTCGTCACCGTCGCGGAGGCTTACAGCACCGGTTCCAGCATCATGCCGCAAAAACGAAATCCGGACGCCCTGGAGCTCCTTCGAGGCAAGGCTGGCCGGCTGATCGGCAATCTCACTCGCCTGCTCACGACGGTCAAAGGGCTCCCCAGCACGTACAATAAGGATTTGCAAGAGGACAAGGAACCCCTCTTCGACACGATGGAAACGTTGGAGATCGCCTTGCCCATCCTCAGCCGTGTCCTCCGTACCCTGACATTGCACCCAGAGCGAATGCGTGCGGCCATCACGCCGGATATGCTTGCCACCGACCTGGCCTATTATCTGGTGGAAAAAGGGGTGCCCTTCCGGGAAGCACATCGCATCGTCGGCCAGGTGGTGCGACGGGCCGAGGAGCTGGGGGTTCCCATCGATACGCTCTCCCTGGAGGAACTTCAGACCATTTCCCAACACTTCCAGGCAGATGTCGCTGCTGTGTGGGATGTGGAAATCGCGGTGGAACGCCGTAGGACCATCGGCGGCACGGCCAAAGAATCGGTGCAGGCACAAATCGAAACGGCCAGGCGAATCATGCACCTGGACGAGCAGTAAGAGAAGAGACCGTAGGGAGAATCACCATGAACGCTCATCCCCCATTGCAGGCCGCGCGTAGTGGCCTGCAGCGTTCGACGACATTCGTGTTGCTGTTGCTCGTCTTTCTCCTCCCCCTGGCGCTGCTGCTCTACCCCCCGGCCCGTGACCAAAGCGCGTTCCTGTTGTGTGGACGCGTCATCCGCGAAGGGGGGATGCCCTACCGGGACTGCTGGGACCTGAAGGGCCCCGCTGTCTACCTGCTGGCCGCATGGGCCCAAGGCGTGGTTGGCCCCTCTCTTTACCCGCTGCGCGCGGTAGACGTGGTGGCCACGTGGGCCAGCGCCCTTCTGCTTATGCTCCTCCTCCCCTTGCCCCGTCGCCAACGGCTGTTGGCCGGGAGCCTGTGGGAAATGTTGTACCTCAACTTAAATTACTGGAACAACACCCAGGCAGAAAGTTTTGCCCTTCCGTTGCTGTTGGCGGGAACCTGGCTTGCAACCCGCCCCAAGAAAGCCACTCCCCAGACTGCCGTATTTTGGTTCCTTGCCGGGCTCCTGTGGGCGCTCGCCTTCCTGTTCAAACCCACGGCACTCATCGTGGCTCTGGCCGTCGCCCTGACGCTGCTCACCTCGCGTCCCATTCGTCAAACGTGGCTCCCTTTGCTCCTCGGTGGCAGTGTGCCTATTCTGATCGCCGGCCTGTGGCTTTGGGCCGGCCGGACCATGGGGCCCTTTCTCGACATCTTGCGGTTCGCCCAGGGACCCTATTTGCACGCCACAGGTGCCGCCAATCTGAGATACCGGCTGATTTCCCTTGTCTTCGCCAACCGCTGGCTGCTGCGCAACGACCATCTTCTGCCCACGTTGCTGGCCCTGATAGCGTTCCCGGTCGCCTGGCGCAGCCGTCGGGGACGAGCGCTGGTTGCCTTCCTGGTCGGAAGCTGGCTCAGCGTTCACGTCCAGGGGCATTATTGGGCCTACCACTGGATATGGCTCTTGGCACCGCTGGCAGGATTGGCCCTGTGGGGATGGCATGAGCTCCATCACCAGCAGACAGGCCGATGGGTGAGCGGCGTCCTGTTGGCCGGGCTGGTGGGGGTCCCCCTGCTCTTTTATCCCCAAGAACTGCCGCGAATCCTCCGTCTCACCCTGACCCGGGCTCCGACCGCACCGCGTCTGGCCGTGTTCGGCAACTACGGCAGGGGACATTTCTCCCTGCTGGCTGACCGGGAGGTGGCCCAGTACATTAAGGCACACACAAGGTCGGACGAACGTGTCCTGGTCTGGGGATTCGAGCCCGGCATCTACCTGATGGCCGACCGCCTCCCCGCAACACGATTCATCTATGACCTGCCCCTGACGCTGGAAGATCCAGGACATCGCTGGCGCGGCGCCTGGCGGCAGGAGTTCATGAACGCCTTGGAGCAACATCCACCCGCCCTGGTCGTCGTGGCCACTCAGGACATCACAGCGGTGGAGAAACAGGACTCGTGGACGCAGATGCAACAGTTTCCTGAGTTTGCCAGGTGGGTGCAGGAGCATTATAGGGAGAAAACGCGCATCGAGAGGTTTGTGATTTACCGGAGAGCGGGCTGAGGACACCCCGGCCCGCCCTTCGTTAATGAATGCCCAATCGCCTCACTATGCCACCGCTTCCTCCACATTCCACAGTTCGGCCACGCGATGGAGCTCGAAAGCATGGTGGATGCGACGCACAGCTTCATTGGCCTGCCCTTCTGCTACGACGAGGGAAATGTTGACCTCACTGCTGCCCTGGGCAATGGCGATGACGTTGATGCCCGCCTCGCCCAGCGCCCCGAACACTCGCGCCGCGATCCCCGGCGTACCTCGCATGGCCGAACCGACGATGGCAATGATCACGATCTCGTTCTGGGCATGCACCCGGTCCACATAACCACGCCGCAATTCTCGTTCCAGTTCGTCTTCCAAAGAGGCAACCACTGCATCCACATCCGCAGCGGGGATGACAAAACAGATGCTCTGCTCAGAGGATGCCTGGGAAATCATGAGCACGCTCACCCCTGTGCGCGCTACGGCCCCGAACGTACGGGCCGCAATGCCCGGCACACCCATCATCCCTCGACCTTCCACTGTGACCAGGGCCAGATCACGAATCGCCGAGATGGCCTTTACAGGCACGCTCACCCGCCTCGCTTCCCGAACGATACGCGTGTCCGGCCCCTGGGGGTCAAAGGTGTTACGCACCCGCAAGGGGATGTTCTTTTCTACTGCCGGGAGCATGGTTTTGGGATGCAAGACTTTCGCCCCGAAGTACGCAAGTTCCGCCGCCTCAACATACGAGAGCTCGGGCAGGGTACACGCTTCGGGCACAATGCGTGGATCGGCGGTAAGCACGCCGTTGACATCCGTCCAGATCTGGACCTCCTTCGCGTCCAGGCACGCTCCCAGAAGGGCCGCGCTGTAGTCGGATCCGCCTCGTCCCAGCGTTGTGGTGATGCCGTCACGCGTGGCCCCAATAAAGCCGGTGACTACCGGCACAATTCCCCGTTCGACAAGAGGACGTACTTTCTCCTGCACCCGCGCGCATGTCTCCTCCAAGAGGGGATTCGCCGCGCCGAATGTATCGTCGGTGACGATGACCTCACGGGCATCCACAGCCTCTGCGGGGACGCCTCGACTGCGCAGGACCGTGGCCAGGAGAGGGGCGGACATTTGCTCCCCCAGTCCTGAAACCACGTCCAGACCGCGCGGGGTGAGTTCACCCAGCACGTGAATGCTCTGACACAGGCGTTCGAACTCGCGCAGCTTATCGTCCAGCAAATGGGAGATGGCTGCCCGTTCCACCCCATCCTCGATGAGCTGGCCGGCCACGATCTGGTGTTTCACCAAAAGGTCATTGCGGGCCTCCCGATAGGGCATTTCATTCCCGGCAGCCGCGGCCCGCGCCGCCCGAATCAGGTCATCGGTCACGCCGGCCATGGCGCTGGTCACAACCACCAGTTCCTCATCCACCTCTCGCTCTCTGGCGATGACGTTCGTCACTTGTTCGATGGCTTCCGCGGACCCCACAGAGGTGCCGCCGAACTTGAGTATGCGCATAAACCGATTCCTCCCCATCGTTAGTCTTGCCTGTCCAACGCGCTCAGTGCTTGTTCCAGGTCGGCCAGCAAATCATCTACCTCCTCGATGCCAACGGCTAGACGCACCAACTGGTCACTAATGCCCTGGGCCGCGCGCTCCTCCGGCGTGGCTTCGTAGTAGCTCATGAGCGCAGGCGGCGTTACCAGGCTTTCCACACCACCCAGGCTCGGGGCCAGGCGCGGGATCCGAAGGGCGTCGATGAAGCGTCGGGTGTCCCGTGCTGACCCGTTGATTTCAAAGGAGACCACACCCCCAAAACCCCGCATCTGCCGGACAGCTACCTCATGATCAGGGTGAGAAGGCAGACCCGGATACCACACCCGCGCCACCCGAGGGTGGGATTCCAGGTAGTGAGCAATGGCCAACGCGTTCTCATTTTGACGCTGGAGGCGCAACCCTAACGTTTTCAGCCCCCGAATGATGAGGTAAGCCGCGCCCGGGTCCACCACGGCCCCGAACATGGCCTGGGCTTCCCGCAACGGCGTCAGCAGGCCTCCCCGTCCAACCACGACACCGGCCAACAAGTCGTTGTGTCCTGCCAGATACTTGGTGACGCTGTGAATCACCAGATCGATCCCGTACGTCAGGGGCTTCAAATTGTACGGGGTGGCAAAAGTGCTGTCGATGATGGTGCGTACGTTGTGACGGCGGGCAATATCCACCAGGCGCTCCAGGTCTAGCACTCTGAGGAAGGGGTTGGTGGGTGTTTCGGAGAAGAGGTAGCGGGTGTGCGGCCGAATGGCGTCTTCGATGGCTCCATAGTCCCCGGCGGGGACGACGGTGACTTCGACGCCCCAGCGATGCAGAAAAGTGCGACAAAACGTCCGAGTACGCCGATACGCGTCTGCGGTGATGATCACGTGGTCGTCAGGGTGAAGTAAAATGAGCAAGGTCAGGGTGATGGCGGCCATCCCCGAGGCGAGGAGAATAGCATCCTCCCCTTCATCGAGCGCGGCCAGTTTCTCCTCGGCCACCCGTACGGTGGGATTCCCGTACCGTCCATACTCTTGAAATTGTGGCTTGTCCCAAAACATGCGCTCGGCCATAAACGTCTCGAGGGCTTCCGTGTTGGGGAACGTATAGGCCGATGTCTGAACGATGGGTGTGGTGATGCTGCCGAAGCGGTTCTGGTGAGGCTCTCCCGCGTGAACAGCCTGAGTGTTCACACCGGGCACGGCGTGTAAGCGGACAGTATGGGTCACTTTCGAGAACATGAAGCCCTCCTTGTTGTTTTTGTTGGAGGATGCCAGCAACAAAAAAGCCTCTTTCTGGAAGAGGCTGTGTCAACACGGATGCTGACGACCTCTCATCTTCCAGAACACCTCTGCCGGAATTGGCACCTTGGCGGGGACATCTGCCGGAGGAAAGGAGTTTGCATCCACCGTTGGCCACAAGCACCCTTTCCACCCGACACCCTACCAGGTTGCCGAGGCTTCACAGGGCCGGTCCCTCCACCTCTCTGGATAAGAGTGTCAGTGCGATTCAGTTGTCTTCCCGCCCTACCCGACAGAAGCGGGGTGTTTAGCTGCTAATGATACGCAAGACCCGGGATTTGTCAAATCTCGATCATAAAAATTCGCTTTCCACGGGCTCCCCATATCTCACCCAGAAATGGAGACGCCATTCGGATCCCCCGACCTCTCACCTGCTGCCCTCGCCAGTTATCAGGAGACGGGGAATGGCTGCCATCGGAGAGAGGGAGGACACCGGGGATTCAGAACGCGTCCGTGCAATGGAAGCCTTGGAAGGTACCCTGTTCGGAGCTGCTCATTTTACAAACATGTCTGTTGCTAAAACTTGCGCCCGAGACGCCGGCCCGGTATAATGAAGGTGAAGTGCAGTGCTGCTGAGGATAATTCTGTACACATTTGCATGTCCGTGACCCTTAGGAGGTGACATCATGGCTTTCGAACTGCCCAAACTGCCCTACGCGTACGACGCACTGGAACCCTATATCGATGCCCGCACCATGGAGATCCACTACACCAAGCACCATCAGGGCTACGTGAACAAACTCAACGCGGCTTTGGAAAAGCACCCTGATTTGCAGAACGAGGACCTGAACACGTTATTGCGCAATCTGGCAAGCATTCCCGAGGATATCCGCACCGCGGTGCGCAACAACGGTGGCGGCCACGCCAATCACAGCCTCTTCTGGACTGTCATGAGCCCAAACGGTGGGGGGAGCCCGTCGGGGGCATTGGCCGCGGCCATTGGGGGCGCCTTCGGCAGTTTTGAGACGTTCAAGGAGGCGTTTTCCAAAGCCGCGGCGACCCGCTTTGGCAGCGGTTGGGCTTGGCTGGTCGTCGACGCCTTTGGCAAGCTGAAGGTGTACTCCACGCCCAATCAGGACAATCCGACGTTGGATGGTTTCACGCCTGTCCTGGGCCTGGATGTGTGGGAGCACGCGTATTATCTGAACTACCAGAACCGTCGGGGCGATTACATCAAGAACTGGTGGAATGTGGTGAATTGGGACGAGGTGGCCCGCCGCTACGAGGCGGCTAGGAAGTAGAGCTTGCCAAGGTTCGCGTGCCGGGGCGCTGCATTTCGCTCGCGCCTCGGCACAGTGATGAATGCGCGGCCTGTATCCCCCCAACGAGGCCGGATGCCTTTCTGGAGACTCCACAGAAATCACCGGGCCCCATCTGAATCTTCGCGAATACCCCCGACGGAGGACCGACCGTGGAGGCCGTTGTCGTGAATGGGATTGGGTCATGAGTAGCCATTTCACGACTCCCCTCAAAAACAATGTTCTCGAGGGTGCGATGGGACAGGGCACAGGGGAAGCGACACAGGTAGGTGAGGGCACTGCCCTCGTCTACCCGTCTTATCCATGCTGGGCCCTGTGAGCCCTGGGCCCAGATTCTTCGCCACCGTCGGGGGCTTCTTTGATAAGCCCTTCGTGACCTTTATCTAAAATGGACATCTGGCCGATAGGGCGGTATAATCTGTTGTGAATCCTATCCTTGTGGATTTGAGAAACTCCACACGTTTCCTCTCACCTCCACGCGGTGTCAACCAAATAACATGTGTACTTCCAAGGAGATACCCTTATGCGCAAGCCGTTCCTTGTAGGACTTTTTGCCCTCATTGCCCTGTTCACGCTTCACGGATTGGCATGGTCCGCCAGTCCCGCAAGTGTGGTATCACAGGGAATCGAAGAGGGCCCTACGCCGCCCCCTCAACCCACCCAGGTTCCCCCTTCCGAATGTCCTGATCCTTATGAGCCGAACGACAATTTTAGTCAGGCGGCTCTGGTTATTCCAGGGACAACGATTCAAGCATATATCTGTACCCAAGGAGAACGGGACTACTATAAGTTCTACGTAGGTAGTGGCAAAACCATCACCGTCACGCTCTTCAACATCCCGTCCGTACACGACTACAGCCTGCGTTTGGCGGATCCCAACCGGACAGTGGTAGATAAATCCAACCAACCCGGAAATACGGACGAACAGATCGTCCCTCGTGCAGCCACGCCGGGAGTATGGTATACGATTGTTCGTGGGGATCGTGGGGCATCTTACACCAAGGCCTACCGTCTTCGTGTGGAGGTGGGCTCAAGCAGGACACATCTTTACCTGCCCTGGGTGCAACGATGACACGAAATGACCGGGCGGGACAAGAAAGGATGCCCCGTCCGGTCATCGTCAGCCTCCGCCTGCAACCATGTGCAGCACTTTGACTTCATCTCCATCGTGGAGCTCATACGTATCCCACCGGTCACGCAGCACGATGGTGCCATTGACGGACACGACCAACATGTTGAAACTGAATTTCAGCGCTTGCAGCAAATCCCGAATGGTCATCCCGGGTTTCCATTCCACCTCGAACTTGTCATTGACACGAATCATCGGGCACCTCGGTGGACAGTAGCCAGGGAACGGTGGACGACACAACGGTGTCCCTACCGTCGCCCATGGCCTCTCATCCCTGCTCTTCCAACGCGGCCTTCACGACCCTCACCACGTCGGGATAGTCGATTTGCAAGCGCTTCAGCGTCTCGAGCGTGGGGATCCCCTTTTGTGTCCAGCCGCGGCGGGCATAGACAGCATCCAGGAGTTGCTCATAACGATTCATACGGTATTCCCGCAGAATGCGTATCTTCTCTTCTGTACTCAATCCGGCCGGATCAACGCCCACATCCTTCTTGAGCTGTCGGTCATACCGATCCTGGCGAGACTCGTACTCCTCCACCGTTACGGGCCCCACGGCGCGATAAGGAGGATAGTCGTTCTCGCGGCGTCCCGAACCTCGGCGAATGTTGAACACTCGCTGGAAATTGTACACGCGCTCGCTCTGAGAGACGAGGTCATCCGGCGTCACCGGCGTTCCTGTCATCCCCTCGTAAAGCCAGCAGTAGTTCTCCACGTGTTCGGGCACCTTTTGTGGTTCCGGCTGCAGGGCATTATCCGCGGGCTCGATGTCATTCCAGGGCAACTTACACAGCCCGTGCAGGCTGAACCAGGTACGCCAGTAAGGAAAGTAATGCAAGGCCTCAGCCTTGTCCTCGAAGGTGGGAATCTGGTTGTTCACCATATCCATGAAGATGAGCCAGGCCTCATCATGTTGCGGGCCTTTGTTAGCAATGGCATAGCCCCCTTGCTGGGCCAGGGACTCTTTGGTCACGTAGAAGGAGAATTCCAGGCCCTTGACTTCCATGCCAATGTCGTTGAGGAGCTGCGGGTCGGCGCCGTACGTCTCGATGAAAAATTGCTTCATCCAGCGCACGCCCTGGCCTACGACCAAGCCAAACCCTTCGCCACGGGCCAGTTGGTGCAGCACTTCCATCACATCGTCGAAATTTCCCCAACTCAAGTCCAGACCGCCCGTGCGCTCCTTGTTCAAGATGCCCCGCTGGTAGCATTCCATAGCGAAAGCCATGGATGTGCCAAAGGAAATCGTGTCAAGACCGTATGTATCGCAATAGAAATTAATTTCCAGTACTTCATCGGGGTTGAAGATACCCAGATTCGCGCCCAAGCCGGCCGCATTTTCATATTCCGGGCCATCGACCAAAACAGCCTGTCCCTTGAACGGCCCCGTGTGCAGATGAAAATGGTCGACCGCGTGGGAGCACGACATGCTACACCCGTAGTGACAACCGTCGGGCACTCCCTGAGTGAAAAGGCCGATCCACACATCTTTGGCGATCTTGTGAGCATCCTCGTGGGAACCGTACTGAAAATTATGCACGGGCAGCAAGTCATAGTCGTTCATGATGCCGACAAGATGAGCGGTGCCCACCTTGCGCATTTGATTCTGCTGGTCGTCCAACGTGACGATCTCCTTGTTGATGCGGGTACTGGCCTTACGGATGAGCTCGGGTTTGGCCGGGTTATTGCTCCTGGCCCCCCAACCCGACTTGCGCACCACGATCGCCTTAATGCGCTTATCCCGGAAGACCGTCCCCGTGCCCCCTCGTGCTGCCTGCTTGTAGCGCACCTCTTTGCGACGCAAGTCATACCAGGAGAAATTCAACATGCCAAAACGGGCGAACTCCGCGCCCTGCCCTGCAGCGACGACCGCAATGTTGCGCATATCTTTCTCATCCCGGGCGTACATCTCGGTCAACACCCGGGCAGAAAGGTGTGCATATGGGACTTCTAATGGGGCTTCCTCGATGGTGATGTGACCCGTATCTCCGTCGATGACAATAACCACGTCCCGGTCGGCCTTGCCCTGAATTTCCACCGCATCGAAACCGGTTCCTTTCAGGTAAGGCCCGACCATGCCCCCTACGTTGCTATCGATGACCAGATTTGTCAGGGGAGAAATGGTCACGACTGTGGACTTTCCTGTCCCCGGATAGGAGAGGATGCCGCACAGGGGACCGTTGGCGATGATGAGCTCGTTCTCCGGGTCGTTCCAGCGTGTGTCATCCTTGACCGCATTCCACAACAGCCAGAGCGCGAAGCCTCGACCGCCGGTGAAAACCCGCTTCATTTCCTCGGTTACGGGTTTTTCCTTGATGGTCATGTCCGATAGGTTGATGTACAGGGTGCGATTAGCGTATCCACGCTCCACCGGACGGAGTTCATAGGTGTAGCTGGTTAAAAGACGATGATGTTTTTTGATGACATCAGTTGGAATGACGCCCATAGTTCATCCTCCTTGATGGACATCGACAGTAAAAGGACTTTTCTTCTGTCACTATGTGGGACGACGCATCATCCCAGTACACGGACGCCAGATTGGACTTCCAAGGCAGGCCTCCAGGTTCGGCACAAGCAAGAAACGTACGATGGCTTTCCCTTTATTTGTGAGCCGAGGACGTGTGACAAGATCGTCAGAAACAGGCCCACGTCCGGGCATGCGTCGTCGCCCTTATTCCGACGCCCCACCTCTGAATATTACCACGAAACCGATGAAATGCCTAGAGGAGCCCTACCGGAGGGGCATAGCAGTGCCCTTGCGGTGACATGGTCATCACTTGTGGGGGAGAAGGCGCGGGAACCATACTCTCACTTTTCGCCTTCTCAGAGCATTCGGGGTAGACATCAACCGACCGGTACCGAAAAATTCTTGCGACGCCTCCCCGGACGGGGACCTCCCAGTGCTCTCACAGGAACCACAACGTCGACCCTGCACTCCACAAGGTGAGGATGGTGTTCCCTGCCGGGACAATCTCCGTTTTCACTTTTACCAGGGGAGGACGCCTAGTTGTCGTAATTGTCCACATTGATGGTAAACTATTGTCGGACGTATGAAGCGCCCCCTCGGTAAGTGCGGAAGAACGGGGGCTCGGGGTGGCAAGGGGATGCACAGCGAATACCAGGCTTCTGCCTGTGCCAAAATTATCCTTTGCGGGGAACACGCGGTCGTGTACGGACGGCCTGCCATCGCTATCCCTGTGCCCGACGTACGCACACAGGCACGGTTTGTGCCCACCCTTTCAGGTCCACTGCGCGTTCAACTGCCGGACCTCCACGAAGCGTGGGCATGGACCTCCCAGAGCCAGCATCCAGTTGCCATTGTCATCCGCAAGGCTATGGACCATTTTCAGCTCACGTCCCTTTCCGGCGTACTCACCGTTCATTCGGACATCCCCATTGGAGGAGGGCTGGGCAGCAGCGCCTCGCTCGCTACCGCCATCGTGCGGGTCATCGCCCAGGTCGCCGGGCGTCCCCTCCCCCCTGCCGCCCTTTCAGCCCTGGTGTACGAGGGAGAAAAACTCTGGCATGGCACTCCCAGCGGCATCGACAACACCGTCATTGCCTATGAACAACCCATCTGGTTCGTAAAGGGCAACCCGCCGCGACCTTTCCCACCGGCCCGCGCGTTCACTCTCGTCATCGCGGACAGTGGTTTCAGTGCCTCGACGCGCGAGGTCGTCGCCGAGGTGCGAACCCGCTGGCAGGCGAACCAAGCCCACTACGATGCCCTTTTCGATGCCATCGCCGAGATAGTGCAGGAGGTGCGTCGCCTTCTTCTGGCCGGAGACATCGAGGCGCTTGGCCCTGCGCTGGACGAGAACCAGCGCCTTCTGGAAGCCCTGGGCGTCTCGTCGCCGGTGTTGGAACGACTGATCGCAGCCGCGCGCGAGGCCGGTGCGCTGGGGGCCAAGCTGGTGGGCGCAGGCCGAGGAGGGAACATCCTTGCCCTGGTGGACGCCCGAAGGGCGTCGCGCGTGGTTCAAGCCTTGGAAGAAGCCGGAGCGACTCGCGTGCTCCAAAGCCGCGTCCGGGCAGGGACGACATGATGCCAGAACGAGAAAGGAAGACGCCGGCGTCCCCTTCCGCTGTGGTCGTAGACACCAGTGTCTTCGTCAACCCGGATACCCAGCATCTCCTGGCCACAAACGTGGACGAAGCGATTGTCCGCTTCGTCGACCTGGCCCGCCGTCGAGACATCCAGGTTTACATCCCGGTCTCCATCTTCAACGAACTGCGTCACTTTTCCTCCCAGGAGGCCACAGATACCTTGCGTGCTTACGCCACGGTGCGTGCTCCCGACCTGTTCAACATCCAGATCCCCGCTGCGGTGCTTCATTTCTTCATCCGGGACGTTCGACAGCGTATCGACCGGGGACTCCGGGTGGCCGAGCAGGCAGCTCGAGCCGAGAACAGTGCGGCAATCGTACGACGGTTGCGAGAACGGTACCGGGAGGCCCTGCGCTCGGGCATCGTCGATAGCGTCGAAGATCTGGACGTGGTATTATTGGCCAAAGAAGTCAAGGGGGCGGTTTTGAGTGCGGATACGGGGATCCGCAAACTGGCCGAAACACTGGGCATCGAAGTCCTCTCAATGCGCGACTTTCTGCTCAAGTACGGCGCGCCACTTCACGATTCACCCGAGACCGTGGAGGACGCCGACAGGACTGATCATGACCACTGATATCTCGTATATGGAACAACTCGCTTTCGACGGCTTGCTGTACTACCGTATCGCCGATGACACCCCCTCCCACCCGCGCGGGACCGCCATCTTCCCGGATGCCGTCGACCGGGAGGGACACATTTTCACCGTTTGGGGATTTCCTCGCATCAAACGCATTTACCTGCTCGAACGGGGGATTCGTCGCTTCTTCAAGCAAGATTCCTTTTATGTCGAGGAGAAGCTCGACGGCTATAACGTGCGGCTGGTGCGGGTCCGGGGACACATCCTGGCCCTGACCCGCGGAGGCTTCGTCTGTCCTTATACTACCGAGTGGGCTGAGGTCTGGGCGGAATCCATGGGCCTACACGAATTCTTCAACGACTACCCCGATCATGTCCTTTGCGGAGAAGCGCTGGGAGCCAGTCCCTACAACGCGCAAAATCTTTACGAGTTGCCTCCTGGGCTTCACTTTTTCCTTTTCGAGGTGATGAATCAAGAGGGCCAGTTACTGCCGACGGCGGAGAAATACAGTCTGGCCCTCCGGTATGCACTGCCCACGGTCCCTCAGTTCGGAGCATTCACCCTCGATCGACTGGATGAGCTGCGACAGTTACTCATGGAGATCAACGAGCGCCGTGGAGAAGGGGTTGTCCTGAAGAGTCCGGCCGCGGACAAGGCCGTCAAATACGTCACCCCAAAGGCCGACCTGGAGGATATCCGGGACAACTGGATCTTTCTGTTCGACCTGAACAGCGGCTACTTCACTAACCGCCTACTACGGACGGCGTTGTTTATTCAAGAATTCGGTCTGGATGAGGAAGAGTACGCCTATCGTATCGGCAAAAGTGTTCTGCAAGGTCTGGCATCCTTAAGGGACTACCATCACTCGGCAGAAGAATTTACCATCCTCGTACGCAATGTTCAGACCTGGAATTCCTTGCGTCAACTTTTGAGTCGTCGGGTACGGATAGAAGAACGGTACGCGCATCCCGTCATCCTGGAAGGCCGACCTTTCATCCAGATTGGATTTAAGCGCATCTGGCGTAAAAGCAGCAGGCGCTTCAAGAACATACTTCGGGGATACGGACACTACGACTAGAGGTGCAGACATGAACCATCCACGATCGGAGGAACGATGGCGACTGTTCTGGGCTATCCCTTTGCCGGCGGCGATCCGAGCGGATATCGCCCATTTACAGGAAGAGCTGGCGCGCCAGGTGCCGGACCGAAGCGTGCGCTGGGTCCGGCCCGAGGGCATTCATCTCACCCTGACGTTCTTGGGTGCCTGGCCCAAGAAAGAGATACCGGCGCTGGCCAGGGACGTGCGAGACGCTCTGGAGGGGATCCCGCCCTTTTTTCTCGAAATTGACTCGGCAGGAACCTTCCCCAACCTGCGGCGACCGCGGGTTCTCTGGTTAGGAATCAGCGGCAACCGTCGCGCCCTGGAGCGGGTACAACAGGCCGTGGCGCGAGCCATGGCCACTCATGGTTGGACGCCGGAAAAGCGTCCCTTCTCGCCACACCTCACCATCGGCCGGGTACGGGAGGGAATGCCTGCGCCGACCCTGGAACAAATCGGCGATATCATGCGGCGGCTCAAAGTGGACCCTTTCGGCAGACATCAGGTGCAGGAGGTCATCCTCTACCGCAGTGTGCTCAAACGGTCAGGGGCGGAATACACGCCGGTCGCGCGCGTACGGCTGAACTCAACGGAGAAAAAGCCTTGAAGAACGCCGGATTCACCACCTCAGCAAACGGGGAGCAACAACCATGAACCCACAAGAGCCTTCCGCGGTCCATCTTACACCGGAGCTGAAACAGAAGCTGCTGACGTTCCAGCGCACAGAGATGACCGAGCACGTCCTTTACAAGAAGCTGGCAAAGCATGCGGATTCGGCAGCGAATCGTCGCGTGTTAGAGCAGATCGCACAAGACGAACTCACTCACTACCGCCTGTGGCAAGCGTATACTGGCGAAGAGGTGTCCCCTGACGAGGCGACTGTGCGCAAGTACTATTGGATCAGTCGCTTGTTGGGATTTACCTTCGGCGTGAAACTCATGGAAAAGGGGGAGATGAACGCCCAGGAGAACTATGCCGGACTACGGGGGCTCATTCCCGAGATCGATCGGGTCATCGCGGATGAGGATCACCATGAACACGAATTGCTGGCACTGCTGGATGAGGAGCGGCTGCTTTACGCCAGTTCGGTCGTCTTGGGGCTCAATGACGCGCTGGTGGAGCTGACCGGTGCATTGGCCGGGTTCACTCTGGCCCTACAAAATGCCCGGTTGATTGCCCTCATTGGGCTCATCACAGGAATGGCCGCGGCCCTCTCAATGGCCGCGTCCGAATACTTCTCCACCAAGGCCGGACATGAGAACAAAGATCCCCTCCGCGCGGCCCTATACACGGGCGGGGCCTATGTCGTCACGGTTGCGATACTCATTCTTCCCTTTTTGTTCTTAAGCAACTATGTCATCAGCGTGGGCATCACTCTGGTTCTCGCCGTGCTCATCATCGCCCTCTTCAACTATTACATCTCTGTGGCCCGGGATCTGGACTTCCGGCACCAATTCTGGGAAATGACCCTCATCAGCCTGGGAGTAGCGGCCATCAGCTTCTTCATCGGCTACGTCCTGCGGGCCTTCCTGGGCGTCGCGGCGTAACGCCTGCGTCGACAGCACCCGACGCACCGCCCACCACAACAAAGCCAGTGCCACCCCGACGACCGAGCCGATGACAAATGCCCACAGAAAATGAGCGGCGACCCCCACAGCCTGGGCCTGCATCTGCCCGGGCCAGTCGGGGGTGAAGCCGGGAGCCACGAAGAAACCGCTCACCCCTTGTCCGCTCACCCCCAGGTAGCGTTGGCTGCCGATGCCGTTCCATCCCTGCCCGTAGCGTCCGTCTGCGAACAACCCTACGGCAAGGGGACCGGCCGTTCCCCCCAGGAGCGATGCAGTCACCAATCCGGCCGGGTCATCCAGACGGGCCCACTCGCGCACCGCGTACACGGCAAAAGGCACGAGAAATCCCACCACCGTCCCCGTCAACAGTGCAAAGGGAGCCGGCAAGAAAGGCAATCCGGCCAAGACGCTCAACCAGCCTGCAAATGCACCAGCCAAAGCAAAGTGAGGATGATGGGCATCCGTCACAAACCAGATGTAAAATGCGGGCAGAGCCGCGCCTCCCGCCATCCCCAGCAAAGCGTTCGTCAGGATCCGATGTAAAGGCATGGTGTTGAGGGAATAGAGGGGATTGTTCAACGCCCAACCCGCGGCGGCGACGACGAGGAACAAGCTCCCTCCGGCGGCCAGAAGGGGAAGATGTACCGGCGGCAACTCCCCCTTGGGTTCCTCTGGTCCCCGGGTCAGGCGAAAGGCCAGCAGCAGTGCCAGCCCCATGCCGCCTCCCACGAGTCCCACGAGCCCACTTCCCCCCACGTCCACATAGCCGTGCCCCCAGCCCAGCGTCGCGCCCAGGCGGGCCAGCCAGCCGCCACCGTGAACCCAGTTCCCAGCAACGGGAACGACCCCGCCGGCCATGAGCAAGGCGATCAACAGGGGATACAGGCGAGGCACCTGCCGACGCATAACCAACACGGGGATCAGAGCGGCGACCAGGACCCAGGCGAAGTGTCCCCAAAAAAGGGCCACCGCCTCCGGCGTGCCGGCACCCCCACCCAGAAACCAGCCCGCGAAGCCGGCCATGCCCCAGTAGGGACCCCACTGCTCTGGCAGGGCCGACCACTCCCACACCAGACGGGAGAACCCATGACGGGCATCCATCAGTCCCACACCACCGAATTCCAGTGCGAAGCCCACCGCGGCATAAGCCAGAGCGACGGCCGCCACTGTGACCGGAACCAACAGGGCTGCGGGACGGGCGTCATCCGGTTCTAAGCCGGAGACCACCCAAAAGACAATCGCCACCGGGACGAGAAAAGCCAGGCCTCCGGCCAGGTAGGACCAAAGCAAAGCCTGCGGCGGGGTTTCCGGCGGACCGGACGCGGCCCAGACCGGAGAGGTCCACAAGATGAAAGAGAGCAAGCTCAACGCCGATAGAAACATCAGGCGTGCGGAACGGAGCAGAGCTTGGGATAATTTCCCTGCTCGGTATTGGGTCGACGACATGGCAGCTTCCCTATTGGCAGATTTTGTGGTAAAATCAGGGTGAAAGTCCAACCTACCCAAATCATGCGCCAATGATACCTGAAGGTGAGCAAAGGGCCAAACGTCCGTCGCCGCTCCGTTTCGTGGCCGATGCCATGCTGGGTCGGCTGGCTAAATGGTTGCGCATGATGGGCTATGATGTCGTGTTTATGCCGGACACATCGGACCTGGACGTCCTTCGTCGGGCGCGGGCAGAATCCCGCCTGCTCCTTACCCGGGACGAAGCGTTGGCGCGGCGGGCCGGCCACCAGGGAGCATTACTCCACACGCAAACGCTCAAAGAGCAGTTAGGCGAACTCGTCCATCTAGGCCTCATCGAGGGTCCGTTGCCCAACTCCCGCTGTCCCATCTGCAATGTGCCCTTACGGCGTATTTCTAAGGGGAAGGCCCGGGAGCGAGTCCCTCCTTATGTCTACCAAACTCAGGAAGAATTCTACGAATGTCCGTCATGTGGACGAACCTACTGGGCCGGAACCCATTGGCAGAACGTCCGAGACATGTGGCGGCAACTGGGCTGGGAAGAAGAGAATTAGAAGGGTATCATTCCATTTCATCCAGGAGGAGAATTATGCCTTATACAGACCTGCGCCTTCGCGAGATCGACGTCGCCGACGTGAGCCAGCGCATGGAGTTCATCAAATTTCCCTGGCGCATCTACAAAGGAGACCCAAATTGGGTTCCCCCGTTGTTGAGCGAACGTAAAGCGTTCCTGGACCCCACCAAAAATCCCACATTCAAGCACCTGGACGTGGCCTTCTTCATGGTGGACGGACGCTACGAGCCCGCGGTAGGAGAAACGCCGCCGCCCCCTCATCTCCGCCGCGGGTCACTGGGACGCATTGCCGCTCTTATCAATCACCAACACAACCGTTTCCATAACGAACAGGTGGGGTTTTTCGGCTTTTTCGAAAGCGTCAACGACCACCAGGTAGCCCATCTTCTCCTGGACACGGCCACTCGCTGGGTGGCAAATCAGGGTATGACCGCCATCCGGGGACCCATGAGTTTTAGCACCAACGACGAGTGCGCTCTCCTCATCGAGGGCTTCGACTCGCCTCCCGTGATCTTGATGCCGTACAACCCGCCCTACTACATCGACCTGATCGAGTCTTTTGGGTTCACCAAAGCCATGGACCTGTGGGCCCACATGATTGACCAGAGCAAGTACCAGAGCATGGACGATCTGCCGCCAAAACTCCAGCGAGTCGTCCAGATCGTTCGCAAGCGGCACCCAGAAGTGAGGGTACGCAAGATGAGGAAGGCCGACCTCCCCAATGAGGTAGAACGTTTCAAGCAAGTCTACAACCATGCCTGGGAGAAAAACTGGGGGTTCGTCCCTCTGACCGACGAGGAGATCGAGCACATGGCCGACGACATCAAAGACATTGTGGACGAGGACCTGGCATTCTTTGCCGAGGTTCAGCAGCCGGATGGAACCTGGAAGCCCGTCGGTGCGTCCTTGACCCTGCCGGACTACCATCAGGTGCTGATCCGCCTCAATGGCCGCCTGTTCCCGATCGGCTGGCTGAAATTCCTGTGGTATCGGCGGATGATCGACACCGCGCGCATTTTCGCCATGGGCGTCATTCACGAATGGCACGGCAAGGGACTCGATGCCTTGATGTATTACGAAACAGCCAGGGAATTGTTCCGCAAGGGCTACAAACGTGCGGAAATGGGGTGGACATTGGAAATCAACGATGCCGTGAACAACACCATCGCTCACTTTGGCGGTCGGGTGTACAAGAAGTACCGAATCTACGAGAAGGCGGTATAGAGGCGATTGGGGTCAAGGGAAAGGGGGAGAAGTGGTGACCACAGCATGGTCTTACCCGTTGGTTGTCCCTAACCTACACCGGAGCGAAAGGAGATAGAGCCATGGATATCACCATCAAGACTCGCGACATCGAACTGAACGAGCGACTACGCCGCTACGTGGAGAAAAAGGTCCCGCGGCTCGACCGCTACTTGCCGAACATTGTCGAAGCCCGGGTAGAATTGGCGAAGGAGCCCACCCGCAGCGCGGAGCAGCGTCATGCCGCACAAATTACCTTATTTACCAGCAATGGACGCATTTTACGAGCTGAAGAGCGGAACGCGGACATTTACGCCGCCTTTGACGCGGTGATGGATACGATTGAACGCCAGATCGAGCGTTACAAAGGCAAACACTGGCTTCAGGTACGCCCCCGACGGCGAGGGGAAGCCCGGGCCCAGGCAGAGGCCGAAGCTTTGGCCGAGTTGGAACGAGAGGCAGAAGCGGAGGAGGAATTGCCCCCCCAGATCAGACGGGTCAAACACTTCGAAATGGTTCCCATGGACGAGTGGGAGGCTATCGAACAGATGGAACTGCTGGGACACGATTTCTTTGTCTTCTACAACGTGAGCACCGATAGCGTCAATGTGCTCTACCGCCGTCGTGACGGCGGTTACGGTCTTCTCATCCCCGAGCTGGCGTAAAACGCCGCCCGAAGCATTCCGGTGGGGCGGCGCAGAACCCCGCCCCACCTGCTCCTCGGTCCATCATCAGAAACTTTTCCCGTTTTCTCGCGCCCCTCGCCGGACAGCGTCGCAAACACGTCGTCAGAGATTCACCCCGTTTCTCGGGTAGCCCATTCCCGGATAGCGTCAACCACTTGATCTTGTTGTTCCGTGGTCATGGCAGGATAAATAGGAAGGCTGAGTACTTCACGAGCGGCCCGCTCGGCCTGAGGAAAAGCACCGGAGCCCAGCCCCAGATAGGAGAACGCCGGCTGGAGGTGCAACGGCACCGGATAATGGACCGCAGAGGCGACCCCCCGGGCTTTCAGCGCCGCGGCCAGCCCATCCCGCCGGGGGGTGCGCACCGTGTAACAGTGATAGACATGCTCGACATCTGGGCTCTCATAAGGGAGACGGATCCCCACTCCTTGCAAGAGGACATTGTAACGATACGCCCGTTCCCGCCGGGCCGCGTTCCAGGTGTCCAAATGGGGTAATTTGGCCGCCAGGATAGCCCCTTGCAAGCCATCCATGCGCTCTGCATACCCAAGCTCCACGTGATGATAGCGTCCCTCCTGCCCATGATTGCGCAAACGCCGCAGCCGGTGGGCCAATTCATCGTCGTTTGTGACGACTGCGCCGGCATCCCCATACGCGCCCAGATTTTTTGCCGGATAGAAGGAGAAGCACGCCAGATCGCCCAAGGCGCCGGTACGAGCCCCTTTGTAGATGGCCCCATGAGCCTGGGCCGCGTCCTCGATCAGCCAAAGTCCGTAGCGCCGGGCAATCTCCCGCAAGGGGTCCATATTCGCGGGATGGCCGAAAAGGTGAACGGCGATGATGGCGCGGGTGCGCGTGCTCACGGCCTCCTCCACCCGATCGGGATCCAAATTGAAGGTATGCGGGTCAATGTCCACAAAGACCGGGCGAGCTCCCCGGTGGGCAATCGTCGACGCGGTGGCAAAGAACGTAAAGGGAGAAGTGATCACCTCGTCTCCCGGGCCAATGTCCAACGCGGCCAGAGCCAGTAACAGAGCGGCCGTCCCAGATGCCACGCCCACAGCGTGAGCGGCTCCGCAATAACTGGCAAATGCCCGCTCGAACGCTTCCACTTCCGCTCCCAGGATGAAATCACTATGGACCACAACCCGCTGCATGGCCGCGTCCAGCTCCTCTCGCAAGATCGCGTATTCCGCTTGCAAATCGACCATGGGGACGGTCATTTGGATTTCTCCTCCGAGGATAGGGTAGGGTGCGCTTTCAAGAAAGAACGCGCCTTCATGAGTAGCTCCCGCTCGTCCTTATAAGACACTTTCTGTACGGCCTCATCCAGGGCAAACCAGCGGGCATCATCCACTTCCCAACCATGTTCGTGGGGATCGCCGGCAAGGTAACGCATGAGGAAAAACCGCACGCGCTTGTGAATGAGCACGGATCCCTCTGTAGAACGCCAGCGAAACCAGTACTCGATGGCGTCCAGTGGAGCCACGATCTCTGCCTGAATCCCCGTCTCCTCGCGCACCTCACGAACTGCGGCGGCCTCCTCGCTTTCCCCTTCTTCCACATGCCCTTTAGGAAGACTCCAACGAGCCCCCTCGTGGGTGGCGATGAGGAGGACATCCCAGGCGTGACCCGACCCTGGGCGTACCACCACGCCGCCGGCGGAGTATTCGTGTCGCGTCATGTTCTTCAGCAGGCGTCGCCTTTTACGCGCCGATCGTGTCCCCACACATTCCCCCTTTCGAAAAGGCGACCCGAAGCCCAGGCCCCGCGCCCCTTTCCGATTTTCCCCCCTCACGTTTGCTCTCGCTGCTCCAGGCGATATCCGTGCCCTCGAACCGTCACGACATACACGTGATCCGGATCGTATCCCGCCAGGCGCTCCCGAAGGCGACGAACCAGGGCATCCAGAGCCTGTTCCGTCACTCCGGCGGCTTCCTCGTCTGCCCACACATAGCGGATAATATCTTCTCGAGAAACCACGTCCCCCTGGGCCCGCCACAGAAGGGTAAGCAGCCGGAACTGGGCCGGCGAAAGAGGAGGATCCACTGGCTGGCCGTTCACGAACACGCGTCGGCCGCCCACGTCGACCGTCAGTCCCGCGAGCGGTTCAGCCTTTTCTTCCAGATCAAGGGGAGCCGTCGCCCCACTGCCCACAAAGGCGAGCTTGAAACGGAGGGCGATTTGAATTTCGTCACCATCCTCCAGACGGCGGACCCCATGCAGAGGTTGTCCATTTATCCAGGTACCGTTCTTCGAATGTAAATCCTCGATGAAGTAAGCATCCTCCTGTCGGAAAACGCGTGCATGACGCCGCGAAACCTGGCGGTCGGGGAGGATGATATCGGCCTCAGGAGTACGGCCAATAAGGACTTCTGGCCTGTCCAGACGCCAGCGTTGGCTTCCCTGCCCGCCCCGTTGTAAAATGAGCATGGCGACTTCATCATTTGTAACGCCGGAAGTGAAAGACTCACTCATGGTTCTCTCAACGATATTATCAGAGGCCCGACGTGCGGGCCGTTCCGAACAAACAAACAGTATGGAACGTGAGACGCCATCCCCCAGCCAGAAAGGGCCGGATGGGCGCTTTACGTTCCAGGTCTTGTACGTTTGGACGAGTCGAAACCAGGATGGGTACGATGCCCCGGAAAGCGCGCATTATCGTCACCGAGCCCTTGCGACCTGCTACTATTCTACGGGAACGCTATCAAATTGTCGAACTCATCGGCCAGGGGGGGATGGGCGCCGTCTATAAGGCCGAGGATCTGCGCCTGGCAGGGCGTCTCTGCGCGGTAAAAGAAGTCCTGCCGGAGATGTACGGTCTGACCGAGATGAACGAGGAAATCCACGAGCAATTCTACCAGGAAGCCAGCATTCTGGCCCGCCTCGACCACCCAAACCTGCCCAAGGTGTCCGACTATTTCGCCGAAGGAGGGCGGGAATACCTGGTGATGGATTTCATTCCAGGTGATGATCTGGAAAGCATCATCCTGGAAGCGCAACAAGCCGGTGAACTTCTGGACGAGCATCAGGTTCTCTTGTGGGCCAGCCAGATTTGCGACGCGCTGGAATACTTGCACAGCCAGGTTCCCCCCGTGCTGCACCGCGACATCAAGCCGGCCAATATCAAAGTCACCCCCGAGGGACGCATCAAACTCGTCGATTTTGGCCTGGTCAAGGTGCTGCTCGCGGACGACACCCGGACGATCACCATCGTGCAGGGGCGGGGAACAGCAGCGTACACGCCATTGGAGCAATACGGAAGTGACAATGATCACACGGACCCACGCACAGACATATATGCGCTGGGGGCGACCCTTTATCATCTACTGGCCGGCGTTCCCCCGGCGGATGCCAAAACACGCTTCCTGCATCCAGGCAGCCTAAAGCCACTACGCGAGATCAATCCCAGCGTCTCGTTGCGCACGGAACACGCCATCGGCCGGGCGATGGCCATGCATCCCGACGATCGCCCGCCTTCTATCGAGGCCTTCCGCCACCTCCTTCTGGGCACAGATTCCCTCGCCGGGGGTAATTACGCGAGCCTGGTTCTGCAACGGTTGAGTTGGGAGGAGGCTTTGCAGGCCAACCGTTGGCTGCTGACCGTCGTCATCACCTTGCTGGTCATTGCCATCATGACCACGATCTTCTCGCCGGCGTTCCCCCACATCATCACCCGCTAAGGGACGAGCGACGCCGATTACTGTTTGTCCCCTATGGGTTCTCCCTCTGATGGGGAGAGGCTAAAGAGTTTCGACACCCCCCACACAACCAGGGGCATCAAGGCCATCAACACGGCCAGAATGCCCCCCGCGGTCGGTCCCATGCGCAAACGCCATTTCGTCCCCTGAGGGAAAAATCCCAAACTGAACAGGATATAGGTCCCCAGTCCCAGAATCCATTCCCAGGAGAACCAACGCACGATCCGCACCGGGGATTCTCCCGCCTGATACCAGACGCCGATGCTGGTCAGACTGATGACGATCAGGCCGAACAGGGCCATCAGCAGGGCATCTCCCCCCACCCAGGGTACAAAATCTACTTGCACAGGCGTGGGTGTGGGGGTGGGAGTTGACGTGGGGGTGGGGGTATGAGTGGGTGTCGGTGTCGGCGTCGACGTCGACGTTGGGGTGCTGGTCGGGGTGACGGTAGGCGTAGGGGTCGGCACCAGGGTTTCGACCAGGCCAGGATGCCCCGGTCGAATGTTCAACAAGAGTTGGGTCGAGGTGCGAGCCTGCAAGGAGGACACACTGATCCACAGCTCACCGGGGCGTTCGAGAGGAAATTGGGTCTCCGCCATCCCATCATGGGTGACGGCTTCCCGTTGAAATTCCAGGGAATCTGCGGGGTACCAGAGACGAAAGGTCACCGGAGTGTCATCGGGCACCGGATGTCCTTCATGGTCGTAGATAACAGAGGTGCGCAGGGTAATGGTGTCTCCCAGGTCCAGTTGCTGTGGAGGTTTAGTCACCGCCTGGCCTCTCTTCTTCACGCTGACGATGGTCAGCCCTATGGTCTGGTTCGGAGCAGGCTCGGTAATGACCCGCAAATCGTAGTTGAGGGCCGGAATGTTCACCGGGGAGGAGCCGGAAGGGGTGAATTCGCGGAACAGAAGGCGTACGGCGGTCTCCAGGAAGGGTTTGGTTTTACCATACAGGGCGTAGTACGCGGTCAGGTTGCTGATCTCTGTCGCGTCCAGGTAATAAGGCGCGTTGAAGGCAAAAATAATCAGGTGTTTTCCCTGCAACAGCTCCCGTCCTTGAGCCAATAGACGACTGACCACATCCTTGTCCGGATATTCCTCGGAGGGGACATCCGTCATGCCGATCACAATCCAACGGGCGCGGTGAAACAAAGCCGTGATTTTGGCGTCTGCCTTTCCCGCTGCAGCTTCATCGAGGAAGGCACGCAGCTGGCTGAAGCCCAGGGACGTAACCTGACTTGCCTCGATCTGGTTGGTGGCATGGGGGCCGTACAGGCGCAAGGTTATGGCGGCCAGGGCATTGGGAGGAATAGCGGGCACGGGGGTACAAGTGGCGCACTCCTTCCACGGTCGGTCGTCGCTGAGGAAGAGGATGGGCTCCCCCGTCTGCGGGGGAGCTGGCAGACGGTCGGCCAATTCCTGGACCCCGGGATGTAGCAGGGTGGCCGCGGCCCGAGCCACCTGGCTGACGACCTCCGTTCCCTGGAGGAGCTGGGCACGTCCCACTTTCCCCTGAATGAGCACATCGCTGAGTTTCAGGGAAGGATACAGGGCCAACTTTCGAGCCACGACCCGGGTGACGGCATCATCCACCCGTTGACGGAAGGCCGGATCCTGCATGTATTTCTGCTGGAAGAAGAGCAGCGTGTCCACGGTATTCTTGTACTGTTCCTCAAACGTCCCCGAGGCGCTGAATTGGGAGATCAACAAAAGGTCGTTGCCGGCAAGCAAGGCTTCTAGCGCCACCTGTTTGTAGGGGAAGCTCTTCAAGGTGGGATCTTTATAGCGCCGTACGGCCAGCGCGCCCAGGGCATCGCTCAGGAGAATGCCGCCAGAACGATGCCAGTAGCGGAACTCGGGGAGTGCCAGGATGTCTTGGAGTTCGGGGGCAAGGCTAATCGGCGGGGTCCGCTCCCGAATGTTGCCCTGGAATCCCTCATAGCGGATGTGGGAGGAAAGCAGTCCGTCGGTGACGGTAAGGGCCTGAGATGGCCCCAACCGCGTGACCTCGGCGAAGGGGGCCAGTTCGATCTTCCGCAATTCGCTGAGGGATTTTGCCACGGTCGCCACCTCTTCGTCTGGCCGACGGTCCGCGCCGCCCTGGCCGGGGAAATGTTTGGCGATGGTGATGACTCGCCCCTTGCTCCCAAGGTGAACCCCTGCGATGTACGCCCGGCCCATCTGGGCCACCCAGTAGGGATCCCCGCCGAAAACGCGATTGCCAAAATCCCCGCGCAACTCGGGGCGCGGTGTGGTCACCACGTCCAGGGAAGGGCCCAAGAGCATGTTGACTCCCACTGCGGCCAGCTCTTGTCCTACTATCGCGCCCACTTTTTGAGCCAGCACGGGTGTCCAGGTGGCGCCAAGGGCCATCTCGCTGGGAAGAGGAGTAAAGCCGTTGAAAAGCCGCGTGAAGGGGGGACCATCGCCTTCCTGGTCGATGGCGATGAACAGGGGCAGGTCAACCGTACTGGTGATCGGCACGTTGCCCGCCTCACCTCCCGGGCGGGGGGGCAGAGGAAGCAGCGCCTTGGAGGAAGGGGCCAGACTCTTGGACTCGGGCAAAATTTGATGGTACGCCAGGGCCTGGAGACGGTTGGTCAAGGAGATGATCTGGCCGGGCGTGTCCCCCTCATTGCGGAAATTCCCGTTACTGGCCAGGAGCATCACCCCGCCCACACGATAATGGGATACCAGATTGGCAATGGCGCTCTCCGGGGCCGTTGAGTCTCCCTGAAAGGTGACGACGAAGAGCTGCCCCACCCGGTCGGCCACCGACATGCGGGAGACGATAGCCCGCGCGGCTTGTAAGGATCTCAAGGATCTCTTGTTGCCGGCGGGAGTTTGGGAGAGGGACGGGGTTTCCCCGCCTGTTTGGGCGTAGAGGAGAGGGACACTCAGATTCAGTAGGATGATGCCGATGAACAAAACAGTAAACAGCCGCTTCATAGCCATCCTCGGCGCTTTCGGTTCGCGCACACAACATTGTCACCAACATCGGAGGGACCATCCAGGTCCTTCGCCTCTCGCTGTTTGAGACGATACGTGAGCTTTCTTTTGTTCAGTCGACCGGGGAGGAGGCAAGAACAAAGGGACATGCCCTCGCCCCCTTTCGAATTTCCGCCGGAACGACGACCCTGCCTATCCACATTGCAGAAAGGCGTTCCTTTTCTGAATTCCCGGGTTCCCAGGCCTTGTGCAGGTTCTATTTGTGCTCCATATGACGCGGATCAGTGCACACCCACGTACTGCTTGCTTTAATATAGACGTGTGTGGCAAGTTGACATCACCTGCTCCAAGGCGTAGGTCCGCTTCACTTGCTACGCTCTCCTCCTGGTGTGGTGTGCCAGGGCCCAGGATCCCCGGTCCTGGGCCCTGCTTCTTTTGGTTCCCTTTTTCCACCAAAGATCCCTTCACTTTCCCGCCCCTGGTCATTCGCCTGCCATTTCCGTCTCCCCCAGCATCACCTGCCCGAATCGCTCTTCTTTGTGAGCCAGGGCGTCCTCCGCGGCTGCTTTGGCCGCCGCCTGTTTCGACCCTCCCTTGCCCCGTCCCGCTGCCACATCGCCGATACGCACCTCCACGGTGAAGATCTTGGCGTGGTCCGGCCCCTCCTCGGCGACGGTGACGTAGCGCGGTGTCTCGTGCAGGGTAGCTTGACTCCACTCCTGGAGGCGAGTTTTAGCATCTTTGGCCAAGGCCCGTTGCAAAGCTGCATCCAGGGCCTCTCGTACGAAGGAGAGCACGAATTCACGACTCGCTTCGACCCCCTGATCCAGATAAATGGCCCCAACCAGGGCCTCAAAAGCCGCACAAAGGATGGCATCCCGCTCTCGTCCACCGTTTTGCTCCTCACCACTGCCCATGAAGAGGTAATGTCCCAGATGGATCTGGCGGGCGAAGGAGGAGAGAGCTTCACGACGGACCAGATTGGCCCGCACCGCGGTAAGAACCCCCTCGTGCATCTCAGGGAACTTATGGTAGAGATATTCAGCCACAACGCAGTCGATGATGGCATCTCCCAGGAACTCCAGGCGCTCATTGTCTTCCCAGCCGGGCCTCGCTACTTCGTTGATGTAGGAGCGGTGGGTCAGCGCCCGCTGCAACAGGCTCTTGTCCGTGAACGTGATGCCGATCTCACGTTCTATGTCGTCCAGCCACATCGCCGTCACTCCGCGGTCTGGGCGTGTGCCGAAGTAACCGGATCCCCATAATGGGCCGAACATTCCGGACATGGGCACAGGGCTCGCAGGTAGTCCCACGTGTAGATGCCAGCATGGTGGCCATCGTCCCAGAAGAACTGAATGGCGTAATTGCCCAGGAGCTCTGCATGGGTGACCTTCCAGGGACGTGCAGGCGCGCGCAGGAAAGCCAGTCTATCGGGAGGACCGCCCATGTTCTCATGTCCCCCCTTGCATTCGGCGCAAGGGCACACGGTCCGCAGGTGGCTCAGGGGATAAACACTGCGATGACCGTCCTGCCAGATGATCTCCATAAAATCTTCTTCACGATTGACGGTGATGTGCCTGGGTTGAGGTGTTTCCTCACTCATGTTTCATGTCCTCCTCGAACACACGGTGCTCGGCGACATGTCACGTCATCGGGCGAAATCATTCCCCCGCTTACGCCACCCATCTTCTGCAAAGCCGGGATGACGCCTGGGGTAGATACTCGGACGCCACATATTCGTCTGTCCTATTATAGAAGCGGCTTTCCATCCGGGCAAGCACGTTTGGATCTACTTCTTAATACGTGTGGTCAAAGGGGTAGGCGAGGATCGCCTTCGCCTACCCCTTTGGTTATATGCGTAAAAACTCTGAAAAGCCCCGCCGGAGGCCAAGATGTGCTTGACAAGCCTCTTGTCTTGGCATAAGATTTTAGCGTACGGTTGATCTGCATTTGGAATTCTCTCGACTCAGCAGTCGACCGCACTCCCAGAACCTCGTAAATTCCCGGAGGCGCATTTTATGATCGGAGTACAAGAGGCACGAAAAGGGACTATTGTCAAGATCGACGACACGCTCTATGAAGTGTTGGATTATTCCCATCACAAGATGGCCCGTGGAAATGCCATCATCCGTCTCAAATTGCGGAACCTGCAAACCGGGGCCACCATTGAGAAAACGTTCACCTCGGGACAGCGCGTCGAGGACGTGCGCTTGGACCACGCAGAGGTCCAATACTTGTATCACGACGATCACCTCTATTACTTCATGGACACGGAGACGTACGAGCAATTTCCCATCTCCCGTGAAGTGTTGGGGGATGCCGTAAACTACCTGGCCGAGGGCACGACGTTGAAGCTGGAAACTTACGAGGGCAAACCGGTCCGCATCGATCTTCCCACGGCAGCAGATTTGAAGGTGGTCGATGCGGAGCCGGGGTTCGCAGGCGATACGGCCGGCAGTGCCAGCAAATGGTGTACGGTAGAAACAGGACTCAGAGTCCGTGTTCCTCTCTTTATCGAACCGGGAGACATCATCCGGGTGGATACGCGCACAGGGGAATACGTGACTCGCGTGGAATGAGGAGGTCTTTCCCCCTCAAAAAGCCCTTCTGGGTGCGAGCAGCCTGCCCTTCTTCGTCCAACACCAAGGACACACCGCCTTGCGATGCTCCCCTTGATCTTGCTCAATCCAAGAAAGCGGTTATAATGGAGGAGTAATAAGGGACGGGTGAGCCACCGTAGCTCAATCGGCAGAGCGGCGCACTCGTAATGCGCAGGTTGTCGGTTCGATTCCGACCGGTGGCTCCACAGCACGGCAGGCCCTGAGGTTTCGGGCCTGCCTTCGTATTGAGGACCATGAGCACAACGATGATCGGCCCCACAACCGGGCGTGGACGTGACCAGCGTTCTTTAATCCTGTTGTTGTTCTTGCTACGTTCCCTCTTCGGCTTAGGCCTGATCGTCCTCTCCTTGCTCATCCTTGTTTCCTTCCTGACCCCACAACTTCCTCCTTACCTCACCCAACCTCACGAGATCGATGCCTGGCTTCTGGCTACCCGACGGGAAGTCCCGCTCTCGACTCTGTGGCAACGACTGGGCCTGTTTGCCGTGACCCGTTCCCCGGCCTTTCAGGGGACTGTATTGTTTTCCCTCTGGCTGGCATGGCTACATGCGTTCTATGCCTTGTACCTGGGACTGTGGCCGGCAAGTCCGTCGCACATCCCTCCGGTGAGTCCTATCGCAGCAGAGGGGGGGCGTGTTTTCCAGCTCAACCGGAATATCGACGACGTTCTTGACCATGTGCGAGCCTGGGCGTCCGCCCACGGGCTCGTGGTGGAAGAACACCCCAGCTACCAGGAAAGCCGATTCTTCACCCGACTGGGGAGAGGAGGCGCTTACGGCAGCGCCCTCTTTTTCCTCGGCGTCGTACTTTTCCTCGGCGGACTCTTCTGGGGGACCACTCGCGGCTGGACCACTCCTCCCATCGTCCTGTCTCCCGGACAACCCTGGGATATCGGTCACGACACGGGGGTCCGAGTCACGTTGCGAGGGGAGGGTACAACAGCTAATGGTCACGCCAGTACCCTCTTCTTGATCGAAGTACACGGACAGAAGACTCAAACCACGGTGCGAGCCATTCCACGCGGGGAGGCCATCCTGGTCGCCGGCGTTTCCCTGCGCTACCTGAAGACCTCATTAGGCGTACGCGTCTCGGCCAGCGATCCGGCAGGAACCCCAGTCCCAATACAGACACCGCAGGGTATCGCCGAACGGGAAGCCATTCTGCAGTTTCCTACATCCGGCACAGAGCGCAGTGTCTTTCTCCCCATGCAGGGACTCCAGGTCCGAGTGGTTGGCTACACCGCCCTGCCCGAGCGCGGGTATTCCGGTCCGGTCTTTTTGGTACAAGTCCTGGCCGATGGAAAGTCAGTCCCTGAGGTCAGCACGTTTCTGAAGCAGAACACCATGATGAAGGTCGGGGGCCTACAGATTCACATCGACCTGGTCCATCAGGCACAGGTGCAAGCCGCCCATTATCCTGGAGGGAATAGCCGCCTGGCAGGAACTGTGTTGACCCTGCTGGGAGCCCTGATCGCGATTATGCGGGGGCCACTGCAACGAGTGTGGATCCAGGTGGTCGGCCATGAGACGCTATCGCTTGCTCAGGTATGGGGTGAGCAGTACAATTTAGGCTGGCACCGCCCTCTGGAGGACCACATTCTTGAGGAGCAACGTTCGTCGGATGGGGAGCATAAGTAAAAGGCCAATTGTTGTAGGCGTTGCCGGCGGGAGCGGCTCGGGCAAGACGACCATCGCCCAGGCTATCTTGCAGGCTTTGGGCCCGGAACATGTCGCTCACATCCCTCACGACGCCTATTACTACGACCTCTCCCATCTGCCGCCCACGGAGCGGGCGAAGCGGAACTTCGACCACCCGGATTCTCTGGAAACGTCCCTCCTTGTGCAGCACTTGCAAATGCTGAAAGAGGGGCGAGCGGTAGAGATTCCCATCTACGATTTTTCCACCCACACCCGACGGCCGCAAACCCACCATGTGGAGCCCAAACCCATTATTTTGGTCGATGGCATCCTGGTGCTGGCCGAACCGACGCTGCGAAACCTGATGGACATCAAGATCTTCGTCGACACAGACGCGGACATTCGCTTCATCCGACGGCTGGTTCGGGATATCGAAGAGCGTGGGCGCACCATGCAATCGGTCATCGACCAATACCTGAACACGGTGCGTGCCATGCATCTGGAATTCGTGGAACCGAGTAAACGTTATGCGGACATCATCATTCCGGAAGGGGGGTTCAACACGGTCGCTCTGGATATGGTCATCTCCCGCCTGCGGAGCATGATCGAGGCATCCGCGTTGACCAAGGATTAGACAGTCGAACCGGATACGACTCTCCCGACCGGCCTGGGCTCCAATATTTATTTGACAGGGTAACAGTTGCCTCTGTATACTTGTATGTGAGGGGACTATTCAAAAAGGGGATGGCGCGCCCCGGAAGGGGAATTCTGGGGTCCCTAAGGACTTGTCGGACATCATCTGGCGACCTTTCATGGGGGGACGGTCGAGATCCGTGTCGTCTCGACAACGAGTGAGGATTGAAGGGACGCGAATGGTTGCCCTCGGAGTACGTCCAGGTGGACCGGTGCAAGGGGTACGGAAAGGAGGAGGCCTGCATGGCAAAAGCGGATGATAAGTTGATCTTGGAGGGAACAGTTACAGAAACTCTTCCCAACACGACATTTCGAGTGCAGTTGGACAACGGCCACGAGATTCTGGCCTATCTCTCTGGCAAGATGCGCAAGCACTATATCCGAGTCTTATTAGGTGACCGTGTACGAGTGGAATTATCCCCCTATGATCTCAACCGAGGCCGTATCGTATACCGGTACAAGAAGCGGGTCGCCCACGCGACCTCCTAACAGATCCTTTTAGGGGCATCGTCCCCTTCTGCGCATCATCGCCGTAAAGCTCGAGCGGACCGGCTAAAACCGGCCCGCTCGTTCTATTTTAAGCTTCTCAAGATTTTTCCTCTCGTGCTCCTCACTCACCGCTCCCCGCGCAACCTGGGATCCATCACATCCCGTACAGCATCCCCAATGAGGTTCCATCCTAGCACGAACAGGACCAGCGCTATCCCTGGAAAAGCGACCATGTACCAGTAGGTCCCGATCTGAGCAATCCAATCTCGGGCAAAACTGATCAACTGGCCCCAATCCGCGTACCCCACTTCCACGCCAACCCCCAGGAAACTGAGCGCCGCGAATGAAAGCACATAAGAACCCACGTCCATCGAGGCCACCACCAGTGTGGGGTAAATGGCGTTCGGCAAAATGTGGCGCGTGATGATGCGGAAATCTGATGCGCCGATGACCTGCGCCGCCAACACGTAATCTCGCCCCTTGACCGACAGGACATCTCCTCGAATCAGCCGCGCGTATCCCATCCAGCCGAACGTGGTCAGCGCAATCATCGCCGGGACAATCCCCTTGCCTACCTTAGGCGTAATGATGGCGGAAAACGTCAGGGCCGCCACCAGGAAGGGAAACGTCATGAAAATGTCGGTGATCCGCATCAACACATTGTCCACGGCGCCGCCGTAAAACCCGGACAGCGAGCCGATGATGATGCCGATCAGGACCACCGAGAACGTGATGATAATGCCCACCTTGAACGCGGTCCGCGTTCCCCACACAATGCCATAGTAAATGTCCCACTGGCCGCTTGCCGTGCCCATCAGGTGTTTCCACTTTTTTGTGCCCATCACCGGTTCCCACCAGAAAGGCAGGGGGGGGTGGAAATGAGAGTGCCACTCGGACATAGGAGGCCGCGGCTCCGGACTGAACCCGTCTCGCGGGATCATGTAGGGATGATCTTTCCGGATGGGCGGGGCCAGCACAGGTGCGAAAGCGGCGATGAAAACGAAGAAAAGGATGATGACCATCCCTGTCACGGACAACGGGTTTGTGTAGAGCCCACGCAGAATGCGATAGTTTTCAATGCCCAGCTTGCGGGCCAACCACGGTTGTGGTTTGGCGAGCAACCTTGTTTCCTCCTCCGCGAAGAACGTCTTGATATCACTCTCGGGCTTCTGCGGCATTTACTCCTCCTACTCCAGTCTCACTCTCGGATCGATGGCAGCGTACAGGATGTCCACCAGCAAATTGGTCAAAATGATGATCACACCGCTGAACAGTGTCAGTCCCAGCACAGTCACGACATCAAGCTGAAGTGCTGCACTGGCCGCAGCCGATCCAATCCCGGGATAGTTGAACACGGTCTCCGTGATGACAACGCCGTTCAGCAACCCGATCACCGTAAAACCGGCAATGGTCGCCACTGGTATCAGCGCATTTGGAAGCACGTGTCGCCGAATGACCACCCTTTCGCTCAATCCCTTGGAACGAGCTGTGGTCACATAGTTTTGCCGCAGCACTTCCAACATGGAGGAACGGGTCACCCGCAAGAGCAGGGCCCAGGAGAGATAAGAGAGTGTAATGATGGGCAAAATCAGATGGCGTAACGCGTCCCAGAAGATATCCAGACGACCGTTCAAGAGCGCATCCACGGTCACGAGATACGTGATGCGATGGAACCCTTTCGCCCTCACGGCCGCATCGGCCCAGTCTGACAACCGCCCCGGGGGAAACCAATGAAACTGAGCATAGAAAATCATCAGCACAAGCAGGCCAAACACAAACGTGGGGAAGGACCAGCCCACAATGCTAAACACGCGCGCCACTTGATCGATGAACTTGTTATGGTTGATGGCCGCGACAACCCCCAGCCACACCCCTCCAAGAATAATAGGCAGCATGCTCCAAAGGGCCAGCTCCAACGTTGCCGGAAAACGATCCTTGATCAGCGCCATCACCGGTTCGGACGACGTCCGAGAATACCCCAAATCCCCCCGCAGAATCCCCCCTGCAACCTTCCCCGTCACCGGATCCTTCACCCCAACCAGCCATTTCCAATACTGAATGTAGATGGGTTGATCCAGTCCGTACTTGCGGATGATTCCTTCCAAGGCCTGAGGATTCTTGGGGATATCTCTGACGTAGAGCGCTGCCCGTTCTCCCGGACTGAGGAACTGTAACATCCCAAAAATGAGGACCGTTACGCCGAATAGCAATACCGGTAGTAGCAATAAGCGTCTGGCAATATACAGGGTCATCTTCCAACCTCACGACATGGGCGCGGGAGGGAGCCCCCGCGCCCATGTGGATGTATCTCACTTACTTGACATGGAAATTGAACATCACATCTGTACGCACAACTTCGGGATGCCCTTTGTACAGCCGGAAGGGACCGTCCGGCCGATCTGTGGGCTTGCAAGTGAAGTCACGCGTGTCCTGATTGTAGGTGCACAGTTCACCGACCAACGGATCCACCTGAGCCACGTACTGACGAGGAACCGCGATGAAGTCCGCGTCGCCGGCCTTGAACATGGCAAAGCGGGTGCCCCACTCCTTCACGTTCTTGAGAACCACGCTGGCCAGCTTGGCCGGGCCGGAAGGCCCACCTTCCCAGGCCGGGCTTGTCCGCCAGTAGCCATCGAAGCGCTTGAGGACGACTTCCTGCCCCTTCGTCCAGTGATCCATTACGAAGGGACCGGTCCCGTTCTCCTTGTCCGTGAAGGGATCACTTTCCGATGTGATGCCGTAGAACTTGGTCCAGGTGGCACAGGTGCCATCCCAACCGCCGTTCTTAATCACCCATTTCTTGTCCATCACCGCTCCCCAGCTCTGGGCAATGGTGGAGAGGAAGGGCCCCCACGGCTGAGCCAGCTTCATAGTCACAGTGCCCTTGTCGTTGTCGAACGTGATGGCATCCATGACCTTTTGGCAGGCCGCCTTCAGCTTGGCCGGATCCGCCTTTTGCAGCTTCTCCGTGTCCCCTTCCAGGTTGGGATCGATCAGGTCGGCCACGTCATACGTGCCGACGCCGAAGAACGGCTCGGTCAACAACCACTGCGGCGAATCGGGACCGCCTTGCAGCAGGCCTCGGCGGAAGGAATACGCGACGTCCTCCGGTGTCATCGTGTCGCCGTTGTGGAATTTCACGCCCTTGCGGATGTAGAAAGTGTAAGTCTTGCCGTCAGGCGAGATCTCCCACTTGGTTGCCAGTTGCGGCACGAACTTGGTCGGATCGTTCTTCTTGTACGTAATCAGGGTCTCATAGGTGTTGTCGATCACCTCGGCGCCCGCCGTCTCGTAGTCAAGAGCCGGGTCAAGCGTCTCAGGATCGCCAATGCTGGCCACGACGAAGGTGTCGGGATTCTTCGCCTTCGCACTCTTGCTATAGGCGTAGTAGTAGCCGCCGGGGTAAATGGGGTTGTAGTACCAGCCCTGGACCCAACGCTGTTCGTAGTGACGACCGGTCGGAACCGCACCGCGAATCGCAATCGCGTTCTCGTAATCGAGCTGCCCCAGCTTCTTGTAGATCTCGGCGCGCTTGGCCGGATCCGTCGCCGACACGCCGGCATCCACCAGCTTCTTGAACTGGGCAATCATGTCCTTCGGCAGGTTCTGTCGACGAGCATACGTGCCGATCATGAAGGGTTGAGCCCAGTTGTGCGGGTCATGAATGTCCTCGAGCCAGCCGCTGACGAAAATCGGCAGCGTGCCGGAACGAATGTTGCGCAGGAACGTGGGCCACGGCAGAGCAATAATGGAAATCTGGAACTTCTCGTTGATCTGGGCCACGTTCTGCTGCAGAATCTCGGCAATGGTGCGACGGGTGTCATTGCCCGTGTTGTAGGCAATGGTGAAGCGGAAGCCCTTCTCCCAGACCTTTCCGCCCCACGCCTTCTTGAATTCCGCCTCGCATTTCTTGGGGTCGTACGTGTAATGCGGTCCGTTGGGATCATAGCCCAGCATGCCCGGAATCAGTGGCCCATAGTTCTGGACGGCTTCGCCGTGCAGGGCCTCTTTGATGTACGTATCCCAGTCGAAGCAGTAGTTGAAGGCTTTGCGCACGTGAATATCACTGAAGAAGTCGGGGGGAATGCCGTTGCCGTCCAGGCGGCCACTGCCAATGAAAGGATTACTGACCGGCGTTGGGGTGGCGACAACTTCTTTGGTGACCACCTTCTGCACTTCCTTGGTGACAATCTTCTGGACCTGAACTGTCTCCTTGACCACTTTCTGCACCTCTTTGGTGACGATGACCGTCTGGATCACCTTCTGAGGCGTCGGCTGTGGACAGGCAGTCAGGACGAAGGCAGCGATTGCCAGAACCGCGACAATGAACAACCATCGGTTACGTTTCATCACTCCTCCTCCTTTCTACGATAGGAATGAGTTGTGTGGGACTACGACGGTCACTAACATTATACTCAACATACCGAGAAATACAACATCAAGTTTATGTCTTCTTGACGCTCACCTCCTTGTTGTGACTTCGGCCCAAATCCTGGGGGATGAATCAAGCTTCTTCGACGGTTTTGTCACTGTAGAGAAAACAGGCCACGTAATGTTCATGACCGACGTCGACAAAGGCTGGCTCCTGCTCCCGACATATATCCATGACGCGCGGGCAGCGGGTATTGAAATGGCACCCTCGTGGGGGGTTGGCCGGGCTGGGGACGTCCCCTTGCAAAATAATGCGCTGACGCTTGGCTTCCACGTCCGGGTCGGGAAGGGGAACGGCGGAGAGAAGGGCCTGAGTGTAGGGATGCAAGGGGTTCTCGTACAGTTCATCCCGATCGGCCACCTCCACCAGCTTGCCCAGATACATCACGGCCACACGATCGGAGATGTGACGCACCACCGAGAGGTCATGGGCGATGAACAGGTACGTCAGTTTGCGTTCCTCCTGCAAGTCCTCAAGCAAGTTGATGATCTGCGCTTGAATAGAGACATCCAAGGCGGAGATGGGCTCATCACAAACGATGAAATCAGGGTCCACGGCAAGGGCGCGAGCGATACCAATGCGTTGGCGTTGCCCCCCGGAGAACTCGTGCGGGTAACGGTTGACGAAGTAGGGGTTCAACCCCACTTGAGCAAGTAATTCCTGAACCCGTTCCCGTTTCTCCTTCCCTCTTGCCAAGTGGTGAACTTCCAGAGGTTCACCTACGATGTTCTCCACAGTCATACGCGGGTTCAAAGACGCGTACGGATCCTGAAAAATCATCTGCATGCGACGTCGCATCTGGCGCAGTTCGCCCCCCTTCAGCGTGGTCAGTTCCCGCCCCTCAAAGCGGACCGAACCTCCCGTAGGACGATAGAGTTGCAAGAGGGCCCGACCGGTCGTGGACTTGCCGCAGCCGGACTCCCCCACAAGTCCCAGGGTCTCGCCCCGCCGGATGAAAAACGAGATACCGTCCACTGCCTTGATATCCCCGACCTTGCGCTGGAAGATCAACCCACGCAAAATGGGGAAGTACATTTTCAAGTTGTGGACATCCAGGAGAACGTTGTCATTCCGAATATCGCCGTTCATCTTCACCGCGGCCTCCCTGTTTTCACATCGACCCAGCACGCGATCTCGTGTCCCGGCGCCACCGCCGTCAACTGCGGGCGTTCCTCCAGACAGCGATCGATGCGGAAACGGCAACGGGGAGCAAACGGGCACCCCCTGGGCATGGCCAACAAGTCGGGAGGCAGACCCTCGATAGGCTCCAACCGTCGTCCCACTTTGTCCAGCCGCGGGATAGAATTTAACAGGCCCAGGGTATAAGGATGCCGTGGGTCGTAGTAGATATCACGAACATCTGCCTTCTCCACCATCAGACCGGCATACATCACGGCCACGCGGTGGGCCAGGCCGGCCACCACGGCCAGATCGTGCGTGATCCAGATGACAGACATGCCCAGTTCCTCACGCAAGCGCTTGACCAGGTCGATGATCTGGGCCTGGATCGTCACGTCCAGGGCCGTCGTCGGCTCGTCGGCAATGAGGAGCCGGGGATTGCACGAGAGCCCCATGGCAATCATCACACGTTGACGCATGCCACCGGAAAACTGGTGAGGGTAGTCGTTGATGCGCTGCTCAGCATCCGGAATGCCCACCATACTCAGCAGCTCAATAGCCCGCTGTTGAGCGTCTGAGCGGCTCAGGCCGAGGTGAAGTTGCAACGCCTCGGAAATCTGATAGCCAATGGTGAGGACGGGGTTGAGGGACGTCATCGGATCCTGGAAGATGATAGCGATCTGGTTACCGCGCACGTGGCGGATCTCCTCTTCCGAAAGGGCCAACAGGTTTTTGCCCTCGAACCACACCTCACCGTTCGTGATCTTGCCCGGAGGTTGGGGGATTAGACGGATGAGGGACATCACTCCCACACTCTTACCGGATCCCGACTCACCGACAATGGCCAGGGTTTCTCCTTCGTGGACTTCATAAGAAATGCCGTTAACTGCGTGGACGACCCCATCTTGCGTGTAAAAACGAACGGTTAGATCCTTTACCTCCAACAGTGTGCCGGTCATCTACTCCCTTCCAAACATAAAGTTGTGGAAACCTGATGTGGCTCAACGCTAGGTGATGATACGTGAAGTGACGAGTTTTGTCAAACGCTATTCGTCTATGCCGGGAGTGCGAAATCGACGTTGGTGCCTTCTGCCATCGCCCCTTTGTAAGGGGAGATACAGGGCGCCGATTCGACCGTCGGCGCCCCAGGAAAGGTACGTTTTCCCAATCTCGTCTTCGCACCGCTACTTATTCTGATCGAGGACGGCCTGAGCCTGTTTGGCCGCGTTCGCCAACGCTTGTTGTGGATCTTTGCCCTCGATGACCCGTTTCATCATGTCCCCGATGATGCTACGAATCTGCTGGTACCCAGGCACTGAAGGTTCCATGCGACCATAGGGCAACAGGTCAAACGCGGTCTTGTATTGCGGGCTCTTCTTCATGTAGGCTTTCATTTCCGGCAGGTTGAGAGCCGACTTACGAATGGGGAAGTAGTTGGCCGCCATGGCCCACTTGGCCAAGTTCTTCGGTTCAGCCCAGTACTTGAAGAAGAGCCAGGCAGCCAGCTCACGCTCGGGGACGCTCTTGAAGATGGCGGCGCTGGGGCCGTAGACATCGACGACTGGCTTAGGTGTCTCGTGCGGGGGTGCGGCCACGCTCCAGTTGAAGGGGCCTCCTTCGCTTGCCTTGATGGCGCTGCGGTAGTAAGGGATACCGGCCGTCGACCCAAAAGTGAAGAGCGCCTTGCGGTTGGCAAAGTCCGTCTGATCGCCAAAGCGCTGGGCCACCTCATAAGCGCAACCGCTGTCGAAGAGATCCTTCAGCAGTTTGAGCGTCTTCAGCCCTGCTTCGCTGTTGAAAGCCACCTTCTTGCCATCCTTGCTGATCACGTCCCCACCGAAAGTGAAGAGCCAGCCTGCAAACAGGGAAGCACTCCCGGAGTAGGCATAGCCGTGCGTGCCCTTTGCCGGGTCCGTCGCCTTCTTGCACATCTCCTTGAACTGGTCCCAGTTCTGCGGCGGGGCGTCATATCCAAGCTTTTTCAGCCAGTCGATGTTGTAATACATCACCTGCATGGAACGGCTGTGCGCGAACGACATGAGTTGGTTATTGAACTCCGGATTGCGGTCGCCTTGCAGCAGGTTCCACATGAAATCCTTTTTCTCCTCCTCTGTGAAGCCGTACTTCTTGCTGTTGATGAAGGGGTCCAGGGGGACAACGACGCCAGCACGAGCGTACTCAGCTACTTGATTGGCGTAGGAAATGGCCATATCCGGCGTTTCACCGGCCGCAATGCCGGCTAAAATTTTCTTGTAAATATCGCCGTAATAGCCGGCGTATTCAGCCACAACCTTGATGTGGTAAGGATTGGAACTGTTGAACCCGTCGATGATCTCCTTGAGCACTTTGGCATGCTTGCGCGTGGAGACATGCCAGAAGAGCACTTCCTGCCCTGAAGGATCCAGTTTACTGATGGGATCCAGCGCCTCTTTCGTAGGGGCAGGCGTAGGCTGCATGGCCGGTGCCTGGGTGGGTGTAGGGGTTGGCGTCTTGGCGGCGCAGCCAGCCAACGCAGCCACGAGCAGAACCAAAGCAACAGTGACGAAAAGCACTTTACGAGTCATTTCCACTCCTCCTTATTGGACTCTGCACCTATCAACAGCGCGATAGTAACACGTCAGGATACAGACCCAACGTCCGCCGTTCCTTCTCGACTCTCACCTCCCTTCATGAACATAATCTAACCGGATGAGCTCATCCTTTCAAGCCCGTGGTGGTGATGCCTTCGGTGAAGTATCGCTGTGTGAACAGGTAGAAGATGATGATAGGCACGATGACCATGGTTGCCGCAGCCATCAAAAGTTGTGTCTGGGTGGCCTGTTCGGTGACGAAGCTGCGCAGGCCCACCTGGATAGGACGCATGTTCTCACTTGACGTCACAATCAACGGCCACAGGAACGCGTTCCAGGAGCCAATGAAACTCAGCAAGGCTACGGTGACAATGGCCGGTCGAGAGAGGGGGACCACAATGGACCACAAGAAGCGGAAATGGGAACACCCGTCCAGTAGAGCGGCATCCCAATAATCTCTAGGGATGCCCATGAAGAACTGACGCAACAGGAAAATATGGAAGACGCTGGCCGTGAAGGGGACAATCTGAGCTTGATAAGTATTGTACCAGCCCAGACTACGAATGGTCAGGAAGTTGGGGAGAACGGTCAACTCGCCTGGGACCATGAGTGTGGCCAGGAAGATGAAGAAAATAACATTGCGTCCTGGGAATTCCATCCGGGCGAACGCATATGCCGCCAGGACACCGGTGAACAGGTCGCCGGCAATGGTGGTCAAGGCCACGAAGAGGGAATTCAAGAAATAGCGCCCAAAGGGAGCAGAATTCCACGCCTCCACATAGTTTTGCCAGCGCAATTCCCGCGGGAAGAAACGTCGCGCCGCGACTTCCCCGTAAGACTTAAACGAGGTCAAAATCATCCACACAAAGGGGAACATGGCAATCAGTGCTCCAGCAATGAGAAGAGCATACAAGAGCAGTCGCATTGGCGAGATGCGAAGTCGCACCTGCTGCCGACTCAAAGGAATTGTCACTGTTGTCATTCACTCACTCCATGTAGAAGACGCGCTTGGAGGCGACCCAGTTCTGAAGCAAAGACAAAATCAGGATAATGACAAAAAGGACAAAAGCAATGGCCGCGGCCTTGCCGTAAGTGGGAATATCATAGAAATTCTTGAAAAACAGAATCGTCACCGTGGTCGTCGTGTCCAGCGGCCCGCCTACCGTGCCCGAGGAGGCATCGGTCATGATGAAGATATGGTTGAACGCCTTGAAGGAGCCAATGACCGCGACCAGGCTCAAGAAGAAAGTCGTCGGCGAGAGGAGGGGGAGGGTGATGTGACGAAAGAGCTGCCACTTGTTGGCGCCGTCGATCCTGGCGGCCTCGTACAATTCCGTAGGAATGGACCCTAACCCGGCCAGGAAAATGGTGGCATCATATCCCACCCAGAACCAGATGACGAAGATCATGATGGTGACCAGGGCCAGACTGGGCCCCCCATAAAGCCAGGTCACATGAAAGTGCCCCCCCAACAAAGTCAAGATCCCTTTAGGCTCCAACAACCATTTCTGCGGGGGTAGACCTATTCGGGCCAGAAACTGGTTGATAGGTCCCTGGTTGGGGTTGAACATCCAGGCGAACACGGCGCCGGAGGCAATGGTCGAAGTGATGTAGGGCAAAAAGTAAATCGTGCGTAAGGCGTCACGACCTTCGATATTCTGAAACAGGAAGTACGCCAGAAGAAGGGCCAGTGCCAGTTGAATGGGAACGGTTCCGATAACGTAGTAGATGGTCACCTTGAGGGCGTTCCAGAACTTGTCGTTCGTCAGCACCCAGCGGTAGTTGGCCAGTCCCACATAAGCCTGTTTGATGACCCTCCAACGGTGCAGGCTGATATAAACCGCGTAAATCATGGGCCAGAAGTGAAAAACCGCGAGAACGATAGACGCAGGAAGGATGTACACGAAACCAAGAACCGCCTCACCACGCCGCCAGGGAGGACGGCGATGGCGTGATCTGCCTTTGAACTTCGTCAGCACCTGGGCCACGTTGGCCATCGCGGGTCTCCTTTGGACAGAACGTACGCCGTTTGCAAATGAAAGGTAATCATTATATCACCGGAGAACGGCATCCACAAAGCCACCTTCCTCCGGCTATGTTGTGTGCGGTCCATTCCGCCGGGAAAACCATTATTCCCCACACTCACATGAAAAATCCGTCTCTGCCGGGTCTACAACAGATGCCGCCAGTCAGGCAAGAGCCTCTCGTGAAGGTGCGGGACGATTTCAAAAAGCGTCCTCATCCGGCCGGTCTTTCTATGTGAGTACGCCTAAACGGGTACGTTCGACACTCGAGTGAAGTTCAGGGTGCCTCTGTCCAGATTATGAACACAATCGGCCAGATAAGCAAATTAGAGGGCGTCACAGCTACCGCAAATGAGCGTTGGAGACCTCGGGCGTTTCCACGCCCCTCTCACCGCGACGTTGGGCCACGACCCACATGTACGCGTCCAGGGTAGCCCGGGCCACCTCATCCCAGGTGAAGCGCAAGGCTTTCTCCCGAGCAGCCCGAGATAAGTCCGCACGCAAACTCGTATCCTGCAGGATGCGGACCATGGCCTCGGCCAGCCCTTCCACATCACGTGGCGCGACCAGCAATCCCGCGTCACCCACCAGTTCCGGCAGGGAGGCCGCGTTGGCCGCGATGACGGGCGTGCCACAAGCCATGGCCTCCAAAACGGGCAAGCCGAATCCTTCGTACAAAGAGGGAAAGACCAACGCTTTCGCCAGTGTGTAGAGCGAGGGCTTGTCCTCCTCATCGACCCAGCCGATAAAGTGGACGTGATCCTCGATGCCGAAGGCGCGCACGATCTTGCGAGGATCCGGAAAGAAGCGGGTATCGCGCGTGGGGAGGCGTCCTGCAACGACCAGGGCCACATCAGCTTCGTCCTTCGTTGCCCGCTCCCCCTCCGACACTTCCTGCCCCAGCGCCAACACAGCCGTCGCGTACGCCTGGATGAGGGTCGTCACGTTTTTGCGCTGGTCGAAGCCGCCCAGGTAGAGGAAGAATCGCTCCGGTAGGCGATATTTCTCGCGCACGTATGTGAGGCGCGCCTCATCGGTGATGCGGTGGTACATCCCGTCCACCGCCAGGGGCACGGCCCGCACGCGCGGTCTCGGCACTTTGAGGTAGCGACGGATGTCCCGACGAGAGGCTCTGGAGTCGGTCAGGACCATTTCGGCCCGCCGCGCTCCCTCCGCCACCAGACGGGTGTACGTGCGCACCAAGGGCCCTCCTCGGTAAGCCAGAAGGAGCATAGGGATGAGGTCATGGACGGTGACGACGGTGAGCACACGTCGCCAAAGGGCCGATCCCCAGTAAGGCACGTGCAGAACGTCCACCCGGTCCTCTCGGGCCGCGCGCGGAAGAGCCACCTGCTCGTACCAGACTTTGGCCAGGTTCTCCCAATGTCGATCGAAGGGAGTCCTCACCATCTCCACACGCACGCTTTCGGGAACAGGGACATTCGTTGCATGGGGTTGCGCGCCCGGCAGATAGAGAATGTACTCGTGCTCAGGAGCCACATGCAGGAGAGAGTATAGGAGATGATGCACGTACTGTCCGCTCCCCACCTCGGGGGCCCCCCAAAACCACCCGCTTATTCCTATCAGCATGGTCCGCTCTTAGACTCCCTGCTCTTGAAAATAGGCCACCGTGCGGCGGAGCCCCTCCTCCAAAGGGACGGTCGGTTCCCAACCCAACCCCGTTCTGGCACGACCGGCATCCAGGTAGATGCGAAAAACCTCGCCCAGCTTGGGTGGTCCGTAGACCGGAGGTTTGTCATATCCCACCGCGTCGGCGAGCTTGCGGAAGAGGGCATTGATGTCCACGCCAAGCCCCCATCCCAGATTGTAGATGCCGCCGCTTCCTCTCTCCAGGGCCAACACATTGGCGCGGGCCACATCGCCCACATAGAGGAAATCGCGTTCCTGTCTTCCGGAGCCGTTGATGATGCACTTCTGTCCCTGCAACATGCGTCCGGTGAAGATGGCAATGACACCCGCCTCGCCCAGGGGGTCCTGTCGTGGCCCATAGACATTGGGGTAGCGCAAAACGGTGTAATCCACCCCGTAGTTGTGCTTATAGAGGTACAGGTAGTGCTCCACCGTATGTTTGCTGGCCCCGTAGTTATCCAGCGGGTTGATGGGGTGTTCCTCCGTCACGGGAAGGAATTCGGGTTCACCGTAGACCGCGCCTCCTGTGGAGGCATAGATGATTTTGCGCACGCTGTGCTTACGAGCCAGTTCTAACAGGTGAATGGAGCCGATGATGTTGACATCCGCGTATTCGGCCGGTTTTTCCATAGACTCACGCACGTTGGCCAGAGCCGCCTGATGACTGATCACTTCCGGCGTCTCCTCATCGAAAACATGAGCCAACGCCTCCACATCGCGGATGTCCACCGCGTAGAACCGGGCTTTTGGGTTCAGGTTCTCCCGCTTTCCCGTGTTCAAATTGTCCACCACAGCTACATCATGGCCTGCGTCGATAAACGCGTCCACTACATGGGAGCCAATGAACCCGGCCCCCCCGGTTACCAGTATGCGCATTGGGACACCTCACAGGACTGGATTGTTCTTCGCACCGCCCGACTCATACAGCCGCCATGCCTCACCCTAGGCAAGAAAATGCCCTACGGGCCTACTCACATTCCTCACAACCACCCCTGGGATCGCCCCACAAGGCAACGCCCATTACGCCCAAGCATACCCGAAGAGGGGCGGAGAAGCAATTACACTCTCGGCGAATGTGTGGGCAGGACGACAGGAAGGACCCACGCGCGGGCGCGGACGCCTTGCTGCCGAAACGCGGCCACCATCGAGCGAGCAATGGCCTCGTGGCCTCGCGGCGCGAACGCGGCCAGCGCCGGCCCAGACCCGCTGATCGCTACAGCAGCTGCGCCCGCATCCCGAGCCGCACGCACGACGTCATCGTAGCCGGGAATGAGGGTCTTACGATACGGCTCGTGCAGACGATCGGCCATCACCCGGGAGAGAAGCGCATACTCCCCGCCTGAGAGGGCCTGCACCACAAGAACGGCCCGACTTACGTTAAAGACGGCATCCGCGCGAGAGACCTGTACCGGGAGCAAACGGCGAGCGGTCTCGGTGGAAACATGCACATCGGGCAAGGCGACGACCAGGCGCATCCCCTCAGGCACTGGGATCGAGGCCACAATGGGGCCCTCTTCATCCATCGCCACGGCCACCAGGCCACGCACAATTGCCGGGGCCACATTGTCCGGATGACCTTCGACATCCACAGCCAGCCGCAGCAGTATGTCACGAGACACCTTCTCGGCCAACACGGCAGCCGCAGCCTGCAACCCCCCGACGATGGCCGCGGAGCTGGAGCCCAGGCCGGCCTGCAAGGGAATACGGTTGATCAGGGAAAGGTGGACAGGGGGCAAGACGCGTCCCAAATGTCGAGCCATCCGCACCATGGCCCGGTGAACCAGATTTCGCTCATTCCGGGGAAGTACAGAGGCTCCCTCTCCTTCGATGTGGATGCGAAGGTCGGAGGCAGGCGCGACGCGAATCTCATTCCACAACCCCAGAGCCATTCCCAGGACGTCAAACCCCGGTCCCAGGTTGGCCGTCGTCGCGGGGACGCGAATGATTATCGGTGTCCTGTCCATTTCTACCCCCCCATCGGCAACGTGGTGCCGCGTGGATGCCGGGATCCCTCCCCGGGCGGCTCGCGAGTTACCCATCGCAGGTTCGCCCCAAAAGGGGTTCTCGAAACAAAGTATACATATCCTCGTCCTCCTTGTCAGATTCGGTCTGACGATCTATCGCCCAGCCCCAAAAGTCCCGGGCACGCGCTTCCAGGGTATGCGGCGTGGCCCCGGATCATGTACAATAACGCGACGATGGAGTGACCGACCCACCCAAGTCGCGATGAAACGGGTGGTCACGCTTTATCGTTTTCGGCCGGCGGGAAACAACGCAGATTGTCCCGGCCGGCAGGATGACATGATTCGGATTTACGACAGGAGGAAGTCCAAATGCGTAAACGCACACCGGTCTTGGTGCTGTTCGTTCTCCTAACGGCCATTATCCTTGGAGCCTGTCAGTGGCCTCTCGGCCGCACGGCCCAAAGTGTAAACGCCGAAATGACATCGGCTCGGGCTCCGTCCCTCACCGCCACAGCCACGCCGAAACCCTCCCCCACGCCGACCCGTCCCTGCGCGGCCGGAGAAGTCCGGGCACAAACAGGCCGGTGTGTCGAAGCATCACCGACCACGGCCGCCTCGCTACCTCCTACGCCATCTTTACTTGGGGATGGCCTGGACGTCGGTGAGCTGCGCACCATCCGGGTCTATCACGACATCGGCCCTTCTGTGGTCAACATCACGACTCGACTCATGGAATTCTCCTTCTTTTACGGTCCGGTCCCCGCAGAGGGCGCCGGGTCTGGATTCCTCTGGGACCACAAGGGCCACATTGTGACCAATGACCATGTCATCGAGGGCGCTCAAAGTATCGAAGTGAGCTTCAGCGCGGATGAGGTCATGCCGGCTAAAGTGGTTGGCGCCGACCCGACCAACGACCTGGCCGTCTTACACGTCGATCACGTTCCCGATGGACTTATTCCTCTTTCTGAACGTCTGGGGGATTCGGACAAGCTCCAGGTTGGACAGCGCGCCATTGCCATTGGCAACCCTTTCGGACGCTTTGACCGTACCCTGACCGCGGGGGTCGTTTCCGCCCTGGGTCGAACCATCGAAACCGAGGGAGGACGCCGACTCCGAAAAGCCATCCAGACAGACGCAGCCATCAACCGGGGGAACTCCGGCGGCCCCCTATTGGACGGCAACGGCCGCCTCATCGGGGTGAACTCCGCCATCTTCAGCCCGACGGGCACTTCCGCCGGCATCGGATTCGCCATTCCCGTCAACACGGTCAAGCGCGTCGTGCCGGTCCTCATCCAAAAGGGCCGCTATCCTCACCCCTGGCTGGGAGCCATTGGCTACGACATCACTCCTCGACTGGCTCAGGTGCTCGACCTGCCAGTCAAAAGGGGCCTCCTCATCGCCCGCGTCTACGCGGGGAGCCCGGCAGACAAAGCCGGCCTGCGAGGCGCCAGTCGTCAAGTCGTGGTGGGAAACTCCCTGCTGCTCATCGGGGGAGATATCATCGTTGCTATAGACGGGCATCCGGTCCGGGATTGGAACGAGTTGGACGATTATCTGGAGCTGGAAAAACACGTCGGGGAGGCCGTCACGCTGACCATCTTGCGCCAGGGGCAGAAGAGGCAGGTAAAAGTCATCCTGGAGGAAGCGCCCAACGGGGTTTGAGAAGTAATGCCCCCCTGGGCGGACCCTTTAGCCAGAGTGCTTCATCATCACCGGTAGCCGCCATCTCCACACCCGAGGAACGTCCGGAGGCGGCACATCTACGAAGATGGGGGAACTCTCGCCTCGATTCTGGGCGCGATCGTACACCACCGCCTGGAGCACGTGAGATCCAGGAGCCAGAGGTAGGGCCAGGGGATAGGTCACGCGCCCCTTCCAAGGAGCATTGATCGCCATCAAGAAAAGGGGGGTATCGCCCTCTTCCACGGCCACAAGGGTCGCGCCGATATTGTCCGAAACGACCAAAGTGGCCGTTACCGGAGCCGTCCTGCTCGGGGTTGCCACGCTCAGTGATACCGTAGGCGTGATGATATCCCCGGCCAGGCCCAGGATCTTGCGCGGCTCATCCGCCAGGGCCACGACATAGTCAATAAGGCCCCGATTCCGCTCTGTTTGCTGGGGAATGATCGCAGCAGGAGGGTAGAAGCCGGGCGGGTCGCTCTGCGGGTACAGCTCTACCGTCCAACTGGGCAAGTGCAGGGTACCATAAACCCAGTCGGTAAACGTCCCGTCTGTGCGGTAAAGTTGGCTCGATTGCATCGGGTGGTACCCGTTGGTTGCGGCCATGGCCCGTCCGGCCCGTTCCATCACCGCGTAATCCACCGGATCCATGTCCGGTGGCAGGGCACTCTCCGTATAGCCGTAGGGCCAGAGCACCAGCTCGCTGTAGCTGTGGAAGTTGAGAGTCACACGAATGCTTGGGTGATCCCAAAGAAAATCGCGGATGGCTCGAGTCTCCGGCTCCGAAAAGGAATGCGGCCCTCGGTAGGTCTCCCAAGCTGGGATCCCGCTGGATCCTCCGCAGCACCCCCAACGGTACCCCCAGTTACGATTCAGATCGACCCCTATCGACCCGTCCGCATTGCGACGGCGATTCTTGCGCCACCAGTGATACACGCCTGTTTTGCTAATGTCGTACTCGGTGCCATCGGGATTGGTGTCCGGCATGATCCAGATCTCACGCTGGTTCACCAGGTTAGTCAGGCCGGGATCGTATCCGTAAGCGTCCGTAAAGTGATGAATAGCCCACAACGCTTGCTCCAGGGTCAAGTGTTCCCGGGCATGAATGTTGGCAAAAATGAGGACGCCCGGCTCAGTGGCGCTTTCATCAAACTGCGCATTGTCGCTGATCTTCACCACATACAGATCGCGGCCTTCGACGCTCTGACCATACGTGCTTAGCTGCACGATTTGCGGATGCGCCTGGGCCACTTGCTTTAGTTCAGCCACCATTTCCGCGTACGTGTGATAGGCTGCATCTGCCGGGGGGAAGTCTACGGGACGCACCGTCAGGACGCGCCAGCCGAGCGCGCGCAGTCGGCGTTGGGCCGACGCGTCAACCAAGAGCGTCACCGTGCCCGCGTCCAGATCGACGCCTGCCGGTATCCAACCCTGCTGGACAAGGGCCGTCCGTCTGCGAGCATCAGGGGCGTATACCGTCACCCGATAGAGCACTTCCGCGGCCGCGTCCGGCCACGCCATGCGCATCAGTGCCCCAATCAACACCAGGACAACCAGCCCTGTCAGCCCCAATGCCTTCCTCACGGGATTCCTCCTGCTCACTTCGTCTGGGTCACCTTGGTAAGGCCGCGTGGGTGGTCCGGATCGTAATCTTTGGCCAGTGTCAGGAAATAGGCAAAAAGTTGCCCCGGCACCACCGTGATGAAAGGAGTGACCCGTTCGGGCAGGGAAACGGGCAGTCCCAGAGGAATCCGGGCCAGTTGCAGCATCTCAGGCACGTCGGAAATGACCAGCAGCTCGGCGCCTTTGTGGCGCAACTCCCCGGCCTGGCGTCGGATCTCGGGCAGTACCTTCCCCTGCGGCGCCACCAAAATGACGGGAAATCCATTGGCCACCATGGCAATAGGCCCGTGTTGAAAGTCTGCAGAGGAATAGGGCTCTGCTACCACGTACGTCAGTTCTTTGAGTTTCAGGGCGATCTCGTAGGCCGTGGCGTAGTTGTAGCCTCGGCCGATAACCACACAGGACCCCATGTAGCGATACCGATCCGCCAGACGGCTGATGGGTTCAGCCAGGGTCAGGGTCTTCTCCACCGCCTTCGGAACCCTCTGCAATTCCCGTAGCAGCGGCTCATCCTGCCCCATGTGAGCGGCCAGCAAGGCCAACGCCATCAACTGGGCTGTATACGTTTTCGTGGCTGCGATGCTTCGCTCCGGCCCCGCGTGCAGAGCCAGGGTGCAATCGGCCGTCTCAGCCAGGGGAGAAGTCGGATCGTTCGTAATGGCCAGGGTAGGAACGCCCTGTTCCCGGGCATCCTGCACCACAGTGACAATGTCCGTGGAGCGACCTGACTGGGAGATGCCGATCACCAAGGCCTTGTCGAGACGGGGAGGCTGTCGATACAGGGTATGCAGGGAGGGCGTGGCCAGGGCAACAGGGAGGCCAATTGTGGTGCCAAACAGGTATTTGCCATAGCGTGCAGCGTTGTCACTACTCCCCCGCGCCGCCATGACAATATAGCGAATCTCCCGCTTTCGCAGCCCGGCAGCAATTTCCGCTGCCTGTGGGTTTTCTTCCTGGAACAGCGTCGTCAGTACCTGCGGCTGGGCAAAAATCTCCCGATAGAGAAAAGAGTTCCTGTTCACGGCAATCCCCTTTTATAACGGGCACCTCATGTTGAACAGCCGATGCCGGGCCCGGAAGCCCGCAGCAACCAACGCCCGGGAAAGCGGCGTATCGTCCAGTTCGGTGGTCCCCCGCAAACTCGACAGGGCGGCCCGCCAGGCTCTTGCCTGACTCCACGCCACAAGAGAAGGCTCCCAAGTTCCCCAGCGCTCCCGATCTACACGAATCGAAAAACGTCCTACCCCGGTCCAACGGTCGATGACCAGGCCCACGGCCGCGACCAGGCGTCCCTCGTTCCAGTATCCCCACCGCTCCACACGCCGTATCCGCAAGAGAGTGCGCAGCCAGGTTCCCGGGCTCTGCCGTTCACGGGAAAGTTGTAGGCCGGACCACCACCACTGCCCGCCCCTCGTCAGGCTGCGATGAGCCAGACGGTGCCAGGCATTCATCTGGGTAAAGCGAATGGGCTTCAGGGACAAAGGAGAGGAGAAAGACAAGGAAGACGAAGGGGGAACAGGCCCTTCCCAGTGGATTTCCCCGCAGACCGTCTCGAAGCCAAGGCTCCGGTAAAGGTGCAATGCGGGAAGATTGCCCACACGCACTTGCAGGAGGGCCCATTGAGCCTGCTGTTGACGCAGGTAGTCCAGAATCGTCTCCATCAGCGCTCGCCCAATTCCCCGACCTCGGAAGTCGGCGTCCACAGCCACATTGGCAATCTGCCAGCGACTTCCAGTCACGTCCATCCGCATGGCCATGGCATGGCCCACAATGCGTCCTTCCTCTTCCCAGACGAAGGCGACGATGGCGGTGCCGAATCCCAGGGGAATGCCCAGCCAGCGGCCCAGCCAGGGCCCCAGGCGGGCGTACCCGCGCAGTTCCTGCAGCATGAGGCGGCCGCTCTCATCCATCTGTCCGGCAAACGCGGCTTCCAAAAGGTTGGCCACCTCGGCCAGATCGCGGCCCGGATCGAGAGGCCGCACATGCCCTCTGTGCTCACGCATTATCCCCATTACGGCCACGGACGTATTCCTCGCCATGCTCTCCTTCGCCCCATCAATTGCTCCTTCGTCTCGTCCCTATCCTACCACAACAACGCCCCAAGCTGAATCAAGCTCTGCGGCCACAAGGCTCCCGCGATCATGCCCGCGGCCAGGCTTCCCAGGATCAGGGCGGCGAGGCCACCTTCCCGCACCAGCAGCGGGCGGCGCAATGGCCCCCAAAGTGTCACCAGTGCCCGCACAGCGCCCAGCATGATTCCCACCCCTCCCAAGAGGGCGACCCAAGGCAACGGGGTGGGGGTAGTGGCCTGGACATGGAGGAGCCATTGAGACCAAAACCCCGGTGTGAAAGGCACGCCGGCCAGGGTAGCCAGGCTCGCGGCCCAGGCTGTCACAGCCCAGGGGCGACGTCGGGCCCAACCGCTGAGGTCTTGCAAAGCATCCTCTTCCCCGGCCAGCAGCGTCGTCAGGGCTGCGGCCCCTACCCCTAGCGCCAGCCAACGGACGGCCAGTGTCCATCGCCAGGTCTCCGTCGACGTGGGAGCCAACAGCCAGAGGGCAAGTGTGAGGGCCCAGTTGTATAACGCCGCATACCCCCACAGGCGACGCACGTGGGATGATGTCAGAGCACCCAAGCCCGCCCAGATCAACGTCACCCAGATTAAGAAAGGCAGAATTTCTTGCGTTCGCCATTGTGCCGGAGAAAATCCAGTCTGTCCGGCGGTCCGTTGAAAGGCAAGCATGGTCATCAAGGTGTGAATCCACCATACCCAGGCGACCCCCAACGGGCGTCCGGTACGGGAGAGGACCACCTGCCCTACGTGAAAGGGCACAAGGCCCACGATCAGAAGCAAGGCCAGGGTCACCACTTGCAGGCGCCAGGGGGCCAGAGTACTGCGGTTGGGATCCGGCGGCACGAGCAAGAAAGTAAGTACCAACGCGGCCAACGCAAAGGGGAAAATCCACTGCCAGACCCCCCGGCTGGGACCCCACGTTCCCCCGAGGAGCATAATCAGGGAACCGCTTGCCCAGAACGCCAGCATCCAGCCCAAGGCCCAAAGGGACTGAAGGCTGACGGCCATCAAGGCGGGGAAAAGCATAAACGGTAACCAGGCCAAACCTTTGCCCCAGGCGGGCACCCCAAAAGAGGCGAGAGCCCACACCCCAACGCTCGCCCAGAGTATCCGCCACATGTGCTGTCCCATCGAATCCATCTGCCAGGTCATTGTCTGGCCCTGAAGGGGGCCTTGCGGCCAGACTCTCTGCCCCAGGACAAGAAGCGGCCGATCGGCCGGCCAGTGGGCGCTAAACCACAAGGCGACCAGGGCCGCCCCCAGCCAGAGGAGAGCCCGGAGGCGCAACCAACGGCTGAGGAGCAAGGAAAACAGGGAAACCAGGGCCAGGAAGTAGAGGAGAAACGTCACGCCACTCATGGCTGCTCCTTTCCCAGGGCGCGCTTGCGGACCCAAAGGCCTTCGGAAGCCACGGCCATGCTGCCGGCAGTCGCCAACGCCAGGTCCAACAAGGTCAAAAGGTAGAGCCAGGTACGGGGCATAAGCAAGGGAGCCAGGACGATAGTCCCCGCGTGGAGCAGCAACAGCAGTCCCAATGTGCCATGAAAGGGCGTTCCGTGCAAAGCCAGAAGGAGAAGGGCTGCCAGCAGCAAGGCCAACACAGCGTCAGCCTGGACGGGCTCCAGCCAGAATTGATGTACGTAAGCGCGAAGCTGAAAAGCAGCCAGGGCGAGAACCAACGTTGCACTGCCGCGCAGCCAGCAACCCTGGTAGCGGCCCCGTCGAGGATGAGGCCAACGTCGGGCACCGATCCAAAGAAGAGCGCCATCCAGGCCGGCCGCAACTGTACGGCTCAGGGCCCAGGGCACAGGCAGCAAGGCTACCAAAAGGCCGCCCACCATGAGGCCGACGATCGCCCAGGCCAGGAGGGCCAGACGCCAGTCTTCGACCAGGATAAGGTAGGCCAGGGCCAATAGGAGCACCAGCAACAAGGTTGGCTCCCACGGGGCCAACCAGTGAGAGAGCCGGGAACCATGCAGCATCATCAATGTCTGATAGGCTTCCGTCCACACGGGCATTTATCGTCCTCCGGGCAGGTAGGGCCAAACCACGGCCAGTATTGCCGCCAGGAGCAACCAGCCTATCCAGGCGGCGCCGTCCACCAGGGCAACGATCCCCCCAAGGCCGGTCAGGCTCCAGGAGGCCAAACGTCCGACGAAGCCCTCCATGGGCCGAAGATAGGCCACAGCCCGCATGCCCCACGCCCAGTTGCGCAGTTCCACAAAAATGCGCGGGCGCTGCCAGGCCAGGAATCCTCCCAAGAGGAGAGGTGGCAGGAGAGTTTCTGCCCAGCCCAGCGGAGAAAGTCCGGTCGCCCGACGCAATGTCCAGCCGATCCAAAGGGCAGGCAGGAGGAAGAAGGCCAGGCGCAGACCCTGCAAAAAACCGCCATCATGTCCGACGTTCCCGGGGAAAAGCAAGGCACTCAGAACCAGCGCGTCGGCCACCACGAGCAGGCCACCCAGAAGTGGATGTGTGCTCCAAAGGTGAGCAATGACATCACGTAAAGGAGCCCCGGCCGTCCAGGGGATTCCTTCAAAAATGGCCAGGGCCAGCAAGTAGGCGATATCGTTTCCGCGACCAAGAGGGCGACGTTGCAGGACGAGCAAAGAACTACCGGCCAGCACAACGGCCGTGATCAGCAAAATCACCTGGGCATGGAAGGTAGCCATCCCCAGAATGGGCAGGAAAAGCAGCAGGCCATTCCGCTGGATGGTGGCCCACACGAGACGAGAGCGTGGGGAGGGGGAAATCCATGCAGCCAGGGCGCTGCCAAAAACTGCGAAAAGGGCCAGGGCGAGCCAAGTCGGGTGGGACCAGATGAGGGAAGCTCCTTCCAATGTGGCCCAACGCCATAGCCACGCGCCGCCGGCGACCACATCAAGCCAGGGCCAGGGCGCGGGAACGCCGGGAACGGCGACCAGGTGTTGACGATGGAGGGGATAAGCGCCCAGGAAAAGCCACACACTGACCCCCATGGCCGCCAACGCCCAGGTGGGAAACGTCACTCGAGACCAGGGCCGGAGGCTCATGGATGGGGGCAAAATGCTGATGATGCCCCACAAGACGATGCCCGCCAGGAGAACCAGGCCGACCGTGCGCCACAAGGCGCGCGAGCCCCCGCTGAGAAGAAGCCCCAAATAAGCGATGTGAGTCAGCAGCCAGCCCAGCCACAAGGTCAGAAGGTTTCCCGCCATCGTTGTGACCAGGACACCGGCCAACAAGACAAGGGCCGCACTGGGTCCGGAAACTCGGCCAACCGGGGGACGGCGCGGGAGGAGGAAGGCACCACCCAAGGCCAATGTGGCCGCGACGAAGGCAAAAAACCAGTGTCCCTGGTCCAGCCGCAAGAGCAACGTAAGGGACAGCCCTAAAGGGCCGGAAAGGGAGACTTCGTGCACCATGGGGATGGGCGACAGGCCCATGACAAGTGTCCATCCCCACACGATAGCGGTGGCGAGAAGAACCCCGCCCTGGACGACATGGGGAATATGTCGGACGCGCAGAGGTAAGAGGAGCAAAGCTGTGCCGGTGAGCACAGCCAGAGGGACCCAGGGCGTCACCGCCAGATACAGCAAAGAAAGCACGGGCATTTTTCTCCAGACACACGGGATGATTCCATTGCGGCCATTCTAGCACAAGGGCACGGGTTTGTGTAAGGAAACGGACAACTACCATAGGGCCTTCCATCGTGGAGTGATGGATAGACCACGGGCTCTCCTGAATCAGCCCCCCGAGAAGGCGTAGGCGAGGGCAGTGTCCTCGCCTACCCGGGTCACCTCCCCGGTGCCTCCGGCCCCTTGCGCCATCGAAGCGGTTTTCGTGACATGGTCACTCATGATCCCATCTCATTCACGGGAAAGTGGCCCCGTGCGCCCGGCCCCCGACGAATTTGAGCGTTGATAAGCCCTAACAGCAGGGCGCGAAGTTTGCCCACACGCTTGCTTTCCGGTATAATTGCTCCCGCAACAGTGTGGCGTCGACAATCGCCCGTGTATGGATCTCTGCGGTTGGGAATGCGAATCATGAACATTGACCTCAAATGTGCTCTCAGAATGCCTTCCGGGGCTTCCCCTCGACAGGGGAACACCCCTCGACCGACATGGTCTCCTCGCGCGTTGCTCTTGCCCCCCTTGGGGGCATAAACGATCTTCGCCTGTCTTTCCGGTCCCGCCGCCCTTTGTCTTTTATCTTTTCCTTCCTCTTCCCGACACGCGTGGCACGCGTGTTATAATCCAAAAGCATTCACGAACGAACAGCTTACAACTCAAATCAAGGAGCAAGCGTCATCATGGCAGATACATATCGGCCGCAAGAAATAGAGGCTCGCTGGCAAAAGCGGTGGGAAGCGGACCACCTGTACAAGTCCGTCCGCGATCCTGGCCAGACGAAGTGGTACTACCTGACCATGCTCCCCTATCCAAGTGGGGACCTGCACATGGGGCACTGGTACGCCATGACGCCCTCGGACGCGCATGCCCGCTTCTTTCGCATGCGCGGCTATAACGTCCTCTTTCCCATGGGGTTCGACGCGTTCGGGCTGCCCGCGGAGAACGCGGCCATCAGGCGACGTATCCACCCGAAGAAATGGACGTATGACAACATCAAGCGCATGCGCAAACAACTCCGCTCCATGGGCGCCATGTTCGACTGGGACCGGGAGGTTGTCACCTGCGACCCCGAATACTACAAATGGAACCAGTGGTTTTTCCTCAAATTCTACGAAAAGGGCCTGGCCTACCGTAAACTCATGCCGGTAGACTGGTGTCCGACGTGCAAAACGACCCTGGCCCGAGAGCAAGTCAAAGGGGAAGAGCGCGTGTGTGAACGCTGCGGCACCCCGGTGGTCAAGAAGAACCTGGCCCAATGGTTCTTCAAAATCACCGAATACGCGGAGGAACTCAAGGAGTTTTCCGGGCTGCAGTGGCCTGAGCGCATCAAGATTGCTCAGCTCAACTGGATTGGCGACCGTTCCGAAGGCGCGACCGTGTTCTTCCGCACAGAACGCGGCCATGCGCTGGAGATCTTCACCACCCGGCCCGACACTCTCTGGGGCGTGACTTTCATGGTCCTCGCGCCCGAACATCCCCTCTTGGATGAGATCGTGTCCGATGAGTACCGGGAGCAGGTAGACGCCTACCGGCACCAGGCAGCACGCGCCTCTGATATTGAGCGCACGGCTGCAGAACGCCCTAAGACAGGTGTCTTCACGGGCGCCTATGCCATCAATCCTGTCAACGACGAACGCGTGCCCATCTGGGTAGCGGACTACGTGCTCATGACCTACGGCACAGGCGCCATCATGGCCGTGCCCGCACATGACCAGCGCGATTTCGAATTTGCCCAGAAGTTCGGGCTGGAAATTCGTCCGGTCATCTACCCCCTGGATAAGGATGGCACCCCCATTCCTCTGGAGGCAGCAACCATGACCGAAGCTTATGCCGGTCCCGGCGTCATGGCCAACAGCGGCCCTCTCTCGGGCACGCGAGTGGTCAAGGGCAAAGGCTGGGATGATCCTGGCATCATGAAGGTCATCGAATGGCTGGAGAAGAAGGGCCTTGGCAAGCGCGATTACCAGTACCGCCTGCGCGATTGGCTCATCTCCCGCCAGCGCTACTGGGGGACGCCCATTCCCATTGTCTACTGTGACACGTGTGGCATCGTCCCTGTGCCCGAAGAAGATCTGCCCGTCATCCTCCCGGACGATGTAGAATTCATGCCCTCGGGCGTCAGTCCCCTGACCTACCACGAGGGCTTCCTCAACACCACCTGTCCCAAATGCGGCGGTCCGGCGCGGCGTGAGACCGATACGATGGACACGTTCGTGGATTCCTCCTGGTACCAGTATCGCTATCTAAGCCCTCACTACGACCAGGGCCCGTGGGATCCCGAAGAAGGTGCCTACTGGCTGCCCGTCGACCAGTACACGGGCGGTGCAGAACATGCCACCATGCACCTGCTCTACACCCGCTTCTTCACCAAAGTACTGCACGATCTGGGCCTGGTCGATTTCGACGAGCCTATGATCCGACTGTACAACCAGGGCGTCATCCTGGGCGAACCCCGGGATGGTGACATCGTTCTGGTAGAAGGCCACTGGGAAGGCGAGGGGGTGAGCGCGTTCCACGCCCACCGCGTACATGTCTTCCGAGAGGATGAAGAGAAGCCGGAAGCGGGCACAGGGGCGGATTGGCTGGTGGGAGAAGTCGCGGAGCGGGATGACGTCAGCATCACCGTAGATGTGGGCGCAAACCGCCTCATCGTCGTCCATGTCGACGACCACACGGCTCTGGAAATCCCCGGCACGGACAACCCACGGCTGGCCGACATCATCTACCGGCTGGGCGTGGAGAAGATGTCCAAGTCCAAGGGAAACGTGGTCGCACCCGACGAACTGGTGCAGAAATACGGCGCGGACACAGTGCGGGCCTACCTCATGTTCGCATTCCGCTGGGACCAGGGCGGCCCCTGGGATTCCAAGGGCATTGAGGGGACGCACCGCTGGCTGCATCGCGTGTGGAATTTGATCGTGGAGGAGCCGCGCCCACGCCGCGATGCCACCAAGGAGGAAATCCGCGGGCTGCGCCGCAAGACTCATCAGACCATCAAACGCGTCACCACGGACCTGGAGGAGTTCGCGTTCAACACGGCCATTGCCGCACTCATGGAGCTTACGAACGCGATGATAAAGCTCAAAGAAACAAGCGCCGTGCACACGGACGCCTGGATGGAAGCCCGTGATACGCTCATCTTGCTCATGGCTCCCTTCACACCTCACATCGCGGAGGAACTGTGGGCGCGCACCGGTCATGCATACAGCGTCCATCAGCAGTCCTGGCCCACGTGGGAAGAAGATCTGACCCGCGAGGAAACGATCACGCTGGTCGTGCAGGTCAACGGCAAAGTACGAGACAAGATCCAGGCGCCTGCGGGACTAAACGAGGAGGAAGCCAAAGCCCTTGCCCTGGCCAGCCCCAGGATCCAAAAGTACGTCAACGGCAAGGAAATCCGCCGTCTGATCTTCGCCCGAGGGCGGATCCTGAACATCGTGGTGAAATAGGATAGAGCTGAGACAAGGCGCGGGGCACATCGCGTGGGGAAGAACCCTCGTCCGGTGCCCCGCGAAGCGACGACGAGCGGACGGAGTTCGATGCGACTTTTACATATTCTGGAAACCAGTATTTACGTCAACGATCTGGAGACCGCCGCGGCTTTCTACGCTCATATCCTGGGGTTGCAAGAGATCGGGAGAGAAGAGGGACGGCACGTGTTCTTCCGCTGCGGTCCCGGCGTCCTGCTGCTCTTCAACCCGCAAAAGACGCGGGAATCCGGCGACGATGTGCCGTCCCACGGTGCGGAAGGCCCCGGCCACGTGGCCTTCGCCATTCCGACCGATGAGGTGGAACGGTGGCGTCAGCACTTGGTGGCTCAGGGAATAACCATCGAACGGGAGATCGTCTGGCCTCACGGCGGGCATTCCCTTTACTTTCGCGACCCCGCGGGGAACAGCCTGGAACTGGCCACCCCGGCCCTCTGGCAATTCGACAGGGAAGACGAAGGCAGCTACTGAATTTGGACGTGTCGACGCATCCAAACCCAGGGCACATAGGTGCTTTGGCAACGATTGACGCGGAACTCGTCCAGAAGCTTGCCCTGCTGGTCGAGGATGTAAAGGTGCGCCAGGCACCGGTCCAGCCGGAGGAAAGCCGCCTCGTGGACACTCGCCGCTTTGACGGTAAACCACTTCTGGCCCGTAGGGCGCAGCCAGGCTCCGCCGCCTCCTGTAATTACGTAGGTCGTGCCTGCTCCCGCAGGCACGCAGGCGTTGTCACGAATGGGGCATGTGCGCTGGTAATCGTGCTCATGCCCGTTGAAGACGAACTGCACTCCCCCCGCCTCCAAAAGGGGCACAAGGCGTTCCCGAACTCGCAGATTGCTGCCGTGGGCTCCCGCTGAATAAGGGGGGTGATGGAAAACGGCCAGACGCCAGGGACGATCCGTGTGGGCCAAATCGTCGGCCAACCAATCGGCCATGTCGTCTATGGCCTGCTTGCTGATGGCCTGCAGGGGATCGGTCGTGTCCAACACGATAATGTGAGCCGGCCCAATGTCAAAGCTGTAATAACGTTCTTTGTCCTCGGCACGCCAGGCATTTTGGGGCAACGTAAAGAATGCCAGATAAGGGCGGGCATGCTGAGTATAGTTGTCATGATTGCCAATGGCGGGCATGAAGGGAATGCGGCTCATAAGGTCGCCGTAAACGTCGAAAACGTACCTGCGGAACTCATCGTACGTCCCTCGCGGATAGGCGTTGTCCCCTGCGGTCAGCAAGAGGTCGGGATGCTGTTCTGTGACGACCTTGTGAACCTGAGTTTCCCACCCTGTGCCCGCGCCGTAGTCACCGATGATAGCCAGGAGCAGGGAACCTCTCCGCGGCGGAACATGTAATTGAAAAGGATGTCCCGGCCGCAACTCTTTCTGGTTCAGGAAAAGCCGATAGGGAATGTTCCGACCTCCGGGTAAGGGGGGTAACGTGACCTGAGATCGCCAGGCGTGATCCAGGGGCGGAGAAGCCGGAGTCACCCAGGGCCGGGTGCTGGCCGTGATCGTAACCGGCGTCGTCATTTCCAACACCAGGGCCGTTTTCCCCGGTTGAGATGTCCACCACGCAACTGTAAGACGCCCTCCATCCGTGAGCTGGACCAACGGTCCCAGGATCAACGGGTGCTCCGTGGGCACGCTGCCGCACGTCGTAAGAAGCAGCATTGCCAGGAGAAGCAAGAGACTTCGTCGTTTGGCCAGGGGAGACATTCGTCCATCCTTCAACGCGTTCTGTGCATAACACAGGTCTTCTCCCTCATATCATAGCGGAGCCGGACACTGTGGACAAGGTCCAGCCGGGAAATGAGAGTCCTTCCTCCGGAATCCGCGCGCCAGAGAAAAGCGACGATAGCCTCACAGAAACATGCCCTGTCAAGAGGGCGGATAAATCCCGCGTCACCCCCTTGCGGACCTCGTTTGTCGGACGACAGGTCCCCTGTCGGAACTCGAAGAAACCCGCGCTTCGACGGTCTCGTGCCGAGTCCAAACATTCCCCCACTTCTTCACGTATGATAGAATGAAGTGGTAGGAACGATGTGTTGACACCCAGAAATCCGGGTGACCGTATCCCATTCCAATGGTCAAGAAAACACCAACGCCCTTGTTTGATCAGGCATTAGCGGATCGCATGGAGAGCGAGGCGCCTCTAGCGGCGCGCATGCGCCCGCGCACGTTGGACGAGTTCGTCGGCCAAGAACATATCATTGGTCCCGGTCGCCTGTTGCGTCGCGCTATTCAGGCAGACCAGCTTTCCTCCCTGATCTTCTACGGCCCGCCCGGCACGGGCAAGACCACGCTAGCTCGCATCATCGCCAACACCACCCGCGGCCATTTCATCGCTATCAACGCGGTTCTGGCCGGAGTCAGGGACATCCGCGCGGCTATCGAGGAGGCTCAGGAGCGGCGACGCCTTCATGACCAGCGCACCATTCTCTTCGTGGACGAAGTTCACCGTTTCAACAAGGCCCAGCAGGACGCACTTCTGCCCTGGGTGGAAAACGGTACCGTCATTCTCATTGGCGCCACCACGGAGAACCCCTACTTCGAGGTGAACAAAGCTCTGGTCTCTCGCTCTCGCATCTTCCAACTCAAGCCCCTGACTGAGGAGGACCTGCGCAAGATCGCGCACATGGCCCTCACAGACCCGGAGCGAGGTTACGGCAGGCTGCACGTGCGCATTGACCCGGAGGCGCTGGACCACCTGATCAACGTGGCCAACGGCGACGCCCGCGCGCTTCTCAACGCGCTGGAGCTGGCAGTGGAGACCACACAGCCTGACGAGAACGGCACCATCCACATTGACATGGCCGTGGCCGAGGAGAGCATCCAACGCCGCGCGGTTCTCTACGACAAAGAAGGGGACGTTCATTTCGACACCATCAGCGCCTTTATCAAATCCTTGCGCGGCTCGGACCCGGACGCGGCCCTCTACTGGCTGGCCAGGATGGTCTACGCCGGGGAGGACCCTCGCTTCATCTTCCGGCGCATGCTTATCCTGGCTGCCGAGGACGTGGGGCTGGCCGACCCGAACGCCATCGCCGTGGTCACCGCCTGTGCGGACGCCTTCGACCGGGTGGGTCTCCCTGAAGGCCAGTTCCACCTGGCCCAGGCCGCGCTCTACCTGGCTACCGCCGCTAAGTCCAACAGTGTCATGGCTTACTTCGACGCACTGAAAACCGTGGAAAACGAGCGTGAGGGGGAAGTGCCCACCCATCTGAAGGATGCCAGTCGAGATAAGAAAGGGTTCGGCCATGGGGCAGGGTACGTCTACCCTCACGCGTACCGGGACCATTGGGTCGCTCAACAGTATCTGCCCGACAATTTGAAGGGCAAAATCTTCTACCGCCCCTCTGACCAGGGATACGAATTCCGCATCCGGGAGCAGGTGGAGCGCCGACGGGAGGCACAACTGGCAGCCATGCTGGAAGGGGGTGCGGCCGCGCCGCCTGAAATCCTCACCTACACACCGGGCGACAAGGCCACGGACCGTTGGCTACAACGCACGTTGAACCGGGTAGGGGAACACCTGGGCAGGGAACGAGACCGGCTGTTCGCCATGGCTCGGGTGCAGCGGCACCACCTGGTCTTGGACCTGCGCGCGGGATCAGGCCTGCTCACATGGGAGGCGGTGCGCCGCGCGGCCGAGGGAGGCGTGTGGTCTATCGCCGAAACGCCCCAGGACGCACAGGCTCTGGCTACCTTCTATCCGAATCTCGATCCTCTTCGTCGACCTCGCATCCTCTTGTTTTCGCTCTCCAACTTCCGCTCTGCGTTAAACACGGCAAAAGCAGAGGAGTCAGAATCGAGAATCGGAGAAAAAACGGCGGGTCTGCCCTTGGCCTCAGCGCTGTTCGACGTGGTCCTGGCGCGCAACGCGTGGACTCGTTTGCCCGCGCAGAGGGACCTCCTGAGCGAAGTCTATCGAGTTCTGCGGCCCGGAGGACGCCTGGCCCTAATCCAGCACTTGCCTCGCCGGGGACAGCGCTTGAGTGCATTCCTGCCGCGGGCAGCCTTCGACAAGGCCACATGGGACGCGCTGCGTGACGCGGAGGAGGCTCTTTTCACCGATACTGCAAACTCGCAAACCGCGTGGGACGTGACAGACCTGACGATTGCGCTGGAGGAAACCGGGTTCACGGTGGAAGAGCAGGAGGTAATGACGCTAGAAGCAGAGGTACCTATCACCCGGGCACACGTGCGCCGCTGGTTGGACGCAACTCAGCCGCACAGTTACATGGCTCGCGTCGCGCTGCCCTTATCTTCAGAGGGAAGGGAAAAACTGCGCCGGGCCATTGCCGACCTTGAGGGGAAACAGGTCACATGGCGCAGTGTGGCCTTTGTTGTGGGAGCTGTCAAAGGAGGCGAGAGCACATAAAGCCCGGAATCCACCACTCAAGTGCACCCGCCATCCCTGCGAACTTATGATGGGTCTTTCGCCCTGAATTTGCCTCCGAGACTCTCCTGTGTTATGCTTGTTTTGTCGGATATGGGAGTACGTGCGGTTCGAAGTGCCCCGTGCACTTCCCCCAGACGGCTACCCTCGTCGGTGTGGTAGGTGCGTTGTACGTAATCCCCCTGGCCGACAATCAACCTAATTCTACGTAATTTTCAGAAGGAGAAGTTGAAATGGCTGAACGCGTAACGGGACGTGTCAAGTGGTTTAACGCGAGCAAGGGCTATGGCTTTATTGCTCGTGACGGCGAACCGGACGTTTTCGTCCACTACTCGGCGATTACAGGCTCCGGTTATCGTACACTGGACGAGGGGGAGCTGGTGGAGTTCACTATTGTCCAGGGGCCAAAAGGGTTGCAGGCCGCAGATGTCGTCCGTCTGGGACAGTCCTAAACGAACAGGGCCGGAAAAACACCTACCGCCCCGCCGATTGGCGGGGCTTTTTTTTACCCTCAAGGCTCATGGCCGCCCTCTTATCCCCCTTTAAGGTGCTGAGAAAGGTCTGTCACCATCTCTTCCAGATCCCGCACCCGCCCGCGAAGACCATGAACGACCAGCAAGAGGGCAACGACCGACGCCAGCGGGATCGCGGCAAACAGGCACACGATGCCCAGAATCATGAACCATTCCATTGTGCTTATGTGAGGCATGGCTCCTCCTGAATCCCTATCTCGCGCACCTCGGGCCGTTCGGGCAGCCGCTTTTCTCGGATAGGCACCAGGAAGAGGAAACTACGAGTATAGTGTGCCAACCGCTCTGCGGTGCTTCCCAACAAGAGCCGATCCAGGCCCCCGCGACCATGACTGGTCATCATGACCAGATCCACATCTTCCTCCTCGCTCACCAGCAAGATCGTCTCTGCTGAATCATAACCGGTGATAAGGGCGCGCACTTCGTGGCCTTCTTCGCGCAGGACCTCCGCGACCTGCTCGAGATACTGGCTTGCTTGGTGGACAGCTCGTCGCCGCAGTCGGTCGACCACATCTGCCATGGCCCCGTACAGCTCCGGTTCGGGAACGACGGGGACGTGGAGCAGGATGATCTCTGCCCCGAAAGAGGCATCAATGGCTCGCGCGTAGGGCAACACCCGTTCCGCGTACTCGGACCCATCCAGGGGCACCAGGACCTTGTGAAAGCGAGGGTTCTGGGCCCGCTCCCGCGCGCTGAGAGGGACCAGCAAGACAGGCTTCACGCTCAACTGCAAGATCCCACTGGCAATGCTTCCCATCAGCCAGCGAGAAACACCTGTGCGCCCGTGCGTGCGAACGGTCAAAAGATCTACATCGGCCTGCCCGGCCAGCACGTTGATCGTCTCGGCCACCGGTCCCACGCCGATACGATAATCCACCGTCACGTCGTCAACACGAAGAGTGCGAACTACCCGCTGCAAATACGCTTGTTTTTCCCTTCCTCCGGGAACCCGAAGGATTCCTGCATCTGCATAGAAATGGGGACTTCCCCCTCTCTTCAACACCGACACCAGCGTAAGTCGGGCTCGATATGTTTTGGCCAGCAAGGTCGCCACCGGCAAGACGCCCTCCGCGTACGCGGAGCCGTCCAGGGGAACGAGGATGTGGTGTGGTGTCGAAATCTCCCCTCGCCATCGCTCCCCTGGTCTGGGAAGGGATGGCCACACATAACTTGCCGGAATCACCATAATTTCTTCTTCTCGAATTCGAGCCAAAGACTCTCTCGGAACGCCAATGCCCCACATGGCTTCCTCGATCTCGCCCAACCGTTCCTGGAGGGGAGAAGGTGTACCCAACCGATGGCGGAAATACGTGAAGAGCACATAGAGCAAAGGGATGAGCAGAAAGTACATCCACGCGCCTTCCCTCAAACGTTCGGCAAAGATAACGGCCGTTGCGACTGTCGTCAACAACGCGGCCAATAGGCTACCAGACAGGGTCGCGGCCTGAGAGGGCTCGAACGTCTCTCGCAGTTCGCGAGCCAAGCGTTTCATCACGGCCCAGGAGGTCATGCTGAGCAGGATGAACACGCCAGCCGCGTACAGCGACAAGTAGGTGTCCTCGCTTGTCCCAAAAACCAGGAACGCCAGGGACACAATGGCGACTTCCAACCAGACGGGCTTATCGGCCACATCATATGAGTTACGTTCGCCCAAGATCGGTGGAATGTAATGGCGGTCCTTCAGCCCCAGCGCCAGGTTCTGGATGCCCTGGGCACTGGCGGCAGAGGCGGAAAGGAGCACCACCACCCCGATCAGGGTCCCCACATAAGGAAGAGGCGCCGGAAGCAGGTAGTCCATCGTCTGGGTAAACACCGAAACGTGATCATTCAAAGGGTTGGCGACCTCGTAAATGGCCGGTCCTACCACCAACATCGTCACCGCCGTGGAGCCCATGATGATCACCAAACTGCCGAAAGCCTTTTTTGCTTTCTCTTCTGCCTTCCCATCGTACGCTGCCACCAAGTTGGCAAATACCTCAATGCCGGTCATCAACGCCAGGATACGAGCATAACCAGCCAGGGTGAAATGCACATAGGGCGGCACGAAAGCCTTCATATTCAGAGGAGGCAAGTGCAGTCCCAGCTTCCAAATGGTCGCCGCATTCATCGTCCACAGGAGGAGCAAGACGGCCAGGGTCGCGGGGCCGAACACCCTCGCGGCCCACTTGGGCCCCAGGTTGACAATCCAACCGGTAAGCACACTGAGGAAAATAGCAACAAACACCCGACCGTTCAATCCCAGCACAAGAGGGTGATTCAGCAAGGGGAAACGGTCAGCGATAAAAGTAACCAGGGCCGCCATGCTGACCAGAAACGTCAGCGTGTACTCAATGAATGTGATTCCGGCATTGATCTTGACAGCCCAGCCACCGAATTCTTCCTCTGTCAGGCCACTACCGCCGCTGCCGTCGGTCACCCAACGCATGACCAGGCGGTACATGGCCGCCACCACCGCGACCGTCAAGAGGACCAGCCAGATACTCGCCCCGAACGTTATCTGGGCCACACCGGCGACGACGACAAGTTTCAAGAAGGGGCCAAACACATAGAGAGGTGACGTCGCGGGGTCCCCCCCACCAGCCAATGCTCCTTCGAACGAGTTGGACAATTTACGCGACATAACGTGAGCCATCAAATCCTCCGAAACCCTTACCTGCCTTAAAGGACCATCTGGCCGACGAATCGGCTGAGGTTCTCGGCGAACCCGCCGGTAACGCTGCCAGACATGAACACACCAAGCTGGATTGTATGCTGAATTGAGGGGGAAGCACAACTACAGGCGAGGAAATGGAGGAAGGGAAAGTTCAAGGACTCTCCTCTTCCGACCCACTCCTCATCCTGAAAGGCCGGTGGGGGCTAAACACATGTCCCGTAAAGGGACAATTCTGTTCTTGGATGTCCTTGCCCTCTGCAGCGAAAACCGGACCGCGCGCCGTCGTTTTAAATGAGGACGGCGGGTCCCTCCGTCATTGCTTTGGGAGGGATGCTGCCTTTCGCAGGCGGGGCTGGAGAAGGGTCTCCAGGGTAGGGACGCCGAGGACCTGAAGTTCGTACCGCACCCGATCGGTTGGGTGCCGAATTTCCGCCACCCTCCTGATGTCGATGGGTGTGGCCACAAGGACCAGGTCGCAGGGGGTACGATTGATGGTTTCTTCCAGCTCGGCTATTTGTCGCGCCCCATATCCCATGGCCGGGAGCAAGGGACCGATTTGGGGATACTTATCGTACGCCGCGCGAATGGATCCCACCGCGTAGGGCCGCGGGTCGACCAATTCCGCGGCACCGAACTTTTGCGCGGCCACGACACCGGCGCCAAACGACATGCCGCCGTGGGTCAGCGTGGGACCATCCTCGATGACCAGCACACGCTTGCCCCGCACCGCGTTGGGATCCTCCACAAAAATAGGGCTCGCCGCTTCCACAATGGCGGCATCCGGATTCACACGGCGGACGTTTTCACGCACCTGGCGTATGGCCTCTTCGCCGGCAGTATCCACCTTGTTGATGATCACGATGTCGGCCAGATGTAAATTGGTCTCACCCGGATGATAACGCAATTCGTGGCCTGCGCGCAGAGGATCGGTGACCACGATATGAACATCGGGGCGGTAGAAGGGCAGATCGTTATTACCTCCGTCCCAGAGAAGGATATCGACTTCTTCTTCGGCCATCTTCAAAATACGGCCGTAATCTACCCCGGCAAAAACGACGTTTCCTCGATCAATATGGGGTTCGTACTCTTCTCGCTCCTCGATGGTGCAATGATAGCGGTCCAAATCTTCATACGTAGCGAAGCGCTGGGCCGCCTGTTCGACCAGGTTGCCGTAGGGCATAGGATGCCGGATAACAGCAACTTTATATCCCCAGCCGCGCAACAGATCGGCGACATAGCGGGTGGTCTGTGACTTGCCACTGCCCGTCCGGGTTGCGCAAACGGCAACCACAGGCCTATTAGACCGGAGCATAGTGCGTTTCGGCCCCAAAAGAAGGTAGTCGGCCCCGGCCGCCAACGCGCGTGAGGCCCGATGCATGACATACTCGTGTGAGACATCGCTGTAAGCGAAGACTACTGTATCCACATTCAGATCTCGGATAAGGCGCTCTAGATCGGCCTCGGCGTAAATGGGGATGCCATCTGGATAGAGGGGACCGGCCAGTTCAGGGGGATACTTGCGTCCTTCGATGTTAGGAATCTGGGTTGCCGTAAAGGCGACAACCTCGTAATGTCCGTCATCGCGGAAGACCGTGTTGAAGTTATGGAAATCCCGGCCTGCCGCGCCCATAATGAGTACACGTTCCCGCGCCATTGCGAGCCTCCTGAAATCAGGTTTGACTGCCCTACCGAACGCGTTTGTGAGAGCGTCCGGGCTTCCTTATTTTTCGACGGGCTCTTTGCCACTGTACTTCCTCGCCCGCTTGGACTTCCGTCTCTGTTTCTGCCGTTCCCATACCCCCAACTCGCGTACCGCCGTGGCCAGGACGCCGTTGACAAAACGAGGGCTACTATCGGCCCCGAAAAGCTTCGCCAACTCCACGGCCTCGTTGATGACCACCCGCACCGGCGTATCCATCTCCGGGCTGGTCAATTCCCACAGGGCCATGCGAAGGATGTTTCGGTCCACAATGGCTAGTTGCTCGACCGGCCACTCAGGGGCAAAACGTGCAATTAACTGATCCAGATGTCCCCGGTCGGCGAGGACCCCACGCACCAGGGTCCGCATCAGATGGGCAGCAGGGGGAGGCAAGGGATGCGTGAGAAGTCGTCGGTTCATGACCTCTTCCGGATCATGGCCGACACTATCGATCTCGAACAGGGCTTGCAAGGCCAGAATCCGGGCGCGCTGTCGTGGTTTCATAGGCGATTGGTCCGGTCGTTGGGTTCCACGTCATCGATGACCACGTGAACGGCTTCAACAGGCATTCCGACCATCTCTTCCAGGGCGTTGGCAATGTGATCTTGCAAGTTTTCCCCCAACTCACGCGCACTCACGCGGCCGTCAGCAATGACATGCACGCGCACGCTGACTCGTCCATTCTGGACCAGCACGGCGACTCCGTCCTGTCGGGACCGCTTGCCCCGCAATGGCGGGCTATTGTAAGCACGAGCATGCCCGGCCAGGCGGGCAACCCCCGGCTCTTGCATCGTCGTGAACCTGACGATGGTCAGGAGCACCTCGGGAGAAATGATGATCTTGCCGACGGTCTCGGTCTCGCCCTGTTCGCTCATCCTGCTCCACCTATTGCATCACCAGACCACCATCCACCGTCAGGACTTGTCCCGTAATGAAAGCCGCGTCTTCTGACGCCAGGAAGGCGACAGCCGCGGCCACGTCCTCTGGCGTGCCGGCACGACCCAGCGGCGTCATCTCGACCATAGCTTTTACCATTTCTTCAGGCAACACGTTGGTCAAGTCGGTGGGCACATACCCTGGGGCTACCGCATTGACCGTGATGTTACGAGAACCCACCTCTTTCGCCAGGCTCTTGGTAAAACCGATCATCCCCGCTTTGGATGCGGCGTAATTGCACTGTCCGGCCTGACCGGCCAGCCCCGACACGGAACTGATGTTGATGATGCGCCCAAAACGCTGCTTCATCATTGGGCGCAACGCCGCCTTGCTGACATTATAACACGACTTGAGATTCGTGTTCATCACCGTGTCCCAATCCCCTTCCTTCATCATAAGGAGAAGTTGATCCCGGGTCGTTCCGGCATTGTTCACGAGGATGTCAATCCGGCTGAAGGCCTTGACGGCTTCTTTGATGAGGTTCTGAGCCTGACGGTAGTCAGAAACATCCGCCTGGATAGCGACGGCCTCTCCCCCTCGACTCACGATATGCTCCACTACCGCCTGGGCCGCCTCAGCGCTGTGATTATAATTGACGACCACCTTGCAGCCTTCTTCTGCCAGGCGCAAGGCAATGCCCCGGCCGATGCCTCGAGAGGCTCCTGTGATCACCGCGACTTTGTCCTTTAGCCCTCGCATCCATCCCTCCCAATGTATCTCGTGTGAACTCGAACGACCATGCCTTGTCGGGCACATCGTCGGTTTTTCAGCCTTCTCCTGCTCAACCATCTCCTCCCAGGAACGATGCCAGACGTTCCGCCGTTCCCACGGCTTTGCGCCCGGCCTTGCGGTCGATGCGTTTGACCAGGCCTGTCAGCACGTCCTTCGGTCCCAGCTCGAAGAACGAGTCTACGCCCTGATTCAGCATGTAACGCACACTCTCCGTCCAGCGAACTGGCGAGATCAACTGAGCAATAAGGGCTTGGCGCACCTCATCCAGATCCCGGGCCGGGCGGGCAATGGCGTTCATGACCACCGGCACCTCAGGAGACGACAGGGGCGTCGCGCGCACCCGTTCCGCAAACTCATCTGACACCACTTCCATGAGGGGAGAATGGGCGGCAATGCTGACGGCCAGGCGCACCACTTTCCGGGCGCCGGCCGCCTTGGCCAAATCCATGGCCCGTTCCAGTGCCGGAATAGCTCCGGAGATCACCACCTGTCCCGGACAGTTGTCATTAGCGACGCGAACAGGCTGATTCGTTTCCTCCTCCGCTTGCCTGCACAACCCCTCAACCGACGCCATGTCGAGGCCAAGAAGGGCCGCCATCCCGCCGGGTTGGCGCTCTCCGGCGGCCTTCATAAGGCGTCCTCGCTCACGGACCAGGCGAAGGGCCTCCTCGAACGTAAAGACGCCGGCCGCATAGAGGGCGCTGTACTCTCCCAGAGAATGTCCGGCCGCAAAATCCGGCAGCCAACCCGGTCTGTGCTCGCGAATCACAGCCAGCACGGCCGCACTGTGGGTAAAGATCGCGGGCTGCGCGTTCAGGGTGTCGGTGAGAACCTCCTCCGGCCCCTCGAACATGAGTCGAGAAAGCGGGATTCCCAACACCTCATCCGCCCGCAAAAAGACGGCACGTGCCCCAGGAAAAGCATCGGCCAGGTCTTGTCCCATACCTACAAATTGGGATCCCTGACCGGGGAAAAGCCAGGCGTGTCGGGCCATTGCAAGCTCCTGAACACAAATTCGGGACAAAAGGGACAGAAAAACGCCTCCTGTCCCCCTTTTTGTTATTCTTCTTCTTCGATTTCCACCACCGGCTCGCCTTTGTAATAACCGCAGTAAGGGCAAACACTGTGGGGTCGGTGCTTATGATGACAGTGCGGACACTCCACCAGGTGAACGGGACCCAGTCCGTCGTGAGAACGACGGCGATTTCGGCGTCCCTTCGATACTTTTCGTTTTGGCAACGGAGTCATTGGCTCTCCCTCCATGACATCAAAGTATGGCAACACACAATGCGTATGGTAACACCGCGTGGAGGCGGACCCTTCACGCTTCCTGCGTTTCCCGGACGGCCGAAGGGGCCTTCATCCGAGCGCAATCCGAGCTACAGTTTCAACCGGGCCAGGGTCTCCCACCGAGGGTCGAACTCCTCCGTGTGACACTCATGCGGGCCATCATTGAGATTGGCGCCACAAACAGGACACAGTCCCTTGCAATCCTCAGAACAGAGAGGCTGCATGGGCAGAGAAATGATCAAATCCTGGCGGACCACCTCGGTCATGTCCAAAATGTGCCGGGCATCGATGAGCAGCGCCCGGTCGTCGGTCATTTCCTGCCAGGGCAAGATAGCGCCGGTATAGACTTCAACTGTCGGATAGAATTCCTCCTCGACGTCGATATCCAGGTCGTAGTAGGCAGGTGCCAGACAGCGACTGCACACCATTTGTGCACGTGTGTGTACTCTCCCGATGGCCAGGATGCCCTCTCGGGTGCGCATCAAGCGCACATGTCCCAAGAGCGGCTGAATCAAGTCGGCCTCATCGGTCAGATGTTGCAGCACGCGCTCTTCGAAATCATACTCACGGATGGCCCCAATGGGCCCTTTCAACAGGCCGGATACGTTGAACTGCATGATTTTATCCTCCCGCGCGCGGACGGCGCGTGCCAAGCCACAGATTATAAAAAGGCAATGAAGCCTCTGTCAACTTTACCATACGTGGCGGCAGAGGCATCAGTTTAGCCCCCAGGCGACATTCCCCGAACGCGAATTCCCCCTTTAGGAAACGTCCTCTTGAACCCGGGCCAGGGCATGATCGAGAATGTCCAGCGCTTCTTCCACGTGAGCCTTCGTGGCCGTCAAGGGAGGCGCAATGCGGACGGCGTTCCCGTACGCCCCCCCTTTGCCGATGAGAAGCCCTCGGGCCCGAGTCTCCTCGAAAAGCAGGTTGACCGCCTGAGGCGCAGGCGTTTTTGTCTCCCGGTCCTGGACCAGCTCCACTCCTTGCATCAACCCTTTCCCGCGCACCTCGCCGATGAGTGGATACTTTTCCTCCAGGTGTTCTAACCCCTCGCGAAGGACCTTCCCCACCTCGGCCACATGGTCGGGATCGGCTTCCTCTTCCATGACCTCGAGAGTGGCCAGCGCAGCTACCGTGGAAACGGGATTCCCGCCGAACGTGCTAATGCTCAACCCGGCGTCAACCATGGAAGCCGCAATCTCCGGACGCGTCATAGTGTTCCCCAAGGGAAAGCCGTTGGCAATGCCCTTGGCCATGGTCATGATGTCCGGCTCTACCCCCCAATGTTCGATGCCAAACCAATACGTCCCCGTACGTCCAAAGCCCGTCTGCACCTCGTCGATGATCAACAAGCCCCCGTAATGGTGGACAATGTCAGCCACGATTTGAAAGTACTCGGGTGGCGGCGTCACAAATCCTCCCACACCTTGGATGGGCTCCGCCAACAGGGCCGCGATCTTCCCCGATGTAGAGGTCTTGATGACATCTTCTACCGCGTGAGCACACGCCACCCCGCATTGAGGATACGTCAACTTCAACGGGCAACGGTAACAATAGGGGTTAGGCGCGTGCTTGATGCCGGGCACCTGAGTTCCGCCGATGCGCCAACTGGCAATGCCGGTGAGACTCATCGCCAGGGCCGAGCGGCCGCTATAACCGTGGCGTAATGCGATGACCTCTTGCCGGCCCGTGTAGACCCGGGCCAGTAAGACGGCCGTCTCGTTGGCTTCCGTCCCGGAATTGGTGAAATAGGACTGTTGCAGGCGGCCCGGGGCCAGACGGGCCAACTTCTCCGCCAGGTTCACCGCGTTTTCGTGGGGATAAAGGGTAGACGTGTGGATGATCTTATCCACCTGGGCCTTGACTCGTTCTGTCACCTTGGGATGACGATGTCCCACACTGGTGGTCAGGATGCCGCCGAAGAAATCCAGGTAGCGATTCCCTTCCACGTCCCACACATAGAGGCCTTCGCCTCGCTCCAGCGGCAATGGCTCGGTGTAGTAGAGCAGATAATTGGGCCAGAGATACGCGTGCTGTTTCTCCAAAATTTTCTTCTTGTCCATGATGAACCTCCCGGTTTGGTGTGGCGAAGGGGGATTCAAACCGCCAGACGACTCAAGGCCAGGCGCAAACGCTCGCCGACATCGGTGACGTCTTCAGGGAGTCCCTGAACCGCGCCTTGGGCTTCGACGACGCTGTACCCCAGGGCGACCAACGCGTCAATGACTTCCGCGTCCACAGCGTGAAGAGTACTTGCCACTTTCATCACACCCTCGGGTGCTGAGACCTTGTCCTTCAGTTCCAACACGATCTTCTGGGCCGTTTTTTTGCCCACGCCGGAAACCCGGCTGAGGAGCGCCGGCTCCTCTTGCAAGATAGCTTGCCGGACGGCGACCGAGCCAAGGGCAGAAATAAGTGTCAAGGCCAGCCGCGGCCCCACACCAGAGACCCCCAGAAGCAGGTGGAAGAGATCGCGTTCCTCTTGAGTCCCGAACCCATAAAGGGAAAGTTCGTTCTCGCGCACGTGAAGGTGGGTATACAAAAGAACGACTTCATCCAACGGCGTTTGGGCGGCCAGCGGGGTAGGCACATTGACAGCCACCCCCACGCCTCCCACATCGACGACCAGTACGCCATCTCGTTTATCAACGACACGTCCCTGCACCCGGGCAATCATGGCCTCTCTCCTCTCGTCCTCGCGGTCTGCCGCGGGGGTGTAACGCCCCGACCCCGCACTCCAGGTCCGCCGGAGGAGGCAGGGGATGTCAAGATCCTCATCCCGGTTCCGTTCCCTCGCCTGTTCGATGCTTCGGTGAACAGAACTTGTAGCCCACCCCGCGCACGGTCACGATACGGCGCGGGCGTCGGGGATCCTTCTCGATCTTGCGCCGCAACCGCCGGATGGCCACCTCCACCAGATTGCTATCGCCGGCGAATTCGTATCCCCAGACCTCACGGAAGAGCGTATCCTTACTCACAGCCTCGTTCGCGTGAGCCATCAGGTAATAAAGTAAGGAGAACTCGATAGGTGTCAAATAGACGGGCTCTCCATCCACGTACACCTCGCGCGCAGCCGCGTCCAGGCGGACTCCACACAGATTCAACAGGCCCGACGGCCGCCGTTCTTTCGCCCACCGAGCGCGACGGAGCGCGGCCTCCACACGGGCTTCCACCACCTTAAACGTAAAAGGCTTGATGATGTAATCATCCGCGCCCATCTGCAGGCCGGACACCACATCGCCCGGGCGGTTCAGGGCGGTCAACATGATGACCGGCAAGTCGGACCGTTTGCGGATCTCCTGCAACAATTCCAGGCCATTCATGTTTGGCATCATAATATCGAGGATAGCCAGGTCCACCGGTTCCTGGAGGAAGAGCTCCAGGGCTTTTTGCCCATCAGGAGCTGCCAAGACCTCATAGCGGCTGGAACGCAAGGACATCTCCAATAAACGTCGTAACGCCGTGTCATCCTCTGCAACGAGAATGCGGGCTTTAGGACGGGGGGCCGAAGCGGTGGGGGATTTTTCTGTATCCGGCTGCAACGTAGATCTTTTCATGGTGAACTCCGGCTGATTTCATTCCGGCATCATTGGATGCTGCCTTGAGTGAGCACAAGCTTTGTAACTATTCAGGGCTTTCCAGGCCTCACCTGGTGCAAAGATGGCGTAGGATTGAACGCCCCGCCAAGAGATCGGGGAAACGCGTTCAACGATCTTCCCAGAGCACCGGAACAAGAAGACTTTCGACGCTCGTCATCGCACTTCCCTGAATTGTTACCAATTCTTTTCCTCTCTCAAGGAAGGAGCGGGCCTAGCATCAATCGACACCCATCAGAAGTTGCCTGAGCCAACAAACGCTTGCATGGGTATGTGAGTCAGGCGCTTTTAGCGGTCAGTTCGTTTGTCCAATGTCATTGGCCGATCTATCCGCTTTTTTATGAGGAACGGGCATCGACCGGGTTCATATTAAGGAGTTCTTCCTGCCCCGAGCCGCCACCAGGAATTTTACCTCAGAAGTGGGAATAGGGGAAGAAACGACCTGCCGTCAGAGCTTTTCAACGTTCTAAATCGTTGACGGGTCGGTGAAGGGGTTATCCAATCATTGGGGTTGTTCTCTCTCTCATCGCCTTGTGCCAGGCAGGTAAGCGCTCAAGTAGACGACGGCAGTACCGTTGCCTGCTCCCTTGCAACAATAAGAACTCTAAAAATCCTATGCCGCGGTTGTCCCCGCAGGCTGTCGCGAACCTACCCTGAGAGGTGTGCCGTTCCCCTCAGGGTAGGGAGTGTAACAACAGTTCACGGTCCCGTGGACATCTGTCGCCACTGTCGGGCGATGGAAAAACGGAAGAACGGACCTAACGCACCGGTTGGCCAGCCCGCTCACGCACAGCTCCTCTCAACCCGGCTTCTGCCCGCAGGAGGTCGGCTTTGTCCGTACGCTCCCAGGGAAGATTGAGATCCGGGCGTCCAAAGTGACCGTATGCAGCGACCTGACGGTAGAGGGGCTGCCGCAGATCCAGATCGCGGATGATAGCCGCCGGACGCAGGTCGAAATGCCGCTCGACCAACGCCACAATCACGTCATCCGAAACCCGGCCGGTACCAAAGGTCTCGATGCTCAGGCTCACCGGCTGGGCCACGCCAATGGCGTAAGAAATCTGCAGCTCCACCCGGTCGGCCAGGCCCGCGGCCACGATGTTCTTGGCCACATAGCGAGCGGCGTACGCCCCCGACCGGTCCACCTTCGTGGGATCTTTGCCGGAGAACGCACCTCCACCGTGACGCGCGACGCCCCCGTAAGTATCCACGATGATCTTGCGGCCGGTCAAGCCGGCATCCCCCATGGGACCTCCCATCACAAAACGGCCGGTCGGATTGACGAAAATACGGGTTCCTTCATCCAACCACTGTCCCACCACGGGTCGGATCACATGCTCGATGACATCCTCCCGGATTTGGTCCTGACCCACATCCGGCGCGTGTTGGGTGCTGATGACCACTGTGTCCACTCGCACCGGTTTCCCGTACCTGTACTCCACCGTCACCTGGGATTTGCCGTCCGGGCGTAGATACGCCAGGATGCCTTGCTTGCGCACTTCGGCCAGGCGGCGAGTCAGTCCGTGGGCCAGACTGATGGAGAGGGGCATCAGCTCGGGCGTCTCGTTACAGGCAAATCCCACCATCATGCCCTGATCGCCGGCGCCAATGGCCTCGACCTCTTCCTCACTCATCTGGCCCGTCTTTGCTTCCAGGGCCCTGTCGACCCCCAGGGCGATATCTGGGGACTGTTTCGCAATGGCCACTTGCACCGCGCACGTATCGGCGTCGAAGCCATACTCGCTGTTGGTGTAGCCAATGTCCCGGATGACCTGGCGGACGATCTCATCAAAATTCAACTGAGCAGATGTGGTGATCTCCCCCAGCAACATGACGAACCCCGTCTTGGTAGCCGCTTCGCAAGCGACCCGACCGTAAGGATCCTGGGCCAATACCGCGTCGAGGACGGCATCGGAGATCTGATCACACATCTTGTCAGGATGGCCTTCCGTAACCGACTCACTGGTAAACAATAATTTGGGTGAACGCATGAATGTCGTACTCATGGTCAAACTCCTTATCTTGGTCAAGCGAATGGACTGTTTGACGATGACTTCCCAATTACTCAGGAGATGAGGGGAGCAACGAGGCTCCCCGTCCCATCTCCCGTATCACCTACTTCACGTTTACGTCCCCTCCTCCCATGAAGCCAGGTACCGGGCCTGTTCGTCGGTCAAGGTATCAATCTCGATGCCCATGCTTGCCAACTTGAGCCGAGCGATGTCTTTGTCGATGTGCTCCGGCACCCCGTACACCTGAGGGGTCAATTCCTGGTGATGGGTGTAAATGTACTCGGCGCAGAGGGCCTGATTGGCAAAGGACATATCCATCACCGCGCTGGGATGTCCCTCGGCAGCGGCCAGATTCACCAGGCGCCCCTCCCCGATGAGGTAGAGCTTGCGGCCATCTCGGGTCGCGTACTCATCCAGGAAGGGGCGAATGCGGCGTTTGCTCACAGAAATCTCCTCCAGGGCAGGGATGTTGATCTCCACGTTGAAATGGCCAGAATTGGCCATAATAGCGCCATCTTTCATGACCTCCAGGTGAGGCCTGTCGATGATGTGTTTGTCGCCGGTCGCCGTGACGAAAATGTCTCCCTCCCGGGCAGCATCGATCATCTTCATCACCCGGAACCCGTCCATCCGGGCTTCCAGGGCCCGGAGGGGGTCCACTTCTGTGACGATGACGTTCGCTCCCAGGCCATGAGCCCGCATGGCAATGCCGCGACTACACCAACCATACCCGGCCACGACGAACGTCTTGCCTGCCAGCAAGATGTTCGTCGCCCGAATAATCCCGTCGATGGTGCTTTGTCCGGTGCCATAACGGTTATCAAACAGGTGCTTGGTCATCGCATCGTTCACAGCGATGATGGGATAGCGCAAGGCCCCATCGTTCGACATAGCCCGTAAACGAATGACGCCCGTCGTTGTCTCCTCCGTTCCCCCCAGCACATGCTTGAGCAGCTCGGTGCGGTCCTTGTGCAGCGTGCTCACCAGGTCCGCCCCATCGTCCATGGTGATGTTGGGCCGGGTATCCAGTACGGCGTGGATGTGTCGATAATAGGTCTCGTTGTCTTCCCCTTTAATGGCGTATACAGGGATACCAAAATGCGCCACGACAGCGGCAGCCACATCATCCTGGGTGCTCAACGGGTTCGATGCGGTCAGGGCCACCTCGGCCCCACCCGCCTTCAGGACCCGCATCAGATTGGCCGTCTCGGTAGTCACGTGCAGACAAGCGCCAATGCGGACCCCCTTCAGCGGTTTCTCCGCTTGAAAACGCTTCTCGATGAGCTGCAAAACTGGCATTTCCTTCCACGCCCATTCGATGCGCAACAAACCTGCATCGGCCAGACTCAGATCTTTTACATCGTGTGGTACCATCGTCACTGGTTCTCCTCCTCACACGGATTGGAATGTGTTACTCTTTACCAGACTGAGAACTCTCCGCGAGAAATGCGCGCGGTGAAGGTGTAGATGTCGGCCAGTTCCCTGGCGACCACCTCTTGAATGGCGGACCGCACATCGCCCAGTTGGACGCCCGGCGCCAATACCACCTGGGCCGAGGCAATCAAAGGGTCTTCGATGGGCCGCCCAATCTGGCTGCACAGCCAGACGTACACCTCCTCCAGACCTTCCACTCGTTGATAGATTTCGTTGGCAATGTGATGGCTGAGGAAGTTGTAGATCTTGCCCACATGACTGACCGGATTCTTGCCGGCAGCGGCTTCAGTTCCCATGGGACGATTGAGCGCGATGACGCCATTGACCCGATTGCCCCGTCCCACCTCACCGCAGTCCGCCCCCTCGGCAGAGGTGCCCAGAACCGTCAGGTACATGCCGGCAACCCCACGGCCGGGCGCGTCCAGCGTGTTGAGATCGACCTGAATGTGGGCGAAACGATCGCCGAAGTGTGCCTGCAAAAAAGCCGTCACCTCCGCCAAGACATCCTCCTTGAGCCGAAAGTAAGTGGCCTCCCGATCGATAAATCGGTCCACGAACGCGGCTGCCAGAGTCAAGGTGACGTCGTCCCCCTGCCGTGCGCCCATGACTTTTACGTCTTCTCCCACCTCCGGGTGACGATCCTTGAACTCGCTGCTATTGAGATAACGTTCGACGCCATAGACCATCTCTTCCAAAGGACTCCTAGGAGCGTACCCCACCGCGGCCGAAGTGTCGTTGGCGACCACCCGCTCGCGATTGAAGATGTCCACCAGTTCCGGGGAGCCGGGCTTGAGCTCGTTCTGAATAACCAGATGACGGACAGGGTCCACGAAACGCAAATGCTGCGTGACCCATCGCTCGACCGTCTCCCACACCAGCCGATCGACAGGGATGTCCACGCCCCGATAAGAAAGTACGGCCCGGTCACCGACGACCAGGCGCATGGGCTCCACCACTCGCCCTCCACCCGGTTCCGGTTCGGTCATCCCGGCCACAAGCAGTCCCTTGTCAATGTTATGGTGAAGGATACCACCAAAGAGATCGACGTATGTATGAGAGAGCGCCTGGGAAATCGCCTCGGCAAGAGCATCGGAGATGGTATCCGGATGTCCAACCCCTTTGCGTTCCACCAGTTCGACCGGTTGTCTGGGCACAGGGAGACGATGCCATTGTGCAACGGAGATGTGAGTCATCATCAGCCTCTCTTGCCAGAACACCACTCTTCCGAGAAATGATCTCTGCGCAGGATCATCCGGGTTCTCCCTTCCGAGATACCGAGGCCTGGACCCGCTTCTGATTCAGAACCGCCAGCTCTGGGGATTCCCCAAACGTCTCCTTGTAGCGCTCGATAAACTCCTCCAGCGTATACGCGTGTTCCTGAGGACCGGCGTACTCCAGGGCGTACGTCGCGGCCAGACTGCCCAGCCGGCCCGAGACCTCCCAGGGGAGCCCGTGCAGCATCCCGGCGATGAGCCCACCCCGGTACGCATCCCCGACTCCGGTCGGGTCGGCGATCCGTCGCGGTGGCGCGGGGGGAATATGAATCCGCCCCTTTTCCGTGTAAATGCTCGAGCCCTTCTCCCCTTCCGTCACCACCAGGGTACCGGCACGAGTGAGCAGTTGATGGTCATCCAGGCCGGTTTTGTGCTTGATGAGCTCATACTCGTAATCGTTACAGATGACCAGTCGGGCCGCGTCGATCCCCTCGGCCAGATCTTGGGCCTCCAGACGGACGATTTGCTGACTCGGGTCGTAGATAAAGGGCAGGTCCAAGGCAGCACACTCACGCACATAACGGCGCATGGCTTCTGGATCGTTAGGGCTAACGACCACGAGTTCCACGTCCGACGTGTCGACATCATAAAAGGAAAGATCGCGAGCCCGGGCCATCGCCCCGGTGTAGAAACTGGCGATTTGGTTGTTCTCCTCATCGGTGCTGACGAAAAACGACGCGGTGAACTCGTCCCGGTAGACCCGCAACCAGGTTGTGTCGATATCCTGCTCTTGAAGCCAGCGCATGTAGTCACCGAAGTCCTGGCCGGCCGTTGCCATGATGCGCGGCCGGACGCCCAGCAAGCGCAGGCTATAGGCGATGTTCGGGGCACAACCACCGCGCCGTCTGGTCATGGAGTCGACCAGGAAAGAGAGACTGAGGTTACCGATATTCTCCGGCAAGATGTGGTCACGAAACCTGCCGGGAAAGGACATAATGTAATCGTAGGCAATAGAACCGGTTACGACGACCGTCATGGTAATTCATCACCTCAGGGCATGGGATATGGGGAGAAGAACACGTCCGGCGAGAATCAAAAAAAGCGCCCTCCGGTCGGAGCGCGCTTTGAAATACGAGAGTCACCTCTCATCTTCCAGGCGGGCGCACCCCACCTGCCGGAATTGGCACCTTGACCGGGACATCCACGTCTTCGGCCAGGTTGCCGGGGGTTCTCAGGGCCGGTCCCTCCCCCCCTCTGGATGAGATCCAGAGTTATTCGATTGTCACAGGGCCAGCATAACACAAGCGGGGAATTTTGTCAAACTTTTTGAGCAAAATGGAGATCGTCCCTGACGAGTCGCGAGGGAGCTTCAGCATTGATAAGCCCCCTACATCCGCCCACCGACCTTGTTGGCGTCTTACAAAGATGCTAGAATGAGGGGGATTATTGGGACAGAACGGAGAAACTATGCCAGAGTCCTCCTTTCTCATGGGCCAACATAGGGTGCCGGGTAGAACGGCAATTTATCTGGATCACGCGGCAACAACGCCGGTCGACGCGCGCGTGCTGGACGCCATGCTTCCCTACTTGCGGGAGCACTACGGAAACCCCTCCAGCTTACACCGGCTGGGTCAGGACGCGGCCCGGGCCGTGCGCAGGGCTCGGGCTCAGGTGGCCGACATCCTGAATTGCTCACCACAAGAGATCGTTTTCACCTCCGGCGCGACGGAGAGCAACAACCTGGCATTGCGTGGCATCGTCCTGGCCCAACCGACCGAGGGCCACAGACGGCATCTCGTCATCTCCGCGGTCGAACACAAGGCAGTCCTGGAGACGGCCCAAGACCTGCACGAGCATTACAATGTAGACCTGACCGTGGTGCCTGTAGATGGCAACGGCCGGGTCCGGGTGAAGGACGTCGAAGCGGCCCTCCGTCCTGAAACGGCCCTGGTGAGCATCATGTACGCCAACAACGAGGTGGGCACCGTGCAACCGCTGGCGGACATCGCGGCTCTCTGCCGGGAGCGAGGGATCCCCTTTCACACCGACGCGGTCCAGGCAGCCAATTACTTCTCCCTGGATGTCCAGGCGCTTGGCGTGGACGCGCTTACTTTGAGCGGGCACAAAATCTACGGTCCCAAGGGCATTGGTGTCCTCTACTTGCGTCGCTCTCTCCCACTTCGGCCGCAGCTCACGGGAGGACGCCAGGAGAACGGACGTCGCGCGGGGACGGAGAACGTGCCCGGCATCGTGGGGATGGCCGCCGCGTTGACCTTGGCCCAAACGTCCCGGCAGAGGGAGTGTGAACGTCTTCGCCTTCTGCGAGACCACCTCGTGCAACACGTCCTGACGCGTATTCCCGACGTATATCTGACAGGGCATCCTCAAGAACGGCTGCCCAACCACGCGTCTTTTGTGATAGGGGGCCTGGAGAGCGGTCGTGTCTTGATGGCTCTGGACCTGGCGGGAGTGGCCGCGTCCAGCGGTTCGGCTTGCACCAGCGCCGCTCAAACGCCTTCGCACGTGTTGACGGCCATGGGCATTCCCCCCGAGGAGGCCGTAGGCCATATTCGCTTGACCCTGGGACGGCAAAGCGACGAGAACGCGATCGTCCAGACGGTACACGTGCTGGAAGACGTGGTACGACGATTGAGACATGCAGGATCATGATGGCGGGGAAAGGAGCAGGACACAACGCATGAGTGGAAAGCGGGTGGTCGTGGCCATGAGCGGTGGAGTAGATTCATCGCTGGCCGCAGCGTTACTCAAGGAACAGGGATACGATGTCATCGGCGTCATGATGAGACTGTGGGCCGAGGCGGAGTGTGGCGTCAGTCGCAGCAACAAGTGTTGCACTCCTGAGGCGGTGAAGGACGCGCGCTCCGTCGCGGACGCCCTGGACATCCCCTTCTACCTTCTCAATGTCGAGCAGCCTTTCAAGCAACACGTCGTCGACTACTTCATCGATGGATACCTGCAAGGCGTCACCCCCAACCCCTGTCTGCAGTGCAACCGGCATATCCGTTTAGGAGTCCTGTACAGGCACGCCCTGGCCCTGGGCGCGGATTACCTGGCGACCGGCCACTATGCCCGGGTACGACATACCGGGGATGGTCTGTATCGGCTGTTCAAGGGGGTGGACGAGCGCAAGGACCAGTCCTACGTGCTTTATATGGTCACACAGGAGCATCTGGCCCACCTGCTTTTCCCAGTAGGCGACTACACCAAGACCCAGGTGCGAGCGATGGCCCATGAACGGGGGTTGCCCACCGCGTCTCGGGCCGAATCCCAGGACTTGTGTTTCGTCCACGATGGAGACTATCGCCGTTTCCTCAGGCAATGGGGAAACGGGGCCATTCGGCCGGGGCCGATCCTGCGCACAGACGGCACCCGTGTGGGCACGCATCGAGGACTGCCCTTTTACACCATTGGGCAACGCAAAGGGTTGGGACTCTCTTCCCCGGAGCCCCTTTATGTCCTGGCTTTGGACCAGAAGCACAACGCGATCATTGTCGGCACCTGGCAAGAACTGGGGCGGGACAGCGCCTGGGTCGAGCAAGTTCACTGGATTTCGGGGGAGGAGCCGACCGGCCCGCTGCGGGCCGCGGTGAAAATCCGCTACAAGGCGCGTGAGGTGATGGCCACGCTCGTGCCCGAGGACGAAGACCGGGTACATGTTTACTTCGACGAGCCTTTACGGGACATCACCCCGGGCCAAGGGGCTGTCTTCTACCGGGGCGACGAGTGCCTGGGCGGAGGGATTCTGGCTTTGCAGCAGGAGAGGATTCAGAACACGATCCGAACTCCCCAGGAAGTCAAACCATGCCCGCAGGAGAGCAGCATATGATAGAAATCACCTGGCCCGGCATCGTTCTCGTTGTCCTCTTGGGCACCCTGATGGGAGCAGGCGCGGCATTTTTCAAAGCGCGAACCCTGCGAGAGATGCCCAAATTTTGGGCGCTGGGCGTTGGCGGTTTCATTCTGGGCCAGGTGCTGTCCGTTTACGCTCCCGTTCACCTGTTTGAAATCGGCGTCGTCCACGTCGAATATGGCATCCTTGTCGCGGCGCTGGTTTTCTACCTGGACGATTGGTGGGAGCACAAAGGCAAACATGTCCGTTCGCCCCACTAGGGGCTTAAAGGAAAAGATGACGTTAGAGGAGGTACAACGACCATTATGGCTACCGTTCGCGACATTGCAATTATTTTCCTGGCTGTCGAATCCATTGTCCTCGGGGTTCTGGTGGGCATCCTGGCCTGGCAAATTTACCGTCTCGTCCGTACCATTCACGAGGAACTCCAGCCCCTTATCCGGGATTTGGACGAGACAGTCCGAGTGGTCAAAGGCACGGCCACGTACATGAGCAAGACGGTCGTCACACCAACGGTCAAGGTGTCCAAGACCCTGGCTTTCGTGCGCAAGGCGGCCCAGGTGATTGCCGACGTACGACCCAACTCATCGCAAGACCACTGAGTCCAAAGAAATAAAGGGAAACAGAGGGAGGTGAGAGAAATGAGGCTGAGGAAACTGGTATTCTGGACGGGTATGTTAATCGGCGTGGGCCTCGGTTATGCTGTGGCCATCAGTTTGCCGGAGGAACAGCGTCAGGAGTTGAAAGAAATGTTGGTCACTCGGGGAAGCGAAGTCGTCGACAAGCTAAAGGATGTGGGCCGCCAGCAGGCCGAACAGTGGGCGGGGGAAGTTCGCCAGAAGGCAAAAACTTGGGTCGAACAAAATCCTGACCTCTCCCCCTTCATCCATAGTGGCACAAACGGGACTGCTCGCGAGGAGTCCATGTGAGCAAACGGGAGTCCTCTCCCATTGAATGGTATGTCGGAGAAGAGCCGCCGCCGCTCTCCGGTCCGGAACCCGCACCTCCCCGAACTCGGAGACCTCGCCGGCGGCTCCTTTTTCGGGGAGCCATCTTTCTCTCGCTTGGACTGGTGGGGATGGCTTTGCTCGCTTTGGGACTACGCCTGCGCTACGAGTACGTCCTGAAGATGATCCGGCAGGACATCCAGGAGGAACTCGTTACCGAACAGGATGCCATCCGTACCGGGGATGCTATCACCTGGCGCCAGCTCCTGGACCCAAGCACCTCTGAGCTCTGGCGTTGGACGCAGGAATTCCAGTGGGAGCACCTGGTGGGACAAGACATCCCCCTGCGCGTCACGTTCGTGCACCTGTTGCCAGGCGATCGGGCCGCGATCACCGTAACCGGTTGGCCGATCACTCCTACCATCCGGGGGCGGGTATACCGACGAGTAGGGCGCCGATGGCTCTGGACAACGCCGACCGCAACCGTCTGGGGGGATGAACAACCACCGCAACTGTTGCCATGTGGGGATATTCGGGCTCGCCGGGCTGATGCTCAGGCCGCGGTCGCCCTGAGTAAACGAGAAAGTGACCTCTGTCCACTGCTCGAACACCTGATCGGCCGCCCGGGCCCCATCCGCCTGATCTTGGACCCCACCACAGCATGGCCACAACTGGATACGAGTTCGCGGGAAGTTGTTCTCCCTTCTCCCTGGCTCCTGGGCGTGGATAAGACGCATCCACCAGACGCTCGCGTGTTCCTTCAACTCCAGGCGCTTCAAGTGGCCCGAACCGATATTGAGGCCACTCGCGAACGCGAAGAAGCGCTTCTGCGCGGCTTCCTGGCCAGTGGAGGCCAGGAAGCTCCATCGTGGGCGTCCTATGCAGACCCCCCCCTGACCGACGTGCTGACACAGGCGTTCTCTCGCCAGATACAGCCGGATTTCATCTTGACCGGGGGCTTCGACGTGCCCATGCGGGTGCGACGAATGACGCTCATGGGCGACTGGGCCTGGGTGACTCTGGCAGGGTCGGACACAGAGGGCCAGGAGTGGTATGCGGTCCGCTTCTACCATCACCGGCCGGACGGGCGCTGGCTCTGGTCCTGGGGAGATTGGCGAGCTCGTGGGCCTCTTGTGCGCCTGGAGGGGACTTGCCTCCAGGCCACCTATCGCGTCATTTCCTCATCTCTCGTGCGCGCGGCATGGGAGGATTGGAAAGCCACCTGCGCCCGTTCCCGATCGGCCTTTGGCGTTCCGGGCAACAAGCCCCTGAGCCTCCTCTTGAGCACTCGCACGCTCACCCAGAAAGAGCGGTCCCGGTGGGACACCGTCATCGCTGATCCAACCCTTTGGCTCCTTCCGCAGCCGGAGCCGCCACAAAAGACCCTCCAATTCAGGCTGGCCCGGAACCTGGCGCTCGCCATCATGAAACCTGTCCCCGTCCCATCCAAGGCTGAGATGGCTTACCCCTTCAAGATCGGTATGACCACGGCATATTTACTTCCTCCAGATTATCGTATCGACAGCCGTGGAATGCCTACACCCTGGCCGGACAATTTCAAGGCTTTGACCCGATTGCCTTCCCCCAACGCTCAACGCCAAGTCGGACTCCGGGTCGGACGCTACATCCAAGAACACGCGGGGGACGAGGCCTTGCGAGCCTGGCTGCAGATGGTGCGTTACACCTATCTCACACCCGATATTGCGGACGAAAGCAGCAAGCTGACCGTAAGGATGTCCTTCGACGAACTCCTACGCGCGGCAGCCTGGCCGTAAGGAGGCATACGAGCCCACCCGCTCGACGACAGGGCCGCCCCCGTGGGGCAAACGCCCGGCTTCCGAGCCCCTCGGCCTTCCGGAAGGACGCCTCCTCTCCGGCCGAGCAACTCATCCCTCGGTCGAACCTGCGGTTTCTCCCCTCACTGGCCTTTTCTCCTGTTCGGGATATACTTAAGGCAGTGACACGTGTCGACCGTGACAGGGTAAATCGTGGCCCGATGGGATGAGCACCGTCGATGCGGTAAAGCATGGGGCAGGAACGGATGCCTGCGAGGCCATCCGCCATGCCGCCTGATGAACACGTTATTCCAAAACTCACCTGTGCATGGAGGCGAAACATGAACGTCGAGGTTCAACAGGGCAATGTGGTGAAGATAGAAACGGACGCCCTCGTCGTCAACCTCTTCAAGGGCGTAACTCACCCCGGCGGTGCGACCGGTGCCGTGGACAACGCCCTGAACGGGGCCATCAGCGAGCTCATCGCCAGCGGGGACATCGACGGTTCCCTGGGGCAGACGGCCGTCCTTTACCCGCGGGGGACCATGCCCGCGAAGCGGGTGATCGTCGTCGGCCTGGGCGAACAGGAGAAATTCAACCTGGAGGCCGTGCGCAAGGCCGCCGCGGCCGCAGCGAAGGAAGCACGTGAGGTCAAGGCCGCGGACATGGCGACCATCGTCCACGGCGCTGGCGTGGGAGGGCTCTCGCCTGAGGACGCGGCCCAGGCCCTGGTCGAGGGCACGGAGTTGACCCTCTACACCTTCCGCAAGTACCAACAGACCCCGGACGACTCGCCCAAGGGTCCTGCCCACCTGACCATCGTCGAGTTCGACGCTGGCAAGCTCCCGGCCCTGCAGGAAGGCGCTCGCGTGGGCAAAATTGTGGCCGACAGCGTGAACTTCGCCCGCGACCAAGTGATGGAACCGCCCAACATCGCTACCCCGGCCGAACTGGCCCGACGCGCCCAGGCCATGGCCGACGAGGTGGGGTTGAAGGCAGACGTGCTCACGGATCCGCAGCTTGAGGAACTGGGCATGGGTTTCATCCTGGGCGTGGCCCAGGGATCGGCCAACCGCCCCCACGTCGTCATCCTGGAACACAACGCGGGGCGTGACGACCTGCCTACCATCGTGCTCGTGGGCAAAGGCATTACCTTCGACACGGGGGGCATCAGCCTCAAGCGCTCCGAGGACATGTGGCGCATGAAGCACGACATGGCCGGTGCGGCCGCTGTCTTAGGAGCCATGCGGGCCATCGCCCTGCTGGACCTGCCCTACCACGTGGTCGGGCTGACGCCTTTCGTCGAAAACATGCCCGACGCCAACGCCTATCGCCCGGCGGATGTGCTGCGCAACGTCAAGGGCAAGACCGCGGAGATCATCAGCACCGACGCGGAGGGGCGCATGATCCTCTCCGACGCGCTGGGCTATGCCGAACGTTTCAACCCGGACGCGGTCATCGATATGGCCACGCTCACGGGTGCGCAAATGATCGCCCTCGGTCCTCAGGCCGAGGCCATCTTCAGCAATGACGACACCCTGGCCGAGCGCCTGCAACAGGCTGCTGCACGGAGTGGCGAGCGGGTGTGGCGGATGCCCTTGTGGGACGAGTACAAGGAGGCCCTTCGCAGCGATGTGGCCGAGGTAAAGAACTCTGGCGGACGCTACGGCGGCCTGCCCACTAGCGCCAAGTTCCTGGAACACTTCACCGAGGGGTATCCCTGGGCGCACGTGGACGTGGCTTCCATGGTCTGGGTGGATAAGCCCAAGGACTACCGCCCCAAGGGGGCGACTGGTTACGGGGTGCGCCTCTTCGTGGAACTGGTCCGACAGTGGGGAGCACAGTAGAGGAGACCGAGAACGTCTCCTGGTGGACAACGAGCATGACAACGCAGCCCTTTTCACCGCCACGATTTCTCGAGGCTGTTCGCAAACAGCGCTGGTACAGGAACCAAATCGTCCATGTGGAGAACATCCCGGGACGGCGGGCAACCTATGGCCAACTGGACCGCCCGTTGCACCCTCGCGTGGAACGGGCGGTCCGGGCCGCGGGACTCACCCGCTTTTACCTTCACCAGGCTGAAGCTATCAACGCGGCTCGGGCCGGCCACAACGTTATCATTACCACAGGCACGGCCAGCGGCAAGACCCTTTGCTACAACATTCCGGTGCTAGAAACCTTGGCGCAGGATTGGCGAGCCCGCGCGCTTTACCTCTATCCAACCAAAGCCCTGGCCCAGGACCAAATGCGGGCGCTCCACGCGCTGTCCCAACACGAGTTTTCCAATCTGCTGTACGGAACCTATGATGGGGATACACCGACTCGCACCCGTTCCCGTCTGCGCAAGGAGGCCCAAATCATCCTCACCAACCCGGATATGCTGCACGTGGGCATCCTGCCTCATCACACGCTATGGGCGACCTTTCTGCGCGGCTTGGAATACGTGGTTATCGACGAAGCGCACACCTATCGGGGCATTTTCGGCTCCCAGGTCGCGCTGGTACTCCGTCGACTCTGGCGATTGTGCGCGCATTACGGCAGCCGGCCGCGGGTCATCGCGGCCTCGGCCACCATTGCCAACCCGGGGGAGCACTTCCGCCAGCTCACCGGCGCGGAAGCCGTGGTGGTCGACCGGGATGGTTCTCCCCAAGGTCCCCGCACGTTCGTCCTTTGGAATCCACCGCTCATCGATCCGGTCACCCAAACCCGGCGCAGCCCCAACAGCGAGGCGACCCGTCTTATCACCGCCCTGGTCTTGGAGAAGGTCCGAACGATCGCTTTTACCAAGGCGCGGCGCACCGCGGAGCTGATTCTCAAGTACGTGCGCCACGCGCTGGAGCGCCAGGCCCCTGATCTGCGCGATCGGGTAGCATCCTACCGTGCCGGGTATCGCCCTGAGGACCGACGGGCCATCGAAAAGCGGCTGTTCGAAGGGGAATTGTTGGCCGTGATTGCCACCACCGCGCTGGAGTTGGGCATTGATATTGGGGACATGGATGCCAGTGTGCTCGTGGGGTTTCCGGGAACGGTGGCGTCTATGTGGCAGCAGGCGGGTCGGGCTGGACGCCGGGGAGACGCGCCCTCCCTCTCCGCGCTCGTCGCCTACGATAATCCCATGGAGCAGTACTTCATGCGTCACCCGCAGGACCTGTTCGGCCGCCCCATTGAAAACGCGCTCATCAACCCCAATAACGAGTACATCCTGAAGATGCACCTCCCCTGTGCCGCGCGCGAGCTGCCCCTGATTGTGGATCCACTGTCGGGGATGCGTGCCTTGGATGACGAGGAACTCTTCGGCCCCAATTTCGCTCAGGTCATGCGCGAGCTGGAGGAGTCGGGCATCCTGAGTTATCGGGGCAACCGCTGGTACTACATGGGCCGCGACTACCCGGCCAAACGGGTCAGCCTGCGTTCCATCGACGCGGATCGCTTCCTCATCATCGACGAGGCGACCGGTCAGGTATTGGAGGAAATCGAATCCAGCACCGCGGCCTACCGTGCCCATCCCGGGGCCATTTACCTGCACATGGGGGAGACGTACCTTATTACCCGCTGGGACGGAGAACGGCCCCGGGCGTACGCCCGGCAGGAACGGGCGGACTACTACACCCAGGCGATGGAAATCAACCATATTCGCGTGCAGAAGCCGGAGCAGGAGCGTGCAGCAGGTCAAGTGCGCGCTTATTACGGTCAGGTGCGGGCGTGGAATCAGGTGGTCGGTTTCCGGGTCAAGCAGCTCTTCACCGAGGATGTGCTAGGGGTGGAGGACCTGGACATGCCGCCCACGGTCTTCGACACTCGCGGGGTCTGGTGGGTGATGCCTCCTGAATGGGAGGAGGAGTTCAAGGCGAAGGGGTACGACTTTGCCGGCAGCCTGCACGCGGCCGAGCACGCCTGCATTGCCATGTTGCCCCTGTTCACCATGAGCGACCGCTGGGACATTGGCGGGGTGAGCACGGTGCTCCATCCCGACACACACACGCCCCTCGTCGCCATCTACGATGGCTTTCCCGGCGGTGCCGGCATCTCGGAAAAGGGGTTCGAGCGGTTGGAGGAGCTGTGGCAGGCGACGCTGAACCTGATCGAGACCTGTCCCTGCGAGAGTGGGTGCCCCAGTTGCATTCAGAGTCCAAAATGCGGTAACAACAATCAACCGCTGGACAAGCAAGGGGCAATTTACTTGCTGAAGAACGTTTTGGGGGAGGCATCCGATGAGGAGTAAAGAAACGGAACCCGGAACGTGTGCGTAGATATTTACGTCGGGAAAGATGAACCCAACCACAGACTCTATGATGTGTTCGGAGACCGACGGGAGCGGCAACCCATGATGCGCATCGTGACTCTTCTTCTCGTGCTCACCCTCCTGGTGAGTGGATGCACCCCTTTCCCCGGGTCGGGGGACCACCTCACGTATGCCGGACCTACCGAGCTAACCATTCGTGCCGGCAAGTTCGTCCCGGGCACACGGATTCAGTTTGTACGCGAGGATGAAAAGGGCGCCGAGGTCCTCATCGAGGGTCAAAAGGCCACCAAGATGGTGGGGGATTCCTTGCAGTGGTCGGGGCAGGTCACGGACGGCGTGTCTCTCAAGGCTAATCTGCGCATCCTGCACATCTCCCCAGAGCAGATGATCACCAGCGGGCTGATTACTCTGGCCGTCGCCAAGCCCCACCCTCAACCCGGGCGGGCCGACAAGAATCGTCCTGTACGCTACACGCTCCCCGTCACGTACAAGGTGGACAAGGGGAGCACCCTGCCGGGGACCACCATTCGCTATGCGGGAACGGAGAAGGACAAAGGAGCCCGACTCGAGGGAATTGAAGGCTATCCCTACCGGGCCATCGGAGATTCTATTCTCTGGGAAGGTACCCTTCGTCCCAACGTGGACATCGCCCTGAACGTGCGCGTGCTTTTCTACAACGATTCCTTCATGCAAGTGCTTGGAACGGCCACAATCGGGGTGACTCCATGAGGAATGCTTGAGAATATGACAGAGAAACAGCATGCAGGTAGAGTTGAACCTGCTTAACCAATTCCATCATCCAAGGAGCGCATTGTTGATGCGGCGGACGTGCAGAACAGCCATAGGCCCCCTTCTGCTGGCGTTGTTCTTGCTCACAGCCTGCGGGGGGCGAAAACCGCCTCCCCCGACCCCGACTTTCACGCCGAGGGCCGTCAGTGGGGAAACCGTGAACTTGCCCACCCCTTACCCGGCCCAAACGCCCCTGGCCGGTCTTCCACCGGCAGAGAGCTTCCTGCCCCCGGGTGCGTGGCTGGCTTTCCACCTGGAGGACAGCAAGGGGGCCCGTTGGACGGTGGTAGCCTACGGAGATCGGGACGAGATAGTCGACGAGGCGAACAACCGCAAGTGGGTGGACCGGGGCGCGTTCCTGAGCCGGGAGCGCAACCTGTGGCAGGGCGTGCTCCACCAGATCGGCGAACAGGCATTCGCACCGGCCGCCTACCTGACCGCGTGCAAGACGTGCCCACGCATGGCCCTGGCCGTACGGCTGGGAACGTCCGCCCAGGGCGTCTGGGTGCAGAGCCGGCCTTACGATGCGCGTGGTCCCCTCATTCTCCTCATCCCCATACTGCAGGCCCTGCGCCTGCGGGTGGAACGTTTCATGGCCCTTTATCCCAGCGGAGACGTCATCAGCCAGAGGCCTCTGCCCACTGCCCCATCGTCACCCTCGGAATCTGAGATTTTGCGGGTGATTTACGGCAATGACCTCCAGGAGCATGACGGCAATCTCGCACTCGGTGAAGGGATCGAGCCCTGGGTGGCTCAGGTCGTGCCCGGGGCTTTTACTGCCCACGACGCGCGGGAACTGGCCGTCCTGGTCGGCGCGTCTGGCAACGAAAAAACCGTTCAAAACATCCCCCTGGAGAAACAGAAGCAATTACAGCCCCATCTGGTCATCTTACAGAAGCAGCGGTCAGGGAGCTGGAAAGTCATCGCCCGCTCCGAACCCTTGGGCATGAACGTGCCTCGCGAGAAGTTTTCGATGGTCATTCAAAGCCTCTCCGACTTCGACCATGACGGACGCCAGGAAATTCTCCTCACCTCGGCCTCAGTCCTACCCCGTTACCTGGATGGAACGCACATCCTCTACCGTTGGGACCAGAAGCAGGGCAACATCCGTCTGGTATGGACGACCACATCGTATTACGACAACACCAGCCTGCCTCAACAGCCTGATTACGCCACTCAAGTGGCCTGGCCACGTTGGCAGGACAAGAATGGCGACGGGGTGGATGAACTGGTCCTCACCACCGTGCGCCGCACGTACCGCCGTCAGGATCCCGGCTTTGCCGACACAGCTCATATACTCCGGGAGACGCAAAGCGAGATCTCCTTTTCCTGGGGAGGGCAGGGGTTTCTGCTGCGCTCGCCTTGAACGCGAGGACGCTGAAGAAAACCATGTTACCCGCACCTGTACAGCAAATCCTGAATGAGCACATCACTCTCACCCTGGCTACCGTGGGCGAAAAGGGTCATCCGGCCGCGGCCGCGCTCTTCTACGCGCTCCTGGGTGACCGTTTGATCTTCCTCTCCGAACCGAACAGTCGACATGTGCAAGATCTCCTTCACCATCCACGAGTGGCCATTACGGTGTACAAGGACGACCAGCCATGGAAGGACATTCGAGGATTGCAGGGAGAAGGGGAAGCCATGCCTTTGCCCGAGGACGTGTGGCATCACGCCTGGCGCGCCTACAGTGGCCGCTTTCCCTTTGTGGAACGCGGCCGTGGAGCCCATAATGAAGGTGCAGTTCTGGCTGGACCGCTGGCGCGAGCGCGCTGGTACACGATTCGTCTGACGTGGGTACGGCTCATCGACAACACGCGAGGGTTTGGGTGGAAGGCCGAATGGACACGGGAGGAGGAGGGCACGTGGAGACGAATACGATGACGACCATGCGCCGTAGCCCGGAGGAGGCCGCCCGTCTGGGGCATCCGAGCTACGTGTGGCGTGCGGGTCAGGAACGTCGGCTGCGCATCATCCGGCAATGGACGCGCACCGACGATGCCCACATCCTGGTAGACGGTTGCGGCATCGGCATGTACGTGCGCGCCCTGCGCCGCTACACGCCCCACGTGGTGGGCCTCGATATCGACGCCAGGGTGCTGCGGACGGCTGGGCAGACGCTTCCTCTCCTCTGTCAAGCCGCGGGGGAATACCTGCCCTTTCCTGACGACGCCTTCGACACCGTTCTCAGTCATGAGGTCATCGAGCACGTAAAGGACGATCGTCTAACTGCGCAGGAGATCGTGCGGGTGCTGAAGCCGGGTGGGCGGGCCATCGTCTTTTGTCCCAACCGTTTCTACCCTTTCGAAACTCACGGTCACTTCTGGCGAGGCACTTATCACTTCGGCAACACCCCGTTGATCAACTATCTGCCCAATCCTATCCGTAATCGGCTGGCTCCGCACGTTCGTGCCTACACCCCTTGGGGACTGCGACGCTTGTTTGATCGATTGCCGGTTCGGGTCGTTCACCACAGTCAGATCTACCCGGGCTACGACAACATCATGGCCCGTCGGCCCACACTGGGCCGCTGGATACGGCGCATCACCTACGCGCTGGAACACACACCCCTACGGGCTCTGGGCCTCTCGCATGTACTGGTGGTCCAGAAAGAGGGCGCAGAGGAGAATTAGGGCTTTTCAATGTTCCAGCTTTTAGCGCGTCCACGGAGGTGTTGTTCCGGTTGACTATGCGCGTAAAAACTTTGAAAAGCCCCAGAGGAGAATTTGGGAGAGGAGGAGGAGAGTTGTCTTTCCCGGCAGATGGGTGTATAGTTCGGACAAACCCAGGAAGGGTTCTATACCCGGTAGGAGGTTGCAATCGATGACGTTGGTCAACCCACTGGATATGCAGACAGTGTACCGGCCCCGGACTCTGGCAGAAGCGCTGGTATACCTGCGGCAGGGGAAAACGATCCCCTATCCCCTGGCAGGGGGGACTGGGCTACTGGCTGGTCCCGCGCGCGGCGTGGAAGCTGTGGTGGACCTCAGCTTGCTGGGATTGGACAGCATCACGGACGATGAAGTGGGATTGCACATCGGCGCGATGGCGACTCTGCAGGCTTTGGTGGAAACACCTCTCGTGGCTCAGTGGGCAGATGAACTGTTGAGGAACGCGGCCCACGCGGCCGCGCCCAGCGTTCAGCGACACCAACGCACCGTCGGGGGAACCGTCATCAGCGGCAGCGACAACGATGATCTCCTGGTCGCTCTCCTGGCCCTGGAAGCCCAGGTTGTCTGTTACTTCCCCGGCGAGCGGGACATAGCCCACACGTATCCGCTGGCCGAATTTCTGAACACCGTGCGCGCCCGACGCCCCTATCTCCTCACCGAAATCCGTATCCCTGCGCCGGCTCGTGGGGTCCGGGCCCGGCTGTTGCGTGTGGCTCGTTCCCCGCGCAGTGCCGCTATCGTCAACGTCGCCCTAACGCTGTCGTTAGACGACCAAGGTCAAATCCAGGGAACGACCATCGCCGTCGGCGGTATTGCCGATGCCCCCATCCGCTTGGACCAGGTAGAACAGGCATTGGTCGGGCGGCCTCCGCAGAATGTCCATGACGCAGATGTGGAAAAATGGGTCCGGGACCAGGTCCCGGCGCGTGACGACTGGATGGCCAGCGCGGCCTACCGACGCCACGTCGTGGGCGTCCTGGTCCGACGGGCGCTGAGGGCATGTGCCGCCTCGTGAAGAGCCCGGCGCATGCGACCATGAGACAAAATTCGTGACGTGAACACCGAGAAAGGAGCGTATGATTCAGGCGACTCAGGCACAACAAACGCGAGAGGACTTGGACGCACTCACCCTGGCCCACCGTATCCTCGAAATCTTCGAGGAGAAGCAAGCGGAGGACCTGGTGTTGCTGGACATGCGGCCGGTGACCCTCATTGCCGACTACTTCCTCATTGGCACGACGGAATCCGATCGCCAGTCGCGTGCGGTGGTGGACGAAGTGACCACCCGCATCAAGGAAGAAATGGGGACTCGCCCCTTAGGCGTTTACGGCCATCCGGACAGTGGCTGGATTATCCTCGACTACGGCAGCGTCGTCGTTCATGTGTTTGCCCCCGAGAAACGAGCGTACTACGACCTGGAGGGGCTGTGGGCGGAGGCTCCCGTCGTCGTCAAAGTGCCCTAAAGCGGTTGGACTTCCCGGTCTCACAAGAGAGATGGCCTGTTGAGATGGGCGACATCCGGACCGGTGGAGAGGTATCCGGCAAAGGGGTCAGGTACCTTGGTCTAAACCCCAGGCATATCGCATGCGTTGCCACCAATCCGGCAGCGTCCTCTCCACAGAGCCCCAGATCTTCTCGTCCGCCCGGTCAGAGATGGACGTGGGCGCCAGGTTGAACTCCACCAGACGAGCGCCATACTCCCGCGCCACAAGGGCCAGGGTGACGGCGGGCTGAACCAGGGCGGAGGTGCCGATGACCCACATCTCGTCCGCGGCCCGAACGACCGCGAAAGCGTGCTCCAACACCACATAGGGCAACGTCTCGCCAAACCAGACCACATCCGGCCGCAGGAGACCACCACAGCGGGGACAGTGAGGGGGAATTTCCGGCAAGGGAACCCGTCGGTCCTCGGCCCGATAGCCGCACTCCAGGCAGCGCACCGTCCAAATGTCCCCATGTAAGGCCAGCAGGTTGCGTGATCCGGCCTTCTGGTGGAGGCCATCCACGTTCTGGGTAATAATGGCCAGGTGGCCGGGAGGAAGTGCCTGTTCCATCTCGACCAGGGTCCTATGGGCCGCGTTGGGCTCACAGGGGGCGATCCGTTGTCGCCGCCAATCGTACCATTCCCACACCAGGTGGGGATCGCGTGCAAACGCCTGAGGAGTCGCCAATTGCCGGGGATCATAATGGCGCCACAGGCCTTCCTTCCCACGAAAGGTGGGGACGCCCGACGGGGCGGAAATCCCCGCCCCGGTTAGGGCCACCACGCGCGGCACGCGTGGATGTCTGCCGTTCATTTCTGTTCCCCTACCTCCTCGAAAATCCAGCGGTCCACGTCTCGTTTCCAGGTAATGATTCCTTCGTCGCCAAACCAGAGGCCAATCTCAAAAGTGGCCGTCTCCGGCGCGTCGGAGGCATGAATGAGATTGCGGCCGATCTCCAACCCGTAGTCTCCTCGGATCGTACCCGGTGCAGCCTTGCGCGGGTCCGTGGCCCCTACCATGTCGCGCACGACTCGAATAGCATCCTTCCCTTCTACGACCATGGCCACGACCGGTCCCGAGGTGATGTAGTCAATGAGGCCGGCAAAGAAAGGCTTGCCTTCGTGTACAGCATAATGCTCGCGGGCAAACGCGTCTGTCAGGTATACCATCTTCAAGCCGACGATTTTCAACCCCCGACGCTCGATGCGGCTGATGATCTCCCCGATCAGCCCTCGCTGCACCCCGTCCGGCTTGACCATCACAAATGTTCGTTCCACAGCATCCTCCTTTGTGTCCCCCGCGGGGGAAAATGAGTGTTATTCGCCCTCTTCCAGGCGTTCGATATGAGCACCAATTCCCTGCAGTTTCCGCTCGATGTGCTGATAACCGCGATCAATTTGTTCGATATTGTAGATATCACTCTTGCCCTTTGCAATCAGAGACGCGATCAAGAGGGCCATCCCGGCCCGAATGTCCGGGCTGCTCAGTGTTTGGCCGTGCAACCGGGCAGGACCGGCTACGACGGCGCGGTGAGGATCACACAAGATGATGTGAGCCCCCATGCTGATCAATTTGTCCACGAAATAGAGGCGACTCTCGAACATCTTTTCATGGATGAGAATGGTACCCTGAGCCTGCGTCGCCACCACCAGGGCGATACTCATCAGATCGGCAGGAAACATGGGCCAGGGAGCATCATCGATCTTGGGGATGGCTCCGCCGACATCGGGGACGACGCGCAACTCCTGTTCGTCCGGGATGACGAGCATATCTTCCTGGAGCTCCATGTGGACATTCAGACGGCGTTCAAACACCCAACGGATCATTTGCAAGTCAGCCGGTTCTACCGGACCGATGCGCAGCCTTCCTCGGCTCACTGCCCCCAGGCCGATATAACTGCCGACCTCCACGTAATCCGGGCCCAACGTGTACTCCGCGCCGTGCAGCCGTTCCACCCCGTGGACGGTCAGCACGTTGCTGCCGATGCCCTCGATTTGGGCTCCCATCGCGTTGAGCAAGCGGCACACATCCTGAACGTGTGGTTCACAAGCGGCGTTGTGGATGACCGTCGTCCCGCGGGCGAGGCTGGCCGCCATGACCGCGTTCTCCGTCGCGGTCACACTTGCCTCGTCCAGCAAAATGGAAGCCCCTTGCAGTCGTTTGACCCTGAAGTGGAAGGCCCGATCGTACTCCACCTGGGCTCCCAGGGCCTGCAGGGCCAGCAGATGCGTGTCCAGACGCCGACGGCCAATGACATCCCCACCGGGAGGGGGGAGCCTGATCTCCCCCAGGCGCGCGAGCAAGGGGCCGGCCAGCAGGATAGAGGCGCGAATCTCTCGCGCCAGTCGAGGGTCCACATGAGGGGTTCGCAGAGTCTTCGCCTGCACCCGGATGCTGTGAGCATCCAGAGGGTCCACGTCCATGCCCAATGAGGCCAGGAGACGCTGCATTGTGGCCACATCACCAATGTGAGGCACATTGTGCAAAATAAGTGGTTCGTCGGTCAGTAAAGCAGCAGCCAGAGCCGGCAAAGCCGCATTCTTGTTGCCGCTAGGACGAATTGTGCCGTGAAGGGAATGTCCTCCTTCAATGTGGAAACGGGCCATCATTCTCCCCTTTCGTTTCACTTCTTCTGCCAGGCACGCACGTATTCACCGGCTCGGACGTTCCAGGCCCGCGCTGCGTTCCCATCCCGAATGGAGAACTCCAAAGTGCCGTTGCTGCCGATAAGAGCCAGAGGCGTTCCCACAGGCACATCGGCGTAGGCACTCTTGAGCCCCCGCACCTGTTGCCCGGCCACTTCGAACGTCCACAGTCCCTCCGCCCCCTCCAGCAAGGTCGCGGGGATGTTCGTCACAATATTCCCGAAGCGGTCGGTGTGCACCACCATCCCTTCGACCCGATCGGCCGCGACACGCCTGGCTTGCGGCCATTCCAGTATCACCAAATCCCGGGCGGAAATGGGAGTTCCCATCGCGGGCAAGGGGACCCCGCGAGCCAGATAGGCAGCCACCGGCGCAAATACATCCCGGCCGTGAAACGTATGACTGACCTCCTGACGCCAGTAGGTGGGATTGTCCAGGGAGATAACCTCAAGCGGAAACTCCCGTTGCAGCACCGGCGTCAACAAGCCGTTGTCTGGTGCCACATAGAGCGCACGCTCGGTCCGCAGAACCACGGCCCGCCGTGCGGTGCCGACACCGGGATCTACCACTCCCACATGAATACTCCCTTCCGGAAAATAGCGGCTGGCCGTGTCCAGGATATAAGCACCTTCACGCACGTCCTGAGGCGGGACCTCATGGGTGACATCCACCAGGCGGGCCTTGGGCGTAATGGTCAAAATCACCCCCTTCATCGCCGCCACATAGGCATCTCGGGTACCGAAATCCGTTGTCAAGGTAATCACTCGGCTCATGGTCTCGTCCTTATCGTATAAACTCCATTGTGTAAGCGCGTACGCTCCTAGGTGTCCGAACGTCCTGGACAGATGATAACAGGGGGGAAGGGGGACGGGCAAAGCCACCCGTGCGCTTGGGGCGTTCTGCGGACAAGAAGCATTCGGGCCGGGCCGCCGTATGTCGATGGTCGCGTCCTGGTCCTTTTGCTCCGATACAAGTATAATTTCATCGAGTTGTTGGGCCTTTCTCCAGACGTAGAAGCGAAGAGGGCTCGCCGGCCAGGCCCTTTGGCTATGGATGTAGGAGATTATAAGGGGGATGTATGAACAACATACACGCATGGCATCCGGCAGTGGATGACCGGCACGTGCCCACACGGCGACGAGTGTTGGTGGCGCTGAAGATCATGGGTGAGGCCGCGGTTCAGGACCTGTCCGAACGCCTCGGATTGACGCCCATGGGCGTCCGCCGTCACTTGACAGCCCTCGAAGAAGAGGACATGGTCAACCACCGTATCATTCGCCACGGCCAGGGGCGCCCCAAATACCTCTATTACCTGACCGCGAAGGCCCACACGTCGTTCGAGCAACGATATGCCGCTCTGAGCGTGGAGTTGCTGGGCTACATCTCGGAGGAATTCGGGGAACAGGCCGTCTACCACCTGTTCGAGCGCCGGGCTCAGCGCCGCATCGCGGAGACGCTGCCCCAGCTTGAAGGACTGCCCATCAAAGAGCGTGTCGCCCGCCTGGTCGAAATCCTCGACCGGGAAGGCTACCTGGCTGAGTGGCACCCGGAAGACCACAACGGATACATTTTCTGTGAGCACCACTGTGCCATCCGCGACGTGGCCCAGGCCTTCCCCCAGGCGTGTGCGACCGAGCTGATGTTCGTGCAAACGCTGTTCCAGGATGCCAGCGTGGAACGAATTGCACACGTGGTGAAAGGCGATTCCTGCTGCGCTTACCGGATTCGCCCGCAAATCCCAACGGCGGGAGGGAGCAAGGAGAAATGAGCGCCGGACCCACCACCGATGCCCTTGGGGAAGAGAGTGCTGCTCTCCTTTCCCTCCTCTGGCGCCATCGCAGCATCCGGCATTTCCTGCCCAGGCCCATCCCCGAAGCGCACGTTCATCAGTTGATGTGCGCGGCCCAGCGCGCATCAACCGATGCCTCGGCCCAGATGTACACTTTCGTCCGCATCACCGACCCTTCCTTGCGGGACGAGATGGCCCATCTGGCCGGCGATCAGGAACATATCCGCACCTGTGCCGAATACTTTGTCGTCTGTCTGGATGTGTATCGGCTGCGACGGCTCGTCGAACACCGCGGGGGCACGTATGGGATGGGAAACCGGATCGCGCTCCTCTTTGGCACGCTAGACGCTGCGTTGGCCGCGGAGAACCTGGCCGTGGCTGCAGAAGCGTTGGGCTATGGCATCTGCTTTATTGGCGGCATCCAGAACGCGGTGGACGAGATCGCCCGTCGCCTGGAACTGCCTTCCGGCGTCTTACCCATTGCCGGACTCTGTGTGGGCGTGCCTGACCCGACCCGCATCCCCTCTCGACCCCGTCCGCGACTGCCTCAAGATCTGGTGTTCCACGAGAACACGTATCGAGAGTACACGGCCCAGGACCTGGACGCGTGTTACGAGGCCATGGCCGCCGCGTCCAGCCGAGGGGACTGGTACCTGGTCCTGGAGCGGTATTTCACCAGAGGAGGCATCATGGCGCGCCGGGAAGCTGTCATGGCACGAGCGTGGCGTCAGCAAGATCTGGATCCGGAGGATCGTTCTTGAAAGGAGCCCACCATGTACAATGTCGTACGCAAGGCACTGCTTGCCCTATCACGTAACGCGCACATGCAATCCACCCTTGTGCGTTTTCCGCCCTCACGGCGAGTCGCCCGCCGCTTTGTGGCCGGTGAAACCCTTGACGATGCGGTCGAGGTCATCCGTACGTTGAACGCAAACGGCATGAAGGCCACCCTGGACCACCTGGGGGAAAATGTCACGACACCCGACGAGGCCCGCGAGGCAGCCGAGGCCTATGTGCGGGCGCTGGAGGCCATCGGGCAGGCTGAGTTGGGCAGTGGGGTCTCGGTCAAGCTCACGCATCTGGGCCTGGACCTGGCCCAAGATCTGGCTTATGAGAACTTACGCCGCATCGCGGCCAAAGCGCGAGAGGTGGGCCGTTTCGTTCGTATCGATATGGAAAGCTCTGCGTACACAGACATTACCCTGGAAATGTATCGACGTGTGCGCCGGGAGTTCGACAATGTGGGGGCCGTGGTCCAGGCGTACCTTTACCGCACACCGGACGACGTGGCCCGCCTCATCGAAGAAGGGATCGCGAACTTACGGCTGGTCAAGGGCGCTTATGACGAACCAGCGCACATTGCCCTCCAGGAACGAGACCGTATCCGGGAAGCATACTTCGCGCTTTTGCGGCAGATGTGGGCTCCCGAGGCGCGAGCTCGGGGGAGCCGAGTCGCGGTCGCCAGTCACGACGAGGCTGTCATCAGCTACGCCTTGGCCCTGGCGCAACGTCAAGGGCTAACTCCCGATGACTATGAAATCCAATTTTTGTACGGCATCCGCCGTGACCGAGCTACAGAGTTGGTTCAGGCCGGCTATCACATGCGCATCTACGTTCCCTTTGGCAGTCAGTGGTATCCTTACTTCATGCGCCGACTCGCCGAGCGGCCGGCCAACCTGCTCTTCTTCTTGCGGGCACTGGTCGGCGGCTAAACAGAGCCGGGAACATCGCACCATCGTGATCAGATTTTTCTACCCCGGGGGAAGATGGGGTCCTTCTCCCCCCGGGGCCAATGATTGAAGGGCAGACGTTGGCCGGTGCACATATCATATGGGGGGCCAGGAGGAGGGATGGCCGGAATGACACTGGCAGGGAAAACGGCCGTCATCACCGGCAGTGGTCGGGGAATCGGCCGCGCCATTGCTTTGGAATTTGCGGCGCGAGGCGCCAACGTGGTCATCAACTATTTCCGTCACCGGGCCCGGGCAGAAGAAACGGCGCATGAAGTGGAGAAGCGAGGGGGACGTGCCCTGGTGGTCAAAGCGCATGTGGGCGATGAAGAGCAAGTCCGGCGCCTGGTTCGTTCCGGCATAGCCCACTTCGGCAGCGTGGACATCTTCATCGGCAACGCGGCCTCCGGAGTGCTCAAACCCGCCATGGAGCAAGGCGCCAGGGAGTGGGATTGGTCCATGAATATCAACGCCCGTTCCATTCTCTTCGGCGTTCAGGAGGCCTTTCCCACCATGAAGGCACACGGCTGGGGACGGGTGATCGCGGTGAGCAGCATCGGCTCCGTGCGTGTTCTGCCCGAATACTCCGTCGTCGGCATCTCCAAGGCCGCCATCGAGGCCCTGGTTCGCTACCTGGCCGTGGAGCTGGCTCCTCACGGCATCACGGTGAACGCCATCTCCCCGGGTGTGGTAGAGACGGAAGCGTTGGACTTCTTCCCCAGCAAGGATGAAATCATCGAGAATGCCAAAGCCCGCACGCCGGCAGGCCGGCTGGTTACTCCAGAAGAAGTCGCTCGGATTACGACCTGGCTGTGCAGCGATGAAGCGGCCATGATCATGGGGCAAACCATCGTGATCGATGGTGGCTACGCGCTGCTGGCGTGAGCCGGACGGCCGAAGGTCCCCCCGCCCCCCCGTGAGTTGCGTGCCCAAGGGCCACTAGCGCTCTCCCAGGCACTCCGCGTCCAGCCGCTGGAAAAAGGCTTCCATGAATGCATGACGTTCGGCCGCGAGGGCCCGGGCCGTGGCGGTGTGCATCTGCCCGGCCAGGTGCCGCAACTTGTACCAGTACTCATGCACTGCGGTATCCTCCTTGCCTCCGGGTCGGGGAGAGGAGGCCACTTCTTCCAGAGAGGCCCAAAGCCGGTGGCCATGGTGGCCAGCATGGGCAAAGGTACGAGCAATCCCAATGGCTCCGATGGCATCCAGCTTGTCCGCATCTTGCAGGATGCGCGCTTCCAGGCTGCGGGGAGCCGGCCCCCGACGGAATCGATGGGCTTCGATGCAGTGAGCGACCGCGTCCACAAAGGCCGGATCTTCACCAGCCAGCAGGTCGCGAGCCCGGGCGGCCCCGCGCAGGTGATGTTCGTCCCCCTCCCGCGCCACATCATGAAGCAACGCGGCCGTCAACAGGACGCGCAGGTCCGCGCCTTCGGCCCGGCCGATGCGTTCGGCCAGATGATACACGCGCAGGACATGGTCGAAAGCATGGGCAGCATCCTCCCCTTGATAGAGATGCCGCGCGCGCTCAATGGAAATGGGCAAGACGTCGGCTGAACTCATGGTTCTTGTTTTAGCTCCTCCACCAGTTGTCGGTATCTATCCACCAATGTCTGGGCCTCCCGAACGGATGAGGACTCCGCGTCAATGTGCAAGATGGGACGGTCCGGGTCCGGCCGAACCAACACCCAGTCTCCGTCGTCCAGCCAGACTTTAATGCCATCGAGGGTGTCCACATTGTAGTCCCGCAGGCGTTCGGTCAGGCGGTGCATCACGTGTCCTTTCTGTTCCCAGCCACAGGGAACCTGTGTGTTGGCCATGTGGAACTCCGGCAGTAGGGCAGCCACTTCGCGGAAGGTGGCATGGTGCTTGCTCAACAGCTCCAGGATCTTGACGCTGGCGTAGAGGGCGTCGGGCACCGGCTGGAATTGAGGGAAGATGAAATGGCCTCGGCCGTCGAGGGCGAGCACGACATTTGGATCGGCGCTCTCCCGCATCAAACTCTGGAGGTCGTAGCGGGTTCGGCGTACCCAGCCCCCATGAAAGCCGACGATCTGTTCGACCACGTTGGGCATGGTGATGGGAACGACGACGCCCTTGCCGGTGGCATAGCGCATGGCGAGATCGATGACGACCAGTGCTGTCAATTCCGGCGACGGCATCTCCCCCTGATTGTCGACAATGAACAGTTTTTCCCCGCCCACGTCGAGTTGGAATCCCAGGTCCCGGCCTACCGCACGCACAATTCGGGCCAACTCCCGACGCCACTGCTCCTGAGCCTCCTCGGCCAGGGCAACCTTGCTCTCGATCACGTGAGCGTTGAGCGGGATGACATCCACATGGAGGGCCGATAGGATGTCGGGAAGAATGTCGGCGTTGGGCGAATAGGCATAGTCCACCACGATCTTGTAATTCAGTTCTCGAATTCGCTCGTGCTCCAGGGTTTGCACGAACCCGTTCACGTACATGTCCACCACCGCGGGGGCATCTGCGATGATGCCAATCTTCTCAATGGGAGCCCGTCGGAAATCCTCCCGGAAAAAGACCCGTTCGATCTCCCGCTCCTTCTGTTTGTCCAGGTTCTGACCGTCCGCGCCGAAGACGCGAATGTCGACGACCCGGGAGTCGAAGGGGGAAAGGCGCACGTGCAGCCCGGCAACGGCCTGAGCAGCCCGAGCTGTGTAGTACCGGGCCACAGGAATCGGCACCGAGTGTGTATCCCAGACGTTGACCCCGGCCGAAGGCAGGCCGGCAATAAGTGCACGCTTCAGCATCCGGGAACCGCGATGGGGGTCGCGGTTGATGACCACGTAGGAGCCTTCAGGGAAGACGGCGCCGAGGGCAACACCAAATTTGGCACACAGTTCTGGAGTCAGGTCTACGTTCACCACCCCCGTGATGCCAAAACGCCCGAACAAAGACCTTCGGCCTTGGGTTCCCCACACGATACTCTGACGAACCACAGCGCCGGATTCGATCTCCTTGCGTGGCCAGATTTTCACCCCCGAATGGATAATTGCCCCTTCACCGATATTGGTCTCGTCGCCGATGACGGCCCCTTCGAAGATAAGGCTCCGGCCTTTGATGCTGCATTGCCGCCCGACAATCGCCCCCCGTACTTCTACAGCTTCTCCCACATATGAGTTGCGCCAGATGATGCTGCGCTCGACCTGGGCGCGCGTGTCGATCATGCAGTAATCTCGCAGCACGGACGGCCCTTCCACGTAGGCGTTTGACTTGATGCTGACCCCATTTCCCAGAAACAGGGGAGGACGCAAGGTGGCTGTGGGAGCTATGTCCACATCATTCTGCACCCATATCCCGGGAGCTATTTCCCGCCCTAAGGGATCAATCCGGATTTTGCCTCGAAGCACGTCGTTGGTAGCCTGGATGTAAGCAGGAAGTGTGCCTACATCTTTCCAGTAACCCGACAACGGATGACCATACAAACTCCCGGGATAGGTCTCGAGGAGGCGAGGGAAAACATCGCGGCTCCAATCCGTCGGCCTACCATCGGGGATCAGGTCCAGGATGTCGGGGTCAAGCACGTAAATTCCGGCGTTGATCGTGTCCGAGATCACTTCGCCCCAGGAAGGCTTCTCCAGAAATTGAAGGACATGCTCCTCCTCGTCCAAGGCAACAATGCCGTATTCCAGCGGATTTTCAGCGCGGTAAAGGGCCATCGTGGCGCGACCGCCATGTTGCCGATGAGTCTCGATGAGCTCCGTCAGGTTGAAGTCGGTCATCACGTCGCCGCTGATGACTAAGAACGTGTCGTCGATGAAGTTTCTGGCATTCTTGACGGCACCAGCAGTTCCCAAAGGGCGATCTTCCACAACGTATCGCAGTTCCATGCCCAGGGAATGGCCATCGCCAAAGTAGTCTTGAATCAAATTGGACATGTAGGCCGTGGTGATGATCGCCTCTTGAATGTGGTGCCGTTTCAGTAATAGCAGAACGTGTCCCATGATAGGGCGGTTGACCACCGGAATGAGGGGTTTGGGGCGCCCAACCGTCAGTGGGCGCAGTCGTGTGCCCTCTCCACCGGCCAGGATGATCGCTTTCATGGCTCATGTCCTCACACGAAACATCACACGACAGCCGTTCAGAAGCGTGAATTCGGTGGGACTCCCTCCCTTCAGCCCCACAGGCCGCCGATGTGACGGCAAGGGATGTCCTCCTCGAACATAAAAAGCCCCACCCGATCGGGTGGGGCGAGTGGCGGCGACAGGACTTGAACCTGTGACCCGGCGATTATGAGCCGCCTGCTCTACCACTGAGCTACGCCGCCGCACGCTCACATGGCTTGTAGACGAAAGGGCGAAGCCCGTTGACTCCTGACTCCGCCCCCTCCAGGTCGCGGGGGAGGGATTCGAACCCTCGACCTTCGGGTTATGAGCCCGACGAGCTACCACTGCTCCACCCCGCAGCATCGGCAAGTATAGCATCAAAGGAATATCCTGTCAAAGATGCACGCGCCCTTGGGAGATCGGTCGCTTCCTTTGGCCGAGCCTACGTCTTTCTCCCCTGGCCCTCCCACCGTCGACTATTTGTGATGTCCTCTTCTCCCCGGAAGCGAAGGCCCTCCTGCAGGATGCCTCAACACGCCGGCCAACCGTGGGGCCGCCGTAACCTCGACCATCGAGACTGGAATCGGGGGGTATCCCAGACGAATTCTGTGCCTGATTACCTGTCTATCAGATGGAAGAGAGCCAGCCAGCGTTTCCAAATAGGCGGGTTGGCCCGGGTTCCGACCTCAGGTTGTGGCTGCCCGTGCTCGGCAGGAGATTTCCCGGTCTGCTCTGGGAAGATCCACACTTCTGCGCCCGGCGCCGCGCGGCGTAACAGGCGCGGCACATATTGCAACACGAACGTTCCTTCCGACGTCCTGGCCAGTTTCAGTTGTCGCTGCAGCTCCTGTTGGCGCCATTCTTCGTTTTCAAGGCGCCGCTCTGCCGCCTGAAGGCGGCCCTGTGCCTGATGCTGTTCGTACATTAGGCGTACATAACTCACTCCGAATCCCACGGTGACGACAACAAATAGGGTGAGGATTATCCATTCCACATGCAATGGACGTTCCGGCGCGAATTTGAGAAGTCGGCTATCCTTCGTCATCGATGTCATCCTCCCTTCCCGGCTCCGCACGACACTCTGAGAGCGCCCGCCGCCCAAAGCAAAGCAGCCCGGGTGCCGAAGCCCCCGGGCGCTTGTGGTGCCGAAGGTGGGATTCGAACCCACACGGGCCTAATTGCCCACTGCGTCCTGAGCGCAGCGCGTCTCCCGTTCCGCCACTTCGGCTCACACACTTCGGTGCTCCTGCACCGACGCCTGTATTCTAGCACAATTCCAGAGTCTGTCAAATCAGCCTCCTGATAGAAACCCCGGCCGGCGTCCTGGCATCCGAGTAACGGTGGACCACCAAAGCCTGCGCCTTTCATGTCCCGAGCTCTCCTACTATAACCGGGTTGTCCATCTCGTTGTCAGGCCGGTTTCTCATCTTTCATGACCGGTTTGTCCCTGCAGTTCCCGCTTCTTGCCCCCATCTGCTATACTGAACACGAGGGGTAACACGATTTACTACCCCGGTCATCTCGCATGAGTCCAGCAGAAGTACCCGGCAGGAGGAAGCCCATGCGTGTCAAAATCAACGGACTTTCGTTTTACGCGGCTGTGCGCGGACAAGGCCCCGCGCTCACTCTAATCCACGGATTTCCTCTCAGCCACCGCATCTTCGACGCCCAGTTTCGAACCTTGAGTGGGGAGTATCGCGTCATCACCCCTGACCTGCGCGGGTTCTGCAAGACCCCTATCACGGAGACCGACGTGACCATGGACACCTACGCCGACGACATCGCCGCGCTCCTGGAACACCTGGAGGTCGAGCAGACCGTCTTAGGCGGGCTCAGCATGGGGGGTTATATCGCCTTTGCTTTCTGGCGCCGTTACCCCGAGCGGGTTCGTGCCCTCATTCTCATGAACACCCGAGCAGCACCCGACACAGAAGAGGGCCGCCAAAACCGTTATCGTACCGCCGAACGCGTCCAGGAGGAAGGGCTCTCTCCGCTGATCGAGAACATGATCCCCAAACTCCTCTCACCTGGCACCCTAAAGGGCAAGCCGCACGTTGTGCGCAAACTACGCAGCATCATGGAAAGCGCCAGCGTTGCCGGGGTCGTCGCGGCCCTGAAAGCGATGGCCGGGCGCCCTGACAGTCGCCCAACCCTGGAGACGATCACCGTTCCTACCCTCATCATCAGCGGCCAGGAGGACCAGCTCATCCCCGTGAGCGAGGCCGAAGAGATGTTCCTGCGCATCCCTCAGGCCCAGCTACGAGTCATCGAACGCGCCGGCCATCTGACGACCATGGAACGTCCACGCACCGTCGGACGACTCATGCGCCAGTTCGTGGCCACCTTGTGAAGTTTCGGGAGCGGAGGAGGGTGTACATGGACACATGGGAGGTCATCCGCAGTCGGAAAGCCATTCGCGATTACGCGGACACCCCCGTGCCCGAGCCAGTTATCCGACGAATTTTGCAAGCCGGACGTCTGGCCGGGTCGGCGAAGAACGTACAGCCCTGGACATTCATCCTGGTAAGGAACAAAGAGCGCAAACAGGCGCTAAGCCGATGTGGCTACTTTGCCCGTCACCTGGCGCACGCCGCGTTCGCCGTCGTGGTTTGTACCCCGGTAGATCAGCGACGCTGGGCCTCCTTCGACGTTGGACGGGCCACCCAGAACATGGTCCTGGCCGCGTGGGATCAGGGCGTGGGCTCCTGCGTTGCCGCGCTGCACAAGGGAGGATGTGCGCGCTCGCTTCTGAAGGTGCCGGAAAGCCATGACATCCAGATCGCCATTGCCTTTGGCTACCCGGCCGAAGGCGGAGAAGGAGCCATCCAACACTTTGTTCGCACTCAAGTCCTGCGCGTGAGGGGGCGCAAGCCTCTCTCTGAGCTGCTGTTTTACGAGGAGTGGGGACGCCGAAAGCCGGAGGGAAGCGTGGAGAGGGGGAAGAAACAGGGCGTTGAGCATGTATAGTCCGGAGGCGGGGGCGAGGGCACACTTTTGCTCGGAGCCGCTGGCCATACCTCCGACGGATATCGAAGACATCGGAAACAAAGGAGGCTGCGCATTCTACCATGCTAAACGTGGTTGAGGTCGAGGAGAAAAGCCTGGACGCGTACAAGGCCATTGTGGGAGAACATGTGCTCGAGGACATCCGTCGTTTGGCCCGCCCCCTGAGGGGCCAAAGTGTGGTCCATGTCAACGCCACCGCGTTTGGCGGCGGCGTGGCCGAAATCTTACAAACATTGGTCCCGCTCATGCGTGATGTGGGCCTGGACGCATCCTGGCAGGTCATCGAGGGCGCGGACGAATTCTTCAACGTTACCAAGGCCATGCACAACGGCCTGCAGGGCATGGACATCCCTTTCAGCGAAGCCATGCAGGCCGTCTGGCGACGGTACAACCAACTGAACGCGGAGGCCTTCGAAGGCAGATACGATTTCGTCATCGTTCACGACCCTCAGCCCGCGGGCCTGTTTCACTACAGCCAAGGGAAACAAGGACAACATTGGGCCTGGCGTTGTCATATCGACACCTCTCACCCCAACCCGGTCTACTGGAATTTCCTGGCGCCTTTCATCGGGGAATATGAGGCCGGTATTTTCACCATGAAAGAGTACGTTGGACCGGGTGTGTCCTTCCCGCACCTGGCGCTTATCCCCCCCACCATCGATCCCCTTTCCCCTAAGAACAAGGAGATGTCCCTGGAAGAAGCTCGTCACATCGTCGGGGCTTTCGGCATCGACCCTTCCCGTCCGTTGTTGCTTCAGGTGAGTCGTTTTGATCCCTGGAAGGATCCTCTAGGCGTCATCGACTGTTACCGCCTGGTCAAGCAGCACGTGCCCAATGTCCAACTGGCGCTGGTCGGGTCCATGGCTTCTGACGACCCTGAAGGGTGGGAATATTACGACCGTACCGTGCGCCACGCTGGAGAGGATTTTGACATCCACATCCTTCACAATTTTCACGGCGTGGGCAACCGCGAGGTCAACGCGTTCCAGCGAGCGGCCGATGTGGTGATCCAAAAATCCTTGCGCGAGGGGTTTGGATTGGTCGTGGCCGAAGCGATGTGGAAGGGAAAGCCGGTGGTAGGGGGTCGGGTCGGAGGCATCCCCTTACAAATTGTAGAGGGGGAAACCGGATTCCTGGTCACAAGCGTGGAAGAGTGTGCACGGCGGGCCCTGTTTTTGCTAACACACCCGGATGTGGCCCGACACATGGGAACAGCAGCGCGCGAGCGCGTGCGGGAGCGTTTTCTCGTGACCCGACACCTGGCCGATTATCTGCGACTGCTCCACACCTTGAACGGATCCTGACCCGGGTGGAGGAATTTCATGCTGACGATTGATATCCCCGGACGGGGACGCTATGAGCTGGAACATGTGGTCTTTGACGTCAATGGGACGTTGGCATTGGACGGGGTTTTGCTGGAAGGCGTGGCAGAACGTATAATGGCGTTGCGTGCCCATTTCCAGGTCCATATGCTCACCGCGGACACCCACGGTCGGCAGGCCGCGATTGACGCGGCCCTGGGGTTCGAGGCCGAACGCATCGGTACGGCCGCGGGGAAAGTGCGTTACGTGCTCGACCTGGGTCCAGAGCGGGTGGTTGCGGTGGGCAACGGGGCCAACGATGCCCCTATGTTGCGGGCCGCGGCCTTGGGAATTGCGGTGATCGGCCCGGAAGGTGTGGCGGTCGACGCTCTGGAAGCAGCCGATGTCGTGGCTCCGCAGATCCTGGCCGCCCTGGACCTGTTGCTCAACCCACGTCGCATCGTGGCGACGCTGCGGCGCTGACGTGTTGCCCGGCAAAATCCGTGCGTGCCCGGCTTGATTGAGAGGAAAGCCACAGCGCCAAAAGGAGCTGTTCTCACATGTCTTATCCAGAAACACAGGACCTCCAGGTTGCCCAAAGTGCACGCTGGCGGGAGGTGTTGACGCCTATCATCTCCCAGGTCTTCGACATCCACAGCATCACCATCCTGGAAGGGGGAGCCGCCTTGCAGTTCAACGGGCGCTTGCATGTGGACTCTGAACAGGCGTACGAGATGCTCTTCGAACGCCTGCGCTCCCTGCACGCGCTGCCTCTTTTCCGCAAGGCAGGAGATGCCCATGTCATCATCGTGCAACAGGGAGACCTGCCCGAAGCCCGACAGCGGGTGTGGTTGGCGGGTGGACTTTTCCTGGCCACGGTGGCCTCCGTTTTTGTCGCCGGGCTGTTCCAATCGCCGGGACCAACCGTACAAGAAGCAGCCGTCAACGCCGCTCTGTTCACGTTGTCCTTGCTGACCATCCTCGTGGCTCATGAGATGGGGCACTATGTGGTGAGTCGTCACTATCGGACGCCGGTCAGCCTGCCCTATTTCATCCCGGCGCCGATTTTTCTGTTCGGTACCATGGGCGCGGTCATCAACATGGTGGCCCCACCCAAGAATCGACGTCAATGGCTGCACATCGCGGCCGCGGGGCCCCTGGCCGGCCTCTTCTTCGCCCTTCCTATCACGTATATCGGCCTCCTCCTCTCCCATGTGGAATCTTTGCCCGCCCATGGTGGCTACATCATGGAAGGGAACTCCCTTCTCTACCTGGGACTCAAGTATCTGGCCTTTGGCCGCATCCTGCCCTCCGGGGGAGAAGATGTGTTCTTGCACACGGTGGCGTGGGCCGGATGGGGAGGCCTGCTCGTGACCATGCTCAACTTGATCCCTGCAGCTCAGTTGGACGGTGGACACGTGGCTCGCGCGCTCTTAGGACAACGCGGCGGGCGCTGGTTAACCTGGGGAATTATCCTGGTCCTTTTGCTGATGGGATACTTTTGGCAGGGCTGGATCCTGTGGGCGCTTATCATCTGGTTCTTCTCCCGTTTTGAAGTTGCTCCCCTGGACGATATCAGCGAGCCTTCTCCGGGAGACAGGCTGCTGGCCTTGTTCCTTCTCGTCCTTTTCTTCCTTCTTTTTACACCGATACCGCTGAAGGTCATCCAATGAGGCCCAGAGGCCGCGCCAAGATAAACGTGTCGAGCGTGGAAATTCATTCCCGTGTGGGCCGAACAGAGACTGATTGAGAGGGATCGGGTTGTAACCTGGTGCCCGTGTTGTGCATCGAAAGGCAGGTACCCGACGTATTCAACGCGGGAATCTAAGCAAGGGGAGGTTGAGTTTCTTATGGAAGCGACCATGACAAAAGCCGCGGACAAGAAGGGACTGAAGCAGAAAAGCAAGAAAAAGCAGCCCCGGGTGCTGGTCTTCACGACACCGACCTGCCCCTGGTGTCGCCGCACCAAGCGTTACTTCCGGGAAAAGGGCATCCGCTTCAAGGAAATCGACGTCACTCGCGATCCTCGGGCAGCCAAAGACCTCGTCCGTTGGACGGGACAAATGGGCGTGCCGGTCATCCGTATTGGCCACCACTTTATCGTCGGTTTCGACAAGCCCAAGATCGACAAGCTCCTGGGCATCAAGGACTGAGCCGTAAAATGGCCTCCACCCCGCTGGCCGACCTCCCCCGGAGCCAGGCACCGGCTAACGTGTCGGCGCAGATTGCGAATCATCCGGGTTTTCATTACACTATGACTCTGGAAATAAGGGTGTCAATCAGTCACTTGCCTGTCCAGGTGAACACATAACACATCAAACAAAGGAGGGTGAAACGATGACCAAGCTGGAACCTCTAGGCAATCGCGTGCTGGTTCAAATTGTGGAGCAGGAAGACCGTACAAAGGGAGGCATCTACCTGCCCGAGACGGCCAAGGAGAAGCCTCAGCAGGCGCGTGTGATGGCGATTGGTGAGGAAGCCAAGGAAGAGCTGTCCCTGGAGGCTGGCGACATCGTAATCTTCCCCAAGTACAGCGGGACCGAGATCAAGGTCGATGGCGAGGAGTATTTGATTCTCAATGCCGACGACATCCTGGCACGTGTGGTTCAGGAGTAGGGCCCCCCTGTCCAGCTCCGAGCACAGGCGCCCGGCCTCCCTCTCGAGGCGGGCGCCTGTGCTTGTCTCTACACCTTCTCCACGATCACCCAGGCGTTCAGCCGGTCCGACGTATCCAATCGTACCCGGGCTCCCAACTCCACGAACATGCGAGCCATCTCCCGCGGTGAATAAAAGCGACTGCGCATGAGCAAGAGTTTCTCGCCCCAGGCGATGAGCTTGACGGCAACTTTTTCCACATTAGGTTCTTCGATGACCAGACGACCGCCGGGAGCCAAGACGCGCCACAGTTCTGAGGCCGCGACCCGTTGCCGATGGAAGTGGTGAAAGGCGTCGACGACCACGATGCGGGAAAATATGCCCGTCGGAAAGGGCAACCGCTCTGCCTGGCCCCGCACCGCCTGGATGTCCGCCTTTTTCGCCGCCTGACGAAGCATTCCTGCCGAGTAATCCACGACCACGGCGTGGTCCACATACGCGCGCAACCCCTGAGCCACGCGCCCTGTGCCGCCCCCCGCGTCGAGCAACCATCCCGAAACCGGCAACCGCAGGTGCTCACGAATCGGGTCGATGCTCATGTGATGGGCAAACTTTTCGTAGTACGGTGCTATAAAACGGAAATGGTCGAAAGGTGGTTTGGGCATAGGACCTCCGTTCCAAATTTATTGAGGTGGACTTGAAACTTGCAATGGGACGCTCATCTCCGGGTTCACTGGACCAACATGGGTACGTAGATGCGATGCTGCGGCAGCGGAGTCGGCGTGGGCGTCGCCGTTGGAGAGGGTTCCGGTGTGGGTGTCGCTGTAGGCGTGACCGTCGGGGTGGGTGTAGGCATCGGCGTAGGGGTGTCCGTCGGTGTGAGTGTGGGCGTTGGTGTGGGGGCGGGCAAGGCAACGCTGAGGGACAGACGAGGACGCTGGGCTTCCCCCGGCCAGTCGGATGTGGTGAACGTGTACTTGATCCCCGGCTCCTTGCCGGTCAACAGGAGACCCTCATTCGCCGCCGGGGCATCCAGCCAGGCCTGAACAGCCGCGCTCACGTCCAGCTCTACGTAACCCGGCGCGGCGGGGAGGGCAGCTTCCAACACCGGCGTGGGCTCCACATCCTCGCCCCCTAAAATCCCGGGCACATTCCATGGATCCCCAGCCCGGGCCTCCGTCCAGGTGGCCCCCCCCTCACTCCAGGAACGACGGAGCAGGTATCCCCGGAGGGTCATTGCTCCATTGCTGTAGCCTCCCCACAGGCGTAATGTAGCCTTACGCACCCGACTTCCCGTCGGTACGGCGGAGAGGTCGACCCGGAGCAAGGCGTAAGCGTTCCCCGCCTGCACGTGCATGGAAGTCTCGTGCCCCTGGGGTGTATCCGGCAGCCATTTGGCCACATAAGTATCGGCGAACCCGTTATACCCATCCACCCCCTGGACGAAGGTGTAGGAACGCACGATTTCCGGCGTCGGCGTCGGCGTCAGAGTCGGCGTGGGGGTTGGCGTGGGGGTTGGCGTGGGCGAGGGCCCTGCCGTGGGGGTGGCCGTGGCCGTGAATGTAGGCGTCGGTTCGTACGTCAGAGGACGAAGGACGTAGTGGACGACCAGGCGGGGGCGCAGGGCTTGGTTGCCGATTTCTGAGGAGGCCAAACGGTATTCCACGACGCCCGCGTCCGGATGCAGCAAAACTCCCTTGTTCTCCTCTGGATGGCGCACCCAATTTTGAACCATGTGGGGAATATGCCAGGTGACATCGGCAAAGGAACGAGGAATGATCTGGGTGTCTTCCGGCGTTGTGGCCCGATCCGAGGCGCCGTTGGCGCCGGGACGCTGCCAGCGGACTTCCCCCCCGGTCCCGTCCGGCCGGGCCACATACCAGTTCACGGCCTCCGGATCCCAGGTGCGATGTAGGGCGTAAGCCCCTACGGTCAGAGGGATGCTGCAGGCGCTGTAGGGGCAGGTGCTCGAACGCAGTGTCAGGGCCGCCTCTTGAATCTGGGCCTCAGACGGAAGAATGCTCAAGTCGAACTTGAAGAGCGCTGATTTCACGTCCCATTGGCTGGAACGCTGCAAGTGAAGCCAGGGTTGAGGACCCAACGGCGGACCGGTCTCGTCTCCGTTGCTAAAATTCTGGTTAGGAAGATAACGGTCGATGTACGTATCCGCCACTCGACTCAATGTGTTCAACCCGGCTTGCAGAGTCAGGGTATCGCCGATGATGTGAATGCTCCCGAATTCCGTCGACGGGGACGTGTAGTCCTCAGAATCGGCGATGATGATGGTCTCCGGTTGCGGGGTTCCGTCGTTGTCCTGCAGGGCCAGGCTGAAGCCGACCGTCCGGCCCGCGGCCAACGGGGCCCCCAGGACCTCGTTGGGCAGATAGAGTTCGACGCTGTATCCATTCCAAAAGCGCTGGACAGCCGCCCGAACATCGGTGGTGGGAGCCTCGTTCTCCCACACCTGACCGTCGAGGGTGACCGTGTACACGTGGTCGCCGGTCCCTCCCCCTTGAGCGTCTCCCTCGCCGTCGATGCCGAAGATGACGGCATCTCCCTGCAAGGGGGACCCGACGGGCGCGTAGAGGACATCGTCGGTCACATCGACGCCCAGGTAAAGGCCGCCGTCATCCCAAAGAGCCCGGGCACGAGCACTGATGTCGTTGGCCGGAGGAATCGTGCTGCCGAGGGTCAGGTCGGCCGTCGAGGCCGTGACGGTCATGGACGCGGGCACAGGCCAATCCGCGGTCGTCCCGTCCACGGTCAACGGTGCAGCCAGCTTGAGGGCATTCAGCTCCGTGGGGGGACCCGCGTAATGCAAGATGGCCCCAGCCGCCCCGACAGCCCAGGCTGTGCCCGTATCACTCAGAGCCACGCCGTAAAGGGCTGATATGTCTTCAAACCGCTCCGCCTGCCAGGTAGTTCCACCATCTGTCGTCCGGGCGACGACGGCCGCGTCGTATCCCTGCGGCGGGAAGAGGATGCACTCCTGGCCCGACGCCCGTTTGGGGCAATACCCACCGGCCACCACACCCTCCGCGGGAGTCCGGAAAGCGACGTCGTACAAATCCACATAGGTCAGGGACTCGGCCCGGGGAAGCAACGTCCAATCTCCGGCGGTCAGGCCACCTGTCGTGGTCGCCCAAATGATGCCGTCCACGCCGGTGAGCCACCCCACATCCGGGTTGAGGAAGAAAGCGTTCAAAAGGCGACTCAAAGAACGCCCCGCGGGGAGGGAAAAGCGCTTCTTCTCGAGGTGATCTCCTTTATCCTCGACAGAAAACACATTTCCTCCCGGTGCGTCCCCTATCAACCAGGCATGATGGCCTTCGACGGCCACCCCCCGGATGCTCATATTGAACTCCCCGGTGCAGGCGGGGTCCGAGGGGGTGAAGTTGAAGCAGAAATAGTCCCAGGTGTGTCCGTAGTCCTGAGTGCGCCAGGCTTTGCCGAATTCTCCTCCGGCCCACCCGTATCCGTTCGCCAGCAGGTCCACGCGAGTGGCCCACTTGTCCCCTTCGGCCCCCAGGGGGGCGAAGTGCCACGTTTGCCCCCCGTCGGACGTGTAGGCCTTGCGGCCGTGCCGACCTGTGGCCACACCACGCTGTAAGTCCACGAAGTCGATGCCGATCATTTCCTGAACGTGTCCCGCGGGGGGGATGGGGAGATGCTGGGGCCGCCACGTTTTGCCCCCGTCATCGGTGTGAAGGATGATGCCCCGGTAAAGGCAGGGAGCCCCGTTGCACACGCCTGTTTGTACTACTTGTTGCCCGTCGACTTGCTGGCCGACGACCCATCCGTGCAAAGGATCCGGGAAGGAAACATCCCAGAGTTCAGCAATCCCTCCTCCCGTAGGCTGGGACCAGGTGTCTCCCCCGTCGTCGGACAAGACGACCTGGGCCTTCTGACCCACGGCCCACACCCGGCCACGTCCGTCCAAGGCCACCGCGTTGAGCCCGGCCGTAGCCGTTTCAGGAATGTTCGCCGGCCCCAGGTGACCGTTGCTATCCTCGTACAGGACGGTACTCCCATTGCCCACAATCCAGGCACGGCCGTCGTGGGAAAAGGCGACATCGTTCAGGGCTGCCGTGGTTCCAGATGCCAGAGGGGTCCACGTCTGACCGCCGTCCTCTGTGCGCAGGACCGTTCCCCCATCGCCCACGGCATATCCTCGCTGCCCGTCCGGGGTGAACTGGATGCCTCGTAGGGCCAATCCTCCGCTGCGCACCGGAGCCCAGGTGCTCCCTCCATCGGTCGTCTTCAGAATGAGTCCCCCGTTCCCCACAGCCCATCCGATTTGGTCGTCCTGGAACCAGAGGGCGAAGAGGGACTGGGAGGTGCCAGATTGAGCTTTCTTCCAGGTGAGGCCTCCGTCCGCCGTCAGGAGAATTAATCCGCCACCGCCTGCAACGACCAGGTGTTGGTTATCGAAGGCCCAAACGGCCGTCAAATCCTTGAGCTGACCGCTGTTCTGGCGTCTCCAGGTCAACCCGGCATTGTGGGTTACGTAAATAGCCCCCCGAGCGCCGACGGCCCAGGCGCTGTGGTCATCCCCAAACGCGAGCGCTTGAATGTCCGGAGCATGAGGAATGGCCGCGTAATGCCAGGTGAGGCCTCCGTCCTCACTTTTGTACGTCACCCCCTTGTTGCCCACGATGAAAATCAGGTGCGGGGTGACGACGATGTCGTGTAAATCCTGGTCGGCCCGCCATTGGAACTTCCAGGCGTGTGCGGTACTCCCCGCGACCCGGCGCCGGGAGGAAGCCGGCGAAGGGGTCGTTTGCGTGGGGAGTGTTCGCATTCTCAACGCTCCGGCGCTGGCTGGGAAGGCGCCCAAGAGCAAAATCCCGAGGATCAGGAAGAATCGTTGCCTTGTCCGAAATAGAATAGACTTCATTGGTCTGGCCGTCCTCTCCTCTCGAGCATGGTGCCGATATCTGTCGCGATCACACACTGCGAGCGGTTTCAGATGAAGATGCCTAATAGTAGCCATCTGGCAGCGGTTGGGCAAAGACGGAAGCGGCGGTCGAGCGATGAGTCGTGCGGCCGGACCAGAGTTCTCCCCTCAAGGTACGAACGTAGCAGAAACTCGACTTTTGCCCCGCAGCGGCAATTTCCGGTGGGCGAATGGGTTCATCCGGCCATGCCCGGGTCAAGTAGTAATAGCCGCCGGAGCACAGTCCGCGGCCGACCCAGGCAGCCTTGATAAGCCTTGTTTGGGAAGCAGGCTTACTTGGTCTTCAATTCATTTTGAGGTATGATAGATGGCGAGCTGGACATGCGCACGTTTGTGAGTCACCCGGCCTCACCCAACAGGATCAGCCTGACACCGAAGGAGGTTGCCGATGCCTGGCAAAACACACGTTTGGTCCATCATGCACAAGGGTGTCATCGTGGCCCATCCCGATACCCCGTTGGATGAAGTCGTCCGCGTATTGGCCGATACGGGCGTCCACGGATTGGCCGTAGCCGAGGAGGAGAATGGTCCCCTGCTGGGGGTGATTTCTCACCTGGAAATCATTCGCTATTGGGGGAAGGATCTTTCCCAGTACACGGCCAAAGATGTGATGAGAGCCGAGGTGATCAGTGTTTCCCCCGACGATCTCATCGACGATGTGGTCAAAATCATGCTGGAGCACAAAATCCGCCGGGTGTTCGTGGTAAAGGACAATCGTGCCGTGGGCGTGCTCTCTACCACGGACATTATCCGAGAAATGCGCGGATCTCGCTGGACGTGGTACATGAGTGTCGACATTTAAGAAGCGATCCCGGGGACCGGAGGCCTCGCGGCGGGCCTTCATTCCCCTCGTTTCTCTCCCTGCTCGAGGGCGAAGAGAGAAAAGAGAGGGGTGCCCGGGTCGCTGGGCCCGCCCGTCACGGGGGAGAGGGTCTGGGAAGCCGTCTGGCACGGGTCAAAGGCTGACTGAAGCGCCCTGCGGGGCGCTTCGTATTGGAAAGGGAGGAGTATCTCCCCGCGGAGGGCCTGGGTGTTGGGGCTGTGCGCCGGGGAGAATCTCCTTATGACATTTGACCCTGCTGATGTTGGTCGGTGGGCGTGTCCCGGGGAAGTCCTGCACGACCGGGCAAGGAGGAGAGTTGTGCGCTGTGAAATCCAATCCGTCGAAAGGATGTGACCTATGAATCCTGTTGCTGTTCAAATTGGGCCCTTTGCGGTCCACTGGTATGGGCTATTGATAGTCATCGGCGCGGTGCTGGCCGCGTATGTCGCCACCCGCCAGGCTCGCATGTACGGGGAGAATCCCGACCACGTGTGGGACATGCTGGCCTGGGTCCTCATTCTGGGCATCATTGGCGCCCGGCTTTACCACGTCTTTTCCAGACCGACAGGGGATTTCGCGGGCTGGCCTTACTACCGCCAGCACCCCATCGAGATCATCGCCTTCTGGCACGGTGGATTCCGCGGTCTTGGCATCTACGGGGCGGTGATCGGGGGCGTTATTGCTATCGCCATCTACACGTGGAGACACCAACTCAACCTGGCCCGCTGGCTGGACATCGCGGCGCCGGGGGTTCTCCTGGCCCAGGCCATCGGACGGGTGGGCAATTTCATCAATCAGGAACTCTACGGTCCCCCGACGACCCTCCCCTGGGGGGTGAAAATCGACGCGGCCCACCGCTTTGGCCCCTACCGGGACCTGACGAAGTACCCCGTCGAAACGACACGCTTTCATCCCACGTTTTTCTACGAGTCGGCCTGGGACTTGATCGGATTTGCACTCTTACTCTGGATCAGTCGTAAGTTCAAGGACAGACTTTTGCCTGGGGATATGATTCTCCTGTACCTGATCTGGTATCCTTTCGGGCGGATCTGGGTGGAGATGTTCCGACCGGATGCCTGGAAGCTGGGGGTTGGCTCGCTCACGACCGCGCAGTTCATCGGCATTGTCTCCGTCGTCGGCGCCACCACTCTACTCGTCTTGCGGCACCGGCAACGCTGGGGGGCTGGATGGCAAACGGCCGACCGTCGGTGATCTTCGCTGCGCGGGCACGTGCTCAAAGCGCGGCTTCGAGCATTTCCAGGACTTTGATGTCCGCTTTCGAAAGGGGATACGATCGGATCTCCCGGGGATAAACCCGGCGAACCCCGGCAACGCCCAGGGGTCTGGGTTCACCGCTCACATGACGGCAATGGAATGCATGTAAGGTGATACGGAAGTGGGAGTAGGCGTGCTCCACCACGGCAAGGGAGTCGCCGACTTCCACTTCAATGCCCAGCTCCTCACGCAATTTCCGCTTCAGGGCTATTTCCAATGATTCTCCCGGTTCCGCCTTTCCTCCCGGGAACTTCCACATCCCTCCCAACAGGCCGTCGAGGGGGCGTTGAGCCAGCAGGACACGACCCTCCGAGTCCCAGACGATTCCGGCGGTTACAGTGTGATGGGGTGTCTTCCGCCGCGGAAGGCGCACGGGCAGACGTTCCTCCTGGTCGGTTGCATGGGCCACACAACGATCGGCCAGAGGACAGCGATGACAGCGAGGAGCCCGGGGTGTACAGATATCCCGCCCCAGGTCCATGATGGCTTCATTGATCGATCGCGCCTGTCCGGGAAGGACGAGGGACGCTGCCAGCCCCCAAAGCCGGCGCTCCGCACCCGACGTTTGCAGCGGATCCTCGATACCGAAAATGCGGGTCAGGACCCGCCTGGCATTACCATCGAGAATGGGCGCGTCCTGGTTGAAGGCCAGGCTCAGGATGGCGCCGGCCGTATAGGGGCCAATGCCGGGGAGCGAGAGCAACGCCTCACGATCGGCGGGGATCTGCCCACCGTAATGCTCCACCAGTTGCCGGGCGGCCCGGTGCAGATGGCGAGCCCGAGCGTAGTAACCCAGCCCCTCCCACAACTTCAAGACGTCCTCCAGGGGGGCCTCAGCTAACGACCGAACATCGGGGAATCGCTCTAACCAGCGTTCCAAGTAAGGGATGACCGTCGCCACCTGGGTCTGCTGAAGCATGGTCTCGGAGATCCAGACGATGTAGGGATCCCGGCGTTGACGCCAGGGAAAGGGGTGATGGACCCCCCGTGCCCACGTCAGCAACCTATGAGCAATATCCTGGGGGGTGGGAGGAGGAAAAGTCGTCATCGTCCCATGAGACCCAACAGGGGCCAGATCAGATTGGCCAGGAAAAGGGCGGCAAAAAGCACCCAAAGCCACAAAGGCAGCCCCAGGAAATCACTCCGCTGACGTTTTTTCTTCGGCTCCGGTTTGGGTAAGGGGGTTTGGCAACGCCAGCACACTTGCTTGTCATCGGGATTCCAGGTGCCACAATTCGGACACGTCGGCATGTCGAACTCCTCAACCGTTCCGCCGGATATCCGGCATGGGATCCGGCGGACTTCTCAAGAGTCAAACGGGCATAGACGTCGCAGGGAGGACGCCTGCTCTGGGCCGGCCGCGCGCCATCGAGCCGGAGCGCTTCCGCGAGCAAAATCCTCCTTTTCTCCATCATACCCCGCGAGGGGCGAAAACCAGAAAATCCGTCGGTCGTCACGCGAAGCCTGTCGGTGCGGCAAAGCTCTCAGCGGTCGACATGGCCCCCAGGCCGGAACCGCCATTTGCTCTCCCGACCCGTATGGATATAATGGGCCAGGAGAGCGGACCCATTCGCGCGGAGGGGTCGCATAGTTCGGCCGAGTGCGGGCGACTCGAAATCGCCTGGGGCTTCCCGCCCCCGTGGGTTCAAATCCCACCCCCTCCGCCTTCGCGTCAGTCTCGTTTGAACAACAAAATATTCATGCCGTGGAGGGGTCGCATAGTTCGGCCGAGTGCGCGCGCCTGGAGAGCGCGTGGGGCTTTCCGCCCCCGTGGGTTCAAATCCCACCCCCTCCGCCTTGACGGGGTCTGGGGGACCACCTTCCAGACCCTTTTTCCTTATCCTTACCCCGGCCTTACCCTGGCTACTTTCGGTATCTCCTCAAGGGAGTCCGCTTATCCTCAATATGATCTCCATCATGTCGCTTTTCTCCATTATCCCCTATCCTTTTTATAGGGGAAGAAGAAACAGTTTTCCGAGGTGCAATTTCCTCAGCGATGAAAGTCATTGAGGCCCCTCGGGGAGATCCCTTATACGAGAGGAAAACTCCCATCAGGAGCCCGGTCATCCTACCAAAAGTTGCACCCCGGGTAAGCGTTCTAGACCCCACCCAAATATACACCGTCTTACTACCCGCGCTTCACTGAGAGCGCCGTGGGTGCCCTCGTATCGTGTGTTGTGGTTAACAAAAAGTGAGGTGCAGCATGGTGCAACGGGTTGTGATCGACCCGATCACCCGGATCGAAGGTCACCTCCGTATCGAAGTCGAACTCGACGCCGACCGGGTCATGCGAAAGGCCTACTCCTCCGGCACGATGGTGCGAGGCGTCGAGATCATCCTGCAGGGACGCGATCCCCGGGAAGCCTGGACTTTTGCCCAACGCATCTGTGGCGTTTGTACGACCGTCCACGCGTTCGCGTCCATCCGCGCCGTCGAAGACGCCTTGGGCATTCGCATTCCGCCCAATGCCAACCTCATCCGCAACCTGATGATCGCCCAGCAGATGGTCCATGACCACGTCATGCACTTCTACCACCTGCACGCGCTCGACTGGGTCAATGTGGTCCACACCTTGAAGGCCGACCCGACGGAAACCTCACGCATTGCCCGCACCCTGTCCGCTTGGCCCAACAGCTCTCCCGGCTACTTCGCGGACGTTCAGAACAAAGTGAGGCAAATCGTGGAAAGCGGCCAGTTGGGCATCTTCGCCAACGGCTACTGGGACCATCCGGGCTACAAACTGCCCCCTGAGATCGACCTGTTGGCCGTCGCCCATTATCTGGAAGCGCTCAACGCACAGCGAGATTTCGTCAAGATCCAGACGGTCTTCGGCGGCAAAAACCCTCACCCCAACTTCCTGGTCGGTGGCGTTCCCTATCCCATCGACTTGACCAGCGATAAGGCGTTGAACGCCGAACGGCTGGCCATCGTCAAGAATGCCATCGACAAGATGCGCGCGTTCGTCTCCCAGGTCTACCTGCCCGACTTGCTGGCCATCGCTCCCTTCTACAAGGAATACGCCCGCGTGGGCGCGGGCGTGGGCAACTTCCTCTCCTGGGGAGAATTCCCGCGGGATGACATCCACAATCCCGAAAGCTTCCTCGTCCCGCGTGGAGCCATTCTGAACCGGAACCTCTCCACTGTCCACCCGGTGGACCCGCGAGATGTTGCCCAGGTTGAGGAGTTTGTGGCCCACTCCTGGTACACGTACAGCAAGGGAGACAAGAAAGGACTGCACCCATGGCAGGGAGAAACGGCGCTCCATTATACCGGTCCCAAAGCTCCTTATGACTTTTTGAACGTGAGTGGAAAGTACTCCTGGCTGAAGGCACCACGCTGGCGCGGACATCCCATGGAGGTGGGTCCCCTCGCCCGGGTGTTAGTCCTCTACGCCAACGGCCACGAACAGACACACGAGTGGGTGGACAGAGTACTACGCAAGCTCGACGCGCCGGTGGACGCCCTTTTCTCCACGTTGGGACGTACCGCCGCGCGGGCCATCGAAACCGCGATCTATGCCGACGCCTTGCAGGCGTTCTACAACGCGCTGGTAGCCAACATCAAAGGGGGCGACACGGCAACGGCCAACACGGAGAAGTGGGACCCCGAGACCTGGCCCAAACGCGCCCAGGGCGTCGGCACCATGGAAGCGCCGCGCGGTGCGCTGGGTCATTGGGTGGTCATCGAGAACGGCAAGATCGACAATTACCAGGTGGTTGTTCCCAGCACGTGGAACGGGTCGCCCAGGGATGCCGATGGTCAGCCCGGGCCTTACGAGCGTTCGCTCGAGGGCACCCGTCTCGTGGACCCCGAACACCCTTTGGAGGTGCTCAGGACCATCCACTCCTTCGACCCTTGTATAGCGTGTGCCGTGCACCTGGTGGATGCGCGACATCAGGAAGTAAATCGCGTCTCCATTGCGTCTCCCTGGACCTGTGGGAGTTGAGAAGCGGCCACCGTGTGGCAGATGAGGAGGCGGGCGATGAATCCAGAAGGAGAAAGCCTGGTCGCCAAGAGCCTCGCCCGGCGAGGTGTTACCCGGCGAGAGTTCCTAAAGTTCTGCATGGTCCTGGCGGGAACGTTGGCCCTGCCCACGCGTTACGGCTTTCGCATCGCGGAAGCCCTCGAAGCCCGTCAGGAGAAACTCCCCGTCATTTGGCTGGAATTCCAGGACTGCGCCGGCTGCAGTGAATCCTTCACCCGCGCCTACCGCCCCTCCGCGGCCCACGTGATCCTGGACCTGATCTCCCTGGAATATCACGAGACCTTGATGGCCGCGGCAGGCCGGCAGGCCGAGGCATCCAAGGCGGCCGTGCTCAAAGAGGGGGGCCACTTGGTTGTCGTGGAGGGCTCTGTGCCAACCGGAGACTTCTGCGTCATCGGAGGACGGACGGCGGAAGAGATCCTTCGGGAGGCGGCGGAAAAGGCCATCGCCGTGGTCGCGGTGGGCACCTGCGCCGCGTTCGGTGGTCTTCCTAAGGCACGGCCAAATCCGACCAAGGCACGAGCCGTGATGGACATCATCAAGGATAAACCTGTGCTCAATCTCTCCGGCTGCCCCGTCAACGGCGAGAACATCGTCGCTACCATCGCCCACGTGCTCACCTTTGGCCGCTTGCCCGCCATGGATGACCTGCATCGCCCACTTTTTGCGTACGGCGCGTTGATTCACGATAACTGTCCACGTCGCGCCCACTTCGATGCGGGAGAGTTCGTCAGAGAATGGGGCGATGAGGGACACAAGAAGGGCTGGTGTCTCTACCAGATGGGATGCAAGGGGCCCATCAGCCATGCCAATTGTCCTCTGATCTTGTGGAACGACAGCACGAGTTGGCCCATCGGTTCTGGACATCCGTGCTTCGCCTGCACGCAACCGGACTTTTGGGAACGCCCCATTTACGGGACCGTCCCCGTTCACGAGGTTGCGCCGCCAGCCACGTATCCCTCCTCCCTGACCCGCCCTCAGAAGTCGATCCCGGCCGGAAGTTACGCCGTAAGCGGTGCCGTGGTGGGTGCAGCTCTGGGCGCGGCCGGCGCGGCTGCGGTGATCAAGGGACGGAAGGGTGACGGGAACCGTCCCCAGGATGAGGAATGATGGGGAGGGGGCCATGGGAAAGAAACTGGACCGGAGGGAGTTTCTGAAGGTCGCCGGAGCCAGTCTCGGCGGTGCTCTTCTCTCCGCGACAGGCGTCCATGCGGCTGAAAAAGGGCGGGAGGAGAGCGTACAGCCCGTGCCTAACGGCGTGTCCATCCTCTACGACGCTACCCGATGCATCGGTTGCCGCGCCTGTCAGAATGCGTGCCGTCGGGCAAACCACAAGCCCCCAGAGGTGGACCCGAGCGGGCGCTATGATGCCCCTCTCGACCTCTCCGGAGACACCTGGTTGGTGATCAAGTTGTACAAGAAGAACGACAAGGAATGGACGTTCCTGCGCAGGGCCTGCATGCACTGCATCGACCCGGCCTGCGTCCGTGCCTGCCCCCTCGCCGCGCTGCACATCACGTCGCGAGGGGCCGTTGCTTATTACAAGAACGTCTGCTTCGGCTGTCGCTACTGCATGATCGCTTGTCCCTTCAACGTGCCTCGCTACCAATGGGCCCTGCCCGTGCCCTACATTCAAAAATGCGACTTCTGCACGAGCAACGGGCGCCTGGCCGCCGGAAAGGAACCCGCCTGCGTGGAGGCCTGTCCAACGGAGGCCCTCACCTTCGGCACCCGGGAGGAGATGTTGGCAGAGGCGCACAAACGCATTCAAGAACACCCGGACCGCTATGTGCACCACGTCTACGGCGAATACGAGGCCGGCGGCACCCACATCCTTTACCTTTCCGCGGTGCCCTTCGAGGAGCAAGGCCTGCCTCAAGTGGATGACGCCCCCTATCCCGACCGGGTCAGGGTTCAGATGGATGAGGCCGTACCTGCCATCATGGTCGGCATGACGGCGCTCATGACGGGGGCCTACTATGCGACCGCAGAGCATGGCGAAAAGGAGGAAGAGCCATGACCGTACGCACCGAATCAGCGGCTCCACAATTCCAGGCTCTGGTTCGTGCCGTTCCCTGGGGACGGGTCTTCCTCTGGACGTTCGTCGGCCTCGGGAGCGTCGCGGCCGTGTACCGGCTCGTATACGGGCTGGGGGCGGCCACCAACTTGAGCGATGGGCGACCGTGGGGACTTTGGATCAGTCTCGATGTGCTTTGCGGCGTGGCATTGGCCGCGGGAGGGTTCACCATTGGCGCCATCGTCAAGATCTTCCACCTGCGCCGCTTTTACCCTATCCTGCGCCCCACCATCTTGACCGCGTTTCTGGGCTATGTCATGGCTGCCGGGTCCATCCTCTTCGACCTGGGGCTGCCGTGGCGCATCTGGCACCCACTGGTCTACCAGAACTGGCACTCCCCCATGCTGGAAGTGGCCCTGTGCGTGATGAGCTATCTCGCCGTCCTGGCCCTGGAAATGTCCGAGACGTTCTTCGAAGGCATGGGGTGGAAGTCGCTGCAACACATCGTGGAAGGGTTGATGATCCCGCTGGTCATCGCCGGCATCACTCTCTCTACCATGCACCAATCCTCTCTGGGTACGCTGTACGTGCTGGCGTCGGACCGCGTTTTTGCCCTGTGGCGGACGGGGTACCTGCCTCTGCTCTTCTTCATCTCAGCCGTGGCGGCCGGACTGAGCATGACCATCGTCGAGAGCAATCTCGCAGCCGACGCTTACGGCGTGGGCCTCGAGCAGGATCTGCTGGCCGATCTGGGCCGGTACACGGCCTGGGTGCTCGTGATCTACCTGGTGCTGAAGGTCGGCACCCTCATCGGCAGCCGCGGGGCCGCGGCCCTCTTCTCGGGCGGGTTGAACAGCGTACTCTTTTGGGTCGAGGTCCTGGGCGGGGTGGTCCTCCCCATGGGGCTGCTCTTCCTGCCCCAGGTGCGAAGGAGCAGAAAGGCCCTCTTCCGCGCCGCCTTACTGGTCGTGCTGGGCGTGGTGTTGAACCGGTTCAACGTGAGTTTCTTCGCCTTCTCGGCCGCGCCCTATGTGCCCACCTGGATGGAGTGGGCCATTACCCTGGGGATCACGTCGGCTGCCATCCTGTTCTACGACTTTTTCGTGCGCCATTTCCCGGTGTTCAGGCGAAAACCAACGTAGGCCTTCCGAGAAGATGCCGACACAGGGGAGAGGATGTGACGTTTGTCCGCGAACGAGGGGACGAGGAAAGCGATGGCTGAACGCGAGCCGCACCGTGTGTTGATCCTGGGCATTGGGAATATCCTGCTTCAGGACGAAGGACTGGGTGTCCGGGCGGTGGAACGCCTGCAAGCGCGATGCAAGCTGCCCGAGGGGGTCCAGGCCGTAGATGGAGGGGTGATGGGCTTGAATCTCCTCCCTTACCTGGCGGGGAAGACCCATGTGCTCGTCATCGACGCGGTACGGAGGAATGCCGCGCCCGGAACATTGGTGCGCCTGGAAGGAGCTGAGATCCCTCGACTGGCCTTCCCCAAAATGTCCCTGCATCAGATAGGACTGCAGGAACTCCTCCTCACTGCTCAGTTGCAGGGCACCTTGCCACACCATGTAGTGCTTTGGGGAATGGAGCCCGATTCTGTCGGTCCGGGGCTGGACCTCTCCCCCCTCGTTGCCGGGCGTCTGGACGACCTGGTAGAGGCAGTGTGCGAGGAATTGCGGAGGTGGGGGGTGGAGGTGAGAGCAGGGGAAGAAGCGGCAAGCGGGCAACCGGTCGGCCGGGGGAGAGAGCGCTGGAGAGGCATCCAGGGGCGTGATGTCCCCTGAATGCCACGTCGAGGGTGTGATGCACGAGCTGCCCGTCACGCAAGGAATGTTATCCATCGTGCTGGAGGCGGCTACCAGGGCGGGTGACCGGCGTATCCTGGCCATTGACGCGGTCATCGGCGATCTGACCAGCATTGTGGACGACTCCGTCCAGTTCTATTTCGACATTCTCAGCAGGGGCACGTTGGCCGAAGGCGCGGTTCTTCGCTTCCACCGCCGGCCGGGCACCGCCACTTGCCTGGACTGCGGCCACACGTTTGAAGTTCGTCCTCCCTTGCCGACGGAATGTCCGCGATGCAGCAGTCCGCTTATTCGCGTCACCGGCGGCACCGAGTTCTACGTGGAGAGCATCGACCTGGAGGATGGAACGGCGTAAAAGTCAACACCCGGGAGGCTTACCATGGCCGAGACAATTCCTGTCGTCAAAGAAATCCTCAGTGCCAATGACCAGGTCGCAACGGAGAATCGCCGTGCGTTCGACGCGGCCCACGTTTTCACCGTCAACCTGATGGCTTCCCCGGGAGCGGGGAAAACCAGCCTTATCCTGGCCGCTACGAAGCACCTGCCCGCGGGCGTGCGTCCGGGCGTCATCGAAGGGGATGTGGCCTCGCGCCTCGACGCGGACGCCATCGCCGCTCACGGCATCCCCGTCGTTCAAATCAACACAGGAGGAGCCTGTCACCTGGACGCGCCGATGGTTCGCTCCGCACTACCCCACCTTTCCCTGGCCAACATCGACCTGCTCTTCATCGAAAACGTAGGCAATCTCATCTGTCCGGCCAACTTCGCGCTGGGTGCGCACCTGAACGTGGTCATCGCCAGCGTACCCGAAGGCCAGGACAAGCCTTATAAGTATCCCGGCATGTTCACGCTGGCCGACGCCGTGGTGCTCAACAAGGCCGACCTCATCGACATTTTCGAGTACGACGTGGATTATTTCAGCCGTGGCGTGCGGATGCTGAACGAACGTGCGCCCATTTTTGTGCTCTCTTGCAAGACCGGCGAAGGCGTGGACGCCTGGGTCACGTGGGTGATGGAAAGAGTGGGCAACGTCCGGCGAGCAACTCATGACAGAGCCAATCTCCCGTTTGCGGATTGAAATCCACGGTGCCGTGCAAGGAGTGGGCTTCCGCCCCTTTGTCTACCGCCTGGCTACAGATCTGGCCCTCACCGGCTGGGTGATCAACGACACGCGCGGGGTTTTCATTGAGGTCGAGGGTCCTGAAGCCGCGTTGGCCGCCTTCCGCGACCGCCTGTCTCGTGAGAAGCCCCCCCTTGCCATCATTCAGGAAATCCGCATCACCCGGCTTCCACCTCAGGGCTATAGCCACTTCCAGATCCGCCGCAGTCAGGAGAAAGGCCACAAGATCGTCCTCGTCCTGCCCGACATGGCCACCTGCGCCGACTGTCTGGCCGAAGTCTTCGACCCTCAGGACCGCCGCTACCGTTACCCTTTCACCAACTGCACCAACTGCGGCCCCCGCTTTAGCATCATCGAAGCCCTGCCCTACGACCGACCCAACACCACCATGCGCCACTTCATCATGTGCCCGGAGTGCCGGACCGAATACGAAACTCCGACCGACCGCCGCTTCCATGCCCAGCCCAATGCCTGCCCGACCTGTGGCCCCATCCTGGCCCTGTACGGTCGCCAGATGCTGGACAACAGACCAGGGGTGGACCATCATCTGACATCTGTGGTCTATCGTCCACGCTTTGGCGATTTTTTCCTCCTCGCCCTTGCCGATGAAGCACTGCGCCGAGCCGCGGATGCACTTGCTGCGGGACTCATCGTCGCGGTCAAGGGGCTGGGGGGCTTCCACCTGATGGTGGACGCGCGCAACTCGGAGGCCATCGCCCGCCTGCGAAAGCGCAAGCCCCGCCACGACAAGCCCTTTGCCTTGATGGTACGCGACCTGAAACAGGCTCGGGCGTTGTGCCTTATCTCCCCTCAGGCCGAGGCCTTGCTCACCTCTCCCCGGGCCCCTATTGTGCTCCTTCCCCGCCGCCAGGGCGCGGCCGTAGCCGAAAATGTCGCGCCCGGCAACCCCAACCTGGGCATTATGCTCCCTTACACCCCCTTGCACCACCTTCTCCTGCGGGAAATCGACTTTCCTGTCGTTGCCACCAGTGGCAACCTGACAGATGAGCCCATCTGCACGAACGAATGGGAGGCCATGGAGCGCCTGGGCCACATCGCCGAGGCCTTCCTGATCCACAACCGGCCCATTGCCCGCCACGTGGACGACAGTGTGACCTGGATCGTGCGGGGGGAACCGCGATTGTTGCGCCGTGCCCGAGGCTACGCGCCCTTGCCCGTTCTCCTCCAGCGCGAGGTACCCACCATCCTGGCCGTAGGGGGCCACCTGAAGAATACCGTTGCCCTGAGCGTCGGCCGTCGGGTCTTCATCAGTCAGCACATTGGCGACCTGGACACCGCGGAAGCCCTGGCCGCGTTCGAGCGTGTCATCATGGACTTCCTGCGCCTGTACGAGGCCGAACCGGTGGCAATTGCCCATGATATGCACCCCGATTACGCCAGCACGCGGTGGGCGAAGGGGGGTCTCCGATATCAGACATCAGCTATTGAATATCCGATGCCCGATGCCCGGCATCTGATACCTGTTCAGCACCACCATGCCCACCTGGCATCCTGTCTGGCGGAGAACGGCGTAGAAGGCCGAGCATTGGGGGTGACGTGGGATGGCACGGGGTACGGTCCGGACGGCACCATCTGGGGCGGGGAGTTCCTCCTGGGCGACATGCAGGAGTTCAAGCGAGTGGCAACGCTGCGGCCTTTCCGGCTGCCAGGGGGGGACGCGGCCATCAAGGCGCCCAAGCGGGTAGCCTTTGCCCTGCTCTGGGAGCTCTACGGTGACCAGGTGGCGGAGTGGGAGCATCTGGCGCCCGTGGCCGCGCTCACCCGCGAGGAGCGACGCATCCTCCTCCAGATGTTGCGTAAGGGCTTCAACGCGCCCCTCACCACCAGTGTCGGTCGCCTGTTCGACGCGGTGGCCGCGCTCCTCGACCTCCACCAGGAAGTTTCGTTCGAGGGGCAGGCCGCGATGGCATTGGAGTTTGAAGTCAGCGAGAACGCCGAGGGAGAGTATCCGCTGGTCGTGGGAAAAGGAAGGAAAGGGCCTGAGCCCTTCGGGGATCGGGGATTGGAGATCATGTATTGGGACTGGGAGAGGATGGTGGAGGCAATTTTGGATGACTTGCTGAAAGGGGTGGGGCGCGATATCATAGCAACAAGGTTCCACCGCACGCTGGTCACGTGGGTCGTGCGCGTGGCCCAGGAGGTGGGAATGCCGCACGTGGCGTTGACAGGGGGCGTTTTCCAGAACCGTGTGCTGACGGAGTGGACAGCCCGACGGCTGGAGGAGAAGGGTTTCCGGGTGTTACTGCAGCGCCAGGTGCCGCCCAACGACGGGGGCATCAGCCTGGGGCAAATTGTCGTCGCGGCCGCGCGACTCGGAGTGGAGTAGGAGGGAGACCATGTGCCTGGGCGTTCCCGGCAAAGTCATCAGCATCCAGGAAAATCCCCTGGGCATGACCATGGGGAAAGTTAGTTTCGGCGGCATCGTCAAGCAGGTGTGTCTGGCCTACGTTCCCGACGTGAAGGTGGGCGACTATGTCATCGTGCATGTTGGCTTCGCCATCAGCAAAGTGGACGTGGAAGAGGCGAACAAGACGCTCGAGCTCCTCGAGGAAGTAGCGGGAGCAAAGGGCTAGAGAGCGTCGGACTCTTGCCCTTCGTCGGTTGCGAGACAGCCTGCGAACGCGCCGGGCTCTCGGCAGGCAACAGGTGGACAAATTCCTGACAAAAGGAGCGGAATCATGAATGAGAAGAGCATTGAGCTGTTGAACAAGGCCGTTGCCGATGAACTTTCCGCAGTCCATCAGTACATGTATTTTCATTTCCACTGTGACGACACGGGATATGATCTTCTGGCAACCCTGTTCCGCCAAACGGCCATCGAGGAGATGAGACACGTCGAGGTGCTGGCCGAGCGTATCCTCTTCTTGGGCGGGGATGTGGAAATGGTCGTGGGTGAGGCGGTACAGAAGATTCGAGACGTGGCCGGGATGCTGGCTCGAGCCCGCGAGATGGAGGAGGAGAGCGCTCGAGCTTACAATATCTGGGCCAACGAATGTGCGGCCAACAATGATGCTGTCTCCCGCCAGATCTTCGAGGAGCTCATCGCCAAGGAGGAACGACACTACGACCAGTTCGACGTGGAACTGCAGCACTTGAAGCAGTTTGGCGACCAGTACCTGGCGCTGCAGTCCATCGAACGCAGTAAGCATATCGTTGACGAGGGGTAATCCGCGATTTGTGGCAGACGCGGGGCATCTCATGCGATGCCCCCCCCTCACGAGGGAAGCAGCCATGCGCTTCGTGGATGAATATCGGGACGCGGAAAAGGCCGAAAAAGTCCTGACGGCCATTCGCAAGGTGGTCAGCCGTCCCTGGGTGCTTATGGAGATCTGCGGCGGACAGACTCACACCTTCATCAAGTTCGGCATCGATCACATGCTGCCGTCCCAGATCACCCTCGTGCACGGGCCCGGCTGCCCTGTGTGCGTCACCCCTCTGGAACTGATCGACAAGGCCATCGCCATTGCCCGCCGGCCCAACGTTATCTTCACCTCTTTTGGCGATATGTTGCGTGTTCCCGGCTCTGAAACCGATCTGCTGGCCGTCAAGGCCGAGGGTGCGGACGTGCGCATGGTCTATTCCCCCCTGGACGCGGTGAAGCTGGCCCAACGATATCCCGAGCGCGAGGTTGTTTTCTTCGCGGTAGGCTTCGAGACCACCGCACCGGCCAACGCGATGGCCGTCTGGCACGCCAAGCAACTGGGCCTGCGCAACTTCTCCATCCTTTGTTCTCACGTGCGCGTTCCGCCCGCCATGGAGGCCATTCTTAGTTCACCTACGAATATGATCCAGGGCTTCCTGGCCGCGGGACATGTGTGCACAGTCATGGGCTATTGGGAGTATGAACCCATTGCCGAGAAGTATCGTATTCCCATCGTGGTCACTGGCTTCGAGCCCCTGGACCTGCTCCAGGGCGTCTACATGTGCGTGAAGGCCCTGGAAGAGGGTCGCTGGGGCGTGGAAAATCAATACGCGCGCTCGGTGCGCCGTGAGGGAAATGTCCCCGCGCAGGAACTGATCCGCCAGGTGTTCCACATCTGCGACCGCCAGTGGCGGGGCGTGGGCTTCATTCCTGAAAGTGGCTTTTGTTTGCGGGAGGAGTTCGCCGCGTTTGACGCCGAGAAGAAATTCGCGCTGGGTGACATCCACGTGCGTGAGTCCGAAGCGTGCATCGCGGGGCTCATCTTGCAGGGGCGCAAGAAGCCCCCCGAGTGTCCCGTCTTCGGCACCCGCTGCACGCCTGAGCATCCTCTGGGCGCGCCCATGGTCTCCTCCGAGGGCGCGTGCGCGGCCTACTACTTGTACAGGAGAGCCGAAATCTCATGAGCGAGGACTTCCTGGCCCAACTGCAATGTCCCATCCCCATCAGCGATTATCCCCACATCCTGCTGGCCCACGGCGGAGGGGGGCGGCTGATGCACATGCTGATCGATCGCATGTTCGCGCCCGCGTTTGCCAATCCCTATCTCTCGGAAGAGCATGATGGCGCCGTGTTTACCATCAACGGTGCTCACCTGGCCTTCACCACAGACGCGTTCGTCGTCAGCCCGCGCGTTTTCCCCGGGGGGAATATCGGGTCCCTGGCCGTTCACGGCACGGTGAACGACCTGGCCATGTGTGGCGCCCGTCCCCTGGCCCTGGCCGCGGCCTTCATTCTGGAGGAGGGATTGCCCATGCAAGCGCTCTGGGACGTCGTGCGCTCCATGCAAACGGCAGCAGCCACCGTAGGCGTGCCTGTTGCCACGGGGGATACCAAGGTGGTGGACCGGGGCAAGGGGGACGGGGTGTACATCACCACCACGGGCATCGGCCTGGTCCCCGAAGGAGTGCAGATTGCTCCCACCCGGGTGCGGCCCGGAGACGTGGTGCTTATCAACGGCCCTATTGCCCTGCACGGCGTGGCCATTATGTCCATGCGCGAAGGGCTGGAATTCGAGACGACCATTGAGAGTGACTCCGCGCCGCTGCACGACCTGGTCGCGCACATTCTGGACGCGGGCGGCAGGCACGTCCATATGCTACGCGATCCCACACGGGGAGGTGTGGCCAGTGCAACTAACGAGATCGCCCAGAAAGCCGGCGTGGGCATCCGTCTGGACGAAGCTCGCATCCCCATGCGCGATGAAGTACGGGGAGCATGCGAGATTCTGGGTCTCGACCCATTATATGTCGCCAACGAGGGCAAATGCATCGTCTTTGTCGCCCCCGAAGCGGCCGAGGAGGTGTTCACTGCCATGACAGGCCACCCCTTGGGCCGCGAGGCCGCGATCATCGGCCGGGTTGTGGATGATCACCCCGGCAGGGTGCTGATGCGCAGCCGCGTAGGAGGCCTGCGCGTGGTGGACATGATCAGTGGCGAACCGTTGCCGCGCATTTGTTAGGTTCCGAGTGTACGAACACACCAGGCCGATGGGAAAGTCTCTCTCCAGAGGAGGAAACCGTTCGCCCTTCAATCGGCCTCGGGCAATATGGCCACCACGCGGGCCGGGCCCGCGCTTCCTCCTTTCACCTTCAGAGGGAAGCAGGCTACCTGGAAGCCAAAGGCCGGCAGAGCCCCCAGGTTCATCAGGCGTTCGATCTGGGCATAAGGCAGGTCTACCTGGTGGGCAGCCCAAAAAATCCCTTCCTGTCCCCGGGACAACGCCTCTTTGGCCTGCAAGTTCAAGGGCGCATCCCAGCCCCAGGCATCGATGCCCATCACCCGAATGCCTTGTTGATAGAGCCAGCGAGTCGCCTCGGCGGTCACTCCTGGCCCTCGGAACACGTAATCCGGCTCATGATAGAATGCATCGCGCCCGGTGCGGACCAGAACGATGTCCCGTGGCTTTAGTGTATATCCGATACGGGCCAGTTCCTTCTGGACATCTTCCACCGTAACGGCATCCCCATCCGCCTTGTGGGTCATGTCCAGGACGACGCCGTCACCGAAGAACCACTCCAGGGGCAACTCGTCAATCGTTGCGGCCGGCTGTCCCTGGATGACGCTGTTATAATGCCAGGGGGCGTCCACATGGGTCGTATTGTGGGTGCCCAACTGGGTGAATTCTTCGATTGCCCACCCCTCCCCGCGACGGAGGAACGCGGGGGGCACGCCGAAGAGCTGTTGAATTTGATTCGCGCCCGCGCTGTGGTCGTAATAAATGATGACTGTCCGATTGTAGGGAGGAGCTTCTGGAGGGCTGTTCTCGATGGTCGCAGAAAGATCAACGAAACGCATGCTGTACCTCCTTCTCAAAGGATGAACTCCGCGAGCCTATTCAACGAACGAATCTCGGTTTTTCGTTCCTTTAGTGGGCCGGTGAAAGTCTCGTCCAGCAGCAGGAGAGGCCCATCAGCCGTGCCGCGAGGTCGCTGACCCGGCAAACACCGGGCATCAACCCCGAAGTCACACGTGGCGACGTCCAGTTCTGTTTCCTCGAGAGAGGCGAGAGTTCGAACAATGAAGGGATGAGGGTTGCCAACGGACTCGCTTGCCCCGGCCGTTCCCCGACCCGGATGATTGCCCGGATTATACCATGGAGGAAGCTGAAAGCACATTTTCGATCGGGAACAACCGGCCATGCCGGACGGGGGGCGACGACACCACCTTCGCCTGCCTCCCCAGATCTTGCCATGTTCGTTTCTTCTCAGGGGTTTCTCTCGTCCCCATCCGAATGCACGCCCGAACCGCAGCCAAATCGCTTGACGTGGTTCTTGCCCCTCGTTATAATGGGATCATGAAGAGGGGAAAAGGGGATGACGGATCATTGGTCCAGGACGCGCGTCCGCGATCGACCCACAGGGCCGGTCCGGACGCCGGAAGTGATCGATAGAAACCATGAGACAGTCGAGAAAGGATTACTACCGCGTGCTCCGGGTATCGCAAAACGCGTCTGATGATGAGATCAAACGCGCGTATCGACGCCTGGCACGTCAGTTTCACCCTGACGTCAACCCCGACGACCAACTCGCAGAGGAACGGCTGAAGGAACTCAACGAGGCCTACGAAGTCCTCGGCAATCCTGAATCGCGACGGCAGTACGACCGAAGTCGATCCCGGGTTCCCATCCATCGTTCTTCTGCTCGCAAACAGCCCTCCGATCCTTTCCAGGACCTGTTCGACATGTTCTTTGGCGAAGCTCCTGACCTCACGACTCACAAGCAGCATGCTCGTGGCCGGACGTACGAGGCGCACGTCACTCTGGATTTCGAGGAGACGGTTTCGGGCAAAGAGATCACCCTCTCTATCGAAGGAAGGCGCCTGCAAGTTCACATTCCGCCGGGCGTGCGCGATGGCATGACGTTGCGCGTCTCCGGAGCCGGCGGGCGAAGCGTCTACTCAGGCGGTGTCCCCGGCGACCTGGTCCTGCGTGTTCACGTTCGCCCTCACCCGCGCTATCGGGTTCAGGGCCAGGACCTGATCGTGGATGCCCGTGTCGACCTGTTCACGGCCTTACTGGGAGGAGAAATAACCGTCGAAACGCCCTACGGTCCCCGGCGTATCTCTATCCCGGCCGGCACCCAGCCGGACAGCACCTTACGCGTTCGGGGCCTGGGCTTGCCTCTCTTCGAGCAACCAAATCATCGGGGAGACCTGGTCATCCACGTCCAGGTGGCCCTTCCCCGGCGTATAACAGAGACAGAAGAACACTTGATCCGCCGGTGGAAAGCCCTGCGGGAAAGAGAAAACGAGGAGCCTGAAGCGAGGCCCCACACGGAGCGATGACTCATGATGAGATTTGACCGATTTACGGAACGAGCTCAGGACGTAGCCATGCGAGCCTACGAGATCCTGCAGCGCTACCAGCACGCCCAGGTGGATACGGAGCACATTTTCCTTGCCATGCTGGAACAGTCGGACGGGGTCGTCCCTCACATTCTTGGTGAGCTTGGCGCCTCCGTCGAAACCATGCGCCAACAGGTGGAAGATATCCTGCGCCGGGTTCCCCGTGGCCCCATGCCCATGATGTCCGGGGTCCCTATGGGCCAGGTTTACATTACCCCACGCCTCAAACGCGTGATCGACACCGCCCAGGAAGAGGCCAAACGCCTGCACGACGAGTACATCAGCACTGAGCACCTGCTCCTGGCCATCGCCAGCGAACGCAATACCCCCGCCTCCGAAGTGCTGCGCCGCCAGAATATCACCAAGGAGCGAATTTACGAGATGATCCAGCGGGTGCGCGGTGGACGACGGGTGACCAGTCCCTCTGCCGAAAGCCAGTTCGGAGCCCTGGAGAAGTATAGTCACGACCTGACGCAACTTGCGGCCGAAGGCAAACTCGACCCGACCATCGGTCGCGACCAGGAAATCCAGCGCCTGATCCAGGTGCTCTGTCGGCGCACCAAGAACAACCCGGTCCTAATCGGTGAGGCCGGAGTAGGCAAAACTGCCATTGTCGAGGGCTTGGCCCAACGCATCGTGGAGCGCAATGTTCCCGATCTTCTCCAGGGACGGCACATCGTTTCGCTGGACCTGGGGGCGATGATCGCGGGCACCCGATTTCGCGGGGAGTTCGAGGAACGACTCAAAGCGTTCGTGGAAGAGGTGAAGCAGTCTGAGGGCAAAGTCATTGTTTTCATCGACGAACTGCACACGGTGGTCGGTGCAGGCGCCGCATCCGGGGCCATCGATGCGGCCAACCTGCTGAAACCGGCCCTGGCCCGTGGGGAACTTCGCTGCATTGGCGCCACTACGCCAGACGAGTACCGGCAGTACATCGAGAAGGACAGCGCACTGGAACGTCGCTTTGCCCCCATTTGGGTGGACGAACCCTCCATCGAGCAGGCTATCGACATCTTACGAGGCATTCGTGAGCGGTACGAAACCTTCCATCAAGTTCGGTTCACCGACGACGCCCTGGAGGCTGCAGTACGATTTGCCCATCGTTACATTACCGAACGCCGCCTGCCCGACAAAGCCATCGACCTCATCGACGAAGCCGCGGCGCGACGCCGTGTGGCCATCCACTCCTTGCCCGACCACTTACGTGAACTGGAAGCACAGACGGAAGAAATCCGCATAAAGGAGGAAGAAGCCTGGCAAAACCGAGAATGGGAGCAGGCCGCCCAGTACAAAGTCGAACGCTTACGCCTGGAGCAACAATTTCAGGTCGCCAAGGCCACCTGGCAGCAAGAAGCAGGGTTGAGCGATCTCATCGACGCCGAGGATATCGCTCACATTGTGGCCAGTTGGACGGGCATCCCGGTGACGAGCATGCTGGAATCGGAGAGCCAGCGTCTGCTGCGGATGGAAGAAGAGTTGTCTCGTCGCGTTGTCGGCCAGGATGAGGCTATTGCCGCCCTCAGTGATGCCATCCGCCGCGCGCGCTCAGGCCTGAAAGACCCTCGGCGTCCCATCGGGTCGTTCATTTTCCTGGGCACCTCCGGAGTGGGCAAGACCGAACTGGCGCGTGCGCTGGCCGAGTTCCTGTTCGACGACGAAGACGCCCTGATCCGCATCGATATGAGCGAATATCGGGAACAGCACACCGTCAGCCGCCTCTTCGGGGCCCCTCCGGGCTATGTGGGCTATGAGGAGGGGGGGCAACTCACCGAGGCGGTGCGTCGGCGCCCGTTTCGCGTGATCCTCTTCGACGAGATCGAAAAGGCCCATCCGGATGTGTGGAACGCCCTCTTGCAGATTCTGGAGGACGGCCGTCTGACCGACGGCCAGGGGCGGACGGTGGACTTTCGCAATTGTGTGCTGATCATGACGTCGAACATCGGCACGGAATTCGTGCGCAAGGCCACCGGCCTGAGCTTCCCCACAGACCGCCGTGCCCAAACCGGCGGCATCCGAGAGGAAGAACTGCGAGAGACCATCCAACGAGAACTCAAACACACCTTCCGGCCGGAATTCATCAACCGCATCGACGAGATCATCATCTTCCACACCCTCCGACCAGAGCACGTGCGTCGCATTGTCGAGCTGCAGGTCGACCGCCTGTCCAAACGCATGGACGAACAGGGGTTGGGCATCGAACTGACCGAGGAAGCGCGCGATTGGCTGGCCGAGAAGGGCTTCGACCCCATTTACGGCGCCCGCCCCATGCGTCGAGCCATCCAACGCTACCTGGAAAGTCCCCTCTCCAGGGCCGTCTTGCGGGGAGAGTACCGCACCGGGGACACGATTGTCGTTCACGTGAACGACGACGGCTCGGGGTTGCGCTTCGAACGGCGCCCGGCGCCTCCTATCCCGGTAGAACTCCCGAGACAGCGGACGGAGAATATCAACCGCTCGCTATGACGGCGATGCGCGTGGTGCAGCCCCTGTAACCCCTCAGGGCGCTTGCACACAACTCGACCATGGAGGCACACATGGCAAACCATTCTGCGGAGATCGACTGGTCCGCCGCGGTCGATGAAACGGTCCATCACTTGCAAACGCTCATTCGCTTCCCCACGGTCAACCCGCCCGGCAACGAAATCGAGGCCGCCACGTACATCGCCGACCTCCTGCGCGCCGAGGGGCTGGATCCCGTCTTGATCGAATCGGCCCCTTCGCGAGGCAACGTCATCGCCCGCCTGCGAGGAGAGGGAAAAGCCCCACCCCTATTGCTCATCTCTCATCTGGACGTGGTGCCCGTCGAGCCCGACCAGTGGACACACGATCCCTTCGGCGGGGAAGTCGACCAGGGCATGGTGTGGGGGCGCGGCGCCCTGGACATGAAGGGCATCGTGGCCATGCAACTGATGACCTTCTTGCTCCTGCATCGCCGGGGAGTGCCCCTGACGCGAGACGTCATCTTTGCCGCAACAGCCGACGAGGAGGCCGGCGGCACGTACGGAGCTCGCTACCTGGTCGAGAACCATCCAGAGTTGATACGGGCCGAGGTGGCCCTGAGCGAGTTCGGCGGTTTCAATATGACCATTGCCGGCAAGCGGTTCTACCTGATCCAAAGCGCGGAAAAGGGCATTTGCCAGTTTCGGCTTCAAGCGCGTGGCACACCGGGACATGGGTCTATTCCACACCCGGACAACGCACTGGTCAAACTGGCCGATGCAGTCGCCCGGCTGGGTCACGCCCGCCTGCCCTATCGGCTCACTCTGACCACCGAAGCATTCGTACGGGGCATCGTTCGCCACAGCGGAGGGCTGACCGGACTGGTCATGCGGGCCTTGCTCCACCCTCGGACGGGTGAGTGGTTCCTGCAACACGGGCCTCTGGACGAGGGGAGTCGCCGCACGTTCTACGCCATGTTCCACAACACCCTCTCTCCCACCGTCCTGCGCGGGGGCGAGAAAGTAAACGTCATCCCCTCCCGGGCAGAGGCCTTGATCGACGCCCGCATCCTGCCCGGTGACGACCAGGAGCATTTCTTTGCCCAGGTCCGTCGGATCATCGGGGACGAGCTAGAGATGGAACCATACCTTTACGAACCCGCCCTCCAGCAGCCGATGGATACCCCCATGTGGCACCTGATGGTGCAGGCACTCCAGAACCGAGATCCTGCCGCTGCTGTACTGCCTTTGATGGTGACAGGCGCTACGGACGCCAAGTCACTGGCCCGACTGAGCATCCCTTGTTACGGCTTTGCCCCCATGCAATTCCCGCCCGGTCTTGATTTTCTCAAGCTCATCCACGGTCACGATGAACGCATCCCCATCAGTGCTTTGGCTTTCGGGCTGCCCGTTTTGTACAATGTGGTGCGCACGTACGCAACGTCCTAAATCGGTCTATTCAGAGCGTTTGGGAAGACGTTACAGCCAGCATAAAACCCCGTGCAAAGGGTAAGGAGGCCCAACGCATGACACGAGAATATGTAGACGGAGCCACGGCGATTGCTCGTGGCGCGATTGATGCAGGTTGTACCTTTTTTGCCGGCTATCCTATCACCCCCGCGACGCCCATCTTGTTGCACATGGTGCGCGAACTGCCCAAGGTCGGCGGCATCGGCGTCGAGGCCGAGGATGAGATCGCGGCCATCAGCATGTGCATTGGAGCGACCTTCGGTGGGGCTCGAGCCATGACGGCCACGTCAGGACCTGGAATCTCCCTTTACTCGGAGAACATCGGCCTGGCCATCATGGCCGAAGTCCCGCTCGTCATCGTCGACGCACAACGCATGGGACCGGCCACCGGCGGAGCCACCACCGGAGCGCAAGGAGACATCCAGTTCCTCCGTTGGGGGACCTCAGGTGGCTATCCTCTCATCGTCCTGACGCCCTCCTCGGTGGCTGAATGCTACACTCTGACCATGCGTGCCTTCGACCTGGCGGAACGGTTCCGCTGTCCGGTCATTCTAGCCACGGACAAGGAGATGGTGACCAGCATGGCCACGGTGGACATGGCCGACTACGAACGCGTCCCGGTGCGCGACCGCGTTCTGGCACCGCCCGCGCCTCCGGGATACCGGGATCCGCGCTGGCGGCCCGAGGAGACGTTCCTCCCCTGGGCGTTCGATCCCATCGACGCGGTACCGCCCATGAGCCACTACGGAGGTCCCCACATCCTTCGGGTCACCACGTCCAGCCATGACGAACATGGATTTCTGACGAAGGACCCATCCAAGGTCGGGCGGTTGAATCACCACCTTTGGCGGAAGATCATGGACCACCGCCGGGAGACAGAATACGCGCGTTACGACCCTCAAGAGGGAGCCGACACGCTGGTCATCTCCTACGGGACGCCGGCACGCGCCGTGCGAGAGGCAGCGACGCGCGCTCGCAAGGCCGGGCGCGCGGTCAGCACCCTGACGTTGCACACGCTTTGGCCCGTACCGGAAGGAATCATCAGCGACGCGGCGCGAGGCATGGAGCGCATCGTCGTCGCCGAGTTGAACCTGGGCCTGTACACCCGGGAGATCGAGCGTCTGGTCTACCGGATGGCCGCCCGGAACCGGACCCTGCCCCCGGCTATTGTCGGCCTCCACCGGGTCAACGGCGAACAAATCTCACCGGACGATATCCTTCAGGCCCTGGAAGCCGGGCCGGAGACCGTGGAATCGTAAGGGCGAACACACGCCTTTGAAGGAGATCGGGTTATGAGCACCATCATACTGGAATCCGCAACCTCACACGTCTACCGCAACGAACGTCCGTACCCCTTCTGTCCGGGATGCGGCCATACGTTGATTCTCAATCAACTCAATCTAGCCCTCAGCAGACTGTCCCTGGACCCGCACAAGGTGGTGCTGGTGAGCGACATTGGCTGCGTGGGCCTGAGCGATCAATACTTTGCGACCAACGCGTTTCACGGGCTGCACGGGCGCAGTGTGGCCTACGCGACCGGCATCAAACTGGCCAACCCGGAGCTCAAGGTCATCGTCCTCATCGGGGACGGAGGAACGGGTATTGGCGGGCACCACCTGATCAACGCGGCGCGGCGCAATGTCGATGTCACCGTCCTCGTCTTCAACAACATGAACTTCGGCATGACCGGGGGAGAACACTCCGTGACCACGCCGGAGGGCGCGTACACGGCCACCACCCGGAGCGGGAACCCGGAGCACCCGTTGGACATTGCCCAAAGTGTGGCCGTGAACGGCGCCAGCTATGTCTGGCGCGGGAGCACTTTCGATAAGGATCTGCCCGACCGGATTGTCGAAGCCATTGAGCACCCCGGCTTCGCCCTGTTGGACATCTGGGAGTTGTGCACAGCCTACTTTGTGCCCAACAATCACTTTAGCAAAAAGTTATTGCTGGATACCCAACAGGCTCTGGGCCTGGAAACGGGTCTCATCCGAGTGGCCGAGCGTCCCGAGTACAGCCGTGTGCTCCACGAGAGGGCGGCAGAACTCCAAGGAGGGAGGCCGCTCCCCCACCGCCCCCTGAAACCTCAGTTTTCCTCCTCGCTCCAGCATCCCTTTCAACTAATCGTGGCAGGGAAGGCGGGCGGAAAAGTGCGTTCCAACGCGCGCACGGTTGCGGCTGCAGGGGTGTTGAGCGGCCTTTGGGCCACACAGCGAGACGACTATCCCGTGACCGTCAAATCCGGCCACAGTATCAGCGAGATCATCCTCAGCCCGGAGGAGATCCTCTACACCGGCATCGAGCGGCCCGACGCCCTGATCATCGTCGCGGAGGAGGGGCTGAACAAGGTGAGCCATTTCCTGACGAAGATGGAGGAGGATGACACCGTCTTTGTGACCCCGCGGTTTAGCGATGTCCCCACGCGGGCCCGAAAAATCATCATCCAACCCCGGGCTGCCGGTGTTCGCGTCACCCGGACCAACGAGACGGCTCTGGCCCTGTTCGCGGCCATGAAATTTCTCAACCTCTACCCGACCGACGCTCTGGCCGAAGCCATCCGGCGCACCCAACGGCCGGCCATTGCCCAGGAAAATCTGGCTCTGCTAGAGGCGGTCATCAAGGCCGGGGGAGCTTTGGTCGAAAGGGCAGGCGGATGAGTTCCTGGCCCGTCATCGGTCATGAGTGGGCCGTCGGCTTTCTTCGACGGGCCATGGAGAACGAACAGTTGAGCCACGCCTATCTGTTGACCGGTCCCGAGGGGGTGGGCAAAACCACGCTGGCCATCACATTCGCCCAGGCGCTTCTCTGCCAGGAGGAGAATGCCCCCTGTGGGGTCTGTCGCGTCTGCCGTCGTATTGCGGCCGGCGTGCACCCGGATGTTCGCCTGGTCGAGCCCGAAGGAGGCATCTTGCGGGTCGAGCAGGTACGCGGCATCACCCGGGAGGCCAGCCGACGCCCTCTGGAGGCAGACCATCGCCTGTTCATCCTGACTCATGTCGAACGCGCTCACCCGGCCGCGGCCAATGCACTGCTGAAGACTCTGGAGGAACCTCCTGCCCACGTCATTCTCCTCCTCACCGCCCGGTCGGAGGAGGATATTCTGCCGACGATTACGTCTCGTTGCCAGGTGATGCACCTGCGACCGGTGAAAGAGGAGGTGCTGGAGGCCGCGTTGCAACAACGCCGGGAGCTGGACCCGGAGCGCGCCCGATTGCTCGCGCGCGTGTCCCGCGGGCGTCCGGGCCTGGCGTTACGCATGCAGCAAGACGAGACCTACTGGCAGGAACGAGAGGCCTGGTTTCGGCAAGTGGACACATTTGCCCAAAACAGGAGTCGTTGGGTACGATTGGAGATGGCCGAGTCCTGGGCCAAGCTGGATACGGAGGCGCTTCTGGGCCGACTGGCGTTGCTGGAAAGTGTGTTCCGGGACATTCTGATGGTCCAAATAGGGCGGGAAGAGGCTGTCCGCCATGTGGATCGGCGGGCGGAGCTGGAAAAATGGGCGGCCCAATTTTCCGGCGACGAGATTCGATCCCTGCTTCGCCAGGCGATTCTTACAGAGCATTATGTGCGCGCTCACGTCAACACTCGCCTGGCGCTGGATGTTCTCTTTTTGCACATACCGGGAGGCCGAACCGGATCCCGGGCGCGTGATCGCGAAGGCGAAGGAAAGACCACGTCGTAAGTGGCGCGAGGATAATTATGACATGGGTGGTGAGTGTTTCGTTTCGACCGACAAGTAAGATCTACTTTTTCGACCCCAACGGGTTCCAACTCAAGGTGGGAGATTACGTCATCGTAGAGACCGCCCGAGGCAAGGAGCTGGGAGAGGTCGTCCGTCCCCCGCATACAGTCTCCAAGGACACCCTGTCCGAGCCCCTGAAGCCCATCCTGCGGCGGGCTACGGCCTGGGATCTGGTCTCTAAGGACCTGTGGGCCCACAAGGAGGAGGAGGCTCAGGCCATCTGCAAGCAAAAAATCCAGGAACACGGGCTCAAGATGAAGCTTGTCCGCTGTGAGTACAACTTCGACGGCGGCCGGCTGATGGTGTACTTCACCGCGGAAAAACGGGTCGATTTCCGGGCCCTGGTGCGCGATCTGGCCAAGACATTTCACACTCGTATCGAGATGCGTCAAATTGGGGAACGGGACGAGGCGAAGATGCTCTCCGGCATTGGCCGCTGCGGTCGAGAATTGTGTTGTGCCGGCTGGCTACGCGAGTTCAAGCCAGTTTCTATCAAGATGGCCAAGAAGCAAAATTTACCGCTGAACCCGTCGGAAATTACGGGGGTGTGTGGCAAGCTGCTCTGTTGCCTCTCGTATGAACTTATCACGTACGAAGAAGCTCGAAAGAAACTCCCCCGTGTGGGCAGCAAGGTGACCACCCTGTACGGCAAAGGCAAGGTATTGCGCGTCAATGCACTCAAGGAGACGATACTCGTCCACCTCATCCTGGAAGACGGGGAAGAGGGAGAGATCATGGAGTTAGGGCTAGACGCGTTGTACACCAAACGCTCTGACACGGGAACACACGCTCCGGGCTGCACCGGCTGCAGCGTGGTCGGCCGTCCGAACGGAGGGGGATGAAGGGGCCCCGGGCGCTAATTTTTCTCGCCCCTTGAGGCCCGGAATTGGTCATTTAGACGGGACCACCCTTTTGTGGGATTCAACGTGGAAGCGGACCGCTGTGCGCTCTTGGCCGTTGATCTCCACCTCTGTAAATGTCGGAATGCAGGCGATATCCAGCCCATCCTCTTCCAGATATCCACGCGCGATGGCAATGGCTTTGACAGCCTGGTTGACGGCACTGGCCCCAATGGCCTGGACTTCTGCCCGGCCGTGCTCGCGAATGACTCCGGCAATGGCTCCCGCCACAGCAGTGGAACGAGAAGAGGAAGAGACTTTGATAATGTTGAGTCCATTGCGATTGAGACGTTGGGATGTACGTGTTTCGATCTCGGGCATGATTATCTCCATCGACGTTATAAGCTTCTGGGGCCTCGAGAGTAATGACGAAACAAACCGTCAAAGGTTACGGCAATTTTACCTGCAATTCCCAAATTGGCCCTAATTCCCCGTATCCTTTTGCCCCTTCTTGCGTCTCTAATTAGCAGGAGGATGGTTCATTTCTCGCAAAGCAGGAGGCCGTTTATGCACTTTCATCGTCGCCCGTCCGCTGCTATGATGGCCCGTGTGCGTGCGCCCGGCACGTTGGTGCTCATTCTACTGGTCCTGTTGACCAGTGTGATTGCATCGAGTCTCCTGGCCAGATCCATGCCGGGGGACCACGCTGTTGGAGTCCAGGATACGCCTTCCTCGGCTCTCTCCCCTCTTTGCAACCAAATTCTCGCGGATCCTTCCTTCGAAGGACGAAATGACGCGGCCTGGATACGTCCCGTCACCGCCTACCGAGCCCGCTACGTCCAGGCACCGGTCTTCGACGGGGATTGGGCCTTGCAGACGGGCATCGCGGACGCGGGGCAGAACCGATATGCCTATTCATCTGCCCAGCAAGAATTTGTCGTTCCGGCCCACGCGACGAGTGTGACGCTGAGTTTCTACCTTTACCGGACCTCCGGGGCCAACCGACGTGGCCGCCTGCCGGCCAACTGGCAATACGTAGACCCGCGAGAAATGCCCCTCTCCACAGATGCCCAGTATGTGTTGCTCTTGGACCGCTACTACCGGGTGGTGCGCACGCTGGTCTTCACGCTGGCCGACAACGACCCGACCTGGCGTCACTTCACGTTCGACCTGAGCGCCTACGCGGGGCACACCCTGTTTATCCATTTTGAGACGTTCAACGATGGACACGATGGCGTGAGCGCCCAATACGTGGATTTGGTCACCTTGACGGCCTGTGTGCCCACACAGCAGCAAATGTACATTCCCATGTTCTTGCGGAAGTACGGGCAGTCCAGCGGAACGCCTGTTCCCACTCCGACCCCGACAGAAACGCCGACCCCAACGCCCACCGACACCCCGACGCCCACACCCACGCCCACGCTGACACCTAAGCAGACGCTCTGCCGACTTCCACTGGCTAACACATATACACATCTCCGAGCCAACGAGACTCATGAGCAACTCGTATGACGACGTCTGATTGAAAAAAAAAACAGAAAGTAATACAACGAACGAACAGTACAAACAAGAACTAGGACATACAA
>CAZAQA010000004.1:0-170658 GCA_964487375.1 uncultured Anaerolineae bacterium | reverse complement strand
GCAGGTACCGGTGCTGAAAGTAGTAGAGGAAGTTATCCGGCCCCACCCCGCGCCAGAGGTGATCGCGCACCATGCGCAGGCTGGCACGCCAGAGTTGCACCCGGAATGCGGGCGTGCCGGCACCTGTCAGTAGGGTACGAAAACGCTCAGTCGCCAGGAACGGGAGTTGCAGAAGGAGGAGAACAGCCAGCGCGCCGATAGCATAAGTCAGCCCACGTCTCCCAGAGACCAGCCCCAGGAAGAGGAACATCAGGGGGAGGCCCAACAACAGCGCCCCGCGCGAAAAGGTGCCCAGGAGCCCCACGAGCAACAATCCGCCAACCAGGGCATAGCCCTGACGCACGCCAAGCCAGGGCAACACGCGCGGCCAGGAGAACTCTCCGCCCGCCGTGGTCTTTTCCTGCCTCCAGGATAGCGGGAGGAAGAGGGCCAACGCCAGAGAAAAGGCCAACGCCCGCCCCAGAACCAGGGCCAAATTATTGGGGGATCCGTAGAATCCACGTAGTCGCCACACGCCCTCCGCGTAAGCGCCCCCTGGTTGCCGCAGCAGGAGGAAAATTCCCCCCAGCACGGCCAACACACTCCCCCAGAGAAAGCCGTTCGTCAGATGAGCGGCTACACGGGGAACATCTTCCTCGTACGCCAGAAGACGTGCGCGCCGCTGTACCCAGGAACGGGCCGTCTGGACTATCTCATCGTCGGCACTCCGGATGTGAGCATGCCAGTAAGAACGGACCATTACGTAAAAAGTGACAGGTTCCACAACGACCCAGCGCACCTGCCGCCAGGCCACATCTTGATGCCGTGCGCTGGCAGCAGCCCACAGGCCCAGTAGAAGGAAGAGCCACATCATTCTGTCCAGCCCGCTTCGAGGGCGTATCAGCTCCCACAGCGCGCCAACGCCTTTTCGCCAACCGAGTGTCTGATGACCTGAAGCCTTTTGGGTTGTCATGCCGACGATCCATTGGCTGCTCCATGACAGCCAACCCAGTGCCGAGAGAAGAATGTACGTCTCCACCAGACTGAATTGAAATCTTCCCAGATGTTTGGGAACAGCGACGAAAGGCAGAAAGATCATCACTGCCACCAGACCCCATTTAAGGCGATAGACTACCAGGATGGCCAAGATCGCCAGTGTCACCAGACTCAGACCCAGGGTAGGAGCAACCATGTAAAACGCGGTCAAGAGAAGAAGCAAGCCGGGCAAGATGATATCCGTCAGCGGCGGCCAGGTCATCCACGTCCCCAGGCGCACCAACGCAACCAGTGCAACCAATGCCAACATCCCCAGGATGAGATAAGGACCCAGTGGACGGTCCCGCTGCACCAACAGCGTGGTCACCCCTGGGGGGTCAGAACGGAGCACCAGGATATGGGGCTTCAGGGGAAGTCGCTTTCCCAGAATGTGCGCTTGATCGGCGTCGAGGAGGACACTCCGCTCCTCCCCGTCCAGGGAAGCTTCCAGAGCCACAAGCTGGCTGGAGATAACACCAATAGTTGTCCCCTCAGCACGGATCGTGTGACGGAGTTGGGCGTCAGGTGATCGCCAGATCCAGGCCCGAGGCCCATAGCGGCCGATGCCCACCAGGGGAGAACCCGTGGCGAGCTCTTCAAAAGCCCGGTAAACAGGGCGTGGTGTCCAGTCCGGTCGGACCAGGGCAAACCCCCACAGAGGATCGTTCAAAGGCACGCGTGGGTAGAACTGGTCCCATGTGAGCAAGCCCAGCCAGGGCCACTCCTGCCGCTTGCGCTTGAAGACCTGGCGCACGTAATCCGCTTGCTCCTGTTCACTCACCGTACCCCAAATGCTAGGGCGTCCTTGCCAGCCGGGAGGGGTTGCGTGACGCCCCCAGCCGACAAGCCATATGGGCGTGTGCTCGTCTCCGTGCTTGAGCATCACTTCTCGCAGGAGGACAAGGCGGGCGACGCCTGTAGTCTCCGGCGTGTAGGTTCGGTTCCAGGGGCTATCCCCGGCCAAATCGTAGGCCTTGGCGCCGACAATGTCGAACAGCCCTTTGGCCCCGGCCCGATACATGGCGTCGAGGTAGTCGACATCGCTCATGTTGTACGGTTGGTGGAGTGTCGTCGGGGCCAGTCCCGCACTCAAAATAACCGCGTTCGCGTTCGCGCGGCGGACCGCGGGCACGACCACACGCAGCATGTGCACATACGCTGCCGGGTCCACACGTTTGTTTCCCCAGAAGGGCGTCACGTTGGGCTGATCCCAGATCTGGTAGTAAGCGATGTCATCCTTGTAGCGAGATGCGACTCGGGCAGCAAAATGGGCCAACGCGTTCATGTCTCGGGGAGGGACCACGGGATTGTCTTTCTCTCCCGGCGGACGCAACCAGCGTGGAGTGCCGTCGACGAGAGCAATAATGTTCAAACCGTGGGAGTGGGCGAGGTTGACCAGGTGATCCCAGGGCTGCCAGGTGTACGTGCCCGGTTTTTTCTCGATGTCGAACCAGGGAAAACGCACGCGTATCCAGCCAAATCCGGCGCGCTGTAAAAGGGTGAAGGCCCGCTCTTGTGTGGCTTCATCCAGGTAGAGCAGGTCCGCGTTGACCGCGTAGGGCCGCACCTCGGTGTGTGGGATACGGGGTGGAATTCCGAAGACAATGCCGCGAGTACGGCGTTGCACATCTTTGACCAGGGGAGCGACCGGCGTCAGGGCCATGACAAGCAGGGCAAAGGTGAGAAGAATGGCCCGCCATGGCGTAGAGACGACGTAGAGAGACGGTTTCGTCTGCATCAGGTCCACTCTCCCTGGAGATCCATCGCCCAGATCTGCCAATCTTCCGGTTCGTCCACGTCATAGGCAATGCCGGGGGAAGTGTAGTAGAGGACGGGGAAACCGGCCCGCTTTGCCAGGGCCACATGGCGCCCAAAACTCTCGCGTCCAAACGAGGGAGAGATGAGGCCGGGCGGCCGGAGGAGCAGAGCATTGGTGCCTTTCCCTGACCGATCGGGACTGATGAGCACGTGTGGCCGGGAATTCCGTTCACTTCGGGCCCACAAGGCTTCGATATCCTCGGAAGTCAGCCAAGGCAGATCCGCCGGCAACACCAGGGCCGCGTGAAAGCCTTGCTCGTCGGCCCAGGCCAACGCGTCGGCCAAAACGCGGTTGAGTCCTGTTTCGACCATGGCTCTTTCGTCAAGGGGCGTTTCTCCTGCGAGGGGCACATCTTCGCCTTCGATGTCCAGCCGCCATTGCCCCGACTCGACGAGGACACTCGCACCCGCTTGTCGGGCCAGGGCCGCCCCTTCCCGATCCCCTGCCAGGACGACGACTCGCGCCGGTACCTGGGCCGAACTCGCCTGACCAAGCACATGTTGCAGCAAGCGCGTGGTCACATCTCGGCGCCGGTCGGGCGTCAGGACGGACTGCAAACGACTCTTGGCTCGAGCCAGCGGCTTGATAGGAACGAGGATGAGGAGTGGAGTGTCAGGCATGGCCTCCCTCTTCCACGATCCCCAGCGCGGCCAGTGCGGTCCGGGCGACTCGCACCTTGTCCGCTCGTGTACGCATGATCGTATCCTCAACCGCGACGCGCATGTCCAGCGCCTCGACCATCTCACGCAGGTGCGCATCCCGGCGGTCGAGCACAAAGGCGCCGATCACATCGGCCAGGTGCTTGGCCACAGCCATGGCTGAAGGCTCGATGCCGAATTCGGCCATAAGCTTGGCTGCCGGTCCTTTCAACGCCTCTCCTCCCACGATGGGGGACACAGCGACCACCCGGTCTCGGTAACGACGCAGGCGCTCGCGAATGCCGGGCACCGCCAGGATAGGATCGATGCTCAGATATGGGTTAGACGGCGCAATGACGATAGCTTCAGCCTCGTCCAACGCTTTCAGCAACCCCGCAGTAGGGCGGGCGTGGTCGCTGTTCTGGAAGCGAATGGCGCGCACGCGCGGTTCGGCCCGACGATGGACAAAGTACTCCTGAAAGGGGAGCGTACCCTCGTCGGTCACCACGACCGTGCGCACCGGGTCATCGGTCATCGGCAGGATGCGCGCTCGGATGCCCAGTGCCTCGGTCAGATGGGCGGTAATTCGTGAGAGGGGCCACCCTTGGTCTCGCAGATGTCGGCGCAGAATGTGCGTGGCCAGATCCTTGTCGCCCAATCGAAACCAGGTGGGCGCGCCGTAGCGGCCCAGCATGTCCAGGGCCTGAAAGGTATCCCCGGCCAGTCCCCATCCCTGTTCCGGGTGATTGAGGGCGGCCAGTGTGTACATGACCGTGTCCAAATCCGGGGAAATGGGGAGTCCCAGATGTTCGAAGTCATCGCCGGTGTTGACGATGACGGTCAACGCATCAGGCGGCAGTAGCCGATATACCCCCTCGGCTCCCTTTGCGCCCCCCACCCCACCGGCCAGTACCACAACGCGTCCGGGCAATGTGTCTGTCATGGTCAGGATGCTTCCTCGTCTTCCTTGATCCACACCACGTGCTGCTGCAGAGGATAGCGCTCCTTTTGGGGGCGTTCGGCCGGATAACCGACGCTGATAAAAGCCTGCGCCACCCAATCCTCGGGTAAGGAGAGCACCTTTTGCACCACGTCGGGCACGAAGAGAGGGGCGCATATCCAACAGGTGCCCAGGCCCAGGTAGTGTGCGGCCAGCATCAAGTTCTGAGCAGCGAGTGCCGTGCTCTGGACGGCCATGAGGTATTCTGCGTGTTGACGCTTTGGGTCGGGATAGGCGTCCATGTCGGCCATGCTCAGCGCCAGGAGGAGAAGCGTTGGAGCGGAAAGGAGGCGTTCCCGAGACCGGTTCACTTGGCGGATGATTTCCCCCTCACCCACGCCGTCCCCCCTCAGATCCGCCGCCCAACGTTCGGCCATGGCTGCAACCAGCCGTTGCCGCACACGGCCTCGTGGAATAACCGCGAAGCGCCAGGGTTGACGGTTGTGCGCGGAGGGTGCCCAGTGTGCCGCCTCCAATAGTGTCCAAATGAGATCTTCGGACACATCTCGCTCTTGATAGCGCCGGATGCTGCGGCGCGTGCGGAGGAGGGTGAAAAACGGATCCGATGGACTCCACTTAGAGATAACGTTCATTCCTGTGTCGTTGATGAGTTAAGAGAGTGCGACATCAGCCACCTTTCTCGCTGTTAGTCGCCTGCCATACAGGCTCCGACTATTGTCCTAAGCATATCCCGATTTGCCGGAGATGCCAAATGGTCTAAAGTATACGCAGAGCATTCGAGTCGTTGCGGTCCAGGCTATCTGCAGAAGACTCCTGCGATGAGGACACGTCGAGCGGGGAAAGTTTATCATGAGAACGCGAACCAACCACCGTGATATCTTATACCCGGTCGCCATTTGGGGCTCGGTCGCGCTGGCCGGATTTCTTTCCCTGGCCGTGGAGCTGAGCCTTTCCCGGTTGTTACGTCCCTGGTTTGGAGACATGCTTTTCGTCTGGGCTGCCGTCATTGGTTTTGTGCTGCTTTATCTGGCTGTGGGCAACTTGCTCGGCGGGCAGTACAGCGAACGGGCATCAATCCGGCGGTTGTCGTTCGTCCTCAGCCTCGCGGGGGTGAGCATCTACACGCTTCCTCTGATAACCCACCCGCTGATGCGGCTGGCCCAAGCAGGCATGCGCGCCTACAGTCTGACGCTGCCGGCAGTGGTGCTTGGAGTCACCTTTGTGCTTCTGGCCCTGCCCTTGACCCTGCTGGGCACCGTTTCCCCCCAGGCGGTCGCTTTGCTGACCCACACTCCCACGCAAAGTGGTCGCGTGGCCGGGCGCGTGTTTGCCTTGAGTACGCTGGCTTCTCTTTGGGGAGCTTTCCTGCCAGTATTCTGGTTCCTGCCCACCTGGGGCACACGTCGAACCTTTGCCCTGCTGGGTCTCCTGGCTCTGGCCTGGAGCGGGGTGATGTGGTTGGGGCAACGCCGCTGGCAGTGGGGCCTCACCGCGCTGATTCTCGTGCTGGCCGGGGTTCTACTCCTGCCCAGATGGGCAACGGGTCCGATTAAAAATCGGGACCCCAGTGGTCGGGGACAGGTGCTGTATGAAGCGGAAACCCTCTACTCTTACATCCAGGTCGTGGAATGGCGGGGGGAACGCTGGTTGCGGCTCGACGAAGGGGAGGGCGTTCACTCCGTCTGGCGACCGGGGCGGGGTCTGAGCGATGGCATCTGGGACTACTTTCTGCTCGCGCCTGCGTTTCGGACCAGTGCAGGGGCTCCGGATGACGTGAGCAGCCTGCTGGTGATTGGTTTGGCCGGGGGGACCATCCCCACCCTGTACGCGCGCGCTTTTGGACCGGTGCACATGGTGGGCGTGGAGCTGGACCCCGCCATCATTCGCGTGGCCTACCGCTATTTTGGGCTGGGTGCTCTTCCTACCCTGACCGCGGTGGCGGGAGACGGCCGGGTGGTCGTGTCCCACAGCCGGGAGCGATTCGACGTCATCGCGGTGGACGCCTATCGTCCGCCGTACATTCCCTTCCACCTGACCACGGTGGAGTTCTTTCGTCTGCTCAGGGACCACCTGACCCCTGATGGCGTGGTCGCGGTCAATGCCGCGCGTACGGCCAAGGATACCCGTTTGATGGACGCGCTCAGCAGCACCATGCAGCAAGTGTTTCCCGCGGTGTACATCGTGGACGAGCCCCTGAACGGCGCGGCCTGGGGAAACTCGGTCATCATCGCCAGTCGCGAGCCGGTCTCCCTGGAGGAAGTGCGGGCTCACCTGGCGAAAACGTCCAATCCCTATGTGCGAGAGATGGCCCGCCGCGCGGCCGGGCACATCCGCCCTGCCCCACCGGCAACCGTCATCCTCACCGACGACCACGCGCCTATCGAGCAGATCGTGGACCGGATGGTGTGGCGATACGTGCGGGGAGAGTGAGGAAAGCGCCACCGACGCCGGGAGGACGTTTCAAGGCTCCGGTGGCCGACACTCTACTTCCCCGGAGGTGGCGGGTGTGGGGTGGGTAGACTGCCGGTTGGAGCTGCCGTGGGCGTGGCCGTGGGGGGCGGACTGATGACGATGATGCTGAAGGCGTAGTACGTGCCGTCGGCCCGTCGGACCGCGTCAACTTTGACCATGGCACCCGCGGCCAGGGTTCCTTCCACATGGGTGTGCTCATCGTAGAAAATGAGGTTTCCTGCGATGACAATGTGGTCAGAGGCCACGGTGTCGATAATAGCCTCGAACTGAGTTGTGGGCTGTTGGTGGACGACAATACGGGTAGCCTGCAGACGGTCAGCGTACTGGTCGACGGAGACGGTCATGTAGGCTCCGGGATAGACGCGGCCCTCAATTGGGGTGCCGTCAGGAACCAGGACTTGTTTCACCCCGTCCGCGAAGCGGATAGACCATACGTGGCCGCTGACGCGCACCAGAACGCCCGTCAGATCCCAATGAATGGGCGCTGAAGGCCGCGACCAGATGACAGTGATGCGTTCCGCCACGATGCGATTCCCTTCTTGATGGGCCACCACATAGACTTCCGAGCCTATGGTCGCGGCTCCATGGGTTTCATCGATGATCGCGTGTGAGACATCAATGATGTGGTTGAGGATGGTCCAGGTGTGCCCGTTCTTGGTCTGGATGTAGCCCTGGAATTGGAGTGGCGGAGCCCAATGGGATGTGGGTGTGGCCGTGGGCGTCGACGTCGGGGATGGCGAGGGAGAAGGCGTCGGCGTCGGCGTGGCCGTCATCGTCGGAGTGGGCGTGGGGGTAGATGTCGGCGCGGGGGTGGGCGTGTTTGTGGGGCGCGGCGTAGCCGTCGCGGTGGGTGTGAAAGTCCGCGTGGGCGTGGATGTGGGGGTCCCCGTGGGGGTGATCGTGGCCGTCGGTGTAGCCGTTGCCGTGGGCAACGGCACCACAGCCGGATTGACAGGCGGTTGTTCCGCCACAATGATCTGGCGGGCAATCAGGCGACCATCGCCCGGTGAACGGGCAATCACCGTGGCCCACTTGCCGACCTCAGGCTGACCTTCGATCGCCGTGTTCTGAGGAACGCGAACCCATTGTCCCCCGATCTTCCAGGTATTCCCTCGCATGTTTTCGATAAGACCGGCAAAGTCCAGCCGTTGAACTGGGCGATGTTGAACCGCGACCTGGCGAGCTTCCTCCAGGCGCCGTTGCATGTATCGGAACCGGAGCCATTGGCGCTGTTCCTCAGACGGGGCAAGTAAGAGCGAGACCCGCTCCGCGGTTCGCTTGACAGGATAGAGAGGGTCCCCGGGAAGACTTCGTTGGGCCATCGCCAGCGTCGTTTGGCCCAGCACCACAACCAGAAGCACGGTGGCAATGGCAACGGCTGCCCGTCGCCAGAGCGGGGTTGACCAGGCCCCCTCGATGGAGCGCCCCCACATCCGGACTCGCTCCAGGAAGGAGGGGGATGGGGGAACAGCTTCCCGTTGCAATCGGGCCGCCTCGGCCAGGAACACCTGCTTGCCAGCCTGCACACGCGCCGGGTCGCGCGGAGGAGGTGGTGGGAACGCTTTCAGGGCGTGTACCACTTGCAGCAACGAGCGCAGCTCGTCTGCCTCCTCTGAGGCATACTCGCCCAGCACGTCATCTACCGTCTGACCGGCTTCGACGCGCTCGACAACCTCTTCGAATAATTCTTCTACATCCCGGTACTTGCTCACGATACGTCCTTTGCCATAAGGCGCCGCAATCGTTCCACCGCTCGGAACTGTAACGCCTTCACGGCTCCTTCCGACTTTCCCATCGCCTCGGCAACCTCAGCAATACTATATCCTTCCAGAAAGCGCATTACTATGACGTGGGCTTGCTCTGGCGTTAGCTGGTTGATGGCCTCTCGCAAAGCCTCCTGCTGGAGCGAACGAGCTGCTGCTTGAAAAGGATCGGCGTTCTCCGCGCGAAGGGGCAGGCCCGCTTCCAATGAGACATGTTGGGCTCGCCCCTTCTGCCGGTAATAGTCCACGATAATGTTGTGCGCGATCCGATACAACCAGCCTGAGAATGATGTCCGCCACCCTTTGCCACTATGAATGGCCTCCAGCATTTTGGTGAACGTCAAGGCAGTCAAATCTTCGGCCACATCCGGGTCACCCACTCTGTGATAGATGTACCGATAGATCTTCTCGGAGTACTCATCGTATATGGATTCGAGAGCCCTCGTATCCAGGGCCTTAGCGCGCTCAAACGTGCCACGCCTTGCGATGTCGGCTGCCACGGGTCTGCCCTTTACTCCTTCGGTTCACCTATAATGACGGAGAAACGGCGGAAAGATTACGGGTAGCGGAATAATTGGTCCTCCATTTTCTAAATCTCTTCCCCGAAATTCTCTCTGACGTCGTTGCTTCGCACGAAACGATGACTTCGGCCCCATGATGTCGTTCGCGGAAAACCTCGTCACTCAGCCCTCCTATCATTTTAGCAGAAGACCGCCCCTTCTGATCTATCGCCGTGAGGACCGGCTTTGCGAACGTTGCCAGACAATGACCATTCGTTGGATGGCAGTCACATTGGTCAAAGGGGCCAGGATCCACAATGCGGCTTCCATCCTCAGAAAGAGCAGTCCAAGCACGAGGATGACCAGCCGCTCGAAGCGGGTCAACAAGCCCTCCTTCACCTCGATGCCGACCGACTCGGCGCGGGCCCGCGCGTAGGAGATGATGACTGACCCCAGGATGGTGAAATAGACCAGGTAGACGGCCGGCAGGTTGTGGCGTTGGGAATAGTAGACCAACAGGCCGAAGTAAAGAAGTCCCTCCGCGTACCGGTCCAATGTGGAATCGAGAAAAGCCCCGAAGACGCTCACCTGACCCGTCGTTCGGGCCAGAGTGCCATCTACCGCGTCCAGCCAGACGGTCAACAAGAGGAGGAGCCCTCCCAGACGGAAGTACCCTTTGGCCAGCACGCCGGCCACACTGGCCACAATGACGAACCCTCCCAAAGTCAGCATATTGGGCGTGACGCCCAAGCGCCAGAAGACTCTGGCCACTTTTTGCAGGAACCCCTGCGACCGACGGCGAGCCCAATTACTAAGCATGATTTTTCCGGCTCCTTTGCATGACGATCTTCCCCGCGGTGCCAGTCTCACCCCCGAGATCAGGCTACAGGCTAGGGGATGGGACGCAAATGCCCCCTTACGCGACTACAACCTCTTCCTGTCCGACCAGAGTCTTCAAATAGGCTTCAATGAAGGGGTCGAGGTTGCCGTCCAGGACGGCCTGCACATTGCCCGTTTCGTATCCTGTGCGCAAGTCCTTGACCATCTGATAAGGTTGAAGCACATAGGAACGAATCTGGTTTCCCCATCCCGCCTCGACATGCTTTCCCTTCAAGCGGGCTCGCTCCTGCTCCTGCCTTTCCTCTTCCAGCGCGTAAAGGCGGGCCCGGAGAATGCGCAGGGCCATCTCCTTGTTCTGGTGTTGACTACGCTCGTTCTGGCACTGGACGACGATGCCCGTGGGCAGATGCACGATACGAACGGCCGTGGCATTCTTCTGCACATGCTGCCCGCCGGCCCCGGCCGATTTGTACACATCGATACGCAAGTCATTCGGGTTGATCTGGATTTCGATGTCGTCTTCCAGCAGCGGCATCACCTCAACCAGAGCAAAGGAGGTGTGCCGCCGCGCTGAGGCATCGAACGGAGAGATGCGCACCAGACGGTGTACGCCGCGCTCCGCCTTCAAGTAGCCGTAGGCGTAGGCTCCTCGAACCGTCATGGTGACGCTCTTGATGCCGGCCTCTTCTCCTGGTGTCAGGTCCGTAATTTCGACCTCGTATCCTTTGTGCTCCGCCCAACGGGTGTACATGCGCAAAAGCATCTCCGCCCAATCCTGGGCTTCGGTCCCGCCGGCCCCGGCGTGGATAGAGAGGATCGCATCGTCTCGGTCGTGAGGGCCAGACAGAGCCAATTGGAACTCCTTCTTGTCCAGTTCTTTCTCCAGCGCCTCGGCTTCTTGTTGCAAAACGGCCAGCGTTTCGGCATCGTTCTCAGCGGCCGCCATCTCCAGCAGTTCCAGGGCATCCTCTACTTGTTGAAGCAATCGGTCCCACTCCGTGACCTGTTGGCGGAGAAGGGAGAGCTCCCGGCCCAATCGCTGGGCCCGTTCCTGGTCTTGCCAAAATTCTGGCTGAGCGGATGCCTCTTCTATCTCTTGCAGGCGTGTTTTTTTCCCGGCTATGTCAAAGACGCCTCCGGATGTCTTCAATACGCGCCTTCAAATCGTGTAATTGTTGTCGTAGTTCCTCCATTTTCTACACCTCCTCTTCAGCGTGATGGTTGATGCCGGTAGCAAACTCGATGCAAAAGCCCTGGCCGGTCGAACACGTCGCGTCTTCCTTCAGGCAAACAACCCTTCCACAAAAGCCTTGGGATCGAATTCGGCGAAATCCTCCACCGACTCCCCTGTCCCCACAAATCGTACCGGCACCCCTAGTGTTCGTTGGATGGCGAGAACCACGCCGCCCTTTGCGGTGCCGTCCAGCTTGGTCAAGATGACGCCGGTGATGTCCACGACTTCCTTGAACTTTCGAGCCTGAAGAAGGGCATTCTGCCCGGTCGTCGCATCCAAAACCAGATACGTTTCGTGGGGGGCCCGATGGACTTGTCGCGCGCAGACATTGCGGATCTTCTGCAATTCCTTCATCAAATTGTACTTGGTGTGCAGCCTGCCTGCCGTATCGATGATGAGGACGTCGGCCTTGCGGGACTCCTGCGCAGCCCGGATGGCATCGTAAACCACCGCGCCCGGATCGCTCCCCGGCTGGTGGGCAATCACGTCCACGCCGATGCGATCCCCCCACGTGCGCAATTGATCGATGGCCGCGGCCCGGAACGTGTCCGCAGCGGCCAGCAAGACTTTCTTCTGCCGCTGCTTGAGCGCGTAGGCCAGTTTGGCGATACTCGTCGTCTTACCAGACCCGTTCACACCGACGACCAGGACGACCGTCAAGAGGCGCGGCTTGTCCAGTTCGGATGGTGGCCCTTCGCCGAGCAGGGCAGCCATTTCCTCCTTCAGGAGGGTGTATGCCTGTTCGGCCTGCCTGATCCCCTCCTTTCTCGTGCGATCCCGCAGCCGTTCTACAAGATCCTGAGAGGTTTCAACCCCCACGTCAGCCTGAATGAGGAGAGCTTCCAGGTCCTCCCAGAAGTCCTCGTCCAGGGCCTGCCCCTGAAATAAGGAGGCAATGTGTCCGAAGATGCCTTTACGTGTCTTCTCCAAACTGCGTTCAATGCGTTTCTGATCTTTTTCGGACGCTCGCCTGCGAAATCGTGAAAACACCAAGATTCTGCCCTCCTGACAGATTTTTTCTCTCACGCTGATGTCAACCGCCCCTGTCATGACACGGATGTATTTTGCCCCAGCCCGCGGCCTGAAGCAAGCTCTCCTCATCACCGGGCGCTTTCTCCCGCTCGGAACGTTGAAAAGCCTTATCGTCGCTCCGGTATAGCGAGAATCGTTCGGTACCGGTCGGTTAACGCCTCCTAGGACTTCGCGTCTTTTCCTTACAGGAGATGACCATGTGACCGAAAAAACGCTGCTATGCACCGTTGATTGGCAAGGTTTGACAACCCCTCGGCCAGCAGGCATAATCTTTCAGCGGTATGCCTCTCAAAATGCCGCCACATTCCAAGGTGGGATGCAGAATCACATGGAAGATCAGAACCTGATTGCGATTGGACAGCGTTTAAGCGAGGCCCGAGCCAGTCGTCAGATCTCACTGGAACAGGCCGAAGAGGAGACGCGCATTCGTCTCAAGTATTTGATGGCCATGGAATCGGGAGAATTCGACACGCTGCCCAACATCGCCGTTGCCCGAGGTTTCCTGCGCAGCTATGCCCGTTATTTGGGACTCGATCCCTCCCAGTTGCTCGAGGAGTTCGAACGGGTTTACCCCCATCCTGTTTCCCAACCGCTCCGGCACCCGGCCAGCGAACGAGGGCCTCATGTACTGGAGATGGACCTGGGACGACGCTCAGGGGGACGATTTTGGATGGGGGTGACGGTTGTGGGTTTACTGGCCCTGGGGATCATCGCGCTGCTCTGGCTGCAGCAGGCCGGATGGGTAAGCCTGCCGTTTTCCGGTCCTCCCCTTCAACCGCGCGTGATACCGCTTCCGTCGCCAACGGCCCGGCAGACAAACATCTCTCCCAGCCCCACGAACACCCGACAGTCTCGGTTGACCACGCCGACCCCCACACTTCCACTGGCCGTCGTCACTTTCCCGTCGCCGACAAGCACCGCAACCCCCACATCTTCCCCTTCCCCCACCGTGACGCCCATCCCGACTCCCCGGGAAACGGCCACGCCCACGACGGTCGTCACGGTAACGGTCTCGCCTCAGACCGTTACCGTCGATGCCAATATCGTCGACCGCGCCTGGCTGCGAGTCAAGGTGGACGATCAGACAGTGTTAGAAGGATTGGTCGATGTGGGGAAGCACTTCTCCTGGACAGGAAACCGGGTAGAAATTCGGACCGGCAATGCCGGTGGCGTCCAACTCGTGGTCAACGGCCGGGATCTGGGCATCCTGGGAAAGAAGGGAGATGTCCAGGATTGGGTCTTTTTCGTGCAGAACGGCCGGGTCCAACAGGTCACGCCAACGCCGACACCTCCGTCTGTGACCATGACACCCACCCGGGGGACGCCATGAGCCGCAGAAAACCATCACCCCAGCGAAAGAAGCGATATTACCTCCTTTCCCTGGGCTGTCCTAAGAATACTGTGGACAGCGAGGGGATGGCCGCACTGCTGCAAAACCGGGGGTACACGGCTACTGCAATCCCCGAGGAGGCTCAGGTGCTCATCGTCAACACGTGTGGCTTCTTAGGGGCAGCAAAGGAGGAGTCGATCCGCTATCTCCAGGCTCTGGCCGCACAAAAACGTCCCCATCAAATGCTCATCGCGGCCGGTTGCCTGGTCCAGCGTAATCCAGAAGAGGTCAAAACACGTGTGCCGGGAATCGACGGGCTGTTGGGAACGCTTCGTTGGATGGAAATCTTACGTCTGGTCGAAAATCTGCGCCACGATCGCCGTGGAGGACGACATTGGGCCGTCAGGGAACTGTTGGGCGACCCTGTCCAGCCTCCCCCTATCGCCCGACCACAGCAGACAGGAGCCACCGCGTACCTGAAGATCAGTGATGGCTGCAACGCACCCTGCGCGTTCTGCTCCATCCCTACCTTCAAGGGGAAGCTGAGAAGTCGTCCTTTTGCCGATGTGGTCGAAGAGGCCCGGCGCCTTGTCGCCGGAGGAGCCCGGGAGCTCATCCTGGTGGCTCAGGATACGACCGACTACGGCCGCGATCGAGGAGAGCCGGACTCGTTACCCCGGCTCATGCACGCCATCGTAGAACGCACACCGGGGCTGAGATGGCTGCGTCTAATGTACGCCTATCCGGGACATGTAAGTCAGCAGCTCATCGACACCATGGCTGCTCACCCTCAGATCGTCCACTATCTGGACTTGCCTCTCCAGCACGGAGATCCGCGCACCCTGCAGCGCATGAGGCGTCCGAGTAATCTGGACATGGTCTACCGCACCATCGAACAGTTGCGGGCAAGCATGCCCGATATCGCCCTGCGCAGCACGTTTATCGTTGGATTTCCGGGAGAGACGGAAGAAGAGTTCGAGAACTTGTTGGCGTTCGTCAAGGCAATCCGATTCGACAAAGTGGGGGCGTTCACCTTCTCACCGGAACCGGGAACCCCCGCCGCGGCTCTGCCTCATCAGATACCGGAAGAGGTCAAGGAAGAACGCTGGCACCGTCTCATGACATTGCAGCAATATATTGCCCTGGAACGAAACCAGGCACAGGTGGGACGCTCTCTGGAGGTACTGGCCGAACGGCATATTGGGGCCGAGGACTTGCAGAAAGAGGAGATCCCGGTCACCCCAGGCACGGTCTACACGCTGGCCCGTTCCTATCGGGAAGCGCCGGACATCGACGGAGCCGTCATCGTTCAAGGGCGGCTGACCCTGGGACAGTTCCATCAGGTGCGCATCACGGGGGCCCTGGAATACGACCTCTTCGCCGAATTGGTATCCGCCCCTCTTCCCGCCCCCGTACCGGTTGCCACCCGGACTAGTCGATGACCCGGTAGGAGCCGTCGACCACATCCCGGGGCGACACATTCTTGCCAAAGAGTTGGGCCCGAGCTTCTCGGACGGCCTCCTCGGGAGTCAGGGCGATGAAGAGACGCATGAGCAGAAGAAGAACCATGAGATCGTCAATCTCGCCAACCACGGGGAGGATATCCGGGATGAGGTCCAGGGGGAAGAGGAAATAGGCAATGAACACCGCCGGAAGGCCAAGTTTCATCCAGGTGGGCACACGAGGATCTTTGAACAGTCGCCAGACGAGGCGTGCCTCATTCCAGATGTTTTTCCAAAGGCCATACCGGCCCCAGGGGGTCGTCTTTTCCTTTTTCGCCATAGCTTTACCTCCCCTTATCGAGTTGGACGAAGTGTCAGCCTGCGATAAGATAATGAGCACGTTATCGTTCTAGCGGGCCTATCGCGCTCGCTATTTTCTGGATGGCCTGCACCATTATACGATAACCGGATACCCGAGCAAAGCGCATGCGCAGCTTGAAACGAAGTCTATCTGAGTATCCTTTGCCCGTGCTTCAGGGCATCGCCCGAAACTTGGGACTCTCGACGGCACCGCCGGATGTGGATACGGCCGCGGGGGAAATTGCGGCGCGCTTGTTGGACGAGTCTCTTTTGCAGGAGGTGCTGGCTGGGCTTTCCCCTCAAGCGCGCGAGGCGCTGGCCTCGGTTCAGAGAGCGAGCGTTCCCCTCCTCTGGGCCACGTTTTGTCGGCGCTTCGGTCCCGTGCGCGAGATGGGCCCCCAGCGCCTGGTGCGAGAACAGCCCTGGCGGCAGCCCCAGAGCGCAGCGGAGGAGTTGCTCTATCGTGGGCTGGTCTACCATGGCCTTCGCCGTCTGGAGGATGAAGTCAGCGATGTCGTCTACATTCCACCTGAGATTCGCTTGCTTCTGCCCCCTGTTCCGGCCGAGCGTAGATTCGCGCTTCCCCCACATCCCGAACCCGAACGATGGCAGCGCGCGGGTTCAGCCTTTCTGCAGGATCTGGTGGTTCTGCTGGCTCACATCTACAATGAAGAGCTTCATGTAGACTGGGAAGGCCGTCCCTTGAGAGGAGAACTGGCTCAAATCGGACAGAAGTTGCGCGTGCCGTTACAGCCCGATGACTTGTTGCATCCTCCGCCTCGCGTTCATCTCCTCTTCCACCACGTGCGTGCGCTGGGGCTTGTCTTCCAGGAGGGCGACCGTTTACACATTCAACCACAAGCGCTGAATCGTTGGCTCAAACAGCCGATGGCCTATCAGCGCTTTGTCCTCTGGCGGGCCTGGGCCGAGAGTCCTCGCTGGAACGATCTCTGCTATGTGCCCGAACTGGAATGCGTGGAAGGGGGGTGGAAGAATGACCCCCTGGCCACGCGCCGGCGCCTTTTCCGTTCCCTCAGTCAGCTCTCCTCGCGGCAATGGCATCGGTTGAGCGACTGGGTCGATGCCATCTACGAACGTGCGCCGGACTTTCAGCGTCCACAAGGCAACTATCAGACCTGGCTCATCCGGCGGCGCGGTGAGGAGAGCGTGTTGCGTGGCTTCGAACACTGGCACGATGTGGAGGGTCGCTTGTTGTCTTTTTATCTGGTCGGTCCGATGGCCTGGCTGGATGCCGTTGCCCTGGACACGGAAGGGCATGTGTTTGCCCTCACCTCCGCCGGATACCGTTGGCTGCACAAGCGCAGCGAATCCATGCGCAAAGAACGACCCCACTTGCAGGTTACTCCTGATTTCCGTATCCATCTGCCACTCAATGTTCGCGCTCTCGACCATTTTCGCGTGGCCCGTATTGCCGAGTGGGAACAGAGCACACCCGGCTATGTGTATCGCTTGAGCCGCTCCAGTCTGGCTCGCGCCCATCGGCAAGGGATTTCGGTCCAGCGTTTGACGACCTTCTTACGCCACTCGACCGGCAATCGCGTTCCGCGTACGGTCATGGCCGCGTTGAAACGTTGGGAACAACAACACGTATCCCGTCCTTGAGGAGCTCAGGATGATCACCTTTCTCAGCCTCTTGCCTGCTGTGGTTTTGACGCTTCTGGCCCAATGGGGGCGCAGAACTCGAATCATTGCTTTCCTCGTCTACTTCTTTCTCCTGCTTGGCAATTTGCTGCTGGCGTTCATGGGCGCTGCTCTCCTGCTGGCCGCCCGAACCTCTCTCTCTCGCTCCCTCCTCTCCCTTCAGATTGCCCCTCCGACATTGCGTTTGATAGGGTCCATTCTCCTGGCCACAGCAGTTGTGAGCACTTTGCTGATGTGGCCCACCGTGCAACGACTGTTACGCCTGCTCATGCCCATCACGCCGGGAGACCCGGTCCATACCCTCGCCCTGGTTTTCGCCTGCTACCTGTTGGGGGGCTCGCTCATCCAGGCTCCGCTGCTGGCGACCATGCAAACGCTAGGACATGTGTCTTCGGTGTCTCGTGGGGAGTTGTTTGGTCAGGCAGCCGCGTTCATCCTGCTGGCCTTTGCGGGCGTGGGAGCAGGCCTCCAACGATCTTGGGGAGAAACGTGTCAGCGCCTGGGATTGGCCTGGCCTCGTCTGCGAGAATGGCGGTCGGCCGTCACTATGACCCTGGGGCTTGTCTTTTTACAGGCGATCCTGGGGGCACTCTGGATGGTGGTCTCGCCTCAAAGCGTGGAGCGGGTCAACGAACTGTCCCAATTGCTGCTGGGCGATTTTTTGAATCCTATAGGAGCCGTTGTGTTGGGCCTCACCACCGGTTTGAGTGAAGAGTTGCTGTTCCGAGGAGCCTTGCAGCCCCGGTTCGGGTTGATTCCCACCAGCATTCTCTTTGCGTTTGTCCACATCCAATACGAACTGACCTTTGCTCTGCTCATTGTCTTTCTGTTGGCTATTGGCCTGGGTCTCCTCCGCCAGCGCGTCAACACCACCGCTTCCATCATCACCCACGCTTTGTACAACACCCTGTTGGTATTCATGGCCATTGTGGCCTCGCATCCATAGCGACGCCATGATTGTCCCGCAGGGACAGATCTCAGGAAGATGAGGGGGAAGAACGCTTCTCCCTGACGAGAACCGCACGTCCCCGTCCCCCTCCTTCGTCCGGGCCAACTACGCCCATGGACTCCAGCTCCTCGATGAGCTGCTGAGCATGCTTGAAGCCAATGTGCAACTTGCGCTGCAGATAGGAGGCAGAAACGCGATCCTGTTTCCTCACCAGCTCGATGGCCTTTTCCGTCAAGCTCTCCTCTCTGTCCAGCGTCATATTGGCCCAGGGCACACGCGCTATCTCCGGAACCCCTTCTCGGGCTTTCCACCAGGAAACAACCCGCCCGATTTCCTCATCACTGATAAACGACCCTTGCAGGCGGACAGGAGCAGGGCGCTCTGGGGAGAGAAAGAGCGCATCTCCTCGTCCTAACAAGGCCTCCGCCCCGGGCATGTCTAAAATGACCCGGGAATCCACTTGAGACGCCACAGCAAAGGCCAGCCGAGCCGGAAAATTAGCCTTGATGAGTCCTGTGATAACGTCCACACTGGGACGCTGCGTGGCCGCGACCAGATGAATCCCCGTAGCCCGGGCCATCTGAGCCAACCGCGCCAGCATGTGTTCGACCTCTCCTCCGGTCGCCAGCATGATGTCCGCCAGCTCATCGATGACGATGACCAGATAGGGGAGTACCGACTCATGCCGACGCTGAGCCCAACGGTTGTAACTCCCGATGTTGCGAACACGAGCGAGCGCAAATTGGCGATAGCGATCGTCCATCTGCACCATGATCCACGCCAACGCACGTAAGGCGTCCTCTCCATCAGTCACCACTGGACCGAGCAAGTGAGGAATACCGCTAAAGTGGGTCAGCTCCACTCGCTTAGGATCGACCAAAAGAAGACGGAGATCGTGTGGAGTGTTGCGCATGATCCAGGTCACGATCATCGTGCTGATCGCAACCGACTTGCCTGAACCCGTTGCACCGGCGATGAGGAGGTGGGGCAACTTTGCCAAATCGGCGACAACGGGATTCCCGGCTACGTCACGCCCCAGGGCAATGGCCAGGGGACTCCGGGAGCGTTGAAATGCCGGAGACATCAGAACTGTGCCCAGACGAACCACGTCAATTTGGGGATTCGGCACCTCGATGCCCACATACGACTTTCCCGGCACCGGTGCCTCAATGCGGATAGGCGAAGCGGCCAGGATCAACGCCAGATCATTCTGCAAGGCCACAATTCGTTTCACGGACACACGTCTGACTTTTCCTGCCCTCTTTGTCGATAAGGGCTGCACGCAGAATTGGGTCACCGCCGGCCCCTGGTGGATCTCAACCACCCGGACCGGGACGCCAAAGCCTGTAAGCGCACTTTGAATCAGGCGGGCACGCTTGTGAACATCCAGGGGAGAGAGCGAGGAGTAGTCCTCCTGTTCCAACAGTGTGTGAGGAGGAAGACCGAAATCGGCTTCGATGTGGATGGGAGGAACATCGCTGGCCGGACTCTGAGCAGAATGAAAGGGTTGCCGCCGGTGCCACCATGCACGCAGGCTTTCCCTGAAATCGCGACCAGATGCCGTCTCCAGCGAGCGGCGGGCCGATGGGCGGTCAGGAAGATGCCAGCCCAACCAGGGGCCAATTTGAGCCCGCAGCCACAACCACCAGGAGAGAAGCAGATGAGGAGTCCATTGCCAGGAACTGTAGCGATAAGCCAGCCCCATCCCCGCGAGAAAAGTTCCCAATAACAGCAGCAAAACCCCATAAGCAGGTAAGAAGGAACGAAGCAACACCAGGGGGGACCAGCCCAACAGTCCGCCGACACTCCGGCCAGATGAAACCCTAACCCCTCCCTGCCAGGCCGTCCACAAAGCCAACCCACTCCAGGCTCCTATCTCCAATCCAATGAGAACCCGAGGGTCCAGGCGAGACCATGACGAAGGAGGGAACCGATCGGACAAAAAAGGAATGAGAGCGAAAGCCAAAGCGGTCGGCCAGGCGAGCCGACCCCACCATTCCTGCCACCAAAACCAGGGATGATCCAGGGGAGGCAGCGAGAGCAACGCCAAAACGCCGAAGGAGAGGGGAAGAAACCAAAGGGCGTCACGTAGAAGAGCAAGGAAGACGAGGGACTCCTCCCCCAGGAGCCCTCTCCTGCGCTCCTTCCAGAAAATCGAAATTTTTTGCCACAGCCGAAGTTTCGGGCCTCTGTGTTTGCTCAATGGAATCCCGCTCTGCACTAAGTGCCGGTCACAATAGTGATAAGTCTCAGCGAAAGGCGTCGGTTGCGACCGTCCACATCCTGAACCTGGACGCGCACACGATCTCCCTCTTGTAAGATCTCCTCGGGGCGTGCCCACGCATCTTCCGTCAAATGTGAGACATGAATCAATCCCTCTAGTCCCGGGGCCACACGGACGAACGCCCCGAAACGTACAACATGAGTGACCTCTCCGTCCACCACATCGCCGACGTGGAAACGTCGTTCCACATCTTTCCACGGGTCAGGCTGCAGCCGTTTCAGGCTCAAAGCAATTTTACGCTGATTGGGCTTCAGGCCCAAAACATACACGCGCACAGCATCGCCCGGGCTCACGACCTCGGAAGGGTGCTCCACCCGCCCCCAGGAAAGCTCAGAGACGTGAACGAGCCCTTCCACGCCTCCCACGTCGACAAAAGCTCCGTACGACTCCAACCGGGTGACCCTCCCTTCCAGGATTTCTCCCGGCTTGACGTTCTGCCAAAGTCGGAGAGCCCGTTCGTCCTCCTGCGCGGCCCGTTCGGAGAGGATCAGGCGTCCTCGTTCGCGATCGATCTCGATGATACGCAGACGTAGGGTCTGACCGATTTTCTCACTCAGCACACGCAGGCGTTCCTCGACGTCAGGGAGGCGTGGTAAATTCAGCATGTGCGACGTGGGAACAAACCCTTGAATCGTATGATAGTCGACAAGGACACCACCCTTGTTACAACCGCTGACCGGTAGATCGAGGACACGAAACGCCTTCATGTCCTCTTCCGCACGCTGCCAATCTTCCTCTTTTCCCTGAGTCCCGGTGCTCGGATGGGGTGGTTTTGACCCTTTCCTTGCGGCTCGGGCCGTCCCCCTGGATAAAGGGGGCGAGGAAGAATGTGGGGATTCAGCAAACTCTCCTTGAGACAACAAGGCTTGCCAGTAGGACTCATCCGGCTGCCAGGGGATGTTGGGGTTGTCGTATGACACGGCCTCCTCCTCAGCAATGCTATAGCAATGTCAGGTCCTTTGACAAGGAATGCAGGTCGGGGAAGGACGACCGGCACGAATCAAGATAGATGTCGTCCCTTCCAAACCGTCATGTGGAACGAACATGCACCGAATGAGGAAACTGCACGAATGTGCAAAAAACAACCTAAATTTCTAATGTCAGCCACTCGTTCGCTAAACAGGTGGGAAGAACTCCGTATGTATTCTTCTCGACCTCCGTTTCAACCTGCAATCCAACGCAAGAGGACGACTTATGGTGGATGCAACGTCATTTTAGAACCATTTATCCCCAAATGTCAAATGCTCGTCTCATGTCGATGGTTTTGAGGAAACATCGTAGAGAGCACACCGTTCCGGTTTGCTGCCTGTTCGGCGATTTTCTCTGATTCCATTTCCTTGAGAATGCGGGCCACTTCGGCAATGGCCACCCGTTGTTTGCGGTACAGGTCCGACTCACTCATTGCCAGGCGTCGAGCAATATCGCGCATCCGTTTCCCTTGGATAAATTTCAGGTCAAGAATGTTATATAGGAGCCACTCCGACGTCGTCATGTGTCGTTGCCCTGCCGGACGCAGTCGTTCAATGGCCTCTAATAAGACATTCTGCAACGCCCGTGAGCGAGGGGTTCCCTTCTCTTCGGCTGTTTCGGCCACGACATTCAGGTCCAAGAGTGGGTTCTCTGTGAGTTTAGGCCCTCCCCAAAAGTGTCGCAGTGCATCCCGCACCCAAGAGACGAAGTCTGCATCGCTGACCTGGAAGGCGGGACTCGTCACTGCCTGCATGGGTGACGTACTATGGAGCTGTTGCAGACGAATAATCGTGGGTAATGTCTCCCGCAGAAGCGCAAAGATTTGCTGTTGTAGGTAGTGATCTTCAATGGCCGCCCGTGTCCGGGTCAACAGCACGTGGACGGTTTCCAGCAGCTCCCCTTCCAAGTGAGGGAGGCGAGGGGTGGCCACACCGACCAGTCCCACAGGTTCCACCGGAGGTCTCTGGCCCTCCAGCCACAAAGGGGCAATGAGGTACTCGCCGTAACGAAGGAAAGGCGCATCTCGGTCGTTCCTATCAGGGCGGAGGGATTGCAAGATCTCTGCCAGATGCCGGGCCGTGAGCATCTCCAATGCCGAGCCGATCGGCCCATATGCCGCCTGCAAGCGCCAATCCTGGGCCGTCCGGATGAGGACAAAGCCATGATCGGCCCCTAGCGATTCGCACAAGGTCATCAGCGTGTTGCTCAGCAACTGGTGCAGGTCCGAAGAGGTAATGAGACGGCGGTCCAGCTCCTCCAGCCAGGTAAGCTCCTGCCGGTCCTGAGGATAGACGAAGCGGTCGACCCAGGGCATGAGCACATGCAGTACCCCCTGCCCAATGACAATGAGTCCGGTCACGCTGAAAATCAACAGGAGGTTTCGGGGAATGTTCAGAAGCGTGTCGAGTCGCAGGAGCACAATGGCCGTACTGACAACACTGACGGCCAAGGCTGGCCCGTTAAGCAAAAAGCGGATCAAGTTGCGTTTCACCACCCGTTCCGGAGTGAGCACGCCGTAATAGGTCACGGTATACGCCATGACGACGAGGGCAACGGCGACCAGCACGTTTCCCATGAGGGTAATGCTGAGAACGGACCAGATGAGTGGTCGGCTTCGAGAAGATGTAATGATGAGGTAGGGGAAAACGGCCAAGCCGGGCATGGTAAAAGCGAAAGCCATTCGGGTAATGCGCCGGCGGGCAGCCTCTGTCCGAGCACGCTGTCGGGCCTGATAGACGTTGTACGTCCCATAAGCCATCGTAAAAGCATAGTAAGCGACGAAAAAGGGGAAGAGGGGTCCGGCGGTCATCTGGTTGATGGGAGGCGCGTAGTACCCCGGCTGAACCAGCACATCGGTGAACCAGGCCAACGCCACCAGGAACGCGCTCAGGGCGTAACTACCGATGACCGCGCTGCTGCGACGGTGGGAGGGGTAACCGGCTGCCTGCAGCATGCCATGAGAGAGATGCAGGTACGCGGCAGGCATGAAAGCAATCCCCAACCATTGCAGGCGCAACCAGTGTTGTGCGCTGAGCGGCCGGGTGACGTATGGAATGACCAGGTCGCCGATGTAGACGACCAGCAGACTGCCCAATAGAGCCACGAAGCCCCAGGCAACAGGACTGCGGAAGTTGTGCGCGAGGATGTAAACGGCCAGGGAAAAGCTCAAAATGGCCGTCGCTGCCGTGACCAACTCATTGGCAAAGAGTAATAATGTAGTTCCGTCCCATCCAGTCATCATCATCACGTCGCGTACTTCTTAACCTGCCCTCCGCGTCTCCTCTCCTACGTTTTTTCCTCCTTTTCCTCGCGGCCTTTTCCTGCCTGTTCCTATTGGAGCCTTCGGCGCAAAGAGCGGGCCAGGTAGAGAGCAATATCTCCCATATCGAAATAAGCGTCGTTATATCCGGAGGTCTCGAACCCCCGACTCTTCAGAAATCCGATGGCCGGATCGTTTTTCACATCCACCACACACATCACCCGATTTAGCCCTCGTTCCCGAGCCGAGTAGAGCGCCTTCTCCAACAAACGAGTTCCTACACCGCGTCGACGGTACGGCTGTTCCACAATCAAGTGATGAATCCAGGCCAAGCCTTCTTCCAGCCCCCACACGATTTCGACAAAGCCGATAACCTGCCCTCGCTCGACCGCCACCCAGATGCCATCACGCTCTTCATAACGGCGCACGAGGGAATCCCCAAGGGGTGGGTAGGGCAGCCGCATCACCCGGGGCAAACGAACCCGACGGAGGGTGATGGTGAGACGATCTGACTCTACCGTGCGGTGAACCTGCCAGACAAACTGTGTCTCTGTTCCCCCGTCCAGGGCGAAACAGGCGTTAATGTCTTGCAAGGTGGGAAAACGAATGTGCACGACACCCCCTCTCTCCGATGCCGGCAGCAACAGACATCTCCTACTTCACACGACTATTCTAGCATGTCGGCAGGACGTGGGCAAGTGGATCTCTAACGTTCAACGGGACATTAAGGGATGGCCGTCGCGGAGACAACTGGGTGGACCAGAACGTGACTCAAATCATCTCCTCGACGTATCCGGTAAGTGAGGATGTTTTGGCGGGCCAGGTGAGGGAGAAGGGGATCGACGGAAGGGCAGGGGCCAAAGGAGGAACTGTCGATAAGGATAACAATGGGATAAATGCCCCGCCGCCGAATTTCCGCCAGCATGGGCACCCAGCGGGGAGTCCAGTCGCCCGTAGCGATAATAAGCGTGCTGTGGCGCGGAAATTGAGATATCTCCGCGGAGAGCACGTGGTGCAATGGAGCTTCCCCTCGAGGGACAAGCAACGCCAGCATCTCCAGGAACCGATGCAGATGGCGTTCACCTCGGTCAGGGTGGAGCAGGTGGCGCTTTCCCGCATAACTGATGAAGCCCAAGAGTCGTTGCTGACGGAGTACATACTGTCCCACACTGGCAATGGCCGCAACCGCGTATTCGGCGCTATGAGGAGGCAACAGCGTTTTCGAGGCTCCTAGCGCCTCGGGGACCGCCTCCTTTTCCTGCTCCACCCAATTCTCACCGACGTACACGTCGCGGTGCATGTCCAACACACACCAGACATCCGCGTAAGGGTCGAGTTCGAACTCTTTCGACATCAGGTGGCCTGTGCGGGCCGTCGTGCGCCAGTGGATGCGATTCAGCGCGTCCCCCGGGCGGTAGTCCCGTACCCCGGCCACATTCGTGGTGGCATAGTGCGTGCGCTGGCGGAGCGCCGTTCCCCCAGGCAATCGCCCTTGAGGCAGCGGGAAATAAGGAAGGGGAACGGTCAGGGGATAGATCAAAATCGAGGTGGAGGAGGGCAATGGTCGACGGAAGAGGAAAAGCCCGAAAGGGTCGCTACTGACCAACGCCATAGGTCCCAGACGAAACAAACCGCGCATCACAGCCAGGGTGTGCACACGCCAGCGGTACACCTGCCCGGGTCCCAACCCCGAAACGACACGGCTGACCCGGTGTCCGGGCAGCGTGGAAAAATCGCGCACCTCCAGCCACAGCTTGGGCAAAAGGGTCTTGTTGCGCAACACCAGAGTTTCCTCTACGAGGTGGCCCACTTGCGAGCGAGGTGTGAGTGTCACACGCGTCACCAGAATGCTGTGGATGTTTATCCAGGCAGAAAAAAGCGCCCCGACCAGAATCGCCGTGCTCACATAGGCCAACTGATACGCCAACCGGCGTCCTGTGTGGAATGCCACGATCCAGGCCAGGGCCCCCGCGAGCAAGAGAAGCGCAAAACGGTGTCGATTCGACATCCTATCCTCATGAAAAGGCGGAGGCATCCGCTTAAGTGACCCGGGCCCCGGGCACAGGAGTCGAGTTCAGGATCTCAGCGACGATATCCTCTTGCCGCACATTACGAATGCGCGCGTCCGGGCTGATGATAAGGCGATGAGCCAGAATTGGGGAGGCCAGGGCCTTCACATCATCGGGCAACACGTAATCTCGCCCCTGCAAAGCGGCCAGAGCGCGGGTTCCCTTATAGAGGAACAGGCTACCGCGTGGGCTTGCTCCCAAATAAACGTCGGGATGGGAACGAGTGGCGCTCACGACATCCACGATGTACTGCTTCACAAGCTCATCCACGTACACTTGTCGGGTCAGGCGCTGGGCCTCCAGCAGATCTTCCTTAGAGACCACCTGGGTGACATCTTCAATGGGGTGGTGGTCTTTTTGGGTGTCCAGGATCTCCATTTCCACCGCCTTGTCGGGATATCCCAGGTGAACTCGCATCATGAACCGATCCACCTGGGCCTCGGGAAGCGGAAACGTCCCCTCGTATTCGATGGGGTTCTGGGTAGCCAGGACGAGGAACGGGCGCGGTAGTGAATACGTCACCCCATCGACGGTGATCTGACGTTCTTCCATCGCCTCCAGAAGGGCAGCCTGGGTTTTGGGCGGCGCCCGGTTGATCTCGTCAGCCAGTACGATCTCGGCCATCACCGGGCCGGGCCGGAACTCGAATTCCTGCGTCTTCTGGTTGAAGATAGAAACGCCCGTCACATCGCTGGGCAACATATCGGGGGTAAACTGGATACGGCGGAAATCGCAGCCGAGAGAGGCAGAAAGGGCGCGAGCCAACATTGTCTTGCCCACGCCGGGCACATCCTCGATGAGCACATGCCCCTCGCAGAGAAAGGCGACGAGGATTTGCTCCAACGTCGACCGTTTTCCCAGGATGACTTGCTCGACGCTTCCAATCAGCCTCTCACCAACGGTTTGAACAGGGTCCATCCTTGTCTCCTTTCCGGCAAAATTATAACACAAGCGGTCTGATTCCGGCATCCGGCCAAGGCCCCCCGCGGGCAACGTCTTTTGACCTGGCAAGGGCTCATCCTACACGGACCACGCCCGGCCGCGCCCGGGTCCGGCGGCCAAAGGTTGCCCGGCTTTACAGCGTTGACAAACTTTTTAGCGTTGCCAAATAACTTCCTTCCCTTGGAAGAGTGGGTTATAATGGAAAACCGTAGAGAGGATGGAAGATGCCCACAAAAGAAACTGCTCCCGTCTCCGACGAAGAGCTTTTGAAAAAAATCGCGGGAGGAGATCAGGACGCGCTGTTGACATTGTACGACCGTTATGGTCGCCTGGTCTACTCTCTGGCTTATAGAGTCCTGCAAGATCATCAATTGGCCGAAGAAGTCACTCAGGACGTGTTTACGCGCGTTTGGAAAGCCGCGGCGACGTTTGATCCCAAAAAGTCCCGATTTACGACCTGGCTGACCTCCATCACCCGCAACCGCTCCATCGATATCCTGCGGCGTCGACGGGCCCGGGGGTTGACCGGCGCCGGCGAGGCAGAACTGAATACCGCCATCACCCGGGCCGATGAACGATTCTCCCCCGAACACCACTTGCGCTCACTCGCCGTCCGAGAAGCGTTGGCCGAACTTCCTCCTGCCCAACGGAAAGTTCTGGAAATGGCCTACTTCGGTGGCCTCACCCAACGCGAAATCGCCGAACAGCTCGGCATCCCCCTGGGAACCGTCAAGACGCGCATGCGCCTGGGCATGATGAAACTTCGAGACCTGCTTGCTCCGGGCCCAGAAAGCGCAAATGGAAAATCTGGGAAGAAAAAACAATCCGAGCCGGAAACTGAGGGCGTATGATATGGGCGAGATGACTTATCCCGAAAAGCCTTCCGAGGGCACTATGGGTCAAGAGCACAGCGACATCCTCGAGCTACTGCCTGCATACGCGCTGGACGCGCTCGACACGAAGGAGGCTCGTCGTGTCGAGGCCCATCTGCGCACCTGTTCCGCCTGTCAAGAAGCCTACCGTACCTACCTGGATGCTGCACACTTGCTGGCCTACAGTGTCCCTCTGGTAGACCCGCCGACCCATCTGCGGGAGAGTATTCGGCTACTTACCTCCTCCGGGGCCCCTCATCTTGCTCCTTCCAGGGAACAACAGCCAGTCCAAAGGGACGCCGGTTCTCCCGTGTGGCGTCCCCCCCGGCCCATTGCCATGCTTCTCGTCGTCTTCTCCCTGGTCACTGCAGGACTCATGGGCTGGAATGTTCACCTCAACAGCCGTCTGACCATGGTCAGGTCTGAGATGACCGACGTCCATGAACTGGCCGACATCTTGATGACGTACATGGAAACGCCCGATGCCTACGATACTGAACCCGTTCGCAGCACCGATCGCTCCGTCCGAGCCCGGGGCCTGATCCTGCGCCAGCGAAATGGGAACAAATTTGTCCTGGTGGCGGAAGGGCTGCCCCGCCAGGGAGAGCGGTTTGTCTACCAAATCTGGCTTTACGATCGAGAAGGCAGGGGCATCCCCATCCAAGACTTCCGCTGCGACGAAAAAGGACGGGCCGTCGTTATCTTCCAGTCGCCCATCGCGTCCGATCACGTGGTAGAGATCGGCATCATGCTGAAGTCCGACAACGCCCTCTCGCCCAACGGCCTCCAGCCGATCCTGGACGGAAAATTTCGATCCGACCAGGGAATGCCCTTAATGCTGGCTGCGGCGTCCTTATAGTATGTATAGCTTTCCTATTCCCTACTCTCCACTCCCTTACTGGAGCGCGCTCCACACCTCCACTTTGGTACGGACCCGACGGATGACGTCGTCCGTGAATTCCGTCGTCATGGCGTTCCCACCCAAATCTGGAGTACGCACCCCCTCGTAAATCGCCTCGAACGTGGCCTCGTAGATGGCACGGGCGGCCATCTGGGCCTCTTGGGTCTCGATATGCCGTAGGAGCGCGGCCCCGGCCAGGATCATGGCCATGGGATTGGCAATGTTCTTGCCGTATAGGGCTGGAGCGGTCCCATGGGGGGCCTCCGCCATGACCACATTGACGTGAAAGTCCGGGTCGAAAGAGAGCAAAAGGGATTCTGCCCCTGCGATGGAGCCAAAAAGCTGCAAGACCAGGTCACTGAGCGTATCCCCGTCGCGGTTCAGCGCCGGGATGACCATGGGATCCCCGGCATTGCTGATGAGGAGGGCGTATGTCGCATCGATCAGGCGGGGTTCGTAAGGCACATCGGGATAACGACGGGACGCCGCGTCCAACTCCTCCTTGAACATCCCCTCATAAACCGGAGAGACCGTGTACTTGGGGCCACCGAACACCTTGGCCCCCACTTTCCGAGCATGATAGAACGCGTACTCAGCCACAGCATGGCAGGTACGACGGCTGATCTTCTCTGTGCGAAAGGCCAGCTCATCCCCATCTTGCGACATCTCCCGCCACTCTTTGGCCTCATACGAGCCGCCGACGGCCATACGCACCACCGTAATAGGCGCATGAACGCCAGCCAGAGGCCGGATGCCAGGAATACGCCGTCCTGTCCTCACGATAACCTTGCCGTCCACTTCCTTCCGGATGATAGCATTGGGGCTGCCCACGTCATCGGGGTCCTCGGGGGTGATCGTTGCTGCTTTTAGCCCATATTTGTGTTCACTCAACGCCGCCGCCGCTTCGTACACCACGTGATTCTGGGTGGTACGACGATTTCCCAGACTCAGATCGAAAGAGAGGAAGTTCAGGGGAACCCGAACAACGTCGGGGTCCAGGACGCGTAACGCCTGTTCGAGTAACTCCTGTCCTGTCTCGTCCCCCTCCATAACCACAATTGTCGGTACACTGTCCATGATTACACGCTCCCGCTCTGGTAAAATCTTTTCAAAAATGAAAGAAGAATCCGACGCCAGGTCAACGATAGCACCCGAACAATCGGAGACGCCTAACGTGCACATGATAGACGTCTTAGCCGCTTTGGCAAAATAGATCGAAGCGTGTATCATCCTTTTTGTCAAAACACCTCCATGCTGGCCGGGGCAGCATCCCGGCACACTTTTTGCAAGAACAATTGGGCAGAATAAGACAAGGAGAAGTCCATTCGGCCCGGTGTCGAATTACACTGGGTCGCGGGGGATGTCTGCCTATCTTGCGCGGGAGGAATCAAAGGCTCCCCCCGGCTGGAACTTTCTTGGAGGAGATGACCTCATGGAATCCATCACGTGGACTCGAGAAAAACGTAGCGCTTTCCTGCATTTTGCCCGGTTTGCCTGGTTTGTACTGGCCTACAACCTCGGCGTCGTTTTGTGGGGCGCCTATGTGCGCGCCACCGGGTCGGGTGCGGGGTGCGGTCGCCATTGGCCCCTGTGCAATGGCGAGGTCGTGCCCCGTTCCCCACGAGTGGAAACGCTGATCGAATTCACCCATCGTGTGACCAGCGGCCTGGCCTTGACGTTCGTCGTCATCCTTCTCTGGTGGGCCTGGCGACGGCGAGATGAGAACCCTCTGGCCTGGGTGGGCGCCCGGTGGGCCATGTTTTTCATGATTACCGAATCCCTCGTCGGGGCCAGCCTGGTCCTCTTCGACCTGGTCGCTTACAACCCTTCCTTTATCCGAGCCCTGGTCATGGCCGTCCACCTCATCAACACCTTCCTGCTGCTGGCATCACTGGCCCTGACCGCCTGGTGGGCATCCGAGCACCCTCCGTTCTCGTTGCGATGGTCGCAACCACTGACCTGGATCGTTCTGGCTGGCCTGCTGGGGGTCATGATTGTCGGCGTCACCGGAGCCATCACAGCGCTGGGAGATACCCTCTTCCCCGCCTCTTCCCTGCAAGCTGGGCTGAAAGAAGATATCTCCCCCACGGCACACTTCCTCATCCGACTACGTGTCATCCACCCTCTTATGGCCGTGACGGTGGGAGTCTACCTGCTCTTCCTCACTCGCTGGCTGTTTGATCACTTCCATCTTCTGCGCGTTCCCGCCCTGGCCTACATGCTGGTTGGACTCGTCCTCTTGCAAATCGTGGTGGGATTGGTAAACATCATCCTGCTGGTGCCGGTTCCCGTCCAACTCATTCATCTTTTCCTGGCTGACATGCTTTGGCTGACCCTGGTGTTACTCTCTGCCTCCCTTTCTCCATCCCCTGCCCCTGCCAAGTCCACATGAAGAAGGTGGCCCTTTCGCCACCTTGAGGAGACGTGTATGAAGCGTACAACATTGCGACGAGTCGTGCTGACCCTGGTCGGCGTCCTGGTCCTGGTTCTGATCCTGGCCACAGCCTATGGCGTCGTCCTCGTCCGAAGTTCGTTCCCTCAGACATCCGGCGAGCTCATCCTTCCCGGGCTGAAGGCCCCCGTAGAAGTCTACAGGGACGATGTGGGGGTCTCCCATATTTATGCCCATTCCAGCCACGACCTGTTCCTCGCCCAGGGCTACATCCACGCCCAGGAGCGATTCTGGCAGATGGACTTCTGGCGGCATATTGGGGCCGGACGGCTCTCAGAAATGTTTGGAAAGTCTCAGGTGGAGACGGACCAATTTCTGCGCACCCTGGGATGGGCTTCTCTGGCGGAGAAGGAATGGACCGCGGCCACGCCAGACATGCGCCTGGCCCTTCAGGCATATTCCGACGGCGTGAACGCCTATCTGGCCCAACATCACGGTCCCGGCATGAGCCTGGAATATGCCGTTCTCAAACTCATCAACCCCGGCTATCGGGTGGAACCGTGGACCCCGATCAACACCTTGACCTGGGCCAAGGTCATGTCCTGGTCTCTAGGGGGCAACATGCACGAGGAGATTGAGCGCGCGATCCTTCTCAAACGCCTGGGGAAGGAACGCGTGGCGGAACTCTTTCCCCCTTATCCCGCCGACCATCCGGTGATAGTCCCTCATTTCCGGCCCCAGAGCGCCAGAACCCTCCCCGAACGTTTGGTACAAAACAACGATGTTTCTCAGATGCTGGAGGTCCTTTACGGCCGGGTGAAGACACTCGACCGCCTGCTGGGTGGCTATTCCAGGGGCATCGGGTCCAACAACTGGACCATTGCCGGCTCCCGCACCGCGACGGGCAAGCCCATTCTGGCCAACGACCCCCACCTGGCCATCCAAATGCCTTCCATTTGGTACGAAATGGGCTTGCATTGCGTGCAACAGGGGCCTGATTGCCCCTACAACGTCGAAGGCTTCTCTTTTGCCGGCGTCCCCGGCATCATCATCGGCTTTAACGACCGACTGGCCTGGGGATTCACCAACGTCGGACCCGATGTGCAAGATCTCTACATCGAGAAACTCAACCCCGACAACCCCAACCAGTACGAGGTCAACGGCAAGTGGGTGGACATGAAAGTCGTGCAGGAGACCATCCGGGTGGCCAAAGGCAAGGATGTGCCCTTGACCATCCGTTACACGCGTCATGGCCCCATCATCTCGGACGTGTACCGGGGACTGCGGAACTTCGGCCGGCGTGCCGGTGTGAAGCTCCCCCCGTCCTTTGCCATCGCGTTGCGCTGGACCGCACTACAGCCCAACCACACGTTCGAGGCGATTTTAGAGATGGATCGGGCCCGGTCCTGGGACGAATTCCGCCTGGCCGCGTCTCACTTCGACGTGCCCGCACAGAACATGGTCTACGCGGACGTGGACGGCAACATCGGCTATCAAATGCCCGGTCTTGTCCCCATCCGCAAGAAAGGCGACGGCACCCTGCCCGTGCCGGGTTGGACCGATGACTACGAGTGGGAAGGCTACATCCCATTTCAGCAATTGCCCCACACGTTCAACCCGCCCCAAGGTTACGTGGTCACGGCCAACAATGCCGTCGTGGACACAAGCTATCCCTATCTTATCACCCGAGATTGGAACTACGGCTTCCGCGCCCGACGCATTGTGGACATGATCGAACACGCGCCCGGCCCCATCACCCTGAAGTACGTGCAGAAAATGCAGGGGGACAACGCCGACTTGATGGTCCCCGTGCTGGTTCCTCTCTTGCAGAAACTGCCCCTGAAGGGGGAGGCGGCCCGGGCTCGCTCCCTGTTCGATGGTTGGGACGGACAAATGCACATGAACTCCGCACCGGCGGCCCTGTTTGCAGTCTTCTGGAATAACGTCCTCTCGCTCACATTCCACGACGAGATGCCGAAGGACTTCTGGCCCAGTGGCCAGTCGCGGTGGTTCGAGGTAGTACGCCGCCTGGTCAAGGAGCCGAACAATCCCTGGTGGGACCGGGTGGACACGTCACAGCGGGAAGACCGGGACACCATCCTACAGGAAGCGTTTCAGGCGGCGGTGACCGATCTGTCCTCCCGGCTGGGGAAGGATCCTCACAAATGGCGCTGGGGGGACCTCCATACCGCCACGTTCGAGAACGAGACCCTGGGGAAGTCGGGGATTGCCCCCATCGAAGCCCTGTTCAACCGGGGCCCCTTCCGCACCTCGGGCGGGGCAGAGATTGTCAACGCCACCAGTTGGGATCCGGTCAAAGGATTCGGTGTGAGCTGGCTGCCTTCCATGCGCATGATTGTTGACCTGGGGAATATGGATAACTCGTTGGCCATCCACACCACAGGCGAGTCGGGTCACGCCTACCACCCCCATTACATCGACATGGCAAACCTGTGGCGCCTGATTCAGTATCGGCCCCTACCCATCTCCCCGGAAGCGATCAAGCGCCAGGCACGCGAACACGTACGCCTGCTCCCTATGAAAGGCGCCGCCTCGCCATGATGTGAACCACATTCCTGAGCTCGAGCCACCACTGTTCCTGGGGACGGAGAAGGGAACGTTCCATGACCTCGCCCCACTTGGAGAACGGGTAGAAGACGACATGGCCCTTATCTCTCCCCAGGAACTGCATTTCCCGCTTTCCCGTCAGGGCCAGTTCGATGAGATGTTTCATGCCGTGGGCGCCCATTCGTGTGGCCAGAATCCGGTCGAAGGGCATTGGATTCCCTCCCTGCTGCAAGTGTCCCAAAATAGCATAGCGAGCGTCGAACAAGTCCTTGCCCTCCGCCTCCAGGATGGCGGTGATCACCTGTGTGGTGAACTGGTCGCTAGCCTTCTCGTTGCGGATGAGCAGCCCCAGCCGCTTGCCCCGGCGAAAGCGGTCCGCGAGCAGGCGTAAGTCCTCCTCCAGGAGCTCGAGGGTGATGCCTTCTTCGGGGAGATAAGCACGCTCTGCGCCTGTCGCCATGCTCGCCATCAGGGCCAGATAGCCGCAATCGCGGCCCATCACTTCGACCACGAACACCCGTTGCACGGCCACCGCGGATTCCTTGATGCGATCCACAGCCCACATGATACTGTTGAGGGCCGTATCGGCGCCGATGCTCAAGTCGGTGTAGGGCAAGTTGTTGTCGATGGTCGCGGGAATAGCAACCAACGGGATGTCAATGGCCGGGTATTTGAAGCGCTGCAGGTACAAGTCATGGACGCCTTTGTACGCCCACCAGCCTCCAATGACCAGAAGTCCGTCGATTTGGTGGGATCCAAGGGTCTGGGCAATGTCTCGGTAGTCCTCGTCACTTCTGGGCAGGATGCGATTCGTCCCCAGAAGCGCGCCGCCTATGCCCGTCCACCCGCGCACGCTCATCCACTCCAGAGGCTTGACATCACCGTGGATGAGTCCCCGAAATCCGTTGTAGATGCCCACAACCTCGTATCCTTCATCCAGGGCCAACCGCACCGCGGCGCGGACGGCCGCGTTCATCCCTGGGGCCGGCGCGCCCACGTGCATCACCCCGAGGCGTAAGCGCGTTTTCCGGCGGCGGGTGCGAGAGGGCGCCGCCCGCACCAACATGTGGAATGTCCTGTACGCCTCCTCGAATCCGGTCCCGCGCAGGACGATGGCCCGCTCGACGTTGTTCTCACGGATGGCGTTGAGGATGTCGTGATTCTTGGCCAAAATGTCCTCGATGGGCGTGAACTGCACCTGATTGCCCTGGATGCCCGCCATGTGCGGCTCGGTTCCTTTGGGCGTGTTCAGCAACCAGCACACCGCCTCATAGCCGAGAATCGTGCCCAGGTTACGGTCGAACGCGCTAGGTGTCCCCCCACGCTGCACGTGGCCCAACACAGTGAGACGAGCCTCTTCTTGCAAGTGGGTTTCCAGGGCCTTTCTGACCTCGCTGCTGCTGATAGGACGACCTTGCGTGTCCCGTGCTCCTTCGGCCACGATGACAATGCTGTCCCTGCGGCCGGCTGCCCGGCCCTTTCGCAGTGCCAGGCACATCTCCTCCTGCCATGTGTCCGGATCGACGGGGGATTCGGGGATGAGCACCCAGTCCGCGCCGGTGGCCAGCGCCCCCATCAGGGCCAGGTAGCCACAGTTGCGCCCCATCACCTCGATGACGAAGGTGCGCTGATGGCTCGCGGCCGTGCTGCTGATGGCATCGGCTGCGGCTGTGATGCGGTGCAGGGCACTGTCCGCGCCGATGGTCATGTCCGTGCCGTACATATCATTGTCGATGGTGCCCGGCAACCCCACAATGGAAAGTTGAGCGAAGGTTTTTGCCTCCCTCTCCGAAATCTTTCCCTCCTTGAGGAGATCGGCCACGAGCCCGGGCCACTCTTTGTGGAAGACCAGCGCGCCGGTCAGACTGCCATCGCCGCCGATGACGGCCAGCGCGTCCAATTCGTGCTGGATCACGTGAAGAGCTGCCTGCAGACGTCCTTCGCGTGTCTGGAACCGTTTGGAACGGGCTGTGCCAATGACCGTCCCCCCGTGGTGGAGGATTCCGCCCACGTCGTCCCAATCGATGGGATGAATGGAAGTTCCCCCCTTGATCAGTCCTTCGTATCCCTCGCGAATAGCATAAACGTCCAGCCCGTAGGTGATGCCGGCCCGCACGATGCTGCGCACGGCCGCGTTCATGCCGGGGGCGTCTCCCCCGCTGGTCATCACCGCAATGCGCCTGATGGCCTGGCCCATGGTTACGTCTCCGCCGCGAGGTTGCCGCCTACGGGCTTCTGACGGACCTGGATACGATCCTTGCCGACCAACTCGACAAGCTCGGCCTCCAGACTTTCACACCAACCGGTGCGATCATTGGGGTATTCCACCTCCACCCACCCACCATTCTGCGGGATGATCAAGTAAAAACGGTCGCGGCCCTGATAGCGCTTGAGCAACCGGAACACGTCCCTCAGGAGACGAATATCTTGGCGCGTGTCCCCCGTCCGCTTGAGCACGATACGAATCTCGTACAAATAGTCCGTCCCCGCTGCCAAAGCCTCTTCCGGCAGCACCGAGGGGGCAAGGGAGTCTGCCTGAGTCACGTATATCGGCTCCTGGTAAGTGGGCGAGGGGAGCGGGGCCAGACTCTTGGGTTCCTCCGTGGAGGCAGCCTGGTCGGTCAGGAGCGACGATTCGGGAGAAGGCGTGTCCTCCGCGACCTCCGAGACGCGCTCTGATGACTGGGACGGAGGGGACGTCTCCTCCACAGGCTCGGACGGAGAGAACATGCCCAGGGGGTGGGGGCCCAGGTCCGGTGTTTCCGCCGGGGCAGGCAAGGCGGGCTCCTCCTCTTCTTCCGTCATCTCGATGATATCCTCGTCGATGGGCTCCACAGGAAACGAGGAGGGCAAGTCAACGAGGAGATCCTGACGAGGCGTGACGCGCTCGACCTCGGTGTGAACGGCATCGACTAACATGTTGATAGAGGTACCACGCAGATCTACCTTGCCATCTACCAGGACGATAGCCTCCGGCTGCCATATCTCCCGAGTCTGCTTGTAGAGGCGAGGAAAGACCACCGCGTCCAGGGTTCCGTGCATGTCCTCCAGGGTGACGAAAGCCATTCGTTCCCCGGCCTTGGTCATGATCTCTCGAACTTCTCGGATCAGGCCCGCCGTACGAATGTTACGTCCCACGTAACGTTCGTCGATCAGCCCCGCGTACTGGGTGATGAACTCCTCGATGGGGACCCTCAACTTCTGTAGGGGATGAGCACTCACATACACCCCTAGCAGCTCCTTTTCCCATCCCAGGAGCTTCTGGTTATCGGGCGTCCCTGCCTGAGGCAGTTGGATGGCCGGCAATTCTTCCGCCTGATTCTCCCCGAGCAATTCGAAAATGCTGATCTGGCCGGACTCACTAGCCTTGTGGTGTGAAATGCTATAAGCCATGATTTGATCCAACCCGGCCAGCAACTGCTCGCGGCGGCCAAAGGCATCGAATGCCCCCACCTTGATCAGACATTCCATGGCTTTGCGATTGACTTTGCGTAGGTCCACCCGGCGACAGAAATCCTCAATGGAGGTGAAGGCTCCCCCCTCTGCCCGGGCTTGCAGGATGGCTTCGACAGGGCCTGTGCCCACATTTTTGACCGCTGCCAGCCCAAAGCGGATGGCAGAACCAGGGGGGACGGGGAAGGAGTAGGCCGTTTTCTGGACCAGGGTTTTCCTGCGGGGATCCTCTTCCGGCAGTTCTTCGATGGTGAAGGCCAGTTGGCTCAAATTGATGTCGGGGGGTAATACCTCGATGCCCATACGCCGGGCCTCGGTGATGAAGTTCGTGACCTTGGCCTGATTGTCCAGCTCCACTTCCAGCATGGCAGCCATGTACTCCACCGGGTAGTGGGCCTTGAGGAAAGCCGTCTGTACCGTAATTTTGGCATAGTCCGTCGCGTGGCTCTTGTTGAACCCGTAGCGGGCAAAGTATTCGATGTCGTCGAAAATCTGTTCTGCCACCGCGGCCGAAATGCCGTTGCGCTCGCACCCTTGGCGAAATTTCTTGCGGTGGGCAAGGAGGGCCTCCTTCTTCTTCTTGGCCACGGCTTTGCGGATCATGTCGGCCTCACCGGGCTCATATCCGGCCAACCGGCTGGCAATCTGCATGATCTGTTCCTGATAGACGATGATGCCGTACGTCTCGCCCAGGATGGGCTCGAGCTTGGGGTGACGATAGGTCACCTTTTCTTTCCCATGCATGCGGTCCACGAACTTGGGGATGTATTCCATTGGGCCGGGACGGTAGAGGGAGATCAGGGCAATGATGTGCTCGATCTTCTTGGGTCGCATGCTGCGCAGCACATTGCGCATGCCCTCAGACTCGACCTGGAAGACGCCCGTCACTTCACCGCTGGAGAGGAGTTTGTACGTTTCCGGATCGTCCAGAGGAATATTACCCAGGTGCCAACGCTCCCCATGGCGCTGTTCGATCAGGTCCGCGGCGCGACGCATGATGGTCAGCGTCGCCAGCCCCAGGAAGTCCACTTTGAGCAAGCCCAGGGATTCGAGGATTTCCATGGGAAACTGGGTCATGGCCCCGGCTGCCCCTTCGCGCGTGGGCCGGTGCAGAGGAGTGTAGTTCACCAGGGGCTTATCGGCAATGATGACGCCGGCCGCGTGGGTCGACGCGTGACGGGCCATCCCTTCCAAGTGCGTGGCGATGTCGAGAAGCTCCCGGTACTGCCGCTCCCGATCGTTACGCGGCTGTTCCCAGATAGTTTTCAGTTCCGGGACCGTCTTGATGGATTCCTTGAGTTTGACCTTGGGACCAAAGGGGACCAGTTTGGCCAGATGATCGACCTCATCTAGCTGAACACCCAGGGCGCGGCCCACATCCCGAATGGCCGCTCGCGCGCCCATGGTGCCGAAGGTGATGATCTGGGCCACATTTTCTTCGCCATATTTCTCCACCGTGTACTCGATCATTTCCTCCCGGCGGTCGTCGGGAAAATCCAGGTCAATGTCGGGCATGGAAATGCGCCCCGGGTTGAGGAAGCGCTCGAAAATCAAGTGGTAGCGAAGGGGATCCACGGAGGTGATGCCCAGCGTGTAGGCGACGATGGATCCGGCGCCGGAACCGCGCACGTTCCACCAGATGTCGCGCTTCTTGGCATACTCGACCAGGTCCCAGACGATGAGGAAATACGTGTCAAATCCCATCTGGTGAATAATGCGCAATTCGTGTTCCAGTCGCTTGCGCACCTCGGGATCGTCGGCGCGGCTGCCGTAACGTTGGCGCAGGCCCTCTTCACACAAATGTCGTAAGTAAGATTCCGCCGTGTACCCTTCGGGCACGGGGAAATGAGGCAGATGATAACCGTCGCTCTCCAGGTCGACCTCACACATCTCCGCGATGAGGAGGGTGTTGTCGAGTGCGTCGGGGATCTCTCCAAACAACCGCTCCATTTCCGCCCGCGACTTGAGGTAATAGCTCTCATCGCTCATGCGCATGCGGTTGGGATCGTTGATCGTCTTGCCTGTCTGCACGCAAAGCAGCACATCGTGATAACGGGCGTCCTCCGCGCGCACGTAGTGGACGTCATTGGTGGCCAGAAGGGGGATGTCGTACTTGCGACTGAATTCCACCAGCTTACGGTTCAGCTTCACCAGCCAGGGGATGCTGTGATCCTGCAATTCGAGGAAGAAGTGCTCCGGCCCGAGCACGTCACGGTACCAGTGCATCACCTCGACCGCCTCTTTCTCCTTGCCCTGCTCGAGCAAACGAGGAATCTCCGCGGCCGCACAGCCGCTGGTGACGATGAGGCCTTCCGCGTGTTGGGCCAGGTACTCCTTGTCCACTCGCGGCTTGTAATAGAAGCCCTCCAATTGGGCCGCGGTGGCGATCTTCATCAGGTTGAGGTACCCGGTCTGGTTGCGCGCCAGCAAAAGGATATGGTAAGGCTTCGCGTCCATCTGCGGATCCCGGTCCTGCATGCGGCGCGGAGCCAGATAGCCCTCCATGCCAATGATGGGTTTGATGCCCGCCTTCTTCGCCGCTCTGAAGAAGTTGATGACGCCGTGCATGACGCCATGGTCGGTGATGGCCAGGGCCGGCTGTCCCAGCTCCACGGCCCGGTGGACCAGTTGGGGAATCCGGCTTAACCCGTCCAGCAATGAATATTCCGTGTGAACGTGCAGGTGCACGAACGGTTTGCCGCTCATAGGTGTCTCCCAATAGCGTCTCTTTCCGGAGGAAACGTCGTATATCAGGTGATAAGGGTATCCCTGGCTGAGGCAGGGGCCAACGCTTCGCCGCGTGTTCGAGTTCAGCCCGCCGTAACGAGAGTGTACCATCAGCCGGGCCCATGGGCAACCTCGGAGGGCCGCCGCGCAGGGTCATCGATGCCCAGGGCACCAGTTCTCCTCAGGCCGCGCGCAGCCCGGCCCAAATCTCGCGCAGTCCCGGGCGCTTGCCGTAAATGAGAATGCCAAAACGGAAAAGCTTGGCCCCGAACCATAAGGCAAGGGGAATGCTCACCACCAACCCGGCCAAACTGGCCACAATGTCTACCGTCGGCACCTCCATCATGGAGAGACGCATGATCATCATGGTTGCCGACGTCAGGGGGAAAATGCTCACCGCGCGGATAAGGGGCGCATTGGGGCTGGTAAAAAGCACCCCACTCACCATAAAAGGGATGGCCGCGACAAAAGAGATGATGCCTGCCACTTGCTGGGACTCGCGCATGCTTGTCCCCAGGGCCGCCAGTCCCGCGTACAGCGTGGCAAAGAGCACATACCCCAAAATATAGTAGAGAGGTATCAACAACCACACCCTCAGAGGCAATGGAGGCAAGGCCAACGCCAGGAACAGCACTGACCCTCCGGAGAGGGCAAGAGCCGAGGCCACCCAAATGATCACCTGAGTCAGTCCTACCGCCCCCAGACCCAACACTTTCCCCAAAAACCACTCCATAGGGTTGATGGAGGAGAGGATGAGCTCCACGAGACGATTTTCCTTCTCTTCTGCGACTCCCTGGAGCAGGTAGCCGGAGCTAACGAAGATGCTTATTACCAGCAGCATGCCCAGAAGGTAAGGAACGACGAACGTGAAAACCGCGGCCAGTCCTCCTCTTGCCCCTCCCTTGGCCTCGATAGGCACAAAACGAGTTACCGGCTCCACCAGGCGCGGGAATATCCGGGTTGGCACATAAGGCGCGGCCAGGTGGGCGATGAAAAAGGAGCGCACGCGATCGGAACTCTCAAACGCCGTGGCAGCGGGGTCCATGGTGTGGCTGTACACGCGCACGACTCCCCTTTGCAAATAATCCGAGGGGATCAGCAACACGGCTACCGCCTTCTTCTGATCGACCACCGCCTTGGCCGCATCGAAATCAGGGTAAAGTGTGAAATCTTGTCGGAATTCGGGCAAAATCGGGGAAAAAAGACCACTCCGATCGACCACGGCAATATGTTTCGTGGAGACGCCAAACAGGGAGACCAGTCGCGGCCCCACGGTCTTGCCGGCAAGCACGCCCACCAGAAGGAAGAGAATGCCCCCTAAGGGCACGATGAGTGTCATAATGATGAATCCCCAACGCTGAATGTTCACAGCGTACTCGTGGCGAATGACCGCCCACACCTTATGCAGATTCATGCGAGCCCTCCTTGACCACCCGAACGAAAATGTCCTCCAACGGCAGCGCCCCCACCTCGAAGGAAAGCAAGGGAGTACCGGCGCCAACCAGCTCCCTGAGCACCTCCTGAGGTGAGACGCCGAGTCCCAACTCCAGAAAATACCGGCCATCACGCTGCTCGATTCGGGAAACCCCTGTCAGGGACGTCGGTAGCGGTGCTTCCGTGCGCAACAAGATAACGTTGGGAGAGTACTCTTGCTTGATTTTCTGCAAATCACCGTAGAGCACGACACGCCCTTTGTTGATCAGGGCGATACGGGTGCAAAGGGCCTCGACCTGGTTCATCTGGTGAGTGCTGAGAACGATGGTCTTCCCCTCTGCTTGCACGTCGCGCACGATCTCCTTCACCAGTTGCAGGTTGACCGGATCCAACCCCTGAAAGGGCTCGTCGAACACACACACGTCGGGATCATGGACGATCGCGGCCAGGAACTGGACCTTCTGTTGCATGCCGCGGCTGAGTTCGCGCACTTTTGCCTCAGCCCAGTCCTCCAAATTCACCCGGCGTAGCAATTGAACGGCCCGTTGCCGGGCCCAGGCGCGCGGCCGGCCTTTCAATTCTGCCAGGTAGACGAGCATGTCGACCACTCGTAAACCGGGGTACAAGCCCCGTTCCTCGGGAAGATACCCCACCCGCTCCCGGACCGCGGCCGGTGCCTCGCCCAGGACGTGAATGTCCCCTGAATCCGGCCGCAGGATGTCCATGATCAGGCGGATGGTTGTCGTCTTGCCGGCCCCGTTGGGGCCCAGCAGGCCGAAAATCTCGCCGGGATACACCTCGAAACTCACCCCATCGACCGCACGTACCGTCGCGAACGACTTGTGTACGTCATGCAGTTGCAATGTCGGTTGCATCAACGCCTCCCAGATTCGCTCATCCAAGGCACCAGTTGGTTAGTCAGGCCCGTTCGTTCCAATGGCCGGATGAAGAGCGCGCGAGCGCGAGCAGTGCCTCCGCCCATTCATGAGGCACGACGGTCTCTGCGTTCAGTCGACTTCAGGCTGAATAATGAACATCCGGCCCTCATGATCGAAAAGGTTCTGCACCACTTACGCCTCCCCTACTCTACTCCCATCACGAGGGCTTTTCCTGCCAGCAAGTTCCCAACAACCTGACAATAGCCAGACGGCCCGGCTTGACGAGCCACTAAAAGGGAGCTCGTCAACGGGCCGTCACCACCACCGTGCCGAGCGCACCCGGCCCCACATGGGAGCCGAGCACTGCGCCCGCCTCGTGGACAAGGAGCCGCTCCGGAGGAACCTGTAAGGCCGGCGCCAGCTCATCAGCCAGACGTCGGGCGAGAGCGGACCGACGCGTGTGAGGAACCAGGAGATGGGAGACCGGAGCCAGTTTCAGCGTTCGTTGCTTGAGCACATTCAAGGCGCCTCGATAGGTCCGTTGGACCCCGGCAAGGCGCACATAGCCATCGATTACGTGCAAGAGAACATGAACGTTGAACAGGCGAGTAGCTCGGCGAATGAGCGGCATCAAGTAGGCGATGCGCCCACCACGCTCTGCCCAGTCGAGGGTGTTCAACACTGCCGTCAGGTGGACGCGGGCGCGAAATTCTCGTAGAGAAGCGAGCAACTCGTCCCGCCCCATCCCCTGGGCAGCCAGCCGGGCCGCCTCCAACACCTGAATGCCCTCGCCCAGGCTCAAGGAACGACTGTCGAACACAACCACATGGCCGGAAAACTCCCGAGCAGCGACTGAGAAGGACTGGTATACGGCGGAGATCCGGCTCGTCAGGCTGAGGGCCACCACATCGAATCCCGCGTCCACGAGCGGCCGGGCCGCCTGAGTCAGGTGCTCTGGGCTGGGCGCGGCAGTCTGAGGCCTCAACCCACGTTGCTCCACCGCGGTCCAAAAGGCCTCCGGATCGTTCCACAAGGATGTAAGGTCCTCCGATCCCAACATCACGTTCAAGGGCACAATGCGGATATCCCACTGCTCGAGCAGATCCGGGGGCAAGTCACAGGCACTGTCGGCGACGATTTTGACGGGCCTCATGGGAAGCACCCTTCTTTCAGGCCTGGAAGACCTTGACGATCTCGTCCACCGGCGGTGGGATCAGGGGGGAGGAGGTGTGACCGCGCTGCAAGATACGTCCTTCCTCCGGGGCGGTGATCCGGCCAATTGCAGCAGCCGGGATATCAGCCGCGTCCAGCCGGGCCATCAAAGGTGCGGCATCCTCAGGAGCACACGCGATCAACAACGCGCCGGACGCAATCGTCCCCAGCGGGTCCAGCCCCAGGACCTCACACAGGAGGCGTCCCTCGGGGAGAACAGGCACCGCGTCCGCGTTCAACCACACCCCCACCCCCGACGCCTCTGCCAGTTCCCAGACGCCGGTCAACAACCCTCCTTCTGTGGGATCATGCATGGCATGAACGGCCGCCGTCTCCACGGCCAACAGGGCGGCCTGCACGACGCTGATTCCCGGATCGTGTAGAAAAGAAGCGGCCCGTTCCAGGGTTTCCGCGGGGACCCCACGTGCAAGGAGGTCGGCCTTTCGTTCACGAGCGATGAGGGCCGTTCCTTCGATAGGTACACCACGCGCCAGAATAAGGGTATCTCCCGGACGAGCCCCGCCGGTGCGCACGAGGCGTTGTCGACTGACCTCTCCCATCATAACGCCAATAGCCAGAGGCCGACCCAGATCGTAGGTGATCTCCGTATGTCCGCCCACGAGTGCGGCGCCTACCTCCTCGCAGGCTCCGGCCACCTGTCCAAACAGACGTTCCACGTCGTCCGAGCTCACGCGCCCTTCCGGCAGGAGGAAAGTCACCAGAAACCAGCGTGGGGTTGCTCCCATGACAGCGACGTCATTGGCATTGACATGCACGACGTACCACCCGATCTCATCCGTGGCAAAGGTAATGGGATCCATGCCCGCCACCACGACCTCTTTTGCCGGAGCAATCGCGGCAGCATCCTCTCCCAAATGGGGGCCGACGAGGACCCGTTCGTCCTCACGGCCGTACGAGCGCAAGAGTGCGTTGAGCAGTGCATGTGGGAGCTTCCCCGTCGGAAGGATCTGCTGGCTAACCATGCTGCCTCCATGTTGATATCTCTGTTGGGCGCCCCTCCTGGAGAGCGGAGGAGGAAGGCTCGGCAGATCACTCGTAGGTGTAAAACCCGCGCCCACTCTTGCGCCCCAGAAATCCGGCCGCGACCATGCGGCGCAACAAAGGGGGCGGGGCCAGGCGAGGTTCGGCCAATTCTTCATAAAGGACGTCGGCCACGTACAGCAACGTGTCTAGGCCGATAAAATCAGAGAGTTGGAGGGGACCCATGGGATGGTTGGCCCCCAGCTTCATGGCCGCGTCGATGTCCTCACGGCTGGCCAGCCCCTGCTCGTACAGCCGAATAGCGTCAATCAGATAAGGCACCAGGAGGCGGTTGACGATGAAGCCGGGCGTATCTCGGGCCAGGACCGGCTTTTTGCCCAGGGATTCCACAAAGGCTCGAGCCACTTCCACGGTGGCATCGCCGGTGGTCATGGCCCGCACGATCTCGACCAGCGGCATGACCGGAGCCGGGTTGAAGAAGTGCAGTCCCAGCACTTGAGCCGGACGCCGGGTCACCGCGGCCAGGGCCGTCAGGCTGATAGATGAGGTGTTGGAGGCCAACAGGGCCTCCTTGGGAGTGACCTCATCCAGGTCCCGAAAGATGCCCTGCTTGATCTCCAGTTGCTCGATGGCGGCCTCGATGACGAACTGGCAGGTGTGAAAATCATCCAAATTGGTCGTGCCTCGAATACGATGCCAGGCCGCGTCCCTCTCATCGTCCGTCATCTTCCCGCGCTTGACGGCTCGTTCCATGGACGCCTGCACGCGAGCCAGCCCGCGCTGGAGGAACTCGTCGTTGACTTCCAGCACGACGACTTCGTATCCGGCCCGGGCCACCACTTCTACAATGCCCGAGCCCATCTGACCGCACCCGACAACACCGACGGTTCGAATGTCCATCATGGACCTCCTTAATTCCTCTTCTTGTTTAGGGATAAGATGTTGTTCAGCGTGCTTCCAGGACAGACGCGATGTAAGCGTCGAGTTTCTGCCGGAAGACTTGTACGTCGAAGTTCTCCGCTTGCGCTCGACAAGCATGTGGATCATACTTGTGAGGGTCGAATTGGCGCAAGACGGCCATGAGACTTTCCGCGTTCTGCTCGGTGAAGAACTCCCCGGTTATGCCGGGAAGGACCGTGTCCAGAGCACCACCGCCGGCATAGGCAATGACGGGTCGCCCACAGGCCATGGCTTCCACCGGAGCGATGCCAAAATCCTCCAGTCCGGGGAAGAGGAAGGCCCGGGCCCTTTGCATCAAACGCACGATTTCCTCCTGGGACACACGGCCCAAAAACGTCACCGTGGGGCCCGCCGCGCGCTCCAACGCGGGCCGGTCGCGACCGTCACCGACCACAATCAGGGGAAGCTGCAGGCGCGTACAGGCCTCCACGGCCAGGTCGACCCGTTTGTAGGGAATGAGGCGAGAGACGACCAGGTAGTACCCTTCCGGAGGAGCATCTGAGGGCCTGAATCGCGTCGTATCCACCGGGGGGTGAATGACGACGCTCTCCCGCCGGTAGAACTTGCGAATCCGGGCCTGAACCGCCCGTGAGATGGCGATGAAATAATCGACCCGGTCCGCGGCCAGACGGTCGAACTGACGTTGCCAGGTCAGGAGGGGTTGAAGCAAGAAATTCGCCAGACGTCCAATCCCTTCCCGTTGACGATAGCTCTGATATTGCCAGAGGAAGCGGGTCGGCGTAAGACAATAGCTGATGTGGATGGTCTCCGGAGGGGTGATGACACTGTGGGCAAAGGCGGATTTGTTGCTGATGATCAAATCGTAGCCGCTCAGGTCGAAGGATTCAAAGGCCAGAGGATAGAAGGGAAGGTAAAGCTGATGATGTCGGCCCACGGCCGGAAGTCGATTCATCCAGGAAGGGCGGATGTCCCAGGAGCGATAGGCCGGGGAAACGCGTGTTGGATCGTAGATACTGGTGTAGACGGGAGCGTGAGGGAACATGTCCACCAGAACTTCGAGGACGTTCTCGGCCCCGCCCATCTGGTTCAACCAATCGTGGATGATCGCGATTCGCCGTCGAGACAAGGACGCATTCGTGGGCATCATGACTGTATTGTAGGGAGAAAAGAGAACAGGGGCAAAGAACGAGGAGAGAAGCATTGCCAGCGTCTTCATTCGCATTGGCTGCCCAACATCATCGGCGGACATCGATGCAGGCTCCCAAGAAGGCTGCGGGAGGGCGGATAGTGAATATCTTCCCCAACGACCGGCTATTATCCGATGCTTGGAGAGGCACGGGGTGGGGGAGGACTGGAGGTACGGCCCTCCCGGAACGGCCTCCATCTCCTCGCGGCAAATGCATTTGACACCCGACTTGCGCAGCGGGTATAATCGCTTGCGTGTGGGGGACTGAGAGCGTCCCCCACCTTTTGTGCGCGAATGGCGGCCAGGCTCGATGCAAAGGGAGCCCAAGTGCCGACACTGGACAAGATGAGAGGATAGGGACCATGCCGAAGCGGACATACCAACCCAAGAAGCGCAAACGGGCGCGAACCCATGGGTTTCGTGCACGAATGAAAACGACGGGAGGGCGTCGCGTGCTTAAGCGCCGTCGCCTCAAGGGACGGAAACGGCTGACGGTGTAATCCAGCACCGCCGGGGAAAGCGTGCAGACGGACCGATCGCGGACGAACCACACACGTGCAAAGACGGTATCGATTACGGGAAAAGAAACGCTTTCAACAGGTCAGAGGGGAGGGCCGGTGCTGGGCTCACCCCTTTTGTGTCTTATGTGTGCTGCCCAATCATCTCCCATACAGCCGTTTTGGCTTTTCGGTCAGCCGACGCATCGGCGGTGCGGTTGTACGCAACCGGGTCAAACGCCGTTTGCGGGAGATCGTCCGTCGACGCCTGGATTACATCCGGCCTGGGTATGACGTGGTATTTATCGCCCGACGTCCCGTTGTCCACGCGACCCATGAAGCGTTGGTCCATGCCGTGGAGGAACTGCTGTTTCGTTCCCACCTCTGGCAGGACCGGCCACACATGTCTGATGCATCTGTAGAGGTCCGTTCAGGGTAGAGGTTGCACGATGATGAAGAAGGTTTTGTTGGCTTTGATTCGTTTCTACCAACGCGCCATTTCTCCCCTGTTCCCTCCCAGTTGCCGCTTCACCCCCACGTGTTCCCATTATACCTACGAGGCTATCGAGAAATACGGCGTGGTGAAAGGCGGATGGCTGGGTGTGAAACGCATTTCGCGTTGTCATCCTTTCAATCCGGGAGGATACGACCCGGTGCCTTGATGCCGGGCCGCCAGGGGTAAAGTTCACACACGGAGTAAATGACACATGCTGCATGCGATTTTTGTCGAACCATTGGTCTTCCTGCTGGAATTGTTTAACAAGGCATTTGTATCTGTAGGGGTCCCCTACACGTGGGGATTTGCCATTATCGGCGTCACCTTGTTCTTGCGCTTGTTGATGTTGCCTTTGACCCTGAAATCCATGGGCAGCATGCGACGGATGCAGGAGCTCCAGCCCAAGCTGGACGAATTGAAGAAGAAGTACAAGAACGACCAGCAAAAACTCCTGCAGGCTCAGCAAGAGTTGTACCGAGAGGCCGGCGTCAACCCCCTGGGCGGGTGCCTCCCCATGTTGATCCAGATGCCCATTCTGTTCGGGTTTTATTACGCGGTGCGAGAGTTGGCTCAAAGTGGCCAGCTTGTTCATCAAGGATTCTTCTGGATTCCCGATCTCTCCTTTCCCGATATCAGCAAAGGACTTTCCTGGATCTGGCCTTTACCTCCTTCCTCAGGGTGGGACACAGCCATCCGCTACCTGATCCTGCCCATTCTGCTCGTGGTCACCCAGATTGCCACGCAAAAGCTTTCGACCGCGCAGAGCAACGCCAGTCAGAACCCGCAGGCCAACGCCATGAACCAGATGATGTGGGTAATGAGCATCATGTTCTTCTACATCACGCTCACCGTGCCCGCCGGGTTGACCCTGTACTGGGTGGCATCGAACGTCTTGGGAGTGGCCCAGCAACTCTACGTGAACCGGTACATGGGCCTGCAAGTTGCAACGGCGACAACCGCCCCAGGATCCACCCCGGTGGCCAAGAGCTCGGAGGAGAGCAGCGCCGGTGCCCTCAGCATGCCTGAAGGCGTCGTTGTCGAGGGGGCCAGCGTGGACGAGGCGGCGAAGACGGGGAAGGGGGCCAAGAGCAAGCGTAGCCAAAAACGCAAGCGGAAGAAGCGGTAACGGCCGAGGTCTCCAGGAAGGACTCGGGCATGGAGCTATGATCTCAGCATTCGATACGCGAGGGCAATCGTCATGATGACAGAACATAAGACAGATGAATTCGAAGGAAAGACGGTTGAGGAGGCGGTAGAGCGAGGACTCCGGGCGTTGGGAGTACGCCGGGAGGAGGTGGAGATCGAAATTCTGAGTGAGGGCAGTCGAGGCATCTTGGGCATTGGCTCTACCCCCGCACGCGTCCGCCTGACTCGTCGGGAGCCAGAGGAACAGGTTTCCCCATCCGAGGGTGAGGCGGAGAAAGTCGAGAGGGGCAAAGAGTCCTCTGCCGCCACCCAAGGCGTGGAACAGTACGCGTCGGAAGCCCTCCAGGGGCTCCTGGAACGGATGGGATTCGACGCCACGGTCAACGCCTATTGGGGGACGGCAGAAGAGGGAGAACGGCGCCCTCTGGTGCTGAACATCGAGGGGAAAGACCTGGGGCTCTTGATCGGCCGTCATTCCGAAACCCTGTCCGCTCTCCAGTACCTGGTCCGGGTCATCATCAACCAACGCCTTCATCGATGGATGAATGTGGTCGTCGACGTGGAGAACTATCGCCAGCGTCGCAAGGAAACCTTGCGGCGGATGGCCCAGCGTGTCGCCGAACAGGTGGCCCACACCGGCCGGCCCGTGGTGCTGGAAGCCATGCCCGCGGCCGACCGGCGACTCATCCACATCGCGTTGCGGGATCACCCCGACGTTTACACCATTAGCGTGGGCGAAGAGCCCCGCCGCAAAGTGACCATCCGACCCAAATCAGAGCTGGCCAACAAGTCCAGGGCGCATTCCAGGCGCCGGGGAGGGCATCATGAGTGAGGATCGCGGTCCGAAGGCCGGAGAGCCGGCCCCTGACTTCTGCCTGCCCAATCAGGACGGCGAACAGGTATGTCTGAGAGAGGCGCGAGGCCATTGGCTTGTGCTCTACTTCTATCCCAAAGACAACACCAGTGGCTGCACCCGAGAGGCCGTGGACTTCACCGCGCATCTGGAAGAATTCGCCAAACGGAATGCCGTGGTGTGGGGCGTCAGTCCAGATTCGGTGAAAAGCCATCAGAAATTTCGCCAGAAGCATGAACTGCAGGTCACGCTGCTGAGCGACCCGGAGCACACCGTGCTCGAGGCCTACGGCGCCTGGGGGAAGAAGAAGATGTACGGTCGGGAGTACTGGGGCGTCATTCGCAGCACGTTCCTCATCGACCCGGAAGGCCAAGTCGTCGCAACATGGCCAAAAGTGAAGGTCAAGGGGCACGTGGAAGAGGTTCTGGCGACGTTGATGCGCTTGCAGGAAAATCGTTCCCCCGCCTGATCCCTGCTAAAGCAAGAGCATGCCGTGGTCTCATGCGAGGGGAGACCACGGCATGACGTGTTTAGGTGGACTTTGAAAGGCCCTGCTATGGGAGGGAGGAGGCTTGCCATTCCCCCTCTACCTCTTGTACAATGGGGACACCTTCCCACGTGACGTGGGGGGAAGTGGGGGAATCCTTTCTGGAGGAGCTGACGATGGAAGCTTGTCCACACCCGTGGAGTCGCTTTAGGGAGACAGCGTCAGATCTTAGCCGCCATACGTTCTCCCTCTCCCCCGTGTCCTCCCACCTGAATGACCTTCCCGGCACCCACCGAATGTGCTTCGACCTGTTTGAACTCATACCTCGTCGGGACGTTCAAGTCTATGGTGATATGAGCGACCTTTGGATTCGATGAGGAGGCATTCATCCAATGGCAGATAATCCTTACCCGGAAGTTCCACCTGAGTTGAGTCGTAGCGTTTTCCTGACCACTGTGGATACGGTGTACAATTGGTCACGCCGTAATTCCCTCTGGCCGGTGATGTTTGGGTTGGCCTGTTGCGCTATCGAGATGATCGCCACCGCGGCCGGACGCTACGATCTGGCCCGCTTCGGCATGGAGGTCATGCGTCCTTCTCCCCGCCAGGCGGACGTGATGATCGTCTCCGGTACCGTGACAAAAAAAATGGTGCCACAAATTGTGCGCATCTACAATCAGATGCCCCAACCCCGCTATGTGGTGTCCATGGGGGCTTGTGCCACGGGAGGCGGCCCCTTTAAGGAAGGGTACAATGTAGTCTCCGGCATCGATAAGTTCCTGCCTGTAGACGTGTACATCCCGGGTTGCCCTCCGACTCCAGAAGCCCTGCTCTACGGCATGATGCGCTTGCAGGAGAAAATCAAGCGCCAGTCGGTCAAGAGCGTGCCCTGGTACCGAGAAGGCCGGGACGACATCCCCGTGCCCGTCCTGGGCCCGGACATCTTAGACCTGCGGCGCAAGGACGAGATCAAGGAAGTCAGCCGGGAACAGGCCGCAAAGACCCGGTATCTGAAAGCGTCAACGCCATCGACAAGCTCACAGACATCATGATTCTTGTGGACAAAAGGGGCGCATTATGGCTCAAGCAGAAAACACGGTAGTCACAGAATCTCTCCCCTATCAGGACGTCGTTCCAGGTGCGGTCATTGGCCGCGACGGCGAGGCCCTGGTGGTGGATAGGAATAAGCTGGTCGAGCTGGGACGATATCTGCGCGACCACGAGGGGTACGACTATCTTTCCAGTGTGACAGGCGTGGACAATCTGACCCACCCCAAGCGCCAGAACATGGACCGATTCGAGGTGGTCTACCATCTCTATTCCACCCAGCGCGGGGGGGGACCTCTGGTGTTGAAAGCTCGCGCGCCAGAAGACGATCCCGAAATTCCTTCCCTGGTACCGGTCTGGCCGGGCGCGGCTTTCCAGGAGCGGGAGATCTGGGACCTGTTCGGCGTCCGCTTCCCGGGACACCCTAACTTACGCCGCATCCTCCTCTGGGAAGGATTCCACGGTCATCCCATGCGCAAGGATTGGAAAGAAGCTTACTATGAAGAAGAGCACAAGCCCTTCTCCTCCCGCTGGCCCAAGGGCCATTATCCTTCAGGCGAGTATAAGTACCCGTGGCAAGAGGAGCGTGCCGTCTACCACGACAACCTGATCTTCCCGGATGGTTTCGATCCGGACGCCTGGAAAGCCCCGGAGATCGAGTATCGGCTGGGACAGGACCTCTATCGTGAGCTGGAGGGGATGAAGACGGACCGGATTATCGTCAACATGGGCCCCCAGCACCCCTCCACCCACGGGGTCTTCCGCATGATCGTCGCCCTGGAAGGGGAAACGATCCTGGGATTAGAGCCGGAGATGGGCTATCTCCACCGCAACCACGAGAAGATCGGTGAGCGGAACACGTACTTGATGAACATCCCCTACACGGACCGCCTGGACTACATCAACTCCATGAGCAACAACCTGGGGTATGTGCTGGCCGTGGAGAAGCTGATGGGCAACGTGAAGGTGCCGGAACGAGCCCAGTACCTGCGGGTCATCATGGCCGAACTGGCCCGCTGGCTGAATCATGCCTTTGCCATCGGCTTCATGCTCAACGACCTGGGAGCCTTCTTCACTCCCTCTCTATACGCGCTGGAAGAGCGAGAGCTGATTCTGGACTTGTTCGAGGCGGCTTCCGGATCGCGCATGATGTGCAACTACATGCGTCCCGGCGGTGTCGCCTATGATGTGGATGAGGATTGGGTGACAGCGGCTCGCAAGCTGGTCTTCGAACGACTGCCCCGGGCTACCGACGAGGTGGACTACTACCTGACCCACAACGAGATCATGATCGCCCGCATGAAGGGCACGGGATATCTTTCCTACGAGGACGCGATTGCCTACAGCACCTCCGGCCCGGTCTTGCGCGGGTCTGGCGTCCCTTACGATGTGCGTAAGGCCGAGCCTTATTGCATCTATGACCGTTTCGACTTCGACATTGTGACGGACGGCGGCGGCGACGTGTACGGTCGTTACATGGTGCGCCTGGGAGAGATGCGCCAAAGCGTGAGAATCCTGCAGCAGGCGTTACGAGATCTGCCCGGCGGCCCCATCCTCCCCGGCAAGAAGAAATACACCTTCCGCATTCCGCCCGGGGAGGCCTATCAACGTGTGGAGGCGCCGAAAGGCGAGCTGGGGTATTACCTGGTCAGCGACGGTACGGCCAATCCGTATCGCTATCATGTACGCGCCCCGTCGTTCATTAACCTGACCGCCCTGGAGCCGATGTGCGTAGGTTACAAGGTCGCCGATTCGGTGGCCATTCTGGGCAGCATCGACATCGTCCTGGGTGAAGTGGACCGCTGACAAGGGGGAATGGCACTATGTTAGGAAAAGGCATCCTGCAAGGCCTGATCGTGACCGGCCGACATGTGTTGGAAACGTACATCGACGACGTCAAGAAGATTCCCAGCCGCTACGCCCATGACCGGCAATTCATCAAACAGCCCCTGGAGGAAAAGGGCATCTTCACGATTCAATATCCGGAAGAGCGGCGGGTGCTCCCAGAGCGCTTCCGCTATGTCCCCATGCTCCTGTACGATGTGGACACTGGGGAGGACCGTTGCACGGCCTGTGGCATTTGCGCCAAGGTTTGCCCGCCCCAATGCATCTGGATCGTGCGCGAGGAGGACAAAACCGGCAAGCCCATTCCACACTCTGCCGAGTTCTACATCGATGTGTCCATTTGCATGGGTTGCGGGTTCTGCGCGGAGTATTGCCCCTTCGACTCCATCAAGATGAATCACGATTATGAGGTCGCGGTGTACAATCGCTACCCCGACCTGGTTCTGGACAAAGAAGAGTTAACGGTCCCCACGACCTACTATGCTCAGTTGTATCCCAAGGCCTGGGAGGAAGAGGAACGGGCCCGCGAGGAAGCCCGCAAGCGCAAGGAAGCGCGCGAAAAGGCTGCGGCCGCGCGTCGGGCCGCAGCGGCCAAGAAGAAGGCCGAAGCTGCAAAGAAAGCCGCTGCAGCCGCGAAGGAAGCAAAGAAGGAAGAATGAGCATAGGCGGTGGGCCATAGACGATGGTGATCCACCATTCGCCCCCTATCGTCCATGGTTCATCGCCCCAAACCTATGGTGATTGAGTCCTCACTCCCTAAGGAGGTGCGCCATGACGACGAAGATCATCTGGCACGGGCATCTGACTTTTTCCATTATCCACGACGGCGTGACCCTACTCATCGATCCCTTCTTCGACGGAAATCCCGTGGCCAAAATCGGCAAGGATGACGTGAAGCCCGACTACATCCTCGTCTCCCACGGCCATGGTGATCACGTGGGTGATACCGTGTACATCGCCAAGAAGACCGGCGCGACGGTCATCTCCAACTTCGAAGTGTCCAACTGGCTCCAGAAGCAAGGCGTGGAGAACGTGCACGCCATGCACATTGGCGGCGGCTACAACTTCCCCTTCGGCCGCGTCAAGCTGACCATCGCCCACCATGGCTCAAGCCTGCCCGACGGCAGCTACGGCGGCAACCCCGCCGGCTTCCTGCTCACATTGGGCGACGCCAAGATCTACGACGCGGCGGATACAGGCCTGACTTACGACATGACTCTGTTGGCGGATGAGAACGTGGACGTGGCCATCTTGCCTATCGGCGACAATTTCACCATGGGCCCGGACGACGCACTAAGAGCCGTCAAGTTCATTAAGCCCAAGGTCGTCATTCCCGCCCACTACAACACCTGGCCCCTTATTGCCCAGGATCCCAACGCGTTCAAACAGCGCGTGGAAAATGAAACCGACGCCAAATGCGTGATCCTGGCGGTCGAAGGCGTCTACGAACTCTAATGCCGGAGATGAGGGTGGGAGAAGGCCGCCCGCTTCTCCCGCCCATGCTTGTCCCCGCGCCACACCTCAACGGCCGATCTCCATTCTTTCCCTTTCGTGCTATAATGTCCTCCGCAGGCCATGCCGGAATCATCACATGGATGAAAGGGAATTGATGCGAACCCATGTACTCAGCCGATGGATTATTCTCATCGTTCTCAGCCTTTTCCCGGTCGCCCTCTTTCACGGCCTAATGGCCCCGGGACCGGCATGGGCTCAACCCACTCTTGCAAAGATCTCCCGCTCCCCGAGGCCGGGGATTATCCAGGCCACAAGGCCCATCACCGTGGTCGACATTACCTTCACCAGCCGGTGGGATGGGAGCACCCAACGGGCCAGCATCGCCCGGCTGGCCCCCTGGACGCCCGCCGGACCGGTACCTCTGGTCGTGTACGTGCACGGATGGATTCAGTGTGGCGACAAGGCCCCTCATCACCTGTGGGCCGCGTCTGACCTCCGAGGTGTGCCCGTGGCCCAGCGAGGTTGGCTCTTCGTGGCCCCGGAATTGCACGGGGAACGCTCGTTAAACCAGGACCCCTACGACATCGGCACCTGGTGCCCTAACGTGAGCGTGGGCTACCGGCCGCTGGGTGCGCGGCCGGCTCAACGAGACATCTTGGATGTGATTGCCTACATGCGGGCCCATTATAACGTGGATCCTAACCGCATCTACCTGTTCAGTGATTCCGCCGGCGCGCTCACGGCCCTGACGGCCCTGGCAAAGTTCCCGGACCTGTTCGCCGCGGCCGTGGAGTTCTCCGGCCCCACCGACTTGGCCCTGTGGTATCACGACGACCAGACTACCGGACCGGGTACATATTTCCCTAATATCCGCCGCGAAGTGGGAGGGACGCCAGATGAGGTCCCTTATGATTACGCCCGACGCTCGCCCGTGACCTTTGCCCAGAATCTGACCCTGGTGCCGCTGGCGATCGTCCACGGCACACAAGACACCAAAGTTCCTCCCCATCACGCCCAGAACCTGTACAACGCCATCCGAGCCGCGAACGCAACCGCGCCCGTGGAACTGTACTGGTTCAACGGCGGCCACAGCGGCCCATCCGACCCTTACACGGTAACCTGGGCATTGAACTGGCTAGAGGCCCATACGCGCCATGCCGCGCCGAGGGCCTTCCGGGTCCTCACCGACGCAGGGGGCACAGCAGGCACACCGGGAGAACCGGAGTTGGGGCCGTATCGTTTCTGGTGGGCCGGTTGGATGCCCAGGCCGGCGCCTGAACGCTGGACACTTGTCGCGCTCACGCACACGGTGAACGCGACCCAGGTCAACGGAGTCATCAGCGACACGGCAGGCGTAACCCTGACCCTGGACCTGGCCCAACTTGGATGGCCGACCGCACCGGTGCAGGCGCAGGTAGTGCCTCCACCACCGACGCCACCTTACACACAGACGCTCATCCCGGTAGGAAATGTCCTCTCTCTGCCCCTGCCCGGCGGGGAAGTGGGCGTACACCTCGTGGCCGCGACCCCAGAACCCACCCCCACGCCAACACCGGCGCTGGGCACCATCAGGGGCGTGGTATTCGAGGACCGAAACGGGAACGGCTTGCGGGACGCGGGAGAACCGGGGCTGGCAGGGGCACACGTCGATGTCCTGCGTAACGGCAGCACCTTAATCGGCAGCCGGACGACGGGCGCGGACGGAGGCTTCGCTTTCGACGGTGTGGCCCCCGGGACCTATCTGGTGCGTGAACAGAATCCCCCGGGCTACGAGATAGACACAACAGTGAACAGCCGCTATGTGGTCGTCCAGGGGGGACAGGTGACGACGGTGACGTTCGGGGATAAGAAGGCGCAAAAGATGTGGTTGCCGTCGTTGATGTGGCGGAAGTGATTCCCACCGGATATTCGGGTGCGTTAGGATGAGAGACTGATGAACCTACGTCGCTGGTATGACACCTACTGGGCGAAAAAAGGAGACCGGGTCGACCGCAATCGGCTGCGGCAATTTCTCGAACACCTGATGCCGGGAGAGCGTGTCCTGGCCCTGGACAGCGGCAACGGCGTACTCGGCAGCATGATGGTGGAACGCGGGTATCACGTCATCTCCACCGATCTGAGCGGCGTGGCCTGCCGTCTCTCCCGGAACAAAGGTCTCGTTCCCGTACAGGTCGACCTGGACGAAGGTGGGCTGCCCTTTGCGGACGCGAGTTTTGACATCGTGGTCAGCGACAGTGGCCTGGAGCATCGATTTTACGTACAGCCTGTGTTGGATGAGATCGTCCGGGTGCTCCGACCGGGTGGGCAGTTCCTGCTGCTGCTGCCGAACATCGCCCACTGGTGGGTGCGCTGGCACCTCCTGCGCGGCCACTTCCCGGTGCGTCGCAACACCCCCACCGACTTCACCCATCTGCGCCATTTCACCCTGGGGGATACCCGGCAGGCCCTGGAGCGACGGGGACTGAAGGTGGTGTCCACCGATGGCAGTGCCTCCCTCTGGGTGTGGCAGATGTACCCCGCCTACTTTCGCTGGCCCGTGGTGCGCCAGGTGTACACCCGGCTGGCCCGTTACCGCCCTGCTCTCTTCGCCCGCGATTTCATCATCGATGCCAGGAAGACCCCATGAGCCTCGGCAGGCAGATTCGATCCGGCATCTTTTGGGTGGCGGTGGCCAGTGTGGCCACGCGCGCGTTGGGAATCTTCACCCGTCTGGTGCTGGCCATCTTGCTGACACGGGAAGCCTTCGGCATTGTGGCCGGCGCCAACCTCTACGTGGACGCGCTGCAACTCATCCGCGAGGCCGGGTTCGGCTCCGCGCTCATCTACTTCCGCAGCAAGCATCCCCGGGAGGAGGCCCAGGCTGAACACACCGCCTTCTGGTTCGTGCTGGGCATGGCCGTGATCCTCTACGCGCTGACATTGGCGGCCGCGCCCCTGGCCGTTCCCTTTGCTCGTAAACCTAACCCCCTCATCGCTCCCGTCCTGCGCGTGCTGGGCCTGAACCTGATTCTGGGAGCCTTTGCCCGCATTCCCATGGTGCGCCTGGCCAAGCAACTCGATTTCAAGCGCCGGGCCATCCCCGATGTGGTGCCGAACCTGGTCAATGTGGGTGTCTCCCTTCCCCTGGCTGTGTGGGGCTTTGGCGTGTGGAGCCTGGTGTTCGGACGTTTGGCGGCCACGCTGGGCCGGGTGGTCCTCTCCTGGTGGGTGACGGGATGGCGGCCTCGGTTTGTGTTCGTACCTCGGCTGGCGCGTGAACTGTTCGATTACGGGAAGCACATTGCCGGCTCTCAGTTGTTGATCCTGGGCATCACCAATATCGACGATTTATTCGTCATTCGCCTGCTGGGATGGGGTCCGGAGGGGGTATACGACAACGCCTATCGCCTCTCCAACTTGCCCGCGACCCAGATCACCAGCGTGGTCAATCAGGTTATGTTTCCGGCATTGGCGAAGATACGCGAGGACCTACGCCTGTTTCGTCACGTCTACTTCCAGGCGCTTCGCTATGTCTCGCTTCTCTCGGTGCCGGTGGCGGGGGGAACAATTCTCTTCGCGCCGGATGTGGTGGCCCTCATCGGCGCGACCAAGTGGCATGACATGGTCGTGCCCATGCAGTGGTTGGCTGTGTACGGGTTCATCCGTTCCCTGGCCGCAAATATGGGCAACGTCTACCGGGGCGGCGGGCGTCCCCAATATCTCACTTACATCGCCATTTGGCGCCTGACGACGATGGCGCTGCTGCTCTACCCTGCGGTCCGCTGGGGCGGCATCGTGGGGGTCAGCGTCCTTTCGGCAGGGGTGGCCGTGGTGGACTTTGTCATCTCCGTGGAGCTGGCCCATCGCATCTTGAAGACAAGTTGGATGGACTACGTGCGAGCTCTGTGGATGACCGTGGGTACGGGGGGGCTGGTGACGGCTCTCATGGCCACGCTGCTGGTCTGGAGAGGGTCGACGCCTGGGCTGGCCCGCTTGCTGGGGGCTGGGGTAATATATGTGGGGATGTATGCCGGTGTGGTCCTTTTCCTGTGGGAGGAACTGCGGGCACGCGTGCAGGGGGTTATCAAAAGGTGAGGCCAGAGGCTCGCAGCCGGAGGCATTATGACATCAATCGACACGTATGTTCTTGTCCACTACGGCGAAGTGGGGTTGAAGGGGCAGAACCGCCCCCGCTTTGTGAACACCCTTATCCGCAATATCGAGGATCGACTTCGGGGATTGGACGTGCACCTGGACCGCCGTCGCTCAGGGCGCATTCTCCTGCGCCTGGGGCCGCGCGCCCGGTGGGAAGATGTGGCCGCGCGATTGCAAAGCGTTTTCGGCATCGTCTACTTCGCGCGAGCGTGGCGGGTTCCTCTGGATATGGACGCCCTGGAACGAACGGTGTTGGAACACTTGCCCCGCCGGGAGGGAGTGACTTTCGCGGTGCGTGCTCGCCGGGCCAACAAGGAATTTCCCCTCACTTCGATGGACATCAATCGTCGTTTGGGCACGATCATCGGCCGCGCCACAGGATGGAAAGTCCATCTCGATCGCCCAGATGTCGTCATCCGGGTGGAAGTTTTGTACAAAGAGATTTTCTTCTACTTTGAACGTCTGGAAGGTCCCGGCGGGTTGCCGGTGGGCGTGAGCGGTCTGGTCATCAACCTGCTCTCCGGAGGCATCGACTCCCCCGTGGCCGGCTGGCGCATGTTGCGTCGTGGCGCCCGCATCATCAACGTCCACTTCCACGGGCAGCCCCTGGTCACACAGGCCTCAGAGGTCAAGGCCATCGAACTCACACGTGTGTTGACCGAATGGGGCGCCTCTCCGCGCCTTTACAGTGTGCCCATCGGCAAGATTCAGGCGGAGATTATGCGCACTTCACCTCCCGCCTATCGGGTCGTCCTCTATCGGCGTCTGATGATGCGGGTAGCCCAAGAAATCGCGCGCCGGGAGGGAGCGCTGGCTCTGGTCACAGGAGAAAGCCTGGGGCAGGTCGCCTCCCAAACATTGGAGAATATTTATGTCATCGACGACGTGGCCACCATGCCCGTATTCCGCCCGTTGATCGGCATGGACAAGGAGGAGATTGTGGCCCAGGCCCGACGCGTGGGCACCCTGGCCCTTTCCAATCTGCCGGGAGAAGACTGCTGCACGCTGTTCACCCCCAAACATCCCGTCACCGCGGCCAGACCCGAGGACGTCCACGCCATCGAGGCCGCGCAACCATGGGCCGAATGGCTCCGGCAGGCCCTCTCTGGAGCGCGCGTCATCGATGTCCATGCTTCGCCCGTGGATGCCATGCAGCTTTGGCCCGATAGGGCGGAGGCCCTGCTGCGCGGGTAGAGTTTACAGGCTCGTCGAGATCTTTCTGCCCGCCGGTCCGTTCGCCGTGCCGGGATCCTGCCCGGCGGCCAACGCGGCCAGGATGGCCGCGGCCCGGTCCACACCCCCCAGAGCGGCCATCTCTTCGGCCAGGGCCTGGGCCTGTTCTCGCCAGTGAACATCGGTGAGCAGGTCCTGGACCCAGGCACGCATGTGCGTGGGAGTGACCTCATGGGCGCGCATGGCCACGCCGACCCCCATACGCTGAACACGTGCGGCCTGATAGAACTGGTCGGCCGCGTGGGGCACGATGAACTGAGGCAACGCGTGCACGATAGCAGCATGAGTCGTGCCCACACCTCCATGATGAATGACCAGTGCCAGACGGGGGAACACGTGACCAAAAGAAACCCAGGGCTCCACTCGGGCGCGCGCTCCGTAATCCCGATGCAGACGTTCCGATAAAGCCTGGTTCCCTGTGATAAGGATGGGAAACCCGCCAGCCCGGAGAACTGCATCTGCAGCCATCTGGAAGAAGGGGAGATCCTGCACAAAAGCACTGCCCAGAGTCACGAGCACCAGCGGGCGCTGTGAGGGGAGCGCGTTCAACCAGGGAGGCGAAGGGGCCTCGGGCGGGACCGGGTAACCGCCGACAAACCAGGTGGGAGGGATTTTGACCTTCCAGGGGCCGTACCACTCGCGAGTGAAGTAGGTCACATGGGCGTGAGGAGAATGGAGCCAGGGGAGAGGTCCGGAGGCCCAGTACGTGCCCTGAACGCCGAGGGAAGTCTTCATTTCCCGGAACCAATCCCGCGCCAGATGCGCTGCCTCTGCCTGGCGCGGAGGAACGCGCTTGGGCATCTCGGTGGCGGGCCATCCCACGACGACAAGAGGAATGTGTGTGAGTTCGGCGGCAAACCCGGCGGCGGCGACGAAAGGCTCACTGACAAGCATGTCGGGGTGTTCCATCCGGATGACCTGAACCAGAGCTTCAACCGCGGGCAGGACTCGGCTCGGGTCCAGCCATACGGCTACCGCGCGGCGCTCACGCTCACGGGCCCGTTCTTGTGGAGAAAGCCCTGCCGGCATGGGCGGTGGTGGCCACAGCCAGCCCGTCGTGGGCAGTGGGAGGCCCTCGATGCCTAACCGTTGCAGATGTGAGAATGCGCTTTCCTCGGTCGCCCAGCGCACGTGATGCCCTTGTTTGGCCAGGGCCACGGCCGTGAGGTGCATGCCACCCCAGTCCATGTGCCCGGGAAGAGGAGCAGAAACGAAAAGGAAGCGACTCATCCCAACCTCCCAGCGAGCACTTCGGCCAGGTGATAGATAGGCAACGGATGGGGGGCGCGGCTCAGGTAGGGCCGCAATAAGTAATGGCAAGCGGGTTCCAGGACAATGACCATTTCAGGACTCCGGTTCCGTATCTCATCGACCAAAATCTCCATCATCGCGTTGGAGAGTTCGGGCATGTCCAGATGAAACGTTCCCCCCCAGCTGCAGCAATGAGGATAAGGCAGCGATTGCAATGTCAGGCCTGGCACCCGGGTCAAGAGGCCAACCCCCATCTCCTCGAGGTTCGGGAGATGGGGGGAAGGACAAGGGGGGACCAACAGAGCCCTGCCTTGGAGCTCTCTCACAGGAGGAAGGTCGAGTTGACTCAAGAACTCGGTCAGTTCCAACACCCGGGTTTCCAGACTGGACAGCAAGGGGGCGCAGGCCGGGTCATCGGCCAGAAGATAGGGAAACGTGTGGCGGATGAACTGGACACAGGCGGGCGAGGGAATAAGAATAACTTTATGCTCTTGCCCGGCCAGTAGCCAGGCCTGCGCTTGCCTTTTCGCCGCCGCATGATCACCGGCGGTGTAGGCCATCCAACCGCACGTCTCCGGCGTAGCCAGCAGGTGCACCTGAATGTGCATCTGCCGCAGCAGATCCGCCACGGCCAATCCTACCTGGGGATGAAAGATGTTCACCGGTTGGGTGGGAAACAAACTTACCTCCTGCGGGATAGACATGCCATCACTGCTCCTCGGACGTCTGTTCCTCACCTTCTGCCACCAGGCCGGCACCGGTGCCCGGTCCCGGTTTGGGGTCCCGACCCCGCTCGTACGTGGCGATGACATCGATGGCAATGCCGCCGCGAACGTTGAACTTTCCCACCACCCGGCAACGAATGGGGGCGAGCAGATTGACGAGATCGTCGAGGATGAGGTTGATCACGTGTTCGTGGAAGTTGCCCTCATCGCGAAAGGACCAGAAGTAGAGTTTGAGAGACTTGGACTCCACAATCCAGCGGTCGGGCACATACTCAATCTCGATAGTGGCGAAATCCGGCTGACCGGTGATGGGGCACAACGTGGTAAACTCATGCGTGGTCAGACGGACCGTGTATTCCCTCCCCGGATGGCGGTTGGGGAAGCGTTCCAACTTGCGCACGGGGCCCTTGACTTCCCGGCCTAAGAGGGTTAAGCTTTCTCTGGTTCTTTGTGCAGGCATTGCATCCTCCTTCTAAGCGTCATTCTCCGACGCTGATGATAGCACGGATGCCGGAAAGCCGAGAAACGACCGCGAGGGGAGCTGTCTTCCCCCCCAACGGCGGTCGATCGCTCGCCTGTAGGACCACATTAAATGAATGGGAGGAAGCATCATGACCGCTCGTGAAAATGCCATTGCCTATGTACGAAGCCACCGAGAGAAGTTCCTCGAGGCCCTACAACAATTCTTGCGCATTCCCTCCGTTTCGACGACATCAGAGCACGCTCAGGACATCCAGGAAGCCGCCAATTGGGTAGCCACCACTCTCCGTTCTCTGGGTATGGCCAACGTGCGCGTTTATCCAACGAACCGACATCCTGTTGTGTACGGTGAATCTCTCGCGGCAGGCCCAGACGCGCCCACGATCCTGGTTTACGGGCACTACGATGTCCAGCCTGCAGAACCTCTGGAGCTGTGGGAGAGTCCACCGTTCGAGCCCACCATCCGCGGGGAGCACATTTACGCGCGCGGGGCCACAGACATGAAAGGTCAGGTCATGGCAACTCTGGCGGCCACAGAAGCGATTGTACACACGGGCACTCTGCCTGTGAACGTCAAGTTCCTCGTGGAGGGGGAAGAGGAGATCGGCTCTCCCAGTCTGCCTGATTTTATCGCTCAGCACAAGCGTCTTCTGGCGTGTGACGCCTCCCTCAATCCGGACGCGGGGATGCTCGCCCCGGACAAGCCCACCATCACCTACGCGCTGCGCGGCCTGGCCTACTTCGAGGTTTGGGTGTACGGCCCCAAACAAGATCTGCACTCAGGCGTGTTCGGCGGCACGGTTCACAACCCGGCCCAGGCGTTGGCCGAGCTCATCGCCGGAATGCATGATGAGCGGGGACGCGTCACCTTGCCCGGCTTTTACGAGAGCGTTCGGCCTCTGGACGATGAAGAGCGCGCAGAATTGGCCCGTCTGCCCATGAAGGACGAATTCTACCTGGAGAACACGGGTGTACCAGCGCTCTGGGGCGAGCCAGAGTATACGCCGGTGGAACGCGCGACAGCCCGCCCGACGCTGGAAATCAACGGCATCCTCTCCGGCTTCACAGGCGAAGGGGCAAAGACGGTCATCCCCAGCAAGGCGATGGCCAAAATTTCCATGCGCCTGGTGCCCGACCAAACCCCTGAAGAGGTTCATCAACAGCTCCTCCGCTATCTGGAAACGCATGCGCCCGAGAGTATCCGCTGGCAAGTGGTGGAGATGCAAGGAGCTCCTCCTGCCATTACCGATCGACACTCGCCCGCGGTCCAGGCCATGGCCACAGCCATGCAAAATGTCTGGGGCGTCCGTCCTCTCTTCAAGCGAGAGGGGGGGAGTATTCCTGTGGTCGCGTTCATCCAGGAGTTCCTGGGAGCGGATTCGGTGCTGACCGGGTTTGCCATGCCGGGCGACCACATGCACGGTCCCAACGAAAAACTGCATCTGCCGACCTGGTACAAGGGCATTGAGGCATTGGTGCACTTCCTGTATAATATGAAAGCGTAGAGCAGGGGAACGATCGGGCACACACGATGTGGACAATCGGCCGCGAACCGACCTAAACGCCGAAAGAGGCGAGCCAATCTCTTGCAACGTTCACAGAAAAGGTGAGGACTCAAACGATGGATTTTCTGACCATTGGACATGTAACGCTGGATCGGCGAAATGGGACGTTTACTCCTGGAGGGACGGTGACGTTTGCCGCCTTGACCGCGTTGAGGTTGGGCTATGAGCCGGCCGTGCTGACGCGAGCCGGAGAGGATTTCCCCGTCCAAGAGGCCCTGCCCGGCGTCCTGGTCCGCCGTCTGCCTTCAGAGGTGACGACGACGTTCCGCAACATCTACCTGGACGGCCACCGCATCCAGTATGTCGACGCGGTCGCCGAGCCCATTCCGGCTGAGGCCGTTCCGACGGAGTGGCGTCATGTCCCTATGGTGCTCTTAGGAGCTGTCGCAGCCGAACTCGATCCGCGTATAGCTAGCATCTTCCCCAGCTCCTTGCTGGGGGTTGTACCCCAGGGGCTGGGCCGGCAGTGGGACGCGGACGGTCGGGTACATCCCCGCCGCTGGAAGGACGCCGCGTCGATGCAGCCTTACACCGATCTGTTGGTTTTCAGCAGTGAGGACTTCGGCGGCGACGCCGAAATCCATCGCGAGCTCATTCATACCTTTCCCCTGGTCGTCGTCACCCTGAGCGCTCAAGGATGTATTGTCTACCAAAACGGAGTTGCCACCCCAGTGCCCCCGCGCCCGGCCCGGGAAGTGGACCCGACCGGCGCGGGAGATGTGTTCACCGCGGCCATGCTGATCCGATTGTACGAGACCGGTGATCCGCTCCGATCGGCCTATTTCGCCAACGTGGTCGCCTCCTTCGCCATCGAAGATGTTGGTCCCAACGGAATTCCCACCCGCGAGCAGGTGGAAACATATCTGGCCGAATATCCCTGGTCCCCCTCGGGAGTGCCTGCCCTATGAGTACTGCCCGGATTTTTGCTCTGGCCAATCAAAAGGGAGGGGTTGGTAAGACGACGACGGCCGTCAACCTGGCAGCCTATCTGGCCCATGGCGGCTATCGCGTTCTCCTGGTCGACACCGACCCTCAGGCCAACGCGACCAGTAGCCTCGGATTGCCCACACTCGACTTACCCCTTTCCCTGTACGATGTGTACGCCGGTCGGGCCCGCCTGGCTGACACCATCGTCCTGACAACGGAGGTCAACCTGGATGTCGTGCCCAGTCATCCTCATCTGGCCGGAGCGGAGGTTGAGCTGGTCGACGTTCCGGAACGGGACTTTGTCCTGCGCAATGCCTTGCCCGACGTGGCCGACCGCTATGACATCATTCTCATCGACAGCCCGCCCAGCCTGGGCGTGCTCACAGTGAATGCCCTGGCCGCGGTGACCGGGGGAGTGCTCATTCCCGTCCAAAGTGAATATCTGGCCCTGGAAGGCCTGGGGCGCTTGTGGGAGACCATCAGTCTGGTACGAGAGCGGCTGAACCCGAGTTGTCACATTGCGGGCGTGCTCTTGACCATGTACGACTCGCGAACAAAGCTGGCGCAGCAAGTGGTGGAGAATGTGCGTCAGGTGCTGGGCGAGCGGGTCTTCGACGTGGTCATTCCTCGAAATGTCCGCCTGGGTGAAGCCCCCAGCTATGGGGAAACCATCCGTCAGTACGCCCCTCACTCCAGCGGGGCCCGGGCGTACGAGGCTCTGGCCGAGGAATTCTGTCGGCGTCTGGGATGGCCTTATCCACGCCCGGGAATTCCCTTCGCGGAGGCCTCTGTCCCCGGTGAACCGCACGTACAGGACATGTCGCAGGAGAGAAAACCATGAGCAAGGAAAAGCGTGGTCTGGGGCGAGGACTGGATTCCCTGATCTCTCAAGCCGGGCGTTCGACCCGGCACGCGATGGAAGCACTCACCCAGGAAATTCCTGTCGACCAGATTGCCCCCAACCCTCACCAGCCCCGACGGAGCTTCGACGAGGGGGCTCTGGCCGAGCTGGCCGCGTCCATTCGTGTGCATGGGATTCTGCAACCCCTGGTGTTGGCGCGCGCGGCCCCGACCAGCCCGAAGCCCTACTACATCGTGGCAGGGGAACGCCGTTGGCGAGCCGCCAGGCAGGCCGGACTGACCCATGTCCCGGCCATTGTCAAGGAGGCCACTCAACAACAGCTCGTGGAATGGGCCCTGGTGGAAAATGTGCAACGGAGCGACCTCAATCCCTTGGAAGCCGCGGCTGCCTACAAAAGTCTCATGGAGGGATTCAACCTGACGCAAGGACAGGTGGCCGAGCGGGTGGGCAAGAGCCGGACCGCCGTGGCCAACACGCTGCGCTTGCTCAACCTGCCCCCTGAGGTGCAAGCCGTTTTGCTGGAAGGGAAGATCAGCGAAGGCCACGGCCGCGCCCTCCTTTCCCTGCCCACTGCCGAGGAGCAACGTCAGGTTCTGGCGCAAATTCTCAAACATGGGTTGAGCGTTCGTGAGACCGAAGCGCTGGTGCGCCGACTCCTGGAACGTCCCGAACCCGCGCGCAAAGAGAAGAGGCCGGCCTCAGAGCCTCCTCCGGAGTTGAAAGCCGTGGAAAGTGCGCTCCGCGACTTGCTGGGGACCAGGGTTGAGATTCGCACAAAGGGCCGCGGCGGGCAGATCGTCATTCACTTTTATTCGGAGGAGGAACTGGAAGGCATTTATAACCTTCTCCTGGGGGAGGAATAGACCATGAGTACGAAAAAGTGGCGCCTTAGTGCCGTAATCCTGATCATGCTCCTGGCCGGATTCTTCCTTGTGCCCCCCGCCCGGGCCGCCACCCTGCGCGGCGGCGGCGACATCGTCATCGGTCCCAATGAGGTCATCAACGACGACGTGTACGCGTCCGGAAGAACGGTGCTCGTCCAGGGGCGCATTCGTGGAGACCTGTACGCGTTCGCCCAACGCGTCCTCATCACGGGCCAGGTGGACGGGGATGTAGTCGCCTTCGCCCAGGTGATCGACGTGTCCGGACGGGTGGGTGACGACATGCGCGTGGCCGGTCAAGTGGTCCGCGTGGCCGGGGACGGGGTCGGGGACGACCTCCTGGCCGCCGGACTCAGTGTGGAAGTTGCCAGGGGAACGCCTGTAGGGGGCGATGTCATCGCCGGGGCTTCACAAATCCTCATTGCAGGGGATGTGGGAGGTAATACTCTCCTGGGCGCCAATGGGGTAGACTTGCAAGGACACATCCAGGGAGATGCGAAGGTCTCGGTAGGAGAAGGGGAGCAGACGATTCCTTCAGCCGCGTTTCTGACCGTTCGCTCGACACCGATCCCTCAGGTCGCCCCGGGTTTGACGGTGGGCGAGAACGCGGTCATTGGTGGCAAACTTCGCTACGAGTCCCTCAACGGAGCCCATATCAGCCCCTCAGCACATATCGCCGGCGGCGTGCGACATATCCTCCCCCGGCAGTTACGGACGAGAAAGAAAGTGCAATTTGGCACCCGTTCCTGGGTATACGACCAAATTCGGCGCTTTGTCGTCCTGCTTTTGGTCGGATGGGCCCTCTTCTTCCTTTACGGCGGGAGAATGCGAAAACTGGGCCGTCGGATCCACGACAGGCCCTTGGCGTCCCTTGGGTGGGGCATCGTGGGGTTCTTTGGTTTCATTGCCGCGATTCTGGTTACACTTCTGGCGACGGGAGTGTTGGCTATTCTTTTCCATGTGGCAACTCTGGGACTCCTGGCCGGCTGGACGCTCATCCTGGGACTCCTGGCCGATGTGGGGTTGGTGGTTGCCTACTACTTCTTTGTCACGTTCGTCGTACCTGCGACGGTGCCCTACGCTCTATTCGCCCGGGTGGATCGCGGGGGACTTTGGTGGCTCCTCCCTGTGACCGTCGGACTGCTTCTCTACGTGGGGTTGACCGCGTTGCCCTATGCGGGTAGTTTTATCGCGGTGCTGGCCATTTTGGTAGGAGTGGGCGGTGTGGTCTTACGGTGGCGTCCCAACGGCTCCCCCGCCCCCCCTGAGGCGGCCGAGAGGGAGATGTCGCCGACTCCACCGACAGCGCCCTCTTCCGCGACGGCAAGCATCGATTCATCCGCAGAAACCGCTGCCTCACCGGCGGCGTCAGAGCAAGAGCGGCCAAACGCCGCCGGATAAATTCCTTGCTCAACAGGAACAGCCGTGTCTCTGCACCACGAGAGCTTCCCGGGGACGCCCCCTGTTCTTTGCCCAACCGGACGATTTGCTGAAGCAGGCCTCACCACAGTGGTTATGAATCTGGACACAGGCAGGGTACAGCGCCAGGCTTTGATACGTTTCACGAATAGGAGGCCCCACTTGATGTCTTCCTTCCACGTGCGTTATACTTTAGAGAGCGGGTACACATGGCCGAGATGACCACACTCAGGAGCCGCCCTTTATCATGGCCGACGAGCGATTTCGAAGCAACGTGGCAGCATACGTTCGCCAGCTCAATCGGTGGATCGTCCTTTTCCTTCTGGTTGCTTTCGGCCTGGGCGCCCTGGGATGCTCGCTGCGGCCGACCCCACATCCTCCCTGGGCCCTGTACGAAAGGGCTATGCGACCGGCGTACGTCACGGACCTGGCATTGCCCCAACTGCGGAATGCCCCCGAATACGCCATTCGGGCCCGGATTGACACTTCACACCGGCTGATCACCGGGACGACCTACATCACCGTGACAAATCGCACCCCCACACCGTGGACAACGCTTGCCCTACGCCTATACCCCGCCCTATTGCACTACGGAGGGCGGATGGAGGTCACCGGAATCCTGGCAGATGGCGCACCGCTCCCATTCAATTATAATAAGAGCCACTCAGCCTTGTTGGCCGACCTTCCTTCCCTGCTCCAACCCCACAAGAAGATCTACCTTCGGGTGGACTACCGGGTTGCTTACCCCACCTGGAAACTGCGTGGATACTGGCTTTTCGGTGAACGGGAGGGACTGATAAACCTGCCGTTGAGTTATCCTATCCTGGCCGTGCCCAACAAAGACGGCACCTGGCGGCTTGATGACGGCATCCCGCTGGGAGACACTCTGGTCGCGGAAAGCAGCTTCTACCATGCCTGGATCACCGTGCCGGCCACCATGACGCTGGTCAGCAGCGCGGTTGTCAGTTCGACAACCACCTTCACCACAACCCGAGACGTCACATACGAACTGGTTAGTGGTCCTGTGCGGGAGCTGACCATCATCCTTTATCCTTATTACCAGGTTGTCCAGCGCAAAGTCGGGGACATTCTCGTCCGTTCCTATTACCTGCCGGGGGACGACGCCGCAGGCAAAGCGGCTCTCACATACGCCGCGGCCGCGCTCCAAATCTACAGTCATCACTTTGGCCCTTATCCCTTCCGGAAGATGGACATAGCCGCTGCCATGCTCCTCAACCGGGGCATGGAATACCCCACGCTGAGCGAGCTGGGTTCTCAGCTATACGGAAATGCGCGGAACCAACTCGAGTTCCTCACAGCCCATGAGGTTGGGCATCAATGGTGGTATAATCAAGTGGGCAACGACCAGATCCGGGAACCCTGGCTGGACGAGGGGCTGACGGAGTACAGCACGTATTACTATTACGAGGACGTTTACGGACGCGACATGGCCGAGTACATCCGCAAAAATCGTTGGGAGATCCCCGTCAGGTACATCCGCAGCCGAGGGCTGGATGCTCCCCTGGGATTATCCTCGAAAGCGTATACCCGTGATAACTACGAAACGATCGTGTACGGGAAAGGGGCGCTCTTCTTCCACACGTTGCGGCAACGCGTGGGGGATAAAATGTTCGAAAAAATACTTCGCACGTACCTCCGCCGTTATCGCTACCGTATTGCCACCGCCCACGACTTGCAGCAAGTGATCGAGGACGTCAGTGGCCAACCGGTCGATGATCTTTTTGACCGCTGGGTTTATGGCACGGTTCCCCCCGGGCAGCCATCCACCTCATCAGATTCTCCCGAGGGTCGCTAAAGATCATGCGCGTTGTCATGCTCTCCAAGGCCTGCATCGTCGGCATTTATCAGCGCAAGCTGGAAGAAATTGCCTCCTACCCAGACATCGACCTGACCGTCCTTGTGCCCCCTCATTGGCGTGACAAACGGGGCCGACAGGTCCTGGAACGCACGTACGTCCAGGGATACGAGCTCCGAGTAATCCCAATCCGCCTGACAGGGTTCTACCATGTACATTTCTATCCCACCCTTTTCCAGGAGCTGACGCGGCTGCATCCGGATGTTTTCCACGTGGACGAGGAACCTTACAACCTGGCCACCTGGCTGGCCATGCGCTACGCGGTCCGTCTGAACATCCCTGCCTTGTTTTTCACCTGGCAAAACATCCTGCGCTCGTATCCCTTTCCCTTCTCCGCGTTCGAGCAATTCGCGTACGAACACGCTCGCTTCGCCATCGCCGGCAATCAGGAAGCACTGCACGTGTTGCGGCAAAAAGGGTTCAAAGGGCCTGTTCGCGTTTTACCTCAATTCGGAGTCGACCCGGACATTTTTCGCCCCTTGTCCGAGACCAAGAAGGAGGAAGGCCGACCTTTTACCATTGGCTATGCGGGCGGACTTTTACACGAAAAAGGCGTCGACATCCTCCTGCGAGCGATTGTCCACCTGCGGGGAAGATGGCAGCTTCACTTGGTGGGCACGGGCAAGAACGAGAGAGCCTTGCGCCGCCTGGCTCGCAGCCTCGGCATCGCCGACAGGGTCGTCTGGACGCCTAAGGTGCCCAGTACGGAGATGCCGCGCGTGTACAACCAGTTCGATGTGCTTGTCCTCCCCTCGCGCTCGCTGGCCCATTGGAAGGAACAATTTGGACGTGTTCTCATCGAGGCCATGGCTTGTGAGATCCCGGTCATCGGTTCGACCTGCGGAGAGATCCCTAACGTGATCGGAGATGCCGGCCTGATCTTCCCGGAAGAAGACGTGGAAGCGTTGGCGCGTCACCTGCAAGCATTGCTGGATGATGAAAATCTGCGACGGCGGCTGGGCCAGGCGGGTCGCGAACGCGTGCTCAGTCAATTCACCCAGGCTCACGTGGCCCAGGAGACGGTACGCCTCTACCGTCATCTGGCCATGAGCCTGGGCCATCCGAGATCACCATAGCCGTTCCCGGCACCGGAAAACCTCTCCTTCTGTCACATGAAGAAAAGGCGATACTTTGCCTGAAATTCAACGAGAGGCGGACAGAAGTCGAGCATAAATAAGCTTTTGACGTTGAACCTGACGTAAGTAGATGCGAGTTTCCAGGATAGGAATCAATTCCAAAAACCGATCATCATCGGGACCGAACAGCCGTCGCCAGCGGGCCGCATTGCCCGGCCCGGCGTTATACCCGGCCAGAGCCGTGACCTCATTCCCGCCAAAACGCCTCAGCGTACTGGAAAGATAATAGGCACCCAACTCCAGGTTCACCACAGGCACGTAAAGGTCGGCCTCGCGCCTCAGGTGCAACCTCAACACGCGGGCAACCCCGCGCGCGGTGTCAGGAATGAGCTGCATGAGCCCCCGGGCGTTGACCGCACTGGTGGCCTGGGTGGCAAAAGAGCTTTCCTGGCGGATGAGGGCCAGGAGCAACGCGGGATCCACGTTGTCTTCGCGGGCAAGCGCCAGAAGATAGGCAGGTGCGGGAACCGGGTAGAGAAGGGGCCAGTATTCGGCAGGGATCTTCCCCTCGGCCGACCGCGCCCTCAGGGCGCGCGATGCGGCTACAATTCCCAATTGGGGATAGCCCATCTCCTGTAGAACCCGCCCCAACCGCAACAATGCAGCCACATCCTCAACCTGCTGAATGGCCTGACCGTACATCGACACGGCCTGCTCGTCCAGGCCAGCATCACCATAAGCCGCGGCCAGACGAAGGAGGGGGACCGCGGCGGGTTCTCCTGGCCGGGTCAACAGGGTCCGTATCCGTTCTCTTTGGGAGAGAGGCTTCCAGGAGAAGCGTGCAGGCGGTGCCGCAGGAAGCTGCTCAGGCGGGACAGACTCACCCAGTGCGGATAACTGCTGCGCGGCCCGAAACGCGTACCAGGAGGTAGGCCGGGTGGCCGCGAGCGCCTGCCACACTGCCCTGGCTGTTGACCGATCCCCAGCAGCCAGGGCACTTTTACCCAACCAGTAGCGCAATGCCGATGCCCAGTGAGGGGAAAGTGGAGAACGGGCTGCCTCCTGGAGCACGGCCTCCGCGGCCTGGGGCCGATCGGGAAGAGAGAGGACTGCCGACAGGAGGGCGGCTCGATTGCGGACGTCGGGACTCTGGGCCTCATAGGCCAGGCGCAAGTACGATTCTCGTGCCCTATCCGGCCGACCGCTGATCAGCCATTGATCCGCCAGGAAGAGCCGGGCGCGCTCGCGCAGCCTCCACGAGGCGTGAGGATGACGACTGAGCGTGCGCATGAGTGCGCGGGCGCGCGCAGGTTGTCCCGTCTCTTCGTACAAATGAGCCAGGGCGAACCAGGCCGATTCCCAGCAGGGACACTCGGGATGAGTGTCGATGAGTATTCGCCATTGTCTGATGGCAGCGGATGTGTTCCCCACAGCGGCCAGTGCCCGAGCCAGGTACGCGTGGGCATCTCCATGATGAGGGCTTTCCCCGTCCAGGTAGCGGATGAGGACCGGGATAGCAGGAGTGTAGGCCCCGGCTTCCACGTCGATGACGCCCCGGGTATAATCATCCACCGGTTGTCCCGCGTTCAGCAAGAGGATCAGGGCCCGGTAGGCGTAGGGGACGACTTTGGGAACCACGTGTGCAGTACGACGGCCTTTCTGCGTCCCCGCGGCCAGCTCCAAGACGGCACGGAGATCGGCCGTCGCGCTCGCGGCAGCGTCCTGCCGGGCATACACTTCGGCTCGCCCCAGCAGGGCGCGGGCGCGGATTCCGACAGGGAGGGATTTCTCATCCAAAAGGGCCGTATAGGCCCGCAGAGCTTCCTGAAGACGTTTCAGGGCTGCCAGGTAGTCGGCGCGTTCCAGACGCCAGAGCGTACGCTGCGCCTCTGACGCGCGGGCAATGGCATGCACGTACGCGGCCAGAGCCTCCTCGTTCCGCCCTTCCTGGCGCAGGAGAACGGCTGCCTGATGCCAGGCATATCCGGCCAGGAGTGCCCCTTGGCCTCGAGCGTATCGAAGGTAAACGCGGATCGCCTTTTCCCGCTCTCCCCGAAGGCGAAGCACCCGCGCCCACCAGAGATACGCTTCGGGGGGCACATGTGGCGGGAGGGGCTTCCCCCGGAGCAAGGTTTCCAGTTCTCGCTCGGCCTCATCATAGCGCTTCGCCCCCACGAGGGCCCGGGCCAGGAGAAAGTGAAGGTAGGGTCGCTGTTCCGATGATGCCCGGCCGATGGCATTGCGGACGGCATCGATAGCCGCTGCATAGTCCTGGAGCCAGAACAAATCCGCGATGGAAAGTTTCGCCGACAACGATGTGGGAAGCCCTCTCGCGTTCGACGGCGTAGGTGTTTCGTGTGGCGTGGGAGAAAGGACAACGCGCGGGGAGGGAGAAGGTTTTGGCGGGGTGGGCATCGGCGTCAGAGGCAGAGAGAGGCGCGGGCGCATCGGGGGAAGGCCGGTAAGGGGCGGGGGCGGAGCGGGTTCCAAGAACCTCCCGCTCCCCCGCAGGGAGAGGATTCCACCCAGCAACACCAGCAAGAGAGTACCCGCAAGAAAGATCCGTTTCATCTTCTCCATCGATGTGATGAAGCATGCGTATCGCATGGCCTGTCCGTCACAAGGAGAGTGTAAGTGGACTCAGGGCAAGGGGCAAATCAGGATCACGGACAGCCTGCCGCGGGGTGCGCGAGGCAATCGTACATTCCGAGTTCAGAAGGCAAACGGGCGTCAGGGTCGAGACATAACCTGACGCCCGCTCGAATTTGCAAGTGCAATAGGCTCAGAGGGGGGTGGAGAGGTCCTCCTCCAGGATTTCGACGGCGGGGCGCTTGGAGATCCGCAGTGCCCAGATGAAAGCCACGACCAGGATGAGAAGGAAAATGATCAGGCCGGGCGTGAGTTTCTCAAAACTGACCATCATAGGAGCGATAATAAGCGCTACCAGGTTGATGACCTTGATCATGGGGTTCATGGCCGGACCTGCCGTGTCCTTAAGAGGATCACCTACCGTATCTCCCACGACGCCGGCCTTGTGTGCTTCGGAACCCTTGCCTCCGTAGAGGCCGTCTTCGATGAGCTTCTTAGCGTTGTCCCAGGCACCTCCCGCATTTGCCATGAACACGGCCAGGAGTTGGCCGCTGACGATCAGCCCGGCCAGGAACCCTCCCAGCGCTTCCGCCCGTAGCAGGAGCCCCACGATGATCGGCGTGGTAATGGCCATAACGCCGAGAGGCAGCAGCTCCCCTTGCGCCGCCCGGGTGGAAATAGCGACGGCGCGTGCATAATCGGGCTTGACCTTGCCTTCCATCAGACCCGGGATACGGAATTGACGCCGGACCTCGGCGATCATCTCACCTGCGGCCCGGGAGACGGCGCGGATCATCAAGCCGCCGAAAAGCCAGGGGATAAGGCCGCCCACCAGGAGGCCAATGAAGACCAACGGATTGGCCACGTTGATGCTCTGCAGGGCGGGCTTACCCAGGCGTTCCAGAACCAGGTTGGTATCGGTGAAGAAAGAGCCGAAGAGGGAGACAGCTGCAATCACGGCCGAGGCGATGGCCACACCTTTGGTGATGGCCTTGGTCGTGTTGCCCACAGCGTCCAGAGCGTCGAGCACTTTCATGGCTTCCTCATCCAGGCCGGCCAGCTCGGCGATTCCCCCGGCGTTGTCGGCAATGGGGCCAAAGGAATCCATGGACACGTTGTTCCCCGTCATTGTCAACATGCCGATGCCGGTCATGGCCACGGCATAAAGCACGTACACGTATGACTCTCCACGGAAGAGGAAGATAGAGATACCGATGGAGACGGCGATGGCCAGCGCCTGCCATACGGTCGACTCATATCCCTCGGCCAGGCCGTTGAGAATGGTCGTGGCCGCGCCAAAGCGGGTCGCGTTGGCGATCTCGCGCACAGGCGAGTGTTCCGTACCGGTGAAGAATTCGGTCAGCTTCTCAATGGCGATCGCCAACGCCACCCCGGCCACCGTCGCCCAGAAGGGCCGCCAGTCTCCACCCATGTACAGGTAACTGACGAAGCCAAAACCCAGGATGGAAATGACAGCCGACGCGTAATAGCCGAAATTGATGGCGCCCATGGCATCTCGTTTCTGATCGTCCGCACGCACCAGATAGGTGCCGATAATCGAAGAAATGACGCCCACAGCACGCACAAAGAGGGGAAAGAGTACCCATTTTATGGCTGAGGTCTGGGCGGCGATGGCGATGCCCAAAATCAGAGCGGAGACGATGGTCACCTCGAAGGACTCGAAGACATCCGCCGCCATCCCGGCGCAGTCGCCCACGTTGTCGCCGACCAGGTCGGCCACCACCGCCGCGTTGCGGGGGTCATCCTCTTCCAGACCGGCTTCGACTTTTCCGACCAGGTCGGCCCCCACATCCGCGGCCTTCGTAAAGATGCCACCGCCTACACGCATGAACAAAGCGATAAGGGAGCCGCCAAAACCGAATCCGAGCAGGGCATCCGGCGCGGACTTGCCGTAAATCATGAAAATGGTGGTGCCGCCGAGAAGGCCAAGCCCGACCGTCAACATGCCCGTAATCGTACCGGAACGATAGGCAACCGTCAGGGCTTCGGAGAACGAGCGGCGAGAGGCAGATGCCACCCGCACGTTTCCTTCCACGGCCATGAGCATGCCCAGGTAGCCGACTGTGAAGGAGAAGCTGGCACCCAACAGGAAGGAGAAAGCCCGGCCGGCAGCGATCCACCAAGACGCCGAACTGCACGCGTACTGGATCAGTTCCTGACGAGAGGTGACCTGTTTGGGAACCTCACAAAACGTCTCCACCGCTTCTGGACTGACGGGGACCACCAATACGCTCACAGCCAGAAGGATGAAAAGGAGACCCATCAAAGGGATAAGCGAACGCAACTGCGTGTTCAGGTACGCTTTGGCGCCAGAACGAATATCCTGCCAGACCGATTGCATTTTCTCGGTCCCCTTGTCCTTGCTGAGAATCTGTCTGGCCAGGAGAAGGGCGTATAGCAGGCCAATGACCGCAATGCCCAGAACCGCCCATAGCGCCATTACTTCGCTACTGCTGAGCCCCATGTGTGACATAACGCTAACCTCCTTCGTCTTCGATCTCGTGCCGTCGATGAATGCACGAAAAGAGCCTTACACCGTCGTAAGGACTCTTCCTGTTTGGGGATTTCGAGTTGTACAGATGTTATTCTCCCGGAGAAGTGGGCTGCTCACATGCGGGACAATGGTCTCGTGTGCTTTCCCCGTCTTGGGATAGTGGATTGTAATGGAAGGCACAATATTTAGTCAAAATCGACGCCAAGTGTTGCGAGCCACCGACACGCTTGATCAGGGGCGATAGGGCGGTGTGGGCAGGCTCGGGGGTTCCGGCGTTTCCGTAGGTTCCGGTGTTTCTGTCGGCTCTCGAGTCGGGTGCGGCATCCGGGTCGGATGCGGAGTCCGGGTTCGGGTCGGAGGGGGCATGGGCGAACGTGTTGGTGTTGGCGTCGGCGTTTCTGGGGGCGCAACCGGCGGTGTGGGCACCGGCGTTGGCGTCCAGGTGGGTGTGGGCGTGTGGGTCGGCGTCCAGGTCCAGGTGGGCATCGGCGTGGGTGACCAGGTCCAGGTGGGCGTGGGCGTCCAGGTCCAGGTGGATGTCGGCACGGGCGTCCAGGTCCAGGTGGGGGCAGGTGTGGGAAAGCGGGTCCAGGTTGGTGTCAGGGTGGGCGTGGCCGTGGGCGTCGGAGTGGGGAAAGGCGTCCAGGTGGGAGTTAAAGTAGGTGTGGCCGTGGGCGTCGGCATGAGGCGACGCGTGCGCGTGGGCATGGGAGTCATAGTCGACATGTGGCCCTCTCGGGTTTCCGTCGGAACCGGAGTTTCCGTCGGCTCAGGCGACTCGGTAGCCGTCCAGGTCGGCGAGGGGAACGCGGGCGTTCCGGGACCCCCGGGTTGAGTGGGTGAGGGTGTAGCCGTCGCTACCGTGGGTCGAGTGGGCATGACGGGCGCTCGCGTGGGAGGCGCCGGGGCCGTGGGCGTTGCCGAGGGTCCAGATGTCGACGCCTCCCCAGAAGGACGCGCAGGTACTGTGGGCGTGGGAGTCTGAGTGAGGCCCCCTACGGCAGTCAACGTCGGGTTCGGGTTGGGAGCCGTTGTCAATGTCGGCACCACTGGAGCCACAAAAGTCGGGGAGGGAGGGGCTGTCGGGGATGCGGAGGGCGTAGCCGTCGGCGTTGGCGTTGAAGTCGCCGGCTTTGCGTTCGTGGGCGTCCCGGTGGGGGTTGCCGTAGGAGCGAGAAGGGGCTGCTGCCATTGGGATGCGATCGTGGCCGTGGTCGTGTACGCCCGTTCCACGGCGTTGTGGATGTCGGGCGGGGCCTGCTTCCTCAACGCGTCTAGCTGAGCCGCGGCATCGGCTACTTGGGCGGAGAGCCGAGGCAGGAGCCGCGCCCGTTCGCCTGCAGAAAGGTGAGAGAGTTCTTTCTGGGCTGCGCTCAGTTCCTGTTGATACGCGTCCAGGAGTGTCGGGTCCCAGCGCCCACGGCGGGCCAGGCGACGAAATTCGTCCAGACGGCGGCGAGCCAGGACAACCCGCAACGAGACTCCCCGTGACGGCGAGGCGGTTTCGACAAGTACTTGTTCCACCCCTCGCTTGAGTGTGTAGAGCGGACTGCCGGGGAGGCTCTGCATGGCCAGGGCATAGGTGCCGAAGCCCAACGTAATCACCAGCATCAAGGCGACCAGAACAGTGCTGGCATGGGAGAGGATATTCTGCAGGACGGCCGAAAGGGCGTTCAGAGACCAAAGGGGCGACCGTTGTTCCAGGGCAGCGTGCATACGGGCGCGTGCGGCGTGGACGGCCGAGGCTCGAGGCTGAGGGCGAGGAGTCAACAAAAGGCGTCGGGCGGCCTCCACGTAAGGGATGATAGCGTCGCGCTGATCCGGCGGAATCTGCTCATCTCGCCTCGGATCATATCCTCGTGGATCCCGCTGCAGACGCTCCAGCACCTCTTCCAAAGTAATCTCGTCGATCTCTCTCATCACTCGTTATCCCACAGGGCACGCAGCCTCTGTAAGCCTCGGTGCTGCAATGCCTTGATGGCGTTAACTTTCCGGCCGGTAATTTTGGCGGTCTCAGCCAAGCTATACCCCAGCAAAAATCGAAGGACAATGACCTCCCGTTGTTCCTCGGTCAAGCGAGATAGTGCCTTCCGCACCCGTTCTGTCGTATCGATCCGCAGGGCATGCTCCTCCGGCGAACGTCCCCCATCGGCCAGGGTCGGTGAGAGGGGTTCTGTCTGGCGGGTGTGGACACTACGCCGTCGGTAATAATCCACCAGTAGGTTGCTGGCGATACGCTGAAGCCAGGCCCCCAGTCCCTGTCCGGTCTCCTTGTACGTTCTGATGTGCCGAACCGCCCGCTCAAAGACGGTGGCTGCCAGATCCTCGGCATCCTCCTCCGTTGCCGTGCGATAGCGAAAATAGGCATAAATTTGTGGGTAATAGCGATTGAACAGAATATCCCACGCCTCTGGCTCTCCTTGCCGGGCACGGTGCACCAGTTCGTGTTCAGACGCGCGCGCTGCCGCCACACCCGAACCGGTTATCAGGTGCAAAAAGGTCGAAAACGCGTGTCGGATGTTCAGTGCCAGGCCGAGCACTACTCGTATGTCCTTTGAATGAGTGTAGGCTGCCATGTCAGGCATAATGCACTCTTCTAGTGTACTCAACGCACGCTTGCGGGAAAGGTTACGGGACCCATTGTAACACGAAGTTCTCGAATTTCACCCACACGGCGATCTCCTACGGAGCGGGGAACCTTTCAGGCTCTCCGCTCGTCCCAGGAGAGAATCCGTTCGCTGCGGGTCCCGCAATTGCTGAAAAAGAGGCTTGTTCGTATGATTAGACATGGGCGTGCCGACGCGTTGCAGGAAGTGCCCTCTCCAGACCCGAGTGACGGTCCGGGGTTCTTTATCGTACTCAGCGAACAGGCGGCGAACAAGACAAGGGAAGAGAATCATGACCTCGGTTTGGCGATTTGTGGTCAACAACAGCAACTGGCTTACCGGCATCTTCCTGACTGGAGCCGGTCTGATGGCCATCGGCTGGCTTGTCGCCTGGTGGGATTGGCGACGCAAGCGGGGCACCTTGCTGGAAGATTGGGCTTATGTGCAAATGTGGCGGTACGCCAGCGCGGTCGTGTTCTTCCTCCTGCTGACCGGTGGTGTCCAACTCCTCACTCGCGTCGCGCCAGATGGCCACGTGATCCTGGCGCGGCTTTGGGCGCCACAGGCCCATCCCGTCGTCCTGCCGACGCCCACGCCAACGCCGCTGCCCGTCCCCAACCTCATTCCTACCCCCACGGCAACAGCCACGCCCACCCCAACTCCCATGCCAACCCCGACGGTGACACCGACCGCAACACCCACGCCGGTCCCCACGCTGGGACCGGGCGCCAAAGCCCGTGTGGACGCCCAAACGCTCAATGTGCGCGCCCGCCCCTCTACAGGAGCAAAGCGCGTGGGTGTGTTGCTGCAAGGGCAACAGGTAAGCGTGCTGGAGGGGCCTCAGAAGGCCAACGGGTATCGCTGGTGGCGCGTGGCGTCGAAGAACGGCATCACGGGCTGGGTAGCCGAAGGCACCGATCAGGTCCAATGGTTGGTACCCCTGCCCTGAACCCCACGCCGATCCTGCCTCATCCCCGGCCCTCTCGACGTCCCTGCGCCTGGCCAAGCGCTAAAAATCCAACCCCCGTTGCGCCAGAATGCCCCGGTCGAAGGGGTGCTTGACCTTCCGCATCTCCGTGACCAGATCGGCATAGTCGATCAAGGCCTGCGGTGCACCCCGTCCCGTGCAAATCACATGAACTCCCCGAGGGCGTTCCTTCAGGCCTGCCAGGACTTCCTCTGCGGACAAGAAGCCGTAAGAGAGGACATAGTTGATCTCGTCCAGCACCACCAGTTCGTAGTCACCGGAGTGGAGAACTCGCAATGCCTCTGTCCAGGCTTGCCTGGCAGCTTCGATATCCTCCTCCACAGATTCGTGATCCCAGGTAAACCCTCGTCCCAGCTTCCGGTAGAGCCACTGCTCTCCAAACAAGGGAACGACATTTTGCTCTGCAGATTTCCAGTTTCCCTTGATAAATTGCAGAAAAGCCACTCGCCAACCCGCTCCCAGGGCGCGAATACTCACCCCTAACGCGGCCGATGTCTTTCCCTTACCGTCTCCGGTGTAAACATGGACCTGCCCCTGCTCGATTTTAGGGGCCTGATGGCGTAATTGCTGCAAATATTCCCGATACCCTTCCCGGGGTAGAGCGTTCTCATGCATGTTGCCTCCTATTAATTAAAATGTATTCTCCTCGAACCCCACGAACGGGGAGGAGTCCCATCCTGGATGGAGTTCCCCCTGAACGGGTCATAGTGAAAGAACACCGTGACGCCCTGCCGGAAAGGCATCCTCCCTTTCCGTTGGAGCGGGCACAATCGTGACCTCTGTGCGCAAGCGAAGCCGGTACAAGCCCCGCAGCAAAGGCCGTCCCACCACGATGACGAGCAAAGCGTTTCCTATGGCCCGCCCCGCGTCCCACCAGAGAGAGGTGGTCAGGTAGAAAAGAAGATAGCGAGCCAGCGTCTGGCGGATCCCCAGACCCGGTTGCCAGTACATGCCGGCCTGCTGAGGCTGAAACACAAAGGGCCAGAACCATAAGTTCATAATCGCCCCGTACACCATTCCCAAAATTGCTCCCCACAGAGCCAGAACTCCCGTCTCCAGGCGGGAAGGCGTCGCCCGGCCCCACCCGAACCGTCGCGCCGTCTGCCCCCACAGACCGGCCAGGGCACCCACCCAACCCGCGGCAAACATTTGATAAGGAAGCCATGGCCCTACGCCACCCGAGATCAAGGAGGAGACGACCAGAGTCAGGGTGCCCAACAGAAAGCCAAAGCTCGGGCCGTAGACATATCCCCCCAGGATGGGAAGGAGAAAAAGGGCCGAAAAGCCTCCGGGGCCGGGCACCAACCGCAGAGCGGCACCTAAGGCGGCCAGGACGCCCAGGATGGCAACGGTCTGGCTGTCCATTTGCCCCAGGGTCAGGTCGACGACGGTCGCGCCCAGTCCCAGCAGGATCAGCAGAAGGAACATGAGAGGCGCATCCTGGCTGTGAGCTGCCAACGCGGTCGTTCCCTGGGTGGAGGGTGCAAAGAAGGGCCAGAGAAACGCGATCATCCCGACCCCTGTCGCCGTCAGGAGGATGAGTGCGGAGAGCAGGCGGGAAAGACGCCGCAACGCCTGTCCGTTCGTTCTCATGGGTGCTCTCTCCGAGCCCAAGTGTAGAGGACATCCTCCACCGTGAGAAAACGGGGATCCCGAAATAATTTAGCGATTTGACTTGCGAAGATTAGAGATTCCACCATGACCTCGCGTGTGGGGCCATCCACGACGATCTCGCCCTCGGCCATGAGCATTACCCGGTCTGCAGCCCGGGCGACCAGTTCTACATCGTGGGTGGCCATGACGACGGTGCGTCCGGCAGCGGTGAGCTCACGGAGGAGGTCGGCTAACGCCTTTTTCTGATCATAGTCCAGTCCTCGCGTGGGTTCGTCCAGCAGGACGATGCGGGGATTTGCGACCAGGATGGCCGCAATGGCCACGCGCTGTCGCTCCCCGCCGGAGAGATCGCGCGGGTCGCGATGGGCCAGCCCAGCGATGCCCAGCCAGTCGAGCAGAGCCATATCGGCTTTCTCATCCTCCGGCAGCCGGTGCTGCCGCCGGGTGAAACGCAACTCGTCCAACACCGTCTCCTGGAAGAGCATTCGCCCCGGATCCTGCAACACGAGCCCGACCTGAGGGAGGGCGTCATCGAGAGAGCGGATAGGATGCCAGCCGGCTCCAGGTTGGGCGATGGACACGTGGCCACGATCGGGCCGGAGGAGCCCTGTCAGCATCTTCAACAGTGTGGATTTGCCCGACCCATTGCGCCCCATGAGAGCAACAAACTCCCCCTCGTGGACCTGGAGCGTAACACCCCGTAGAGCTTCCTGTTCGCCGTATCTGTACCACACATTTTCCGCCCGCAGAAGAGCCGGGCCAACGCTGCGATGAGACGGTCGGCGCACCGCGGGCAACTGCAACCTTCGGGCCCAGCGTCTCCCTTCTTTGATGGTCAACGGCAGGGGCGTCCAGTGCAGAGCACGAGCCAGTTCAATCAGGGGAGGGGCTAGCGGGATGTGGGCAAAGGCTTGGCGGGGGGTGTCCAGAAGCACCTGGCGGCCTTGGGCCAGGTAGAGGATCCGGTCCGAGTACTGGATCACTCGCTCCAGGCGGTGTTCAGCCAAAATAACGGTGATGCCCAGATCTTCGTTCAGGTGTCTGAGCGCGATGAGGACTTCTTCCGCACCTTGGGGGTCGAGCTGAGAGGTGGGCTCGTCCAGGACCAGCACCCGGGGCTGTAAAGTCATTGCTGCAGCAACGGCCACGCGTTGTTTTTCTCCCCCTGAAAGAGTGGAGACGGCACGCCCGCGCAGATGGGCGATGTCTAATACATCCAAAATTTCTTCTACACGCTTGCGCATCAACGGGGAAGGGACGGCCCAATTCTCCATGGCAAAGACCAGCTCGTCCTCAACCGTCTCCATAACGAAAGAGGCCTCCGGATCTTGAAACACCATCCCGATCACATCTCCCATGGCCTGAGGTCCCAGCCGCAGAGGATCACGTCCGACCACTCGAACATGGCCGGCAAACATCCCCCCGTGGGCGTGGGGGACCAGACCGTTCAACACCTGCAGCAGCGTCGATTTACCGGCACCAGAGGTTCCCACAACGAGGAGAAATTCTCCTTCTTCAATGTGAAAACTGAGCTCCTGCAAGGCGGCCCTTTCGGTCTGAGGATACACGTAGCGGACTCGTTCCAGGGAAGCAATCGTGTCCTGAGGATCCGGGAGGGAAGGCGGCAATTGCAAAGAGCTCGTGTTCGGGAAAGTCATGCGGTCCTCCTGTCCTGAGATCGTGGGAATCGGCTTGCCTTTGTCATCATCCGCGGGGCCAGGACAGCGGGCAGGGCGACAAGAACCAGGAGGAGTCCCGCCCAGAGGGAAAAGTCGGGCCGAATGTCATAGGGTGGATAGGGATAGTAGAGCCAGGTTTGGGGCGACCGCAGGCGCACCGTTAGGACGCCGACGAAGAGCACCAGGCTTCCCAGGGTCAAGAGGGTATCTCTGGGCCGCCAATACCAGCGACGGTATGCTGTGCGGCGCAGCCGTTTTCCTTGCAGGTAGAAGATCAGGGAGAGTCCCAGAATTCCTGCCGCCAACAAGCCGGATTGCAGTTCTCCTCCCCAGGCGGGGTGCCAGATGGAGAGGAGAAGAGCAGCCAATATGGACAAAAGTGCCCCCCAAAGGCCCCCTTGATACGCCAAACGGCGCCGGGGCGAAAGTGGTGTCTGGTTGGCGCCGAAACCACGTGCAGTCATTGATAACGCCAGTTGGACCGAACGCTCCAGGCTATCCACCACCAGGGGGGCAAGGAGGGGGGCGTAGTCCGTCAGGCGTCGGAAGCGGTGCCCGCGCAGGCGTTGTGCATCATAGATGTCTCGAGCCGCGGTGACCGTGGCCGGAACGAACGTAACGGCGATGGATGTGATGAGTCCAAGCTGAAACAGAAAAGGAGGGGTGAGACGCACCCAGCGGCTGGGCGGCATGTCCAGGTTGAAGGTAGCGAACGCGAGCAAGAGGGTCAGCAGGGAGAGTCCGCTGCTCAGGCCAAAGAGTAGCGCTTCTAACGTCAACGCTCCTCCCACGACCGGCCACGTCGAAGGCAGCCGGGCCCAAACATGATGACCATAATGAACGGTCAACACATTGAGGAGAAGGGTGAACAGAACCAGCCAGAAGGCCAGAACAAGGAGACGGCCCCAGCCGGAGGGACGTTGGGGACCACGGCTGAAGACTTTCATGTTTAACCCCATGGCCATCAAAATCAGGCTCAAGTACAATGGATTGCGGGTCATCAGCGCCGGTGCCAGTGCAGCCACGAACCAGGCCAACCAGGCAAGAGGGTGGAAGCGGGCGTTCATAACCGTTGCCTCCAGTACACACCGACGCTCAGGGCCAGAAGGACCACCTGAACGATGGCATAGGCCGGCCAACCATGCGTCCAGGGCAGGGTCTTTCCTTCGGCCCCTCTCGTCTTGGCCGATGTGGGCCGCGGGCCGGGAGTGGGGGTCAGGTGACGAAGCTTGTAGGGAAGTGGTCGCACGGGCGTCACGACCCTGGCCTGGGCCGGCAACGTCATGCGAGGAGCTAAAACGCCTGTCGGTGTTGGTGCGAGTTTGCGAACGGTGGGTGAGGGGGTTGAGGGGGTTGAGGTCCCAGTCGGCGGTGCGGCGGTGGGTCTCGGTTGCACCTGTGAGGTGGGAGGGACGGTCTTTCGTGGGGAGGTCGGGGTAGTCGCGACGGTTGGCGCGGGTGTCCGGGTGGGTTCAAGAGCAGACGTGGGGGTGGAAGTTGCCGCGCTCAAGACGGCGAGAACCAGCCGGGCTGTCCTCCTTTCCGTACCTCGTTGCATGACAAGGGTGTAGGTCGTCGTAGCCGAAGGGCAGACGCGCATCTCCCCCCGCTTGGCGATGGGAAATTTTTGTTCCGAGCGTTCCAGGAGTAAAACGTCGGCTCCGATGACGTCCCAACGAAGCGTGGCGCACGTGCCCACCTGGATCTGGGAGCGGTCGACGGTGAACGTGTAACGTAGGGGCGAACGTGGGGGGGACGGTGTAGGAGAGGGAGCGCAGTGGCCCCCGGCGCACGGGGTGGGTGTGGGCGTGGATGTCCGGGTCGGGGACGCGGTCGGGAGTGGGGAGGGGGAGGGCTTGGGAGGCGTGGGCGTGGGACTTGGGATGGGAGAGGTGGACGAACCGCAGATCTGGTCGAAGGAAATGAGGGGCGGTTCCACTCCGCTCCCCGCGCTGCCCTGCCCCCAGGCCCAGCCTTCTACATCCCCGTCATGGACTTTGTACGTACCCGCTCCCTCACCCGAATAGACCCACTGCCCGGCTTTCAGGTGGTAATAAGCCCAGTAAGTACAGGTTTGCCCCAGGTTTTGACACTGACAGAAGCAGTCGTCCAGGGGGTAATCGCACCCCTCCCCTTTAATCTTGCACACAGCCTGGCCGAAAGAGCTCGTAGGATCGACAACGACGTGGACGCCGGCCCGTTGCAGAAGGTCGACGCCGGTGATGGCAGGGGCATCGAAAGAAACGCAATAGGTTTCCACGTGGCCGTTACCGTAACGAATGACGAGTCCTGCCTTATGAGCGCCGGACGCGGCCAAGGCCTGTCCGGCCAGGAAGCCTAATATTAAGATGATGCCCCATCGTTTCATCGTGTTCCATCCCGGTAGTTGGGTGGCCGAAGCCGTCTGCCCAACGTCGTTCACCTCGTCGTCGGCTTAAGCGATTTTACGACGACGTCGGTATTCAACCAAGCTCACGAGGCCGCTTCCCAGCAGGAACAGTGTTGCCGGTTCGGGAATTTCTGCAGGCGTTGGTGCTGCGATCTGGGCAAACGTGAGGAATGGGGGCTGAACCGTGGGATTGTAATTGGCGTCGAACCCGCTCCAGGCGAATCCTACGACTTCCTTGTCCTTGGGAGTATACGCATCCACGCCGACTTGGGAAGAGGCCCAGGCGCTCCCCTGTTGGATGTAGAAGGCCCAGAAGTGGCTGGCATCACAAAAGCAATCGTCCGCGCTGCAGCCGGTGTTGCCGATGGCACATAGGGCCTGTCCCCAAGACTTGGGGACCAGGGTAGCGCCGACTTTGCTGCTTTTGAGCACGTCGGCCACGGTCGCACTTGCAGGAACGGTGACCACTTCCGTGTGGGTATGGCCGTCCGGGAAACGAACGACAAGACCGACTTGTTTGTCGGCTCCCTGGGCGAAAACCACCCCACCAAGCAACAGCCCAACGACCAATGCAAGAACCAGAATCGAAAATGAGCGTCTCATAGTTCATCCTCCTCCGTAATCATGATGAATTGCAGACAAATCCACTTGCACAGCCCAGCGTAGAATCGTGAAAGTTTTTTATGTCTGAAGGGGCACGTCCGCCGCCAGCCTCGGTCACGCCCCCTCATGGCGCCAAAATGTGACTGACGTACAAGTGTCTGGTCAGGGGGGGATTTTCCGGCCAGCTCAGGATGAGCGCGGGCAGGGCATCGGTGGTGGAGAGTACCCGAGTGCCGGCGATGTCATCTCGCCACCGGAAGCCACCATCCATTTGCTGAAACTGGAGAAGCCGTCCCAGTGGGTCCCGCCAGCGCCCATCAGAGTTATATCCCGACCAGGGAGGACGCCGTGGATTCACGCCGTAACGCAACAAGGCCCGGAGGGCCAGACCGGTGGAGTTGCAGTTGTCGAACGTTTCCACAGAGCGACTGCGCCAGCCCCCGTCGGGGAGTTGCATGGTTTGTAGGAACTTCAGGGCCCTCTGCACATGACTGTCCCCGATGGGGATGCCGGCGAGTGCCAGAGTTTCCAGGATCACACCGGTTGTATCCACGTCCGTCCCTGTCCCCTGGTAAGGCCATCCCCAGCCCCCATTGGGACGTTGATCGGCCAACAGAGAGAGGATGGCATTGGCCGGAGGAATTCCACCGGCGGCTATCCAGGCTTGAATGGCAACGGCCTGGCCAAAATTGTTGGCTTTTTGGAAACGGCCGCTGGTTGGGTCATATGTCTGCTTCAGCTCCTGGACCAGATCATACCCGGCGAAATGGTGGACATCCGCTCCTGAGGTTGCCACTGCCCGCAAGACTTTCCCTATCTCTCCTCCGTTGCCACGGGCGATAACGTCCGGGGTCTGAGAGGCCAGTGCGTCGAGGGCGCTCATGCCGTTGCGTTGCCATCGCGAACCGCCGGGGTTTTCTCCGGCCAGTGAGAGAACAAAAACCACGTCCGCCGTTTGCCCCCAAGAGGCGCCGAACGAACCATCCGCGGCCTGTTGAGTGTGTAACCATTCCAGAGCTTGCCCTGCCCTTACCCTCAACGCATCTTGAAAGGTTCGCGCGGGGCCTGCGGCATCCCCTTGCAGTCCACACAATCCGCATAGCAGCCACCAGAAAAACCCGATGTACACCAAATCACGCCATCTCATTACAACCTCTCAGCCACAACGTGGCCCCAAGCACATCCAGAGCAAAACCGCCCCCGATCCTTTGCGGAGTGAGGGCGGTTCTCAAAAAGAATCCCCGGGGAGAGCCGGGGACGATTGGTTCCTTTGGGACTCTCCCACACCCTTCCGCGCGGGTCGGTGGAAGACCATGAAGGCGGGCGACCGGGCTTCCCGTCTGACTGTTCTGTTTCCAGTCTCGGAGATCCAGAATGACTGGCAATCGACGGGTTACCGTTGCGGGACAGCGCCGGACTTTCACCGGCTTCGCCTTTGAGCCCTGCCATCCGGGGCGTCGGGCACCTTCACGGCTTGATTGCATGCACTTTTTATCCGGCCTGAGTATACCATGGGTTGAGAAAGGCGTCAAAACCTTTGCCGGCTGGACTCGGTTTCATCGTCGGTTGGCGACCTTGGCGGGGTTGTTGGCGATATTGTTTAACAGGCGGGAGATGGATTCTCCGCTTCTCTCCCCACAGTTCTACTGCCTATTGGCCGAAGGCAGTACCTTCGCTCATCCTCCTGAAAGCAGGGCCCTGGCGTGGTCTGAAATATGGCGTGACCCTGCGGGGAAGGGCCGTAGGGCTTGTCAACGTTAAAATTCGCCGAAGACTAGTAGTACTCGGTCAATCATGGAATGGTGGATAAACCATGGACTTTCCTGAACCGGGACCTCCAAGAACGGGTAGGCGAAGGCGCTGCCCCCGCCTACCCAGCGACCGCTAAGAGCCATACAACGGCCTGATGGCTGGAACAACGCCTCCGTGGACTCGCCAAAGGTTATAGAACATTGGAAAGCCCTATTGGGAGGGGGCCGGAAAACTCTTGACAGTTGCCGCGCGGACATGATATACTTTTTGTTGGAAGAGGCATCCATCCACCCTTCATTCTATCATGTCTCTCGTGTATGTGGCCCAACGCTAACAAGGAGTGAAACGATGAAATCGCCTCGGTGTTGTGCCCGTGATTCTCCCTACACGTGTTCCCACATCTCGTAAGCGGTCGTCTTCAGGGATGATGGAGTCCCCCCCCTACTCCAAAGACGGATACCGGCAAACAGCGCTGTATCAATCCAAGAAAGGAGACATATCATGGCGATTGGTGGTTACCACAACCGTATTGCCCGGGTGAATTTGACGACCGGCCGTGTGACCTATGAGCCGATTCCTGAAGAGTGGATCCACAAGTACATTGGTGCTCGGGGCTTGGGGGTTCGCTACGTCTTCGAAGCGGGTCCCACGGTCCAACCTTTCTCCGAAGAAAATCTTCTGTGCGTGATGACCGGCCCCCTGACAGGCACGGAGGCCAAAATGAGTGGACGCCTCGCCGTTGTGACCAAGTCCCCTTTGACTGGAACGGTGACTGATAGCCACATGGGGGGCTGGACAGCGGCCAAACTCAAGTGGAGCGGTCTGGACGGCCTGATTTTCTCCGGCCGTTCTTCCAAGCCCGTTTACGCCTATGTGGAAAACGGTGAGGTCACCCTGAAGGATGCCAGTGATCTCTGGGGGCTGGGGAACCACGAGACCATCAAGGCCCTGCAAATCCGCCATGGCGAGGACGTGTCAGTAATGAGCGTCGGCCCTGCAGGCGAGAATCTGGTCCGCTTCGGCAATTTCATGAACGAGAATGATCGCGCGGCAGGCCGCGGGGGGACCGGTGCGGTAGCCGGCTGGAAACGCTTGAAGGCCATCGTTTTCAAGGGGGATAAGGCCAATCAGCCTAAGCCTCCAGACCGAGAACGGTGGAAAGAGGTGGACAAGAAGGCTCTCGCCACCATCATGGACGAGAACAACATCACAGCTCCACGCAAGGGAGGGCTCTCCGTCTATGGCACGAATGTGTTGATGAACATCACCGGTTCCATGGGCGCTTTGCCCGCCCTCAATTCCAAACTTGCCTCCTTCATGCGGAACGGCACCGCTCTTTACGAGATGATCAGCGGCGAGCACATCAAGGAACATTATCTGGTGAACGATCCCACCTGCCATGCCTGTCCGGTGGCCTGCAAGAAGGAGGTCGAAGTCAAGAACGGCAAGTATCAGATCCACATGGAGAGCTTCGAATACGAATCAGCCTGGGCTCTCGGGGCCAACGATGGAACGGACAATCCAGAAGCCGTGGCTTACATGATTTACCTGGCCAACGATTATGGGATGGACACCATTGAGCTGGGAAACGTCATCAGCATGTACATGGAGGCTTCCGAACGCGGCATCTTCAACGGAAAGGGGTTGTCCTGGGGAGACGAGGAGGGTCAAATCGAGCTGATTCGCAAGATCGCACATCGTGTGGATGTGGGCGATATGCTGGCCGAAGGCACGGCTCGCGCGGCCGCGGCCCTGGAAGTCCCCGAATTGGCCATGTCCGTCAAGGGCCAGGCCATCCCCGCCTATGACCCGCGTGGCCTGAAGGGTATGGGCATTGCCTATGCCACGTCCAATCGGGGCGCCTGTCACTTGCGTGCTTACACGCCTGCCAGCGAGGTCATCGGTGTCCCCTACAAGACCGACCCGCTGGAGTGGAAGGGCAAGGGCGAGCTTACCAAGCTGCTCCAGGACGTCCATGCCGTCTCCGATTCCTTCGACCTCTGCAAGTTCTCGGCCTTCGCCGAAGGGATAGAGGAATATCTGGGGCAATTCAATGCCATGACCGGGTTGAACTACACCGCCGAGGAACTGCTCCGCTGTGGTGAGCGTATCTACAACCTGGAACGCTACTACAATAACCTGGCCGGATTCCGCGAGGGCTCTGACTACCTGCCCGAGCGCTTCCTCAAGGAACCCAGCACCATGCCCGGGTCCGAAGGGCAGGTGTGTGAGCTGGATTTGATGCTGGAGGAGTACTACAAGGCACGCGGTTGGGTCAACGGCGTCGTGCCCGAGGAAAAGCTGAAGGAACTAGAGATCCTCTGAATGTTTACCCCTTGAGGGGTATAGACCACCCACAGAGACGCGGGGGCAGCGTACTCGCCCCCGCGCAAATCGTCATCCACCCCCTCGCATCAACATGCGATCAAACACTTGGAAGAAAGACCGAAATGCCGGCGCGTCCCGGGTTTCCATGACCAGGAGCACCTGCCCTACACTCAAATTCCCCACGCGCGCCGGAGGCTGTTCCCGCACGGTCACACGCCAGGTATCCCCCTTCCAAACGTGGTTGCCCACGTGTTTGCCTCCTAGCTTTTCCAGATAGGTATCGATCAACCAGGCCGGGACGCCTCGCACCTGACGCGTTTCTTTGTAGGGGAAGGTCTCCTCACCCCCACCCACAGGGGGGAAGATTCGCACATCGTTTCCCTCCTTGATGGGCGTATCCAGGCCTTCCAGGTAGCGAACGTCTCGGCCGTCGATGAACACATGAATCCGATCCCGCAGATGGCCGTCGGCCTCGAAGATCTCGGGGGCCAGTTGAGGATATCGGGCTACGAGCGCCTGGAGCACCTTGCCGATCGTATCTCCGGGACCTGCGTCCACCTCCACCTCAGGAGCATCGACCAAGGGACGCAGCGTCGCGTACAGCTTGACCTTCATCGTTTCACCTCGCTCTCGTCCTGCACCTTCGCAATGAACCTGACAGGCATACTCCATTATACCCCGACGGTAGAAGTCTGACCAGCCGCCTAAGTGAGGACAGAATGGGGGCTAGTAGGCGGAAGGCAGTGCCTTCGTCTACCCGTGGCCGTACAGGCGAATGAATTCGGCAGCCCCCGACCCTTTACGGGGTCACTTTTACTATCAGGTGACTCTTGACCGAGTACTAGGGTAGTTAGCGACATGGAGTGATCGACGCCTGGAAGGATACGAAGCCCAATCGGCCCAAGGCGTGAGGTCGGGCTGATTGGGCTATGGGGAACGCGGAGGGGCCCCAAAGGAATCAAGAGAGAAACACGTCTCTGCTGGGAGAACAAAGGAGACGCGGTTGGTGATGGTCTCCCTTGTCTCCCGGCTGGCTATACCGGGTCCGGTACGATGCGAGTTCCAGTCTCCCCGCGCAGGGCACGTGTCAGATTTTCCGGGTTCGTAATGAGGGCCAGCTTTCCCCCCGCTTCCAAGTAACGGACGCATGCTCTCACCTTGGGCAGCATGCTCCCCGGCGCGAAGTGGCCTTCTTCGATATAGCGGCGAGCCTCGCTTACCGTCATTTCGTCCAACCACTTCTGGTTGGGTTTACCAAAGTTGATGGCCACTTTCTCCACCGCGGTGGAAATGAGAAAGAGATCGGCATGAATGTCTTGCGCCAACAGGCTGCTGGCCTTGTCCTTGTCGATGACCGCCGCTATCCCCCGCAGCTCCCCTCTTTCGTCGCGCACCACCGGGATGCCGCCCCCGCCAACCGCGATGACAATCCAGCCGTTGCGCACGGCCTGGTCGATGGCTGGGCGTTCGATGATCTCCTTCGGCTCCGGGGAGGGAACGACCCGGCGCCATCCCCGGCCCGCATCCTCCATGATAGGCCAGCCCTCGGCGCCGAACTTTTCCGCCTCTTCTTTAGTCAGAAACCCGCCGATGGGCTTGGTGGGGTGCTCGAAGGCCGGATCCTTCCTGTCCACCAGCACTTGAGTGACGATCGTGAACGCCCGTCGGTCCATGCCCCGGCGGGCGAATTCGTTGTCCAACGCCTGCTGGAGCATGTAGCCGATAGACCCTTGGGTGTCTGCACCGATGACGTCCATGGGAGTGGTATGGACTTCGTGAGCAGCCAGCTCATTCCGTCGCAGAATGAACCCGACCTGGGGGCCGTTCCCATGAGTGATAACCACGTCCCATCCTTCATTGATCATGTCTGCGATGTGACGGCAGGTCTCCTGCACGGCCTCCCACTGGTACTTCACATCCGTATGCTGCTTGTCCTTGATAAGCGAGTTTCCCCCGATAGCAACAACCGCAATGCGCCTCATACAGGCCTCCTTCAGTCAAACCAAAGACGATGGACGAAAGGATGCTCTTCTCATCGCCCACCGTCCGGGGATATTTACCTCATGGTCAGAGCCATGACCGCCTTTTGTACGTGCAACCGGTTCTCCGCCTCATCGAAGACGACCGACTGCGGACCGTCCAGGACTGCGCTCGCCACCTCGATGTCACGATCCGCGGGCAGGGGATGCATGTAGATCGCATCCTCGGCCGCCAGGCGCATGCGTTCTTCACTCACAATCCAGTCCTTGTACTGGTCCTGCAGCCGCTTACCCTCTTCCGGATCCGCGGTTGTCATCAAGGGTCCCCACGACTTGGCGTAAACCACGTCCGCGTCCTTGAAGCCCTCATCCATATCGTGGACGATATCGAACGCGGTGCCGTGCTTACGGGCAGCAGCCTTGGCTTCCTCCACAATATCGGGCATCAATCCGAATTCCGGCGGGTAAGAGAGCACCACATCCATACCAAACCGCGGCATGAGCAGGATGAGGGATTGGGGCACGGAAATCGGCTTCAGATATGAGGCCGCGTACGCCCAGGAGACTACAATGCGCTTCCCCTTGGGGTCCCCTTTCTTCTCCATGATAGTCATCAGGTCGGCCAGAATCTGGAAGGGGTGGTAGATGTCACACTGCATATTCAACACTGGCGCCCGGCTAGACGAGGCCACGTCGCGAATGTACGTGTTGCCGATGCCCCAGTCCACGTTGCGGATGGCGATACCGTCAAAATAGCGGCCCAGGATTTCGCCGATCTCCCGGGCTGTGTCCCCATGGGCAATCTGCGTCGTGCGGGACTCGATGAACGCCGCGTGGCCGCCCAGTTGGGCCATGCCCGACTCAAAGGACGAACGGGTGCGCGTGCTAGAGTAGAAGAAGAGCATGGCCAGCGTCTTGTCTCGCAGGAGAGGGTGCGGAATTCCCAGGGCCCGTTCCTGCTTCAGGCGGAAGGCTACCTCCAACGCCGTTTCCAACTCCTCTTTGGTCCACTCGTGGGTGGTAATCATGTCACGACCGCGTAAATTCGTCTGCATGATGTGCAACCCTCCTCACTCAGGTAATCTTGGTCTGGCAAAAGAGAAACAGGTATCGAGTATCGGCCCCCTTTCATGCTCGACATCCGATACCTGATCCCTGCTATTTTTCCTGCTTCGCCAACAGCGGCAACAGCGCATAGAATCCCGTTGCCTCCACCACATCCTTCAGGGATACCTGATCCTCCGTCGTATGGGCATAAACCTCATCGCCGGGGCCGAAGCCGATGCTGGGAATCCCCGCCTTGCCCATCCAGTACACGCCGTTGGTGCTGAAATTCCACTTGCCCGTGCGCGTGGACTTGCCGAAATAGAGCTCGTAGGCTTTCAGACCCGCCCGCACCAGAGGATGGTCTTCTTCCAGAGCCCAGGCCGGGAAGTACTTCTCCACCGGGAAGACAAACCCCGTGTAGCTGGGCTCGGCATAGTGCAAAATCTCCACCCATACATCCTTCTTCTCCCGGTTCTCCGGCGGAATCAGGTTTTCCACTTCCTCCAGTGCCCGCTCCTTGGACTCGCCGAAGGTGACTCGGCGGTCGATCCAGATAGTCGCCTCGTCGGGGACCGCGTTGATGCTGGGGGTCTTCACCTTCATATCGGTGACGGTGATTTTCCCCTTCCCCAGGAAGGGATGATCGCCCAACTTGGGCCCCAAATCGCGCACGCCGGCAATGATGGGCAGCATTTTGTAGATGGCGTTATCGCCCACCTCATTGCTGGCCGCGTGAGCGGACCGTCCTTTGGCCACTACCTTCATTTCCACGCGCCCCTTGTGACCCCGATAGATCTGCATCTTCGTGGGTTCGCCGATGACGACGAAATCCGGCCGAATACCTTCGACCTCGACGAAGGCGTTGGGCGCCAGACCATCACACCATTCCTCCATGTTGCCGAAATAGTAGGCCGTAACCCCATCCAACAGGCCCAGTTTCCTGGCAATAGCCAGGCCGTAAACCATCCCCGGCGTGGAACCCTTCTCGTCACAGGCGCCGCGAGCGTAAAGGATACCGTTCTCCACCTTCCCCTTGAACGGATCCCACTTCCAGGCCTCAGGATCACCGACGCCGACCGTGTCAATATGGCTATCATAGACGATCGTCGTCGGCCCGTCGCCGACCCGACCGACGATGTTGCCCATACGGTCAAACCACACGTCGTCGAATCCCAGGGCCTTCATCTCCTGAGCGATCCGTTCTCCTACCTCTCGGATCTGCCCATCCGTGCTGGGGATGGCCACGATGTCCCGCATGAAGCGGATAATGTCCTCCTCAGACGCCTCTACTTCCTGACGAACCTGCGCAGCAATATCCTCGTGCGTCATTACAACCTCCCAAGAATTGAGATCTGAAAACGTGAAACGTCCGCCCCAAAAGGACTGGCTGCAGTCGCTCCTTTACGCTTTACGTCTCACGTTTTACCCGAACGCCTTTGCCCCTTGTTCCGGGGTCTTGGTTCCTTGAGCGTCCTCACCGCCGAATCACGTGAAATCGCACCAGCCCTGGTACGAAGTAGTGACGTTCATACACCACCGGCGTGTTGGTCGAATCGTAGAGCACCTGCTCCAGGAACAGGAGTGACCGCCCTTCAGGGATTTCCAATGCGCGCGCCAGTTCGGCATCTGCGTCTACGGCCAGGATGTTGCTGTACGCATACGCAATGGTAGGCTCTCCACGCGCCCTCAGCGTCTCCAGTATGGAGCCTTCGAACTCGGACGTTAATTCCTGCTTGGAAAGGATGCTCGCCGGCACGACGTCCAGCATCCAGGCCACGGGAATGCCGTCGACCAGGCGAGTGCGGCTAACCACCAGCACCGGAGAGCCTTCCTCGATGTGAAGACGAGAGGCCGCTTTAGGGAGCGCCGATTCCTCCGTGATGGTCAGATCGCGCGTCGACACCCTTTTGTGTCGACGCTCCATGATCGCTTCAATGCTCTCGAGGACTTCCAACCCGCTTTCGACCGTAATGGGCGGCATGTTCACGAATGTACCCACCCCGCGGCGGCGGACGATCCATCCCTGAGACTCGAACGAGCGTAGCGCTTCCCGCAACGTTGCGCGCGAGATTCCCAATTGGCGCGCCAGTTCCGGCTCGGGCGGCAACTTGTCCCCCGGTCGATATCCTCCCTTCGAGAGAAGTTGCAGCAGCGCCTCCTGGGCCCGGACATAGAGAGGGCGGTTATCTTGATGAATGGCCACATCTTTTATTGTAGGATGTCTGACATTTTCTGTCACCACGAACTCCTTTACTCGAAACTTCCGAACTGTTTAGCGTTCGCCTCGTACGTAGGGGATACCGAGGGCTGCCGGCGCGCCCAGGCGACGCCGTACGCGTTCGCCCGTCGCCAAGATCAGGACCAGAATAGTAAACAGATATGGCATCATTTGCAAGAAATAGACGGGGATAGTCACGCCCTTTGTTTGCAAACCGAACTGGAGAGAATTGATGCCGCCGAACAGATAGGAGCCCAACGCCGCGCGCCAGGGGTCCCAGAAGGCGAAGATGACCAGACCGACGGCGATCCAGCCCCGGCCGGCCGTCATGCCCTCGATCCAGCCCGGCGTGTAGGAAAGCGAAATTGTCGCTCCTCCCAAACCTGCCAGCATTCCCCCGACGAACGTATACAGGTAGCGAAGCCCGTACACGTTGATGCCGGCCGCGTCCGCCGTGGCCGGGTCTTCTCCCACGGCCCGGAGATGCAGGCCAGGGCGAGTTTTGTAGATGAAGAAGCCGGCCAGGGGGAAGAGCAAGAAGCTGAAGTACACGAGGGGATCGTGGTTGAAAAGGACCGCGCCAACCAGAGGAATATCTCCTAGGACCGGGATCTTTACGGCCTGGAAGCGGACTCCCGGTACACCGACATACGGCTTGCCGATGAGCGCGCTCAGGCCGCTGCCCAAAAGCGTCAGCGCCAGCCCACTGACCACTTGATCCCCCCGAAGGGTAATACTCACAAACGCGTGGACCAGACTCAGCAGTCCTCCCACCAACATGGCTGCCAGAGCTCCCATCCACGGACTCCCCGTCCTGAGCCCCACAAGGAAGCCAGAGATGGCCCCCATGAGCATCATGCCTTCGACTCCCAGATTCAATACCCCGGAACGTTCGGCGAAAATCTCGCCGATCGTCGCATACATCAACGGTGTACCCGCCCGAATGGCAGCTACCAGCGTCGCGGTAATGAATACCCAGTCCATAATCACCCCATCGGTTTGTGGTTATTGAGTGTGGGTTCGTCTCGCGGAATAGCGCTCATTCCGTGAGCATCCCGGCTTGTCGTCCACTGAGTCTCACAGTGGAACTCTTGGTCCGGTCTCACTTCCTCTCCACTCGGAACGTATAATAGCTCAAAATGTCTCCCCCCAGGACGAAAAAGAGGATGAGGCCTTGTAAGATAAAGGAAATAGCCACAGGTAATCCCATGCTGATCTGTAACTGATCTCCGGCTACGAGTAGAGCCCCGAAGAGGAACGCAACCAACAAGATGGCCAGGGGATGTAGCTTGGCCAGCCAGGCGATGATGATGGCCGTGTACCCGTAACCGGGCGAGATCTGATGCTGCAGGCGATGGATGATGCCCGTCACTTCGGCCATACCGGCAATGCCCGCCAACCCGCCGCTGATGGCCATAACGATCAGAATGTTGCGGGCGATGCTCATGCCCGCGTAGCGGGCGGCCTTTTGATTCCGCCCGATGACATCAACCTCAAACCCCCACTTGCTGCGGCTGACAAATATGTAGAGCAAGATAGCGGCAACCAGGCCAAAGACCAGGCCCAGATGCACCCGGTGTCGAGGTCCCAGGAAGAACAGGCCGGGTGTCCGAGGCAACCACAATTTCTCGGGGAAAATGGCAGTCAAGGGAAAGCCCAGACTGGCCGGGTCCTTCCAGGGGACGTTGACGAGATAATCCAGCCAGAGGATGGCCACATAATTCAACATCAGGGTCGTAATGATCTCATTGACATTTAAGTACGCCTTGAGCGCGCCCGGAATCAACGCCCACAACGCACCGGCGAGAAATCCCGCCGCGGTGAGGATGGCAATCCAGCCCCAGGCCGGCACACCGGGGAACTTTTGAGGCAAGAAAAGAGCCACACCGCCGGCGGCAATCGCCCCCATGTACAACTGCCCCTCCGCTCCGATATTCCACAACTGCATGCGGAAGGCGATGGAAACACCCAGTCCGGCCAGGATCAGGGGGATGGTCTTGACCAACGTTTCTCCCAGAGCATACCAGGACCCAAACGCTCCGATGGCCATGGCTTTGTAAGCCACAAAAGGATTGACGCCGTTGGCCCAGATGAGCAGGGCCCCCGTGATCAGTCCCAGAATGATCGACATGACGGGGACGACCACGTTGACCCAACGAGGACGTACCAGACGCTCCTCCACCCGGATACGCCAGGGAAAGCGCCCTGATCGGACTTTCATCTCTCGCGCGGTCATGCCTGCATCTCCTCCAGTCGGGTTCCGGCCATGAGCAGACCGATTTCCTCTACCGGTGTTTCGGGCATCACTTCGCCCATGATTTCTCCCTCGTACATAACGATAATCCGGTCGCTCAACGCCCGCACCTCATCCAAGTCTTCGGAAATAAGCAGGATGCCGGCCCCCTGGGCCCGCTGTTCCAGCAGGTGTTGGCGTACCGCCTCTGTCGCGCCCACGTCCAGCCCCTGGGTTGGGTGCACGGCGATAACAGCCTTGGGCAGGGAGGAAAACTCGCGTGCCAAGATGAGCTTTTGAATGTTCCCCCCGGAGAGCGTCCGGGCTTCCACGTCTGGGCTGGGAGCAATCACATCGAAACGCTGCATCAAAGATCGAGCTCGCTCTCTTAACTCACTCCAGTTCAAGAAAAATCCGGGGAGTTTCCGATACGCCTTGAGAAACAAGTTTCCCGTCAGGTGCAGAGAAGGCACGATGCCCACATGGACCCGGTCCTCGGGCACATGACTGACCCCCTCATCGATGAACGCGCGCGGCCCCGCGTTCGTCAAATCACGGCCGTTGACCCGTATTCGACCTCGAGTACTCTCCCGCAAGCCGGTGATCACCTCTGCCAGCTCGCTCTGGCCGTTCCCCGAAACTCCGGCCACTCCCAAGATCTCCCGCTGTTGAACGTGGAAGCTTACCCCCTTCAGGGCCGGCACCCCACGATCGCTGAGTGCATGCAAGTCCTCAACCTCCAGCACGGGGGCACCCGGCTCCAGGGGAGGCTTTTCCACCTGAAAGAGCACTTCACGGCCGACCATCATGCGGGCCAGGTTTTTCTTGGTCGCGTTTTGGACGTCTACGGTGTCAACGACCCGCCCCTTGCGCAGGATCGTGATCCGATCCGCAATTTCCAGGACTTCATCCAGTTTGTGAGAGATGAAGATAATCGTATGCCCCTCATTTACCATGCGCCGCAAGGTGACGAAAAGCTCATCCACCTCCTGTGGCGTTAGGACGGCCGTGGGTTCGTCCATGATGAGAATACGCGCTCCCCGGTAAAGGGCTTTGAGAATCTCCACACGCTGTTGCTCCCCCAGGCTGAGTTGCCAGATAAAGGCCTGAGGATCCACCTTCAGGCCATATTGCTCCTCCAGGCGTTGGATTTCCTCCTCTGCCTGGGAAAGGTTGAGGAGGAACCGGGGGCGGTCGAGTCCCAGGATGATGTTTTCCGTAACGGTATGTGTGTCCACCAGCTTGAAATGCTGGTGCACCATGCCCACGCCGTGAGCGAAGGCATCTCGAGGCGAACTGAAACTTACCGCTTGTCCGTACAGGGAGATTTCCCCTTCCTCCGGGCGGTAGAGTCCGCTGAGGACGTTCATCAAGGTCGTCTTACCGGCGCCGTTTTCCCCCAGCAGAGCGTGAATCTCTCCTTCGTAGGCGCTGAAGTCCACGTGGTCGTTTGCCAACACTCCTGGGAAACGCTTGACGATTCCCCGCATTGCAACGGCCACACGTTTGGCCTCTCCTTCCATACCCTCTCTCCCAGCACCACATGTGTACGAGATACATTCTTGCTGTGGCGGTCTTCCCATCACAGCGGAACGACCGGTCACTCAGAAACGAACAATCCAAGCGTGTTCCACACAGCCCCTCTGACCATGCGCGCAGGTCAGACCTGCACTATTGAGGGGGGCCATATCGACAACGACAATCGTGAAGCGAAGGGCTTTGTTGCGGCGCCAGGGAAGCCTGGCGCCGCAACCGTATGCCGGACGTCTACTTGGCCTTGGGCGGTTGCTCGCCGCCGGGGATCTTGCCGATGACTCCCTGGACGAACCACTTCATGTTCCAGATCTGGTCCCACTTCAGGGCGTCACCCTTGGCCACGGCCAGTTGGCCGTTCTGGGCGTAGATGGGGCCGGCTTCCACCTGAAGTTCATGATTGATGATCTTCTTCTTTAATTCGTTCACCTTGGCTTTGATAGCCTCATCCGCGGCCGGGCCAAAGCCAAAGTTGACGATGCCCGTGTCCGCATCCCACCAGGAACCGGGCAAACCTTTCGGCTTGAAGGTCCCGTTCTCTACCTCTTTCAGGATCTTCACATACGCCACGCCCCAGTTCCAGTAGGGCACGCCGATGCATCCCTTACCGCCCAGCTTGCAAGCGTTGGGGCTATCGTATCCCATACCCCACTTCCCCTTTTCGGTTGCGGCCTGAACGGGGCCAGGCGTGTCCGACCCGGTAACGATCACATCCGCCCCGGCAGCCAGTAAGGACTCTGCGGCCTCACGTTCCGTGGGAGGATCGTACCAGGAATTGATCCAGACGACCTGAACCTTGATCTTCGGGTCTACCGAATGGGCCCCCAGAGTGACGAAGTTGATGTGGCGAATGACTTCGGGGATGGGGAAAGGTGCCACATAGCCGATCTTCTTGGTCTTTGTCTTCATGGCCGCGGCCACACCGGCCAGGTATTTCATCTTGTACATGCGGCCGAACAGGTTGTCGAAGTTCGTCTTATTTGACTTATAGCCGGAAACGTGGATCCAGACGATGTTGGGGTATTCTTTGGCCAGCTTTTCCATCGTATCCATGTAGCCGAAAGAGGTGCCGAAGATAACATTGTAGCCCTTCTCGGCAAAGTCTCGGAAGACGCGCTCCGCATCCGCCCCCTCAGGCACACTCTCCACGTAGGCCGTCTCCACTTCCGGCATCATCTTTTCCACATATTTACGTCCCAGGTCATGGGCATACGACCAGCCGGCGTCGCCAATGGGGCCCACATAGACCCAGGCAGCTTTGAGCTTCTTTTTGGCGCCTGCGGCCGGGGCCTTCGTCGGGGCCATTGTCGGCGCTTGCGTTGGAGCCTGTGTAACGGCCGGCTGAGCTTTGGCCTGCGTAGGCGCAGGCTTGGGCGTTGGCGTCGGGGTCGCCTGAGAACAGGCAGCCACCACCAGGGCGATCAAAACGGCAAACAAGAACATACCCCACAGTCGATGACGCATGGCACTTCCTCCTTCGTCCTCACTTACTGTGAACACCGACAAGTCCAGCACGTGTGTTTATCCTCTGGTTCCTCACCTCCTTTCTCAGATATGCCGAGGTCTCAGGATGCGGAATCCCTGAGCTGTGGAATGAGCACCTGCTTTTTGTCGAAGATCTATGTCCTCCAGTTGGGGTTGGTCTAACTTTACCATCGGTCCCGTTGTTTTGTCAATCTTGTTGTCTGACAACTCACGTTTTTTCGGCGTCCAAACGGCTCCTCGCGCGATGCTGCCGCCTGCTTTCCGGCAGGACAGGGGCGGCGCCGTTCTGAGACAAGGCGAATGGGCGGGCGGCAAGAGTCAGTGAGAGTGCGACCTGCCACGCCCTCCCTTGATCTCTTGATCCCCCGCTGGAATTTGTCCTCGCCTCCTCCGGCGTGTAATCTCACTTACTTGACACTGAGAGATCCTTGGTTTAGCATGTCCTTAGCAAATCCTTCCAAATAAGAGTCGTGGGGTAGAGAACGTGACGCTTACAAAACGCGTGTGGACAGACGAACGAGGTTTTCGGGCTTTGGCCGCGGACTGGGAAATTCTACTTCAAAGAAGTGCGTTCCCTACGCCTTTCATGAGTCCCATCTGGCACCGAATATGGTGGGAACATTTCTCCCAAGGGGAGTTACACCTGGTGGCCTGGTACGAAGACGAGACCCTCGTCGGCCTGGCTCCTTTCTACTTGAAAAACGGCCACTTTCAGTGCTGTTTGCGCCCCGTCGGGGGGGTGGAGATAGCGGATTACCTGGACATTCTGGCACCTAAAGGCCAGGAGGAGCGCATCTATCAGGCCCTGATCGAGCACCTGGCCAGTCCCGAAGCCCCACGCTGGCAGGAAATCACGCTCATCAACGTCCCCGAAACGACGCCCACCCACCGAGCACTCCCCCGCTTAATCCAAGACGCGGGCTGGTGGGCCTGGACGGAAGTCGAGGATGTGTGTCCCATCATTCCCTTGCCGGAAACGTTTGACGCCTACCTGGGAATGCTGAAGAAAAAACAACGTCACGAAGTCCGACGCAAGTTGCGACGACTTTACCAGAAAGCCGAAACCGTCCAGCACCGGACGGTCCACCATCTCGACGAACTGCCAGACGCCATGGACATGTTTCTCGCCTTACACCGCCGCAGCAGTCCCGAAAAGGCCGCTTTTATGACCTCGCGCATGGAAGGCTTCTTCCGTCACATCGCAGCCGTTGCCCTGGAACGGGATTGGCTCCGCTTGAGCTTCCTGGTCATCGACGGTCAAGCCCTGGCCACTCTTTTCAGCTTCGATTACGGCCAACGGCGTATGGTGTACAACAGCGGCTTCGACCCGGACGCGGCCAACGAGCTGTCACCGGGATGGAATCTTGTCGTCCTGGAAATTCAGGACGCTATCGAGCGAGGATTGAAGGTCTTCGACTTCCTTCAGGGAAACGAAGAATACAAGTTTCGCCTGGGAGGGCAGAGCACGTTCGTCTACCGCTTGCATATCCGGCGTTCTCCTCCGGAGAGCATGGCGGAAATCTTTTCACAACGAGTGGATGCACATACATGACCTCTTTACGAATCTGCATGCTGAGCGTTCATACCTGCCCCCTGGCCGTTCTTGGTGGAAAAGAAACCGGGGGAATGAACGTGTATGTCCGCGAACTGACTCGCGAATGGGGCCGCCGGGGCCATCAGGTGGATGTGTACACGCGCAACGCGAATCCTGACATTCCCGCGGTTAGCCAGGCGTTGGGACCGACCACCCAAGTCATCCACGTGACCGCCGGGCCAACCCACCCTATTCCCAAGGAAGAGATAGCCAATTACGTGGATGATTTCGTCGCCGGGGTCCTTCAACACGCATCTGGGCATCCCCCTTACGACGTCATTTACTCTCACTACTGGCTCTCTGGACTCGTTGCCCTAAAGCTCCGGGAGCGCTGGAGAACCCCCTTCGTACAAATGTTCCACACACTGGGGAAGATGAAAAATCAAGTCGCGGCCAACGAGTCGGAGCGAGCCTCCGAACGGCGGATAACCGCGGAACAGCGTCTGCTGGACGAGGCCGATCACATCGTTGCCGGCAGTCCTATGGACGAGCACCACATGGTCCATGAGTATGGAGCTCACCCCGACCGGATCACCGTGATCCCGCCCGGTGTGGACATGAGCCATTTCTACCCACGTCCCCGCTGGGCGGCCCGCACGCGGGTAGGCGTCGCCCCGGCGACGTTCATGATTCTCTACGTGGGGCGCATCGAACCGCTGAAAGGCCTGGAAACCCTTCTGCGCGCCGTCAAGCATCTGAGCGAACGCTGTTGCCACCTGAAGGACATCACGGTCGTCATTATCGGAGGAGATGCCAGCGTGCCTCCGGAGGAGATGGACGCCGAGATGAAACGTCTCCTGGACTTACGAGATACCCTGGGGCTGCAAGATCTTGTGACTTTTTTGGGGAAGCAGGGCCAGGATGTGCTTCCCGACTATTATTCGGCCGCAGATGTCGTCGTCATGCCCTCTTATTACGAATCTTTTGGCATGGTAGCCCTGGAAGCCATGGCCTGCGAAACGCCAGTCGTCGCCTCCAAAGTGGGAGGCCTCCTCTTCACCGTTATCGACGGGGTGACAGGCTACCACGTGCCCAGCGGGGACCCCGAAGCTCTGGCCCAAAAGCTGGAGTGTTTGATGACCCATCCTGAGATTCGTCACGTATTGGGACAACACGCCCTTCACGCGGCGCGCCACTATGCCTGGCCCTACATCGGAGATCGCGTCCTCGAACTGTTTCAGCAGCTCATGCGAGAACACCCTCAGAGCCCACTGTCGGTGTCTGTTCCTTCCTGGAAGGCGGTTCCCTCACCTTGTTCTTGAAACCCTGACGGCTGGACGGCGTTCAGGGGAAGTAACTGAAAATGCGGTGATACCGGGCCTGAACCGCACAAAGACGCACTGCATCCACCGTGAACCGGGTCGGGAATGTGTCTCCATCGTTTCCACTTCGGAAAACCAGGCGCCAAGGGGCCGCGCTCATGTCAGGGAGAAGTCCCGCCGGCAATACGCCCAGCACCTGATCCCAGGCCAGTCCGTTGCTCACGTTGTCGCTGGAGTTGCCCATGCGGAGCAGGAGGATAGATTGACGCTTATCTTCCTGTTCCAACGAAACCTCCAACCAGTCATCGTAAGGGAAGGTGTACTTGGAGCCGGCTCCCGCATCAGAAGTTTCGATGCGTATGGCCATGTACACCGTCATACGCAACGGGCGCGGCAAAGAGGGCAGGGTTTGCCATGCCACCCCTGAACGATCGGCGTCGAATTGAAGGGCCTTGTGCCCTTCGAAGACCGGAGAATCGACCACCTGGGCACCGGAGAGGTGCCAACGATTCGTTCCCTCTTCAAAACCCCCGTTGACGACAAGATCTTCGCACGTGGGGCGCCAGGGAAGCGTCGGCGGCAGGGGAGGACGGACTGGGGAAATTTTCTGGGGCGACACTGCAGCCACCGCGTCCCCGATGTGAATGCGTCCGTACCCATAGTATGGGTCTCGTCCGGGCGTGTCCTTGTCCGGTGGCCCGACCCGATCGCGGGCCGTTTGGCGGATGTAGGCACGAACGTCCGCCGGGGAAAGTGTGGGATGACGTGATAGCAAGAGCGCGGCCAGGCCCGAAACGTGCGGGGCTGCCATCGAGGTACCCGAAGCCGCGCCATAGCCGTTGTGGGGTATGGTGGAAATGACGGAGACGCCCGGAGCAGCCACATCAATATAATCACCGTAATTCGTAAAACTCGCCGGATACCCTCTCTCGTCCAGGGCGCTGACCGCGATGACCTCCGGATGGGCGGCCGGGTAAAAGCGCCGCCTCATCCCCATGTTCCCCGCTGCGGCTACTACCACTACGCCGTGCTTGACCGCGTAGCGAACGGCAGCCGCTTCCCCCAGGCTGTAAGATGTGGCCCCCAGGCTGAGGTTGATCACCCGAGCGCCGTTGTCCGTCGCATAGAGGAGGGCTCGGATCAGGTCGTAATACGTGCCCACGCCCTGGGGTTGAAAGATGGCCAGGGGCATAATGGTGACGTTGCCGGCGATCCCGGCAATCCCTTTGCCGTTGTTGATGCGGGCTGCGATGATGCCGGCCACGTGCGTCCCGTGATAGTGAACGTCCCGGACATCAGGCGTATCCGTGGTGAAGTTCCAGCCTCCCACGTCGTCCACATAGCCGTTGTGATCGTCGTCCACGCCGTTCCCGGGAATTTCACCCGTGTTCACCCAACAGGCCCCGACCAGGTCCTCGTGTTGACAGTCAACCCCTGTGTCAATGACCGCCACCACCAGACGCGGGTCTCCTCGGGTCATGGCCCAGGCGGATTCCACACCCAGGGGGCGCAGATATCGATCTGCATAGGTCTCATAATACGGATCGTTGGGCACAAAAAGCCCCGCGACGCGCTTCGGCGCTGTGGACGTCCTCTGTTTCTGAGACCTGAAGGACACCGGGGAGAGAGAGGTCTCGGGCAGAAAAAGCAGCCCGTTCGGTTCGGCCCACGCAACCCGACTATCGCGGCGCACGACCTCCAGAGCTTGTTGCAGACGCCCCGGCGGAACGCGCCAGCGTTCGATCCTCAGAGCCGGAATGGCGTCCATCCTGCGGGCGTTCAGGTCACGCAGGACGTCCTCGTCTGACGTTGCCTCCCGCCCCTTGATTGACGTGCCTTCACGCCATCGGATGATCAATTCGCCCGGCACGTGGGGAGGCAACACCGGGAGCGTGTCCGAAAAGATGGGACGAGAAAGGGACAGCGTCATGCTCACGGCTAAAAACACCAGACCTATAAGACCGAACAAGCCGGCCCGTCTCATGAGGACTCTCCCTTGCGCGCCGGGGTACTCCTGCGGCCGATCATCCACATGGCCCATAATATTCCTCCTAAGAGACTCGCCCCCGCCCCCCAACGCCAGGATCGAGGGCGGAAGACCAGGCGTACCTCCCGATCCCCAGGACGGAGGAAGATTCCACACAGGGCCGCGTCCACCCGCAGAACCGGCCGGGCGTCCTCACTGCCGTCCACCCGCAAGACTCGAGCCTGCCAGCCCGGATACCAGAATTCACTCAACACGAGCAGGGCCGGACGGTTCACGCGCACGGACAGCCGGAGGCCATTGACATCATAGGCAGCAAATCCTAGGAACTCTTTTCCTCCTAAAGGAGAGGGGTTGCCCGGCCGTGGGGGGGCTTCTCCAGGGGGAATCTCTACGACGGCCTGCCGAGCCGGATCGAAATCGGGCGCAGTCAGGGCCTGCCAGGCCGCGTTCTGGTCGGGAACCGGTTGGACCTTTCGCACGAGGAAGGCTCGTGGCAGAGCGCGTGGGTTCAAGTAGACGTTGAGCTGGGGGTCATCCGTGTACACAGGGGGAAATCGGGCCGGGTCGAAGGGGGGCTTCTTGCTGGCGATGATGTATTTCACGTTCAAGAGTCGATACAACGCACTCGTGCGATTTCCTGCCGCGGCCAGAAAGTGCTGTTCGGCCGCGGGCACGAGAGGGTTGGCGACCCCATTTACATCTTCCAGCCCCAGGAGGACTGCTGTGTCGGGAAGCCAGAGCGTGTCGATGCCCGTGCGGGAATCCACCCGGAAGGGTCCCGGGTCCCGGTGCAAGAATGCGGCAATGTTTGGGTGGCGATAGCGTCCCGTTGGGTTGCGACCACCGATGTCCACATACGCGCCCGTCGCGGCCAGGTCGAACAAAAGGAGGCCCAGCAGAAATCCCACGCCCAGGCGCGGGGTGATCTTCTCTTCCATCAGTAGCCGCCAAAGTCCCCAACTCAACAGCAGAAGCAGGAGGAAGAGCCCCACCGCGTTGGCGGTGACCGCTTGCCGGACGACCAGTACCCGGTCCTGATTCTGCCCCAGGAGGAGAGCGATCAGGAGAACGGGCCAGACGAACCCAGCGGTAACCAGCAGGGTTCCCCGCAGCCAGCGGTAGACCTGAAGCTGATACGCTCTCGCCTCAGGTGTGTGTTCGAGCAGGGCCTCCCCCCCCAGCGCGGCCAGCAAAGCCGTGCCCAAATCGGCCACGACGAGAAACCGCGCGGGAGCGCGCACAACCTGCAGGGGAGGAAAGAGTGCGGTCAGCCAGCCGTGGAGAGGGGCATACGCACCCAGGCTGATGAGGAAAGCCGCGATAGTGAGGCTGAGCCAAAGGATCACATTCCGACCCCAAAAGCGCAGGGTGCCCAAGGCCGCGAGAAAAAGCGTTATGATGCCAACATAGCCCACCTCCACCCGCGGCCAGACTCCCCAGTAGAGTTGAGGACCTCGGCCTAGAAAGCCGGGAATGAGCAGGCCGATGAACTGGCCCGGCGCAAAGGAGTACCCCACAGATTGGCCATAGGTCCAACCCGCGCGCGCGGTGAAACGAGTCTGTTCCCAGCCAGGCAACAAGAGGATTGCTGCCATCAGACTTGCCACAAACCCCACGGGAAGCCAGCGTCCGGCCAATTGGACCCAATAACGCCACTGGCTACGCCCTGCCGGCTGCAAAAGTCCCTGTAGGATAAGCACCATGCCCAGGGCCAGCCCGACGTACAATGCCATCTGCGGATGTCCGGCCAGAAGGGAAAGGGCCAGAAATAGCGCCGTCAGCGGATAGCGCCGGGGAGGACCTCCCTCCTCCGCGGTAAGAGCGGCCCAGAGCACCCAGGGCAACCAGGCGACGGCCGCGTCCAGATTCTCATTGCCGAAGTGGACGAGAAATACGTCGGAGAGACCAAACGCCAGGCCGGCCAGAAGAGCGGCACCACGGCTCACGGGGAGGTCCTTCCGTGTCAAGTGGCGGGCTAGAGTGTACGCGCCCACCGCAGCCCACCAGATGTGGAGGATCGCCAGCGCTTCCATCGTAGTATAGGAAATAGTCCCCCAGAGGAAAAAGGGCCAGTTGATCGGATAGTAAAGGCCCGATTGCACTTCTCCCGCGTAGGGATACCCGCCGTATACATGGGGATTCCAGAGGGGCAGGCTCAGAGAGCGGAGGGCGCGGGCATTGAAAATGAAGTTCGGATAAAGGAAAGTGGCCATGTCGCCGCCGTCCGCGGGCATGTACGCGTCGCCCACGACCAGGCGCCAGTAGAACGCGAGGACAGCCACCGCCAGGAGTCCCCAGGCCGCCATGTCCCGCAGCCAGCCTCGATCTCCCAGGCGGTAACGGAGTCCTCCCCAGAGGAGCCACATGAACGCACAGAGGAGAACGAGTCCGGTCACAGCACCTCCACCGGCCCCAGTCGTTTCTTCAACTCCTCAATCGCCTCCTCGACTGTACTAAGGGATGTGAGCAGCCGAAAGGCGCTGCTGCCCATTTGCGTGTAACGACGAAAGGTTTCCAGCAGAGGCCGCCAATTCTCCCCCAGCAGCAGGAAAGGTTTGGGACCCAGGTGGTCCAGAAGCAGCAAGTTCCAGACAACGGTGAGTTCGGCCAGGGTGCCGATGCCGCCATGAAGGGCGATGAACGCGTCTCCCTCCTGAGCCATACGCTCGATGCGCGCCGTGAGGGTATGGGTGCGATGCTCTTCGATCAGCCAAGGGTTGGGGGCCACGTTGGAGAAGAGGTCACACGTGTAGCCAATGACATGGCCGCCCGCCTCACGTGCCCCTCTGCTGACCGCTTCCATGGTGCCCTGGTAGCCGCCGCTACCGACAACAAATCCGGCTTGGGCCAAAAGGCGACCAAGCCGGCGAGCTTCTTTGTACAACGGGGTCTCGGGAGGAACACGCGATCCTCCAAAGACGATGACCAGGGAAGTCCGATTCACGGGATGCTTTCCTCCTTGGGATGCCCTATCAGGGGGGCAATGTGCGTTTTCCAGGCTTGAACAAAGCTCCTCTTCAATGGCTCACCCACCACTCTCAGATGCTCGCGAAACGCGCGTTGCGCCGCGGGTTCCAGCTCCAGGACCGCGTAGGGATAAACGTTGATGACGGTGGTGTCATAAAAGGAAGTTATCGTCTGCTCGTCACGACGGTACACGTGCTTGTGGCCGTGGATAAGGTAGCGAGGGTGGAACAGGCGCATGAACCAACGGAAACAGGTGAAGCCCCGATGGGCCCGGTCCTCCGCGTCGTGGATATGGCGGGGAGGGGAATGGGTCACAAGCACGTCCAGGTAGCGCCCGTGTACGATTCGGTTCCAGAGAAGGCGAGGAAGCAGGGACAGGATATTAAGGAGCATCTCCCCCTCGCTGTACTGATAGGGCGCTTGCGGCCGGTAGCGGATGGACCCTTCCAGGCCGGCGATGAGCAGACCATTGTACTCAACCACTCGGCGGTGCAGGTTGGCGCGTGGGGGCAGAGGGCGTTTCCCGGCCCAGTGCATGCCTGCCCCCAGGGGATGATTGCCGATGACGTAGTAGAAGGGAACGTGCAACGTAGTCGCGAGATAATCCAGGTAGTAAGGAGGCACGTCTCCACAAGAGAGTACCAGGTCTACCTGGCCCACCACATCGGTCACGGTCTCCCCGTAGAGTTGAGAGACGACTTTGTCGGAAACACTTAAAACACGCATGAGTTGGTTCGCCGGTTCCTTGCGGGCTCGTACGGCAACAACGTTCACAGACGGTCGGGGATCGGCCCAGGCGCTTGGTCCCCTGTCACTTTGAGTCGGATCATCAGGGGGACGCCTCACCTCCTCTCCACCGAGAGGACCCTGGACGGGTCCTCTTTCATGTTTGCCTTCAATTATACTACGCGCGTTATGGGGGAAGACAAATCGGGGCACCATCAGCCATGACTGCCGCTGGGAACGGCGTCCCCCTTCGCAGCGCGGATAAGCCTTACCGCCACTCCCCTCTCGCCCAGAGAAAAGCAACGGCCGCCAGGAGGACCCGGTCGGAGATCTCTCCGGCACGGATACGCCGGCGCAGCCAATCCAGGGTGTGCCATTCGACTTCGTTGGATTCTGTCCACTCCAGTACAGCCTCTCCCACGCGGTGCAACTCTCGGGCCAGGAACAGGGTGGTCGGACCGTCGATCAACCCCGGGTTATCCTGGACGACGCCCATCTGTTCCCAATAGCGCGCCTCATAACCGGTCTCCTCTCGTAATTCCCGTTGGGCCGTTTGTAGGGGGAATTCGCCTTCGTCCACCAACCCCCCGGGGAGCTGATAGATGATTGCGCCCAGCGGGTGACGATATTCCCGCTGCAAGAGAAGTTCTCCTCGTGCATTGAAAGCGACGACGGCCGCCCCCGCGATCCGGGCCAATGTGGTGTAGGTATACCGACGTCCACCGGGCAAGAGCACACGGGCTCGCACCACGCGAACCCAGCGATCCTCATACACCGTCTCTTCTTTCTGGACCTGCCAGGGTTGAGGTGATGTCATGATTGTTTTTCCTTTGCCCTGGGATATGCTACAATCGTGCGACGCTGGCGCCTTTCGGACGATTCTACGTGGGTTTCGTTCATTCTCCAAGCTCTGTCGGGCGTCTCGGGACGTCAGCATGCTCAGCGGGAATAGGCCCCAGGGCACGATCTCAACATTCAGGAGTTCATTCGGTGCTAGCCAATGTTCCCAGTTGTACGCTGGTCGGTCTGGAAGGCGTTCGTATCGACGTAGAAGTCGATATCTACAAACAGGCCCAACTTCCTTCCCTAACGATTGTCGGCCTGCCCGACACAGCCGTCCGAGAGGCCGGGGAGCGGGTGAGAGCCGCCATCGTCAACAGTGGCCTCCGCTATCCGCGTGGCCGGCTGACTGTGAACCTGGCGCCGGCGGACCTGCGCAAAGAAGGACCGGCTTTCGATCTCCCTATTGCTGTCGGACTGCTGGCCGCGTCGGGACAGGTGGATGACGGGCTTGCAACAAGCATGTTTGTCGGCGAGCTCTCCCTGGACGGCCGGGTGCGTCATGTCCAAGGTGTCCTCTCCATTGCTCTGGCTGCACAAACGGCGGGCATCGAAACGCTGTATGTTCCCGCCGAAGACGCGGCAGAGGCCGCCCTGATCCCGCATCTTCGTGTCATCCCTGTGGAGACCCTGGGGGGTCTGGTTACGCACTTGCGCGGGTACCATCCGGTCGAACCTGTCGATCCTTCGGTAGATCTTCATACACACCTGGAACAGGTCGCCTACTCCACCGACTTCGCGGACGTCAAAGGACAGGAGCACGTCAAACGGGCCCTGGAGGTCGCAGCGGCCGGGGGCCACAATGTGCTCATGAGTGGTCCGCCGGGGGCGGGCAAGACGCTTCTGGCTCGTGCCCTCCCTTCCATTCTGCCTCCCCTCTCCCTGGACGAAGCGTTGGAAATCACCCGCATCTATTCTGTGGCCAACCAGCTCCCCTCCGACATGCCTCTCATCCAGCATCGGCCGTTTCGCGCCCCGCATCACACAATTTCCTACGCCGGTTTGATCGGCGGCGGGCGCACACCCCGACCTGGGGAGATCACCCTTGCCCATCGGGGGGTGCTCTTCCTGGATGAACTGCCCGAGTTTGGCTCTCGCATGCTGGAGATGCTGCGTCAACCCCTGGAAGATCGAAAAGTCACCCTTTCACGAGCATCCGGGTCGACGACCTTCCCGGCCAACTTCATGCTCGTGGCCGCGATGAATCCCTGTCCCTGCGGCTACTACGGGGACCCCACTCACGCCTGTACGTGCTCCCTTGGCCAGATACAACGTTACCAGAAACGGCTGTCCGGCCCCCTATTGGACCGCATCGACATTCATGTGGACGTGCCCCGTGTGCCTTATGAGAAACTCACCGACGACCGCCGAGGGGAACTTTCGACGACCATCCGGAAACGAGTGGCCGCGGCTCGCCGGCGTCAACTTGAGCGCTTCCGAGACCTCCCTCATTGCCTCTCCAACGCGGACATGGGCCCCACCGAAGTACGAACATTCTGCCGGGTGGACAGTGCTGGCCGATCCCTCCTCGCCACTGCCATGAAGCAAATGAACCTCTCTGCCCGGGCTTACCACCGAGTCTTGAAGCTGGCCCGCACCATAGCCGATCTGGCGGAGAGCGACCGCATTGACGTCACTCATCTGGCCGAAGCTCTCCAATACCGCCGTCGCGAGGCCATGATCTGAACCAGGTCGAGTCCATCAGGAGAGGAATCAGGGGCCGGGTGGAGATGTGTGGAGGTGCGAAAGTAATTTTGTGGCGCTCATTGGACGGTGTTATAATCGCGACCGGTTGTTCCACCAGAAAGAAGGGTAAGGTCGCTCTTCCGGACGCCGTTTTTGAGAGGTGAGTGGTAGGGAGGGCCCACCGGAGCTCGCCATGGAAGAACACCAAACCATCTCGAGCTTTGTACGCACAAACTATGTGAGGGATGACCCATGATCGAAGTGGAAATTGATAGCATTCGGGTCAGCTTGATGTCTCAACATCGGGTGATCATCCTGAAGGAACGATTGGGCCGACGCTTTCTCCCCATTTGGATCGGCCCCTTCGAGGCGGATGCGATCACGATCGAGCTACAAGGAGTCGAAGTTCCTCGTCCCCTTACTCACGATCTCCTTGCCGATATTATCGAGACCCTGGGAGCGCAAGTCTCGCACGTCGTCGTGAGTGACCTGCGCAACGACACATTTTACGCCCTTGTCATCCTCGACCGGAACGGGGAGCCGATCGAGATTGACGCCCGTCCCAGCGATGCCATCGCGCTGGCCGTGCGGGTCGATGCTCCTATTTTCGTCGCCGAACACGTCATGGAGCAAGCGGGCAACGTTCCGGACGAGGACATCAGCGCCGACGAACACCTGCTGGAAGAACTGATGGCCGACGAAGAGGTTAAAGACGAGGACCTGGGGGCCTTTAAGGAATTCCTGGAGGGCCTCGATCTCGGAGGTCTGGGGGACGAATAAGTCGCTTCCCGGCTCGTCAGAGAACGAGAAGACTGTCCATGCCCAGTCGGTGAGGAAAGTCACGGCCGTGGATTCCTCACCGACCGTTTGGCTATAGAGTTCCGTTGAGAGGTCTCCCTCGGCGCTGGCCTTCAAGCTCCTTTTATGAGTACATCCGGCCCTTCGTGGCGCGGAATAGCCCCTCTCAGGCCAATACTTCGCGGGCCTTTACATCTCGCGGTTTCCCGGCAATGCCCACAACAATCAGGTAGGTTAGATAGCCGATGACCTCGATCAGGGAAGGATTGCCGTTGTAGCCAAAAAGAGCCGTCAGAAAACTGCCAAGCACCCCCTTTTCGTTGATGAAGCCGTTGATGTCCCAGATGTGCTCGACGATGACGGGGATAAGCCCTGCCTCCTGGAATTCGTGAATACCGTGAGCCACCAGCCCCGCAGCCACAAACAGTAGCAGCAATCCCGTGACATTGAAGAACCGCTTCAGGTCAAGCCGCAGACTGGCGCGGAAGATGAGCACGCCGATGAGCACGGCAAGGGCCAGGCCGATAACCCCACCGCCGAGCGTCCCGGCCGTGTTGGCCTGAAACGTCGCGGCCACCAGAAACAGGGCCGTTTCCAGGCCCTCGCGCAGGACAGCAGTAAACGCCACCAGGAACAAGGCTACCCCGCCCACGGAAAGTGCTTCCCGGGCATTCGCCTCCAACTCTCGTGAGAGCTCTCGCCCATGTGTCTTCATCCAGAAAATCATCCAGGTGAGCAAAAGGGCAGCCGTAAGCATCGTTGCCCCCTCGAAGAGCTGTTCCCCTCGCCCTGAAAACGTGACCCCGACCCGGTAGAGGAGAACACCTGCCCCGGCACTGAGGACCACGGCGCTCACCACGCCCATCCACACATGGCGCTTCAACCGGGCATGTCCAGAACGGGACAGCACGCCCAATACCACTCCGACGATCAACGCGGCCTCCACCCCTTCACGCAGGGCGATCAACAGAGATGCTCCCATCGTGTGCTTCCTCCCGATCGTCTCAGTTGCGAATCATTTGCAGTTGTACTCCCATTATAGGGACGGTCCTCTCCCTGTCAAATCATGCGGATGAATCGGACATTTCCACTCATCAAGGGGGAGCTTCCACGGCGGCTGGTGCCTTGCTTGGTCTCTTCGGGCCCCTATAGTATCATCCCCAAAGAGCATATCCTCGGCGGACAAGGCATAGCCGAGAGAGCAGACAGATTAGGAGGAAGTGACCATGGAACTGCACATCGTTCGCATCGAAAAGCCCGAAGCGGTGAACATCATCCTCGGCCAATCTCATTTCATCAAGACGGTGGAGGATCTCCACGAAGCCCTGGTCACGGCCGTGCCCGGCATCAAGTTTGGTATCGCCTTCTGTGAATCCTCGGGCAAGCGCCTGATTCGTTGGTCCGGCACCGACAAGGACATGGTTGAACTGGCCCAGACGATTGCTCAGGCTCTAGGCGCGGGCCACTCCTTTGTCATTACCCTTGCTCCCGGCTTTTATCCCATCAATGTGCTCAATCCGGTGAAAATGGTGCCCGAAGTGGCGCATATTTTCGCGGCGACGGCCAACCCGGTGGAGGTCATCGTGGCCGAAACCGAGCGAGGTCGGGGCATTCTGGGGGTCATTGACGGCGAGCCTCCCGTCGGCATCGAAGGCGAGGAGGACATTCAGGAGCGGATATCCTTGCTGCGGCAGTTCGGGTACAAGTTGGGATAGGATGACGACGACCGAGCTCATCGTCACGCACGAACACGCGGATTTCGACGCGGTGGCCAGTCTGTTGGCCGCTCATAAGCTCTATCCTGGCGCCCTGCCGGTACTCCCTCGCAGCATCAACCGAAATGTGCGCCACTTCCTGACCATCTATCGAGACGCGTTTCCCTTTGTACGTCCGGAGGACTTGACACGCAGCCGGGTGACCCGGGTCATCGTCGTGGACAGCCAATCCTTTCAGGCCCCCAAGGGGGTCTCCTCTCAAACGCCTGTCCTGATCATTGATCACCATGCACTGGCTCGCACGCTTCCTCCCCATTGGGTGTACACCGGAGAGGCCATGGGAGCGACCACGACGTTGCTGGTGGAACGCATCATTAGGCGAGGCGTTGCCCTCTCCTCCCTGGAAGCCACGCTACTCACTCTGGGGATCTACGAAGATACGGGGTCCCTCCTGTACGGGACAACCACCCCGCGAGACGTGCGCGCGGCCGCCTGGCTGTTGGAACAGGGAGCCGATCTGGATACGGTGGCCCGTTTCTTGCATCATCCCCTAAATGAGGCCCAACGCATGCTCTTCCAGCGCCTGATCGACCAGGCACTCGTGCTCGACATCCATGGTCACACAGTGGTCATCGCGGCCGCCAAGGCACCGGCATTCATGGACGAACTTTCCACCCTGGCCCACAAATTACGTGATCTCTACGACCCCGCAGCCCTCTTCATCTTGGTAGGACTGGACGGCCACATTCAGATGGTGGCCCGGAGCGCCACGGACGCCGTGGATGTGGGCCGCATCGCCGCGTCGTTGGGGGGCGGGGGGCATCGGCGGGCAGCCGCGGCTGTCTTGCGGGATATTTCCCTGGAAGATGCGGTACGCCAGCTCCGGCGCTTGCTGCAAACGCACGTGCGTCCTTCCACCACGGTCGCTCAAATGATGTCCCACGGCGTGCGCACCCTTCCTCCGGACACCCCCATCCGTGAGGTAGACGCACAGATGCGCCGCTACGGATTTGAGGGCTTTCCTGTGGTCGACCCGCTGACAGGTCACGTGGTCGGAATGATCACCCGGCGGCAGGTCGACCGGGCCCTGCACCACGGCCTGGCCGGGGCACCGATTTCCCGCATCATGCACGCGGGCTCGTACACGGTAAGGCCGGAGGATTCCATCGAGACCCTGCGCCGCACGATGATGAAGAGCGGGTGGGGACAGATTCCCGTGGTCGACGAGAAAGGTCGGGTCATCGGCATTGTCACTCGGACCGATCTGATCACCCTGTGGGGACAACCCTCCACGTCTCCCCGGGAGACGATCGCCCGCAAACTGGAGGAATCCCTGCCACCGGCCCTGGTACAGCTCTTGCGTCTGGTCAGTCGGGAAGCTGCCGAGTTGGAGATGCCCCTCTATGTCGTCGGCGGATTCGTCCGCGATTTGCTCCTGGGCGTGAAAAATTGGGATGTCGACCTCGTCGTGGAGGGGGATGCCATTCGCCTGGCCAGGCGGTTGGCCACCAAATATGGGGGGCGCGTGCGATCTCACCGTCGATTTGGAACGGCCAAGTGGATTTTGCCGGATCAAGGGTTCTTTCCCCCGGGTGAGGGCCTGCCGGAAACGCTGGATTTGGTCACGGCTCGAACCGAGTTCTACGAGCATCCCACCGCCCTGCCCACGGTAGAAAGCAGCTCGATCAAGCTGGACCTGCACCGTCGGGACTTTACTATCAACACATTGGCCATCCGCCTCGATGGGGAGCACTGGGGGGAATTGCTGGATTTTTACGGGGGGCTCTCCGACCTGCAAACAGGCTTGATTCGCGTCCTGCACTCCCTCTCCTTCGTGGAGGATCCCACCCGAATCCTGCGCGCTGTGCGCTTCGAACAACGCTTTGGCTTCCGCATCGAACAGCGCACTGAGGAGCTCATCGCGGACGCGCGAGAGCTCCTGTCTCGCGTGTCCGGCCCCCGCATCACCCACGAGCTGGAGCTTATCCTCAATGAGAGACAGCCCGAACGGGCTTTACAACGCCTGCAGGAACTCGGCGTCCTCCCCCATATTTATCCCGATTTGACATTCGACGACCGCGTTGCGGCGCGATTCCGGCGCTTACGGAAGGCTTTGCACTCTCGGGAGCGCCCCGATGCCATCGAGCGGTTGTACATGGGACTGTGGCTTTATGACCTGCCGGCAGAAGCCATCCAAGGGATCGAACGCCGGCTTCATTTCCGCAGGGAGACCGTGCGGCTGCTGAACGATCTCATCGCTCTCAGGGAACAGCGACGTGATCTGGCCGCTCCTGACTTGCCTCCCAGCGGTTTTGTCCGACGGGTGGAAAAGCGCTCCCTAGGTGCTCTCTTCATCATTGCCGTCGCCGAAAACAAGCCGGTTTTGTGGGAACGCTACGATCGTTATGTCCAAACCTGGCGACACATTCGGCCCGCGGTGGATGGCACCTATCTGCGCCGGACTCTGGGGCTGCGACCGGGCCCGCAATTTGGGCGCATCCTGCGCGCGTTGCGCGATGGCTGGTTGGACGGAGAAATTCGTACGCCCGAGGAGGAGAAGGCGAAGCTGCGGTTCTTGATCGCCCAGGAATATCCGGAAAAGGGGCCAGAGGCCTCCCCCCTCTCATGAGGAGCGCCCCTTTGCGCCCCGACATTCATGGCACTATTCCAGGTTGTACGTCAGCCGGTAGAGGAGCCAGTGTCCCTTCCGTTTGACCAGTTCCCAGCGGTCACCGGCAGGGGCCACCTCTGCCCCGATGCGGGTGGTGCTGGTGACGACAGCGTGATTACCGTGCAGCGTGATCTGCAGGTCTGTGTGCGCCACGTACGTCGGGTTGCCAGGAAAAACAAGGTGGACATAGCGCTGGTAGATGGCATCCCTCCCCTGCCAGACGGCGTCGTCGCCGGGGTTGTCCGGCGTGTGCCGGGCGTCTCGTACCATGCCGTCCTGCGCCCAAAGTCGCATGAGCAGATCCACGTTCTGGTGGGCCACCCCTTGCGCTTCTGCGTCCAGTACGGCGATGATAGCTTTTTTGTCCGGCAACCCCGCGCCGATGGGCGTTGGCGTGGGTGCGGTGGCTGTGCCTCCTCCCCGGCAAGCCGCCAGCATTATCAAGGCGACAATCACAACTCCCCACCATCGTTTTTCTTGCATGGCACCTCCCAACCCGTGCGGGTGTCCTCGCTTCGCCGACCCCCCGGCGCTGGGCCCCTCGGAAACAACTTGCGGACAGAGAACCACGCTATCCGTTCCTCGTGGCCCTTTGTCCCCCGGGTGGGCAGCAAGCTTTTTGGCAGCAGCCTTTGACAGAATTATATGCCGGGGCGTATAATTTTTCCGAATCGTTTCTGTTGGAAAATAGCGGACCGGCCGGGAGCCCTTTCTCCGGACCGTTGCTCCGCCTCGATTGACTGTGACCAGGAAAGGACTCTGTGGATGAGTGTACGCCGTGTAGTGACCGTGTTCGACCCGGATCGCGCTATTTTGCGCCAGAGGGCGAAACGTATAAAGCGCTTCAGTGCCGAATTGAGGGCCCTGGCAGAGGATATGGTTGAAACCATGCATGAAGCTTATGGGGTCGGACTGGCGGGGCCCCAGATCGGGTTGCCTATCCGCATCTTTGTGGCGGAAATTCCCGAAGAGGAGAACAACCCCCAAAGCGGGAAAACGTACGTCCTCGTCAACCCTAAAATCATCAAGGCCGGCCGAGAACAAGTCCTGGGAGAAGAGGGATGCCTCTCCATCCCCGGCATTTATGGGGATGTGTGGCGTTCGGAAGAAGTCGTCGTACGAGCTCAGGATGTCAACGGCAAGGAGATCCGGGTTCGTGCTCGCGGCTTCCTGGCCCGGGTATTCCAGCACGAGATCGACCATCTGGACGGCATCCTTTTCATCGACCGCGTGGAGGAGCCGGGCAATCTGCGTCGGTATGTGGAAAAAGAAGGGGAACTCATCAGCCAGCCGGCTACCCTTCCTCTTGAACTGTTCCGCCCTCTCTCCGAACCGGTTCGGAGTTGATCCTGTCAGAGGGGAGTTCTGGAATCTTCCGCGCCGGACGAAGTAACCGGACGACTGCAGGAGGGGGAGAGGGCAACGATGGAAGAAAGAGCGTTTCCGGACTTACATGTGAACATGGAAGACTCGGATGAAAAGGACGGTCTGGGCTCATGCTGGATATGTGGAGCACCGGCGACCGTCCTGTGCAATCAGTGCGGACAGCCTGTGTGCGCGGCTCACCTTAAGCCCATCCCTCCTGATTATGTGGCCATCTTCGGTGAAAACGGCTGCGAGGTGTGCGTCAATCGGACCTTGGCAGAAATCGGTCGGCCCCAAGCATCGCGGCGTCCAATCATCGAAGCCCCCGTGGAAGAACGGACCTGCGCTTACGACGACGAAGTGTTTGCCGTGGCATTGCCCACATGTGAGGTGTGTGGCCGCCGTGTCTGTCATCACCATCGCTATCGCTACCGCCACAAATTCTACGTCGGTTCGGAAGGCTTCAAATCGGCCTACTTTTGGGAGTTCAAAATCCGTTGCTGGGAGCACCCCTGGCGGCTACACCGCCTGAAAGGCTGGGAACTGAACCCAACAGATGATCGCCCCCAGTCGATGGTGGAGGACGCATGAAGATCCTTACGTTTCAGGCGAAGAAGTTTGCATGGACCCCCTACCGGCAGACTCTGGGAGAAGCGCCTCCGGCAACCCCCGGAGAGGCATCTGATGCGGTTGTGGCTTTCGTACATGTAGAAGAGGGGGATGAGGATGAGGAACGCAGTTCTTCTGTGTTTCGCCAAACTCTGAAGCACCTGAAATGGGTGGCCAACAAACGAGGCTTACGCACTATTGTGCTGCACTCCTTCACCCATCTGGGAGGGAACAATGCGTCCCCTGAGTTTGCCCTGGACTTCCTGGAACGGTTGGCTGAGCGACTCCGGCGGACGGGGTACACCGTGTACACCACTCCCTTCGGTTGGGTGTGTGAGTGGGATCTCCATGTCTATGGGGAGAGTATGGCCAAAGTTTGGAAGGAAATTTGAGCCCCCCTCGGACACCAGCCGGCCGGGCGGGTCAGCCGGCTGGTGGGATCGTACGCTGGCTTTGTTGGAATTGGTCGCACGGGAAGAGTGGAGTACAATGACCATGCCACTGTGCCGTGAGAGTGCACATTGAGCAGTTGGAGGAAGCAGTGAACAATCGCTTAAACTGGAGTCGCAATGGATTCGTTTATTTGCTGATCCTCGTGGCCGCGGCCGCGTTGTTCTTCAGCATGTTCCCCCATAGCCCTCAGGCCCCCCAGGCAGACATCAGCCAGGTGGCCCGTTGGGTGAAACAAGGCCGGGTGGAGCGCATTGTCATCAAGGGAGATGAACTGGACGTCCACCTGAAGGGTGAGAAACAGGCGACTATTTCTCGCAAAGAGCGAGGCAAGGACACGATATCCCTGCTGAAGGACTATGGGGTTTCCCCACAAGATCTGCAACACGTCAAAATTGAAGTCGAGGCTCCCAGCCAGTTTGGGAACTGGCTGTTGATCCTGACGAACCTCTTACCCATTCTTATCGTGGGCTTCCTGTTCCTTCTCCTCCTGAGGCAGGCACAGGGGAGCAACAGTCAGGCCATGTCCTTTGGCAAGAGCCGGGCCCGGATGTATGTGGGGGACAAGCCCACGGTCACGTTCGACGACGTGGCCGGCGCCGAAGAGGCCAAACAAGAGCTTCAAGAGGTGGTCGAATTCCTGCGCGAACCGCAGAAGTTCGCCGCGCTCGGCGCCCGCATTCCCAAGGGCGTCCTCCTCATCGGCCCGCCCGGCACCGGCAAAACCCTCATGGCCAAGGCCATCGCCGGGGAAGCGGGTGTCCCTTTCTTCTCCATCTCCGGCTCCGAATTCGTGGAAATGTTCGTCGGCGTCGGCGCCTCCCGCGTGCGTGACCTCTTTGACCAGGCCAAGCGCAACGCCCCTTGTATCATCTTCATCGACGAAATCGACGCGGTGGGCCGCCACCGCGGGGCCGGTCTGGGAGGCTCCCACGACGAGCGAGAGCAAACCCTCAACCAGATCCTGGTGGAAATGGACGGCTTCGACACCAACACCAACGTTATCGTCATCGCCGCCACCAACCGCCCCGACATCCTCGACCCCGCACTCCTCCGCCCCGGGCGCTTCGACCGCCGTGTGGTCATGGACCGACCGGACATGCGGGGTCGTCGGGCCATCCTGGAAGTCCACGTGCGGGGCAAGCCCCTGGCTCCCGACGTGGACCTGGACACCATTGCCCGCCTGACCCCAGGCTTCGTCGGCGCGGACCTGGAGAACCTGGTCAACGAGGCCGCCATCCTGGCGGCGCGGCGCAACAAGCGTTCCATCGGCATGGACGAGTTTACCGAGGCCATCGAGCGGGTGGCGTTGGGACCGGAACGCCGCAGCCGGGTCATCAGCCCTGAGGAAAAGCGCATCGTCGCCTACCACGAGGCCGGACACGCCATCGTAACCCATATTTGTGAACACACACCGCCGGTGCATAAAGTTTCTATCATCCCGCGCGGGGCGGCAGGGGGATACACGCTCTCCCTGCCCGAGGATGATCGGATGTTCGTGAAGCGGGCAGAATTCATGGACCAGATCGCTGTGGCTCTGGGCGGGAGGGCCGCGGAGGAGTTGGCCTTCGGGGATATGACCGATGGGGCCGTCAGTGACCTGGAAAAAGCGACCAAGATGGCACGAGCGATGGTCACTCGTTATGGTATGAGCGACCGCTTGGGTCCAATGGTATTTGGCAAGCGAGATGAGCTTGTTTTTTTGGGAAAGGAAATCGGCGAGCAGCGTAACTACAGCGAGGAAGTCGCCGAGCAGATCGATGAGGAAATTCAACGCATCGTGCGCACCGCTTATGCCAAAGCGAAGGACATCCTCACGCGCTATCGCAACAAACTAGACGAAGTAGCCCAATTACTGCTGGACAAAGAGACCCTGGAGCGCGAGGAATTCGAGTCTCTCTTCCGAGATGTGGATGCCTCCGCCAACGCTACCGTGCCGGCCCCCTCTCCTGCTCCGGCATAAAGGGGGCGATTTTAAGAGGACATCTGGGGGCGGAGAGGGTGACTCAAACGTCCTCTCTTCACCCCCTCGACCACCCGTTCAGGGGTCATGGGAAGGTGTGTCAGGCGAACCCCCGTTGCATCCGCCAGGGCATTGGCGATGGCAGCCGCGGTGGGGATGACAGGGGGTTCCCCCACACCGCGGGCCCCATAAGGCCCTTGCTCCGTCGGGACTTCCACGATGACCGTCTCGATGGGCGGAACCTCAGCGGCGCCGGGCAGAACGTAATCCGACCAGGTCGCGGTGAGCAATTGCCCAGCCTGGTCGTACACCATCTCCTCGTACAAGGCCCAGCCTAACCCCTGTGCCACGGCCCCCATCATCTGTCCTCGAATGAGCAACGGGTTGATAGCGCGCCCGACGTCCTGGACAACAACCACTCGATGCACGCGTACCTGACCCGTCTCCTCATTCACACTAACCTCCGCCAATTGGGCACAAAAGCCGGGGGACTGGATTGTGTTCGCGTGCCGACCATAACCCAGAACTGGTGGGTACTCCCCACCAAAACGCATGGTCTGGGCTGCAAGGAACCTAAGGGAGATCCGTTTCTCTGGTGCAGAGCGCACGATCACCTCACGCCCCCGTATATCAACATCGTCGGGCTCGACGCCCAAAATCCGGGCGGCGATGGCCAGAGTTTGCTCCCGTGCGCGCTTCGCTGCTTCGATGACCGAGGGTCCCACCGTATACGTGATCTTGCTCCCCCCTGCAGAACCGGCGTAGGGTCCGGTCGCGGTGTTCGCCTGGACGACCCGCACATTCTCCGGGTCTGTGCCAAAGGCTTCCGCGGCCAGAGTGGCAAACCCTGTGTGCGTTCCGGTTAAGTCCACGGCGGTGACGTGCACGTGCAATGTCCCGTCCGGGTGCAAAGTGCATTCCGCGGCAGAAGGCTCAATGCCACCGAGCCAGCCGCCGACCGCGATCCCCACCCCACGCCCGGACTGACGTGCACGTTCTCTTTCCTGCCAGGCAGGATGTTCCCGTAAGGTCTCCAGCACTTCCTTCAATCCCATCGGCTGCCAGGGTTTTCCGTTTGCCATCGGGTCCCCGGCCTGGGAAGCATTTTGCAGCCGTAGCTCGATAGGGTCCTTACCCAGGCGTCGGGCCATCTCATCCATCAGGCTCTCGATGACGAACGTGGCCTGCGGCGCACCGGGGGCCCGATACGCGCCCGTCGAGGGTTTGAACGTCAACACCTCCTGCCCCCGAATGTCCAGATGAGGAAAGCGGTAGTAACTTCCCAGGAGCAAGGCGGCAATGCCCAGAGGGGAACTGGGGTAACAACCGCCGTCGAAGGTGATTTCCGCCTGCAGCGCGGTGAGGGTCCCATCCCGCTTAGCGCCCAAACGCACCTGAAAGCGTGCAGATGGCGCTGGGTTTCCGGCCAGCAGCTCTTCCATTCGTGTGAGGACCAAGCTCACCGGACGACCTACATGTCGGGCCACCAACGCCACCAGGGGCTCGTAGAGCAGAAACTTGCCCCCGAAGCCGCCCCCGACGGTCACGGGTTCGACCACCACATCGGACATGGGCACACCCAAGGCCGAGGCCACTTCGGAGCGCACGTAGTACGGGGCCTGGGTACTACTCCAGACCTGGGCCCCACCGCTGATGGGGTCGGGGACAACCACCGTTGCATGGGGTTCCAGAAAATTCTGGTGCACTCTGGGCGTGCGGAAGGTGCCCTCGACAATTTCATCCGCGTCGGCGAATCCCCGGGCCACGTCGCCCCGCTGAAAGTGGAGGGTTTGAGCCACGTTGCCGTGACGAGGTTCTTGTTCCCCTTCCACATCAGCGCCGTGAGCTGCCGCTTCCTCAGACGCGCCGGGCAATCCTTGCGGCCAGACGAGGGGGGCGTTCGGCCGCAGCGCTTCCTCCGGGGTCACGGCCGCGGGAAGTGGATCGTAGTCCACCCGAACTTGCTCCACACCATCTGCAGCCGCCTCCGCGGACTCAGCTACCACGACCGCGACGGGTTGACCGACAAAGATGACCCGATCTCGGGCCAGCAGGAGCCGGTGGCGAGAGGTCGGGGGAATGTCGGGCAGGTCTGCCGCGGTGACGACGGCCACCACGCCCGGCGTGGCAAGGGCTTCAGAAGAGTCGATGCCAAGGAGGTGGGCATGGGCGTACGGGCTGAGGACAAATCGCGCATAGAGCATTCCCGGCAGCCGGATGTCCGGGGTGTAGGTGGCCCGGCCCATGACTTTACGACGACCCTCGATAAGAGGACGGGACGTACCCACGTGGCGAAATTTCATGGTGCCTCCTCACACGCTCATCAGGGATGGACATAGCCGTTGTTTCGTGTCTCCGGTTAGGTGGACGAATGGAAACTGTCCGGCAGCAACGATGAACGGCGGATGGCCTCGAAAATCACTATTTCTTCCGCTTTTTCTTTTTCTTCTTGCGATGGGGTTTTGTCCTGGAAGCGACCGCCGCGGTAGCCGTGGTTGCTTTGGCTGAGGTTGCCCCGTTGGTCGGCGCCCGACCGTGGTCCGCGGCCCAGTGGCAATGCTTGTACTTCTTGCCTGAGCCGCACCAACAGGGATCGTTGCGCCCCAGGTTGCGATGCGGCTGACGTACGGGAGCGGCCGCGCCTTGTGCTCCGGCCCCATCTCCCCGACCGTAGTGGAGCGACTGCTGACGGGCCATGACGGCCTGAGGAGGAGCAACTTGAACTTTGTAGATGCTGTGGACGACATCGTTGGTAATGGCATCCACCAGCTCCGTGTAAAGTTGATGTGCCTCCCGTTTGAATGCAACCAAAGGATTCTCCTGTGCCAGGGCGCGCAGCCCAATTCCCTGGCGCAGGTTGTCCAGGTTGGTGAGATGGCGCACCCAGCGGGAGTCCACAGCCCGCAGCATGATGTGACGTTCGGCCAGACGCATGATGTCCTCGCCCAGTTCCTGTTCCTTGCGTTGATACGCCTCCTCGGCTAGATCGAAGAGGTGCTCTTTGATGACCTCAGGCGCCATCTGCTGCCATTCGTCTGGGCGCACAGTCCGGGGCAGGGGGAGGATGGCGTTGACGGCTTCGTACAGCCCGTTCACATCCCACTCACCCGACCACTCCCCCGTGGTGTAGGAATCCACCAGGCTGCTGAGGACTTTCTGTATCATGTCCATGACCGTCGGGCGCAAGTTGGACGAAGTAAGGATACGGCGTCGTTGTTCGTAGATGATCTCGCGCTGAGTGTTGATGACGCTGTCGAACTCCAGTACCTGCTTGCGGATGTCGAAGTTGTACCCTTCTACGCGTTGCTGGGCATTCTCGATGAGCTTGGACACCGTGCCGCTCTCCAGAGGCATGTCCTCAGGCACCCGCAGGCGGTCCATGAGGTTAGCGACGCTCTCGCCACCGAAGCGCCGCATCAGTTCGTCCTCCAGGGAGACGTAGAAACGGCTGGATCCGGGATCGCCTTGACGCCCGGCACGCCCCCGCAACTGATTATCAATGCGCCGGGCCTCGTGGCGCTCCGTGCCGATGACGTGTAGGCCACCCAGTTCCCACACCTTCTGCCGATCTCGCTCCACCTGCTCATACGCTTCCTTGAGAACTTCGGCCCACCGTTCGGGATATTTGGCCGTCGGGTCTTGGCCGGTACGCAACATCTTCAAGGCATCGTCCCAGCCCAGGGCGGGAATACTCGTCAGGTCATAGCCTTCCTTGCGCAGCTTGTCCCGCGCCAGGCCTTCCGGGTTGCCGCCAAGAAGAATGTCCACGCCACGGCCGGCCATGTTGGTGGCAATGGTCACCGCCCCCGGTCGGCCAGCCTGGGCGATGATGACGGCCTCCTTCTCGTGATATTTGGCGTTGAGCACGTTGTGAGGGATCCCGCGCCGCGACAACAAACGAGAGAGTCGCTCCGACGTTTCGATAGCCACCGTACCCACCAATACCGGCCGCCCCATCTTGTGCCACTTTTCGATCTCGTCAATCACAGCTTTGAACTTGGCACTCTGAGTTTTGTAGATCATGTCCGGATAGTCGACCCGTTTGAAGAAGCGTTTGCCCTTTTCCGGGTCGTCATAGGTGACGATTTCAGCGCCATCTCGCTTCTCCACCGTCGTCTTCAATTCGCCCTGTCTGGCCCGCCATTCCACATTGGTAGGGATAACAACCACGTCCAGGTCGTAGATCTTCCCCAACTCCTCCTTCTCAGTCGCCGCCGTCCCGGTCATGCCGGCCAGCTTGTCGTACATGCGGAAGAAATTCTGAAAAGTGATGGTGGCGTAGGTCAGGCTTTCCCGTTGTACGGGTACCCCCTCTTTGGCTTCGATGGCCTGGTGCAACCCTTCCGAGTAGCGGCGGCCGTGCATCAAGCGCCCTGTAAAGGGATCGACGATGATGATCTCGCCATCCTTGACGATGTAATCCTTGTCCCGTTCAAAAAGGGCGTGAGCTTTGAGGGCATTCTCTAAGTAAGGGGTGAGATGTAAGTTTTCGGGGCCGTAAAGGTTGTCGATCCCCAACCACTGCTCGATCTTGTTGATGCCCGCCTCGGTCAGCAAGACGACGCGCTCCTTCAATTCAACCGTGTAATCCTCCTCCGGGCGCAGACGGCGGACCAGATCCGCAAACTTGACATAGTATTCGGAGGATTCTTCGTCCGGCGCGGAAATGATGAGGGGCGTCCGGGCTTCATCGATGAGAATACTGTCTACCTCGTCCACGATGGCGTAATGCAACTCCCGTTGCACCAACTGTTCCATCTCGTAGACCATGTTGTCGCGCAGGTAGTCGAAGCCGAACTCGTTGTTCGTGCCGTAGGTGATGTCCGCCCTGTAAGCGTCTCGTCTGGAGATGGGCCGCAAGTACTGATAGCGATCATCTTCGGCCTGGTACGTGGGATCGTACATGAAGGAGGCCTGGTCGGGGTTGCCCGCGGCAGACTGGATGACCGCGGCCGAAAGGCCCAGAAAGTGGTAGATAGGGCCCATCCATTGCACACCCACTTTGGAAAGGTAATCGTTGGGCGTGACCAGGTGGACTCCTCGGCCCTTGAGTGCGTTGAGGTAAAGGGGCAGAGTGGCCACCAGAGTTTTCCCCTCGCCGGTGCGCATTTCGGCCACTTTGCCCTGGTGGAGGACGATGCCCCCCACGAGTTGGACGTCATAGTGGCGCAGACCGATGGTGCGGCGTGAGGCCTCTCGCACCATGGCGAAGGCCTCCGGCAGGATTTCCCAGAGAGCATCCTCCTCGGCCTGGAGCAGATCTTTCCGCCTTTTCTCCAATTCCCCTCGCAAGCGCGCGACTTCGATGGGATCCTTTTCCGAGTCCAGGGCTTCCTGAACCTCTTGGACCTCTTCGCGCAAGACGGCTGTTCGTTCACGGATGAGCTGCTTGAAAGCTTCGGTCCGTTGGGGGAAACGCTCGTCAGGCCACTTCTCTATCTCGCGCTCCCAGCGGTTGATTTCTTCGACGATGGGCATCAGGCGGGAAATCTCCCGCTCGTTGCTATCGCCTATTACCTTCTTGACCAGATTTTTGAACATAGTCGTGTCCTCAACTCCTCTGCACACAAAGGTGCTGCATTTACCATCAGGATGTCCGGGGATATCCGGCACGATGTCACGCGTGAAATACGCACTTCATCTCATTATACATACGAGAGAAGGTTTGGCGAAGATTGCCGGCGGAGGACCGCCTCGAGAAGGCAGTGGAGGGAAACGGGGTAAGCTCAGCTTTTGATGAGAGCAAAGACCCCACCGCGTCGTCGGTCCCCAGCTCCTGTCCATTGCCCGGATTCTTGGGCAATGCTGTGGGCGCCGCCGAAGAACAGATTTCGATCGGGCCAAAGGTTTACTGTAAATCCCTCCTGTTCGAGGCGTCGGGCCACGGTTGGAGGAATGCCCCCTTCCAGTTGCAAGATCTCATCCTCGAAGTGAATCCGAGGGCGGTCGACGGCCTCGGCCAGAGGCATGTGGAAATCAAGAAGGTTGCTGATCACCTGTAAAATGGCGGAACGAATTCGACTGCTGCCCCCACTGCCCGTGACCAGGCGGGGCTGCGAGTCCTCGAGGACGACAGTGGGCGTCATCATGGTAGTCAGCCGTTGCCCGGGCGGAAGAAGGTGGAACCCGTCCGGATGCAGGTCTGCTTCTCCAAGCATGTTGTTGAGGAGAATGCCCGTGTCCCCGACTAGAAAACCGGCGTTCTCCCCGGCAGAAATTGTCATGCTGACCACTTGCCCGGAGGCATCAGCCACGCTGATGTGGGTCGTGTACGGGGATTCAGGAGGTGAAGGTACTCGCTCCGGGTTCATTTGTCCCTGCAGGAAGGCCCCTAACTGGGCCCGATAGGGACGCACGTGCGCATCCCCCAGGAACCATTGCGTCCGTTCGGGCAGCGGGCGGGCGTCGCGTTCCCAGTCCCGGCGCGCGGCCTGGGTGCAGCTCATGGTTCCGGCCAACAATCGAATGTGTTCGGCCTCGTTGTGGGAAAGACACTCCACCGGGAAATGCTGGAGAAGCCGGAGGGCGAACGCGACCAAAATGCCTCCGTTGGAGGGAGGGGGCGGGAAAAGCAACCGCATGTGAGCATAGTGAATTTCCAGCGGGCGCTTGCGTCGAACCTGATAGCCTGCCAGATCTTCTGCCTGCAGAAGTCCTCCATGGGCCATCTGGTCGGCGACGATAGAGCGAGCGATGTCCCCTTTATAAAAGAGGTCCGCACCTTCGGTGGCCAGTCGTTCGAAGGTTTCCCCCAGTTGAGGGAAGGCCAGACGCTCACCCACCCTGTAAGGGCGTCCATTGTGGGTAAACATGTGGGCGAGGTCAGGGGTGTAGGTAAAAATCGGCAGGAGGATGCGTAGCACATAAGCCAGGGAGGACGAGAGCACGATCCCGTTTTTGGCCAGGTGGATGGCCGGCTGTAAGACAGTGGAAAGAGGCAGGGTGCCCTGTTCCTGCAGGAGGGTACACAGGCCGGCTACGAGTCCGGGAACGGCGGCACTGGCTCTGCCGATGTAAAAAGGCTGCTGCTCCGGGCCGAAATCGACCAGGATGCGACGGAAGTCCATCTCCGGATACGGGGGACGTGTGGGCATAGCGGGCAGGAAGTCATACACCTGCGCTCGACCACCGCGGCCGTCCACGACCAGAGCCAGGCCCCCACCGCCGATGTTTACCAGGACGGCCTCGGCCACGGTAGCCGCGAACGCGGCCGCCACGGCTGCATCCACGGCATTACCCCCTTGCTGGAGGATTTTCCCTCCCGCCCAAACGGTTTGTGGGTCCCCCGCCGCAATCACACCTCGCACCATCTGCTCTTGCTCCTGTAATCTCCCGCTGGTTTCACATTCGTGTGGGAGCCGAACATTTTGTCCGTCCCAGTATATCCAATTTGAAGTTCAAACAGGAATGTGCGGCTCAGGTTGGCAACGAGGTGCCTCCCCGGTCAGTCGGGAGAAGAGGGGACGGCCGGTTGTCTCGCTCAAGGGCTTTTGTTATACTAAACGCATCATTGCCGTCCCTATGGATTCCTCCTTGCCCTTCACGGTGAAAGGGGAGGACGGGCCGCAGTTCAGGGGCGTGAAAGGTTCAGCCGGAGGGAGAAAACGAATATAGGGATGCGAGTATATTTGACGTTTCTGGGATGTCGATTGAATGAAGCCGAGCTGGAGCACTGGCGACGTGATTTTGTCCGTCGCGGACAGCGTGTTGTCTCTTGCCCGAAGGATGCAGATGTGTGCATCGTGAACACCTGCGCGGTGACCGGTGAAGCCGGCCGCCAATCTCGCCAAGCTGTCCGGCGCCTGCACCGGCGCAATCCCCAGGCTCACCTCGTCTTCGCCGGCTGCGACGCTACTCTGGAGCCGGACCGCGCTCAGGGGATCATCGGTGTGGACATGGTCGTCCCCAACGAGGACAAAGAGACCCTGGTCGAGCAGGTCATCGCCGCCTTCGCGGAGAGAACATCTTTACCGGTTGCTGCCCAGGAGGGGGAGACCCGTTACACGTTCTCGCCATCTCGAACTCGAGCCTTCCTCAAAGTCCAGGATGGGTGTAACAACCACTGTACTTTCTGCATTGTCTCCACTCTACGGGGAGCAGAGCGCAGCCGCCCTCCTATGGACGTCGTGCGGGAAGTCCGGCACCTGGTAGCGCTTGGGTACCGAGAAGTCGTGCTGACGGGCGTCCATCTGGGGGGGTATGGCAAGGATTTGGGCACAGACTTGAAGCATCTGGTGACTACCCTCTTGGAAGAAACGTCGGTGGAACGTCTCCGTCTTAGCTCTCTGGAGCCGTGGAACATCTCCTCTGACTTCTTCGAGCTGTGGGATGAAAGCCATGGACGCCTGATGCCGCATTTGCACCTGCCTCTTCAGAGTGGTTGTGATGCCACCTTACGTCGTATGGGACGTCATTACACCACGGCCGATTACGCTCGTCTGGTCGAAGAGGCCCGTCGGCGCATTTCTGACCTCACGCTTACGACCGATGTCATTGTTGGCTTTCCCGGGGAAACTGAGGAGGAATTCGCCACCTCCTTACGCTTTATCGAGCAAATGCACTTTGCCCACATTCACATTTTCACCTATTCCCCCCGTGAGGGAACAGCAGCCATCCGGCTGCCCGCCCACGTTCCCCCGACGGTCAAGAAAGCACGTAGCAAAGAACTGCACCGGCTCATGTGGCAAAGCAAAATTGTCCACATGAGTCATTACATCGGGAAGGTACGGCCTGTTCTCTGGGAGGAGGCAAAGGAGCAGGCCGACAGCGTCGGTCGACGCGTTTGGTCCGGATGGACGGACAATTACATGCGGGTGCGCGCCCTGCAACCGGCCACGGTTAACCTGCAAAACGCCATCATTCCCACCCGCCTGGTGCAGGTTATGAGCGAGGAGGGGGGATATTTTGTAGGAGAACCCGTGTGGGAGCAGGCGTCCTGGCCCGCTAAATCCCTCCAGGGACGATCACATCTCGTGTCGTTTCCCCAAGACATCCAGGGGCTAGTCCTCTCGGAAGGAACACGGAGGAGACTGTGAGATCGTGCATATTTTGCCGTATCGTGGCGGGAGATGCACCCGCCCAGCAGGTGTACGAAGACGACCGGGTGATCGCCTTCCATGATGCTTTTCCCAAGGCCCCTTTTCACGTTCTTATCGTCCCGCGCCGTCACATTCCGTCTCTGGCCCATGTCACCCCTGAGGATGAGCCTCTCCTGGGGCACTTACTCTATGTCGCCCGGCTGGTCGCGGAGAAAGAGGGTATCCTGGAAGAGGGGTTCCGCGTCATCATTAATACGGGCGCGGGTGGGGGACAGGAAGTCTACCACTTGCACTTGCACGTGATGGCCAGATTTCGTGGCCATCGCCCGCAGCACCGTGACCGTTAGCGTAAACCTGAAACGAATGCGAGTGAATTTCGCGTCCGATTGACAGGAACGGCAAGCCGACATAGAATCGGGCAGAGGGGACGTGGTGGGGGACAGGGTCCATGGGGACCCTGATGGACCTTCATGGGCCACGTTCCGATCGAAATCAGACCACAGGGTGGAGACCCGTGACGACGCTCCGAGTTTTGCATTTTGCCGACATTCACCTGGGCATGGAGACCTACGGCCGGATCGACCCGGCCAGTGGACTCTCGACCCGTTTGCTCGATTACTTGCGTTCGTTTGACACGCTGGTCGACTACGCCCTGGAGAACGACGTCGATCTGGTTCTTTTCTCCGGCGACGCGTTCAAGAACCGCGATCCATCTCCCACCTACGAACGGGAGTTTGCCCGGCGCATCCGACGTCTCTCGGAACACCTACCTGTGTTCTTGCTGGTGGGCAATCACGACGTTCCCAACTCCATCGGCAGAGCCCACTCCATGGAAATTTACACAACGCTGGATGTTCCCAATGTTCATGTCTCCCGTAAACCCGAACTGGTCGTCCTCCAAACGCGCCATGGCCCTCTCCAAATCCTGGCCCTGCCCTGGATCGTGCGTTCGACATTTCTACGTCGAGAGGAAACACGTGGCCTGAGTCTGCCCGACGTCCAAAATCTGCTTCTCGAGCGCCTTTACACGGTCGTGGCCGCCCTTCTACAGAAAGCCGATGCGAGTCTTCCCCTCGTCATTGCGGCCCACGCGACCGTCCAGGGAGCCACATACGGTTCAGAACGCAGTGTCATGCTGGGGCAAGACATCGTCCTTCCCCCCCACCTGTTCCGTCACCCCAAAGTGGCCTATGGCGCCCTGGGCCACATTCATAAGCACCAGCAAGTCATCGCCGACCCTCCGGTCGTATACAGCGGCAGCATGGAGCGCATTGACTTCGGCGAGGAGAAAGAGGCCAAGGGCTTCGTCGACGTCACGCTTCGACGGAGTCTCAGTGGTCACTGGGAAGCTGACTGGACGTTCCAGCGGTTACAAGTCCGGCGCTTTGTCACGTTGCGGGTCGATGCGCGGGGGGAGCAGGCGACGGAGGCGGTTTTAGACGCCATTCGCCGTCGACCCGTGGACGACGCGGTCGTGCGTTTGTTCATCTCCACGGATGCGGCCAGTGAACCTTATCTGGACGACAAACGCATTCGTCAGGCCCTGGCCCCGGCCTTCTACGTGGCCGCCATGCATCGAGAGGTGGACCGCCCCGTCCGTCTCCGCTTGGGCTCCAGCGAAGGGGTCGAAAGCCTGGGGCCCATTGAACTCCTGGAACGATATTTTCAGTCCGTCGGGGCCGATCCTGCCCGCGCCGGGCAACTCATCCAGTATGCACGCACCCTTTTGCAGGAGCCTTAGGAGCCCATCATGAGCGCTTTGCACATTCGTCTGGCCGAATGGACCCGGGAAAGGGGGGAAGAACGGGAGCACGGCTACAATGCTCGTCTGATCACCCCCCCTTCAGATGTTCCCGAAGCAGAGAAGGGTTCCTTGCTCATTTTGCTGGAACTGACCGGGCCTCTGCGTCAACGACGCCGTTTCTTGCGCCACCTGTTGAACACCGTCCAAAGCACGTACTATGCCACGCCGGGGCCCATCAAAAGTGCGCTGGTGTATGCCGTACGCACGGCTCATCAGGAGTTGCTGACGATCAACGAGTCGGCCGAAAAACCGGAAGACCGCTATTTGTGCAACGCGACCTGTCTGGTTCTCAAGGACGACGAGATCAACCTGGTGCAAGTTGGCGCCATGACCGCAGCCGTCCTGCTCCCTACAGGACTCCAATGGTTCTCCCCTCTTCAGAACGAAGAAGAAGATCCGATTCCACTGGGATTGGAGCGGGATGTCCGCCCTTACACGGTACGAATGAATGTGGTGCCGGGCACAGCCATTTTGCTCCTGGATTCCGGTTGGTTGGGCCAGATGGATGTCGAGGTGTTTCGCCATGCTATCGCCCTCTCCGATCCCGAAGAGATGTTGAGGGTCCTGGCCAGGGCTGTGTCGGCCCCGAATCTGTCGGCATTGGCTCTCAAACTGACGTCGGCCGGGGAAGAGATCGCGGCACCGGAATGGCCGGTTATTGAGGAGACGGAAGAGGAAGAGGGCGAGGACGCAGGGCCAGCGTCCCGGGCACCAGGACGTGAGGCTGAGCCGGTCGGTCGACGACTCCTGGCCGGAGCCCAGACATTAACCCGCCGCTTGCTCCCGGCCGGCAGCAGCGAGGGAGAGAAGGAAGCGTTGGAGGAGTTGACCATGCCTCCCCCTCCACCCATTACCCGGCCCTCCCCATGGCCGTTTCGCAAAAAGGAGCGCTCACAGCGTCGGGTTCTGTCGGGCCGTTGGCGACGCTGGCTATGGGCGATTGCGGTTTTGATTCCCCTTCTGGCCTTACTGACCACCGGTTTTCTGTGGTGGCAACAGGCGCGGCAGCAAGAAATGGCCTACAAGAACGCTCTCCGTGAGGCCGCCACCGCCATCCAACAGGCTGGTCAGGCTTCGGATCGGGCCGGCGCCCGCCAATATCTGCGCCAGGCCGATGTAGCGCTCCGTCAGGCCGAGCACATTCATCCGGGAGCACCTCAGATTGCACAATTGAGGACGCAACTGCAAGATCAGCAACTCACCGTGGAAAGGGTGAAGCCGCTCTATGTGATGTGGCCACTGGCCACCTTCAGTGGGGGAGAATGGTCTCGGGTTGTCGCCCGGCGTCAAGATGTATTTACCCTCAATCGCGGAGACGACGTGGTCATGCGTTATACGCTGGACGAAAAAGGGCAGGCCGTCGCCGAAGGAGGACAGCAACGCCTCTTTGGGCGTGGTGATGCGTTGGGTGATGCGACCGTCGGCGACCTTGTCGATATCACGTGGCTTCCCGCGGGACCGGTGACGCAACTCAGCGCCCTCCTGGCCCTGGACGGCACAGGGAAACTGTTTACGTACGACAGCACTCGTGGCGGACGGCGCCTTGCTCTGGCTCGTCCGGATGGCTGGCAGAGTCCCAAGCGGATCGTCGTCTACGGAGATCGGCTCTATGTCCTGGATCCCGGGGCCAACGTCCTGTTCCGCTTTAGCCCCGGCAACGGCGGGTATACGGCTCCTCCGGACAATTATTTCCAGACTCCCGTGCAGCTCGACGGCGTGGAAGATGTGGCCATCGACGGTGCTGTTTATCTGCTTTTCCCGGATGGCCGGATTCTTCGCTATTTTCAGGGCAAACAAGTGCCCTTTGTTGCCGACACCACGTTGTCCACACCCACGGCCATCTTCACGAATGAGCGCATCCATCATATTTATGTGGCCGATGCCGGCAACAAACGCATCGTCGTCCTGGGAAAAGAACAGGATCAAGCAGGAAAGTTCGTGGCACAACTGGTCCCGGGCGAGGGTTTCAATGTGGACTTCGGGGACATTCGCAGCATCTTCATCACCGACGATGAAGCCTACATCTACATCCTGACCGGACATGGATTGTGGCGCGCCCCACTGCCCATTTCTTCCCCAGTATCCCCTCCATCGGGAGCCGGGGGAGGCCAGTAATGGTAGCAGGGCTTCTAGGTAGGCCTCTCGTGGGGAGACCGGGGCCGGTGACGGCGCTTCTCCCGATCTCAGTATCAACGCGTCACCTGACAGCCAGAGACGATCCATGAGTACACCGGTTCGCCGCCAGTACCTCCAGATCAAGCGCCAGTATCCTGACACTATTCTCTTCTTCCGCCTGGGGGATTTTTACGAGACGTTCGATGAGGACGCCAAGATCGTCGCCCAGGTGTGTGATATCGCGCTCACCTCCCGACCGGTGGGCAAAGGTCAGCGTGTGCCCCTGGCCGGTGTGCCCTACCACAGCGCCGATACGTACATTGCCAAACTGCTCCAGGCAGGCTATAAGGTGGCCATTTGCGAGCAAAAAGGCAACACACCCGTCAAGGGGCTGGTGCCCCGTCAGGTGGTACGCGTCGTGACCCCGGGCACCCTGATCGAACCTCATTTGCTGCCAGAAAAGGCGAACAATTACCTGGTGGCTCTGGCCTGGGACGAACGGGGCGCGGGCTTGGCCTACGCCGACATCAGCACGGGAGAATTCGCGGCCACTGAGATCCGAGAGGAGGAGTGGGAACGGCGTACTCGGGAGGAAGTGGTTCGCTTGCACCCGGCCGAGGTCATCTTCCCCATCCTTGATCAGGACAAGCTTGATCGGGACAAGGAAGAACGCCCTCCGCTGCTGGAGCATGTCGGGGCCACCCTTTCCCCCTACCCCGCCTGGCGCTTCGACGAGGAGGACGCGCGCGACCGCCTGCATCGACATTTCGGCGTCCAATCCCTGGTTGGGTATGGGATTGAAGGGAAACCCCTGGCAGTTCGAGCGGCCGGCGCACTCCTGGCCTACCTGGAGGAGACACAACCGGCGGCTCTTGGACACCTGGACGCTTTGCACACGTACAGCCTGGACCGATTCATGACCCTGGACGAGGCCACCCGCCGCGCCCTGGAACTGGTGGAGACCATGCGCGGAGGGAGTGTGAAGGGCTCCTTACTTTGGGTCCTGGACAAGACCCTCACGCCCATGGGAGGGCGCTTGCTGCGCAAGTGGCTCCTCCAGCCTCTCCTGGACCTGGAGGCCCTCAACGTCCGGCTGGACATGGTCAGTGTCTGGACAGAGGGGACCCTCAAACGCATGGAATTGCGGGGCTTGCTGCGGGGCGTGGGAGACGTGGAGCGCTGGACCAATCGAGTTCTGCAAGGAGTCGCCTTGCCCCGAGATTTGGTGGGATTGCGTGAATCGTTTGCACGTATCGAGGAAATACGCACATCGCTCGACGATATATTGCGCACCCTTCCACCCGAACATCCCTTGCAAGACCTGGGTCGACGTCTGGACCCGTGTCCAGATGTGGCCGACCTTCTTGTCCGCGCTCTGGCCGAGGAGCCGCCGGCCACGACCGGCCATCCGGGACTGATCGCTTCTGGGTACTCGCAGGAGCTGGACGCCATCAAAGAGGCTTCTGCAAATGCAAAAGCCTGGATCGCCGGCCTGGAGCGGAAAGAACGAGAGCGCACAGGCATCAAAAACCTGAAAGTCGGCTACAACAAGGTCTTTGGCTACTATATCGAAGTCACGAAGGCCAATACGCATCTGGTGCCCTCCGATTATGTGCGCAAACAGACCCTGGTCAACGCGGAACGGTATATCACCCCCGAGCTGAAGGAGTACGAGTCTCTCGTTTTGAACGCACAGGAGCGCATCATCGAACTAGAAACCACGCTCTTTCGTGAGCTCGTCGACCGGGTGGCCCGGCAAGGGCATCGCCTGTTGCAAACGGCTCGCGCCCTGGCGGAGCTGGATGTGTTCCTCTCCCTGGCGGAGGTCGCAGTCAACAACGCGTACACTCGCCCCGAGCTGGCGGACGACGGAGTCATCGCCATTGAGGAGGGGCGTCACCCCGTGGTGGAACTTACCCAGGACGTGCCTTTTGTGCCCAACGATACCCTCCTCACCCCGGACGCGCCCATCCACATTATCACCGGACCCAACATGGCCGGAAAGTCCACGTTGCTGCGGCAAGTGGCTCTGATCACCTTGATGGCCCAGATGGGATCCTTTGTCCCGGCGCGAAAGGCCCACATCGGCCTGGTGGACCGCATTTTCACTCGTATCGGCACGGGGGACGAGATTCACCGGGGGCAGTCCACCTTCATGGTGGAAATGCTGGAGACCGCACACATCCTCCACCACGCGACGCCGAAGTCCCTGGTGATCCTGGATGAGGTTGGACGCGGCACCAGCACCTACGACGGCATGTCCATCGCCTGGGCGCTGGTGGAGTACATCCATAACCATCCTCGCTTGCGCTGCAAGACGCTTTTCGCCACCCACTATCACGAGCTCACCCAACTGGCCGACCATCTTCCCGGCGTGCGTAATTTCCGCGTTGATGTGGCCGAGGAAGGGGAACGGGTCATCTTCCTACACAAGATCGTGCCCGGCGGTGCGGATAAATCCTACGGGGTGCACGTGGCGGAACTTGCGGGCATGCCTCGTCAGGTTCTCCAGCGCGCCCGGGAGCTCATGACCGAGCTGGAGGCCAACGGCTCAACTCCTCTTTCTGACACCCGGCGCAGGCACAAACGAAGGGAGCCGGAGGCCGTTCAGTTGCCCCTTTTTGTGGAGGAACACCCGGTCGTCAACATCTTGCGAGAGCTGGATATCAACCAGATGACCCCTTTGGAAGCTCTGAACATGCTCTATGAGTTACAGAAACAGGTCAAGTGACCGGAAGGACTTGTTATGCCCCTCATACCGCTCACAGTACTCCTTGCGCTGGGGGTGTTTGTGGGCGCTTTTCTCTGGTCCCGTCCGCCACTCACTTGTGCTACCCCCCTTTTCCCCACCTTGCACGCCCATCATGCGGGACAGATGCTGGTCATTTTCCTGGCCCTGGGATTCTTGCCCCTGACGTATAGTGGGCGCAAAACAAGGTGGCGGTACGCGTTGCAAATCCTGTACTTCGCTCTCGGCGTCGTTCTCTTCTTCAGCCGACCTTTTACGCCCTGCCTGCCTGCAAATCACGTGGGGACTCTGGCCTCGCGCGCCGGCGAACAAGGACGCACGGTCATTCTTACCGGCGTCATTGACGGTTGGCCCGACGTACGTCCTTACCGGACTTTCTACCGCCTGCGCGCGGAGCGCTTGATTACCCATGAGGGGTTGGTCTCCCTGCAAGGAGATTTGCTTCTTCAGGCCCCACGATATCCCGCCTTCTCCTACGGTGATCGAGTCACGATCGTCGGCACATTGCGCCGTCCTCCTGTGTTCGACACATTCGACTATCGGCGCTACCTGGCTCGCAAAGGCGTGCACGCGATTCTGCGTGCGGAGCGGGTGATTCCCCTCGACGCGGGCCACGGTGCTCCTTTCTGGAGTATGATGTATCGCCTGCGCGCTTCCGCCGGACACATCATTGATTCCACGTTGCCCGAGCCGTACGCTGCCTTGAGTAACGGCATCCTCCTGGGCATTGAGAGTGGCATTCCACGCACTCTTTACGGCGATTTCAATGCCACCGGCACCAGTCATATCATCGTTATCAGTGGCTTCAACATCGCCATTATTGCAGGACTTCTCCTTGCTCTGCTCGTTCCTTTCCTGGGACAACGGTGGGCGGGCCTCCTCGCCATCGGCGGCATCGGACTTTACGTTCTTTTCGTCGGCGCTGACGCCGCGGTCGTGCGTGCCGGCCTGATGGGGATGATCTACGCCGGATCACGGGTGGTACGTCGTCAGGGCCACGTGCTGAACAGTCTGGCCGCCTCGGCCTTCCTCATGCTTTTGCTCAACCCTCTCACCCTCTGGGATTTGGGATTTCAACTCTCCTTCCTGGCCACCCTGGGCTTGATCATCATCCACCCGGTGTTAGAATCCCCCTTGCATCGGTTCCTGAGCCAAATCCTCCCGGAGACGTGGAGAGATCACCTGCTCGACATTCTCAACGAGGCGCTCATCGTGACCCTGGCTGCCCAGCTCACGACCACCCCGTTGATTATCGCCGCGTTCGGGCGCGTCTCCCTTGTCTCTTTGCTGACCAACGCCCTGATCCTCCCCGTCCAACCTCTGATCATGATCGGCGCCGGCCTCAGCACCCTGGCCGGCGCGGTTTGGCTCCCCTTGGGTCGGCTCTTAGCCCTGATGCCCTTGCTGCCTCTGGCCTGGACGGTCGCGGTCGTACGGGAGACCGCCCGCTGGCCAGGCGCGGGGATGCAAACCCCGCCCTGGCTTGGCCCCCTGGTGGCCTTTTACTACATGGGCCTGGCCGTTTATGTAGCTCTTTTCTACCAGCGCCTGGTCACCTCGGAGAAGAAGGTTCATATTCCTAGACTGGGAAAGCTCTGGGGCCGGGTGAGGCATCTGGGCCTCGCTTCCACTGTTCTGATGATTGGTGCCTGGGTATTCATGGCCACCGGAGGTTCTTTTTCCCCGCCCCCCAGGGTGACATTGTTCCCCGGCGGCAGTCTCCGTTTCGAAGCTCCCCGCCGACCACCCCTTCTTCTTCCCGGCCGCCAGGCCTTCAGGCTAAAGGATAAGAGTACGGTCTCCGATCTGTGGATCCTGACGGAAATGCAGCCTGAAGCCCTGGCTTCACTGCGTCTTCGTCTGCAAAAACACCCTCCTCGTCTGGTTATTTACCCTCTGGCCTGTCAGGCACGTCCGACCTGCGAGGAGACACTTGGCCTCTTCCTGCACATTCTGGACACGCGGACCGTCCCCCGAGCCGGACTGGCCCCCGGGCAATCGCTTTCGCTCGGCCTCGGTCTGAAGATTGACTATCTACCACACGGAGGACCGTACACCTATCCTTTGCGTTTGCAAGAGGGACGCATAGTCCTCCTCCTGCCGGCCGACATCCCTCCCCAGACACAAAGTGCCCTGGACGTGGAACTTCCTCCTGGAGGCATCTGGCCTCTTCCTTTGCCCGGCGGAGGAAGCTGGCCCCGGCCCGACTTCCTGACCGCGCTCGCTCCCACATTGCTTCTCTACCCCGACGGTGTTACATACCCTCCTGCCAGCCGATCCGCTCTGAAGGGCTATCCCTTGCACCACTACGATCCCTCTATCCCGCTGAGTTTTTCCCTCAATGAGGAAAGGGGCTTGAGCTTTTCAGCCCGACTGCCCTTTTTGCAACGGTAGTCCCTTGGAAATTCCGTGGCGCGCCTCTTCACCGAAGGACGGGATTTTCTCGCGTTCGGCACCCGCGGCCAACGATGATCTAAAGGGATCTCATGGTATAATGGCAGAGATAGGGAGAAGGGGAGCCCTCGCCGCATGGCAGAGACCATAGAGGTAGGCAGAGGCGGAAGCGGAGCAAATTGATGGCACGGTCAAAGCGAAGTCGACAACCTGAAGGCATAACCCCTGTCCGGCAAGCCCTACGGCAGGGATGGCAGGCTTTACGAAAGGGACAGGCCCGAGAAGGGGAACGCCTTTTCGCTCGGGCATTGCGTCTGGACGAGCAGGACCCAGAAGCCTGGTACGGGTTAGCCTCGGCTCAGATGGCACAAAAAGAGTGGGCAAGCGCACATGCCTCGCTGCAACGGGCGTTGGCCCTGGACCCTTCCCAAGTGGAGGCGTGGATGGCCCTCGCCACCGTGGCCGACGCGCTGGGTTATACCTTTGAAGCCCGTGAGGCTGCAAAACGAGCCCTGGACGAAGCTCGGGCCCAGGGAGGCGACGACGCTTTCATGGCCGGCCTGGAAGTGATCCTGCACCAATTGGAGCAGAACGTTCAACGTCTGTTCCAGGAATTCAGAATCCCTCCGGAGAAAGGGGCCGAGGAACGCTTGCGCCAGGCCTTTCGTACCTACCGAGAAGGCGTGGATGCACTCCGCGAAGGGAATGTGGATAAAGCTGTGGATAAGTTCCGTCAGACGGTGGATATCGCACCGAGTTATCCACGGGCCTGGGGAAATCTGGGGACAGCCTTGTTCCTCAGAGGCCGGGTGGATGAGGCCGAAATCGCGTTCCGGCGGGCGCTTGCCCTGCAACCGAATTATGAACCGGCTCGTTTCAACCTGGAAAAACTTCGGGCCCACCGCCAGGCTCCGGAGAAGGGCCGGAAGATGATGTTGCATTCGTTTACAGCCCTTAAAGGAGATGCACCGCAGCGGAAGGAACTGAAATGAATGCGACAGGACGTCCGGGATTCGACGAATATCGACCCATCATGCTGGTCGCAGCACCCTGGCAAGCGCGCACTTACATCCTGGCGGAACTTCAAGAACAGGGTTATGAGGTGCGATCCCTGCCCGGCATCCGCCACGCGCTGGGCTATCTTGTTCGACGTCCTCGCGTGCATCCGGCCCTTATCGTCCTGGACACGATGGGAGATCCCGATCTCAACGCACGGACAGCCCATGACCTGTTCGCAATAACCGCCCCTGCTCATTGGGTCGTGATTGCTTCCGCGGTGCGGGAAAACCTGCCGGAAGATATCATCACATCCTCGCGCGTCCACGTGCTCAGACGGCCGCTGGCCGTGGAGGATGTCGTTAATACCATCGTAAGCGTGGTGCAACAGGTGTCTGATGAAACGCTCTCCCCACATTGATTTTTATGCGTCCCTGGCCGACGCTCTTACCCTCTTGCGGGCGTTGAGTGCCGTGTGGATCGTCTACCTGGGATGGCGATATGGACGGGCGAGCATCTCATCCGTTGCCGTGCTGATCGCGGCCGGGTGGATTGCCGATGGTCTGGATGGCCCCCTGGCGCGTCGCAGCCGTCGTCCTACCTGGCTAGGGCGCTATGACTTCGTGGTAGACGTCCTGCTCACCTGGGCGACGTTTGCCTATTTGACCCTGGCCGGCTATGTGCCCTGGCCCTTGGCGTTGATGTACACATTACTGGCCATGCTGATCGTGACGTACTTCCAGCGCAAGTCGGTGATGATTGCTTTCATGCGTCCCATCGACTTAACGACGGCCGTCATCGCCTTGCAATCCGTGCCTCAGATTGCCGCTCTTTTCAGCCTCTGGCTGGTGGGCCTGGGCATCGTCCATTGGCGACGGGTAAACACGCGCCTGCGCGCCTGGCTCTGTGATCTGTACGTGACGGTTCGCTACGGCCGTCATCACCCACGAGAGCAATGTGATAAATGGGGAGACGGAAAGTAGTCAATAGCCTCCTCTTTGCCAGGAATAAGATCTTGGGAAGATTGGGGAGAATTTGGAGGACTCATGAAAACTGTGGATTTGAGCCGTTATCAGCGGCAAATGATCTTTCGTGAGATGGGAGAGGCCGGACAGCGCAAGCTGCTTGCCGCGCGCGTGGCCGTTGTCGGTGTTGGAGCAACGGGGTCCACGATTGCCAACTGGTTGGTACGTGCGGGGATCGGCTATATTCGTCTGATCGATCGGGATTTTGTGGAACGGCACAACCTGCACCGTCAGGCGATTTACGACGAAGAGGATGTGCGCTCAGGCCTGCCTAAGGCTGTGGCCGCGGCGCGCAAGCTCCGACGAGTCAACAGCGAGATCACCATCGAGCCCGTGGTAGCCGATTTCAATCCGGATAACGCCCTGGAGCTCACCGCGGATGTGGACCTCATCATGGACGGAAGCGACAACTTCTTCACCCGCTACCTGATCAACGACGTCAGTCTGGCCAAACATATTCCCTGGATTTACACGGGAGCCCTCGCGGCTTACGGTTCCTCGGCTACATTCCTCCCTCACAAAGGCGCTTGTTATCGCTGTATCTTCGATACCATGCCCGCACCGGGTACGGGGGAGACATGCGAGACCGTTGGGGTTATCGGTCCTGTCGTCGGCGTTATTGCCTCGTTTAGTGCCGGGGAAGCGCTCAAGCTTCTGGCAGAGATGGGGAAACTCAATCGAGGGCTGGTGTATTTCGACTTGATGGAAAACACGTGGGACCAATTCCAGGTACAGCGGCGGCCTGACTGTCCCGCCTGCGTGCAAGGCCATTACGAGTTCTTGCAGGCAGAGGTAGGCTCTTGGGCCACCTCCCTTTGCGGCCGTAATGCCGTCCAAGTGATGGTCAGCGGACATCACCGATTGGACCTGAAAACTCTCGGCGAGAAATTACGCACCAATCCGGACGTACGAGATATCCAGGTCAATGAGTACTTACTACGTTTCGGCGTGGACGGCTACGAGATTTCCCTCTTTCCCGACGCTCGCGCCATCATCAAGGGCACCGGAGACGTGGAGGTGGCCAAATCCTTGTATGCACGGTTTGTGGGCATGTGACACGGGGAGAGGGCAAGGTCTCTGCAAGTGGAAAGTAAATATAAGACGTCATGGCGAGTGTCCGAGGTCGAAATGGTCGAAATGAAGAGACGCCTTGTGGTCGGCATGTCCGGCGCCAGTGGACAAGTGCTGGGCATCCGCCTGCTGGAAGTGCTACGCCAGAGGCCGGAGATAGAAACCCACTTGGTGATCTCGCCGGCCGCGCGAGCCACCATCGTGCAGGAAACAGACCGGACCCCAGGCGAAGTACAGGCCCTGGCCGATGTGACTTATCGGCCCGGGGACATTGGCGCGGCCATCGCCAGTGGATCTTTTCGTACCCTGGGCATGGTGATCGTCCCTTGTTCCATCAAGACCCTCTCCGCGGTCGCCCATTCCTACGCGGCCGATTTGCTCACCCGGGCCGCGGATGTGACTCTGAAAGAAGGCCGCCCCCTCATCCTCGTCGTACGAGAAACTCCACTGCACCTGGGACACCTACGCCTGATGGTTCAAGCCGCAGAGTTGGGGGCCATTCTTTTCCCGCCCATGCCCGCTTTTTACGACCGTCCTCACACGGTGGAGGCCATCATTGACGGGCTGGTGGGACGCATCTTGATCCGATTGGGCTTGGAAACCACCCTGGTTAAAGAATGGAAGGGGGACAGGACGGGAGAATCTTGACAGATCCGAGTGCTGGGTGACTGAATGCCGTTGACGGGGAGGCAGATGAGAGATCGCACAGGCGTTGCTTCGGCTTTGCAATCACTGCGACGAGATCCGCGCTTCATGGCCCATGTGACCATGTGGCGGATCATTCCACCCCGTCCGGCCCGCTACGGTCCCTGGCCCACACGTCTAGACCCGCGTCTTCGCGCCTTGCTGACACGTCAAGGCCTTTCTGCTCTCTACACGCACCAGAGCCAGGGCATAGACCGGCTCCTGGCCGGCGACGATGTGATGATGGCGACCTCAACCGCGTCCGGGAAAAGTCTGGTCTATCAACTGGCTGTCCTGAATGAGCTTCTGACCACTCCCGACGCTCGTGCGCTTTGCATCTTTCCCACCAAAGCCCTGGCCCAAGACCAAGCCGCGGCCATGCGCCGCTTGCTAAAGGCCTTCGATGCAGAGGACTGGTTGGGCGTGTACGATGGCGATACCCCTCGCCGGGAGCGGACGCGCATCCGCCGACAGGCCCGGTTGATCATCACCAACCCGGACATGCTGCACCACGCCCTGTTGCCCCATCACACCCGTTGGGCACACTTCCTGGGGGGATTGCGCTATCTTGTCCTGGATGAAGTGCATATCTATCGGGGCATCTTCGGCGCCCATGTGGCCAACGTGCTGCGACGGTTGCAACGGATCACCCACTTTTACGGCGCTCGCCCCCAATTTGTGCTCACGTCTGCCACCGTTGGCAATCCGCGAGAACTGGCCCAATACCTGAGCGAACGTCGGCCCTACCTGATACTGGACGATGGAGCGCCTCACCCCATGCGCACCCTCATCTTTTACAATCCGCCCTTGCTGGACTCGGCCACAGGGTTGCGCCGCAGTGCCTTGCTGGAAGCCCAACGGTTGGTAGAGCATTTCCTCCGGCACAATGTGCAGACGGTTGCTTTTGCCCCCTCTCGGCGATCGGTGGAGGTTCTGCTCACTTATGTGCGCGATATGGCCCCGAAGCTGGGATTGGATCCGGATGTCGTTCGTGGGTATCGAGGAGGGTACCTGCCGCGAGAACGCCGGGCCATCGAAGCGGACATTCGATCAGGGCGGGCGCGGGCCGTTGTAGCGACCAACGCGCTGGAGTTGGGGGTGGATGTGGGCGGGTTGGAGGCGGCGCTCCTGGTCGGGTATCCGGGGACGATCGCCAGTACCTGGCAACAGTTTGGTCGGGCTGGGCGAAGGGAGTCGGGAGGGGTGGGAGTCTTCATAGCCGGACCGGGGGCTCTGGACCAATACATCGTCACCCACCCTGAATTCATCCTGAAAGGACGACCGGAACAGGCCCTATTGGCGCCGGATAATCCATACGTCCTGGTCGACCACTTGCGCTGTGCCCTTTTCGAGCTGCCCTTTCGCGCCGAGGAATCCTTTGGTACTTTTGCTGCCACAGAGGAGGTGTTCGATCTCCTGGCTGAGTCGGGAGATGTCCACCGCGCTGGCCAGCGCTTCCACTGGCTGGGAGAGACGTATCCAGCGGCGCAGGTCTCCCTGCGCACGGCCAGCGCCGATCGAGTGGTCATCCAGTTGGACGAGGGAGGACGCCTGCGCACTCTGGGGGAAGTGGATGCCCTCTCCGCTCCCCGACTGGTGCATCCCGGCGCGATTTACCTGCACGAGGGGGCCTCCTACCGGGTGGAGGAGGTGGACTGGGCCGGAGGCCGTGCTCGCGTGGTAAAAGCTCGGGTGGATTATTATACCCGGCCCATTGGACAAGATACACTGGTGGTGCTGAAAGAAGAGGCCAATGAGGTCCTGGCCGGGACAGGCCGGGCCTGGGGCACGGTGCGAGTGCACTCTCAGGTAGTAGGGTACCGGAAAGTGCGATGGTATACCCACGAGACCTTGGGTTATGGGGAGGTGGAAACGCCCAGCCAGGAGCTGGAGACTAAGGGCTATTGGATCACATTCCAGCCGTGGGTTTTGGAGACGTTGCGAGAACGAGAGTTGTGGCGAAGCGACCGGGTTATAGATTACGGCCCCAATTGGAGAAAGCAGCGGCAGCGGGCGTTGGAACGGGATGAACACCGATGCCGGCATTGTGGTGTCCAGGGGACACCTGAGCATCCGTTGCACGTCCACCACATCCGTCCTTTTCGCACTTTTGGTTATATCCCCGGCGTAAATGACGCTTACAAAGAGGCCAATCGCCTCGAGAACCTTGTCACCCTTTGTTGGCGCTGTCATCGTTTGGCGGAGGGCGGGGCTCGCTTGCGCAGTGGGTTCAGCGGTGTGGCCTATGCCCTGGCCGCGCTGGCCCCTCTTTTCGTGATGGTCGCCCCGGGTGATTTAGGGCATGTGGTGGAAGCACAAAGTCCTTATACCGGGTTGCCGACCATCACCCTTTATGACAACGTGCCCGGCGGCATTGGGCTGGCCGAGAAACTCTACCAGATACACGAGGATCTGTTGACCGCAGTCCTGGAGCGCATTCTAGTCTGCGACTGTGAACATGGCTGTCCCGCGTGTGTGGGGCCTGTGCTCGTAGAAGAAGATGAGGATGTGAACACGAAGATACTGGCAGCAGGCTTGCTGGAAGCAGCCCTGAAAGAAGGAATCGTGTCTCGATGAAGTCGTATTACGCGCTAACTGCCCCTGTCGGCTGCAACGCGGATTTTCGTGAAGGGAGAAGGGAGTCTTGCAGTCAATAAGGGAGATACGGACTCGTGCTTGCCGGAGGTTGGGACGCCCCTCCCCTTGTGGTAAAATAAACGCGACTCAAGGCACGTCCACCCGTACGCGGAGGCTACCATGACTCAACCCCATGTTCCCGATGTGGTGATCAGTCGGCTCACATTGTATCTGCGGACGCTCAAACAGCTTCAGCAGCAAGGTCGCTCTATCGTCTCCTCTCAAGAGATGGGGGAGCTTCTGGGCTCGAGTGCTGCACAAATCCGCAAAGATCTCTCATATTTTGGAGAGTTTGGTGTCCAAGGAGTGGGCTACACCGTTCCCCACCTTGTAGAGGCTTTGGAGAAAATTCTCCATGTGGACCGACTCTGGGAAATGGTCGTGGTGGGAGCGGGCGCGTTGGGAACCGCTCTGGCCCACTACCAGGGATTCGAGGCTAATGGCTTTCGCCTCGCAGCCCTGTACGATAATGATCCGGACAAAATCGGGCAAAAATTTGGCCCCCTTGTTGTCCGAGACGTGAAAGCCCTGCCTGAGGACATCCAAGAGCGGGGATGGAAGATCGGTATTCTGGCTGTGCCGGCGGCAGCCGCCCAAGACGTGGCGGATATGATGGCAGGGTCCGGCATCCAGGCTATTCTTTGTTACGCCCCAACGGTTCTGGTTGTGCCCAAAGGGGTTCGGGTCCAATATATCGATCCCATTGGCCACTTGCAGCACATGACGTATTATCTGGGGGAGGACAGTCATGGTAGATGATCAGGAAACCCGGTATCGCAAGTTGCTGGTCCCGTTGGATGGCTCCGGCTTTGCGGAGGTGGCACTTTCTCATGCAGCGGCGATCTGCCACCACACAAACGCGTCCCTGGTGCTGCTCCAAGTGGTTCCGCCGATCAGCACGTGGCTCCCTCTGGACGAAACCACAGTCATCGACTTGAATTCGCTGGTCTCGCGATTTCATGCCGAAGCGGAAACGTATATTCGTGCTCGAGTGGGGGAGATGAGGGAGATGAACATTTCCGCCAAGGGGCTGGTTGTCGAAGGCGTGCCTGTGGCCACTCATATCCTGAACGTTGCCGCGGCGGAAGAGGTGGACCTCATCGTGATGAGTACGCATGGGCGCAGCGGGCTTGGCCGATGGGTGTACGGGAGCGTGGCACGTAAGGTCTTATCCGGCGCTGCGGTTCCGGTGCTGATGATTCCTGCGTCCGAACCCTGAGAGGGCTTGCACCTTCTACGGCAGACTGCGGGGTACTGCGATCGGCTACAAAGGGAAGAAAGGGGGCCTGTGATGCAAGTTCAAGAGACGCGCGTTCGGGAGATTATGAGCTCTCCGACCATTGTCATTCATCAGGACGCCACCCTGGAGGAAGCAGAAGCGCTAATGGAAGAGCGAGGTATTCGCCGGCTGCCTGTGGTCGATGACGATGATCGTTTGGTGGGCATTATCACTCAGGGCGATCTGCGCGAGGCCACCGCGGTCCAGGCCACGGTCAATCCTTATGCTCCCGAGGCGGCCGAGAGCTGGCTCTCGGTCTCCGAAGTCATGACCCCCGATCCGATCACAATCTCTCCTGACGCGCCTGTGTGGCGTGTGGCCGAGTTGCTGATGAAGCACAAAATCGGCGGCATCCCCGTGCTGGATGATCAGGGCGCACTCTGTGGCATCATTACCGAGTCCGATGTCTTGCGCCTGATCGTGGACGCCTGGCGAACCCGGCGAGAGGGCGAATCGGATTGAAGCAGACTCCCTCTCGTGGGGGGCAGGTCATGCCTGTCGCTTGGGATGAAGCCAGGAATGATCGGTGAGGGTCGACGAGATCTGGCCGGACGCTCGCATCACCAAGTTTTGTAGTGCGTCTATGATGCGCGCGGTTGCCTCGGGGTGGGCCAGTCGACGAGCCTGAGTGCTCATAAGTAAAAGGGCCGGTTTTTCCTCCTTGAGCCACACGGTGAGCTGCTGGGCAATGGCCGCGGGATCTGAGAGATAGGTCCCAATTTGGTGATCTAGTACGAAGGCCACATTTCCTTCTTCTTGTCCCGGAATGTAGCCGTAGAGGATCATGGGGAGCCCGCAGATCAGAGCTTCGGCAATGGTTCCAGGGCCGGCTTTGGTGACCAGGATATCACTGGCTTTCATCCACAGATGAATGTCCTCAACGAATCCCAGGATCGTGATGGGCACGTGCCAGGAGCGTCGAGCGAGACGGGTGCGCAAATGTTCGTTACGCCCTGTGACAACGACGATCTGGGCCTGGATATCTGTCTGGTCGATAGCGCGGGCGATCTTCTCCACCGGCCCCATCCCTTGCCCCCCGCTCATCAGTAACACCACAGGGCGTTCTGGCTGCAGGCCCAAAGTACGGCGCAATGCAGGCTTGTCTGGCGCGGCCCGGGCAAACGCCTGTCGAATAGGGACACCGAGCAATTGCACTTTGGCCGGGGAAATCCCCAGACGGATGGCGGTGGCGCGTGCTTCTTCCGTCCCCACTGTCAGCAAATCCGCGTGCGGGTCCACCCAGGAAGGGTGGAAGGTCGTCAAGTCGGTCATCACTGTGGCAAAGGGAACGCGCCTGTTACCCCGCCTTGCTTCCCACAGGCGCAAGGTGCGTAAGGGGAGATGGTTGAGCAAAGGATGAAGGGAAACAACCAGATCAGGCTGAGTTGCCGCGTACACCTGTTTCAGCTTTGGCCCTAAAATGGGACGCAATGACTTGTGGAGAGAGGTATAGACAATCGGTCGAGCCACAGATCGGTAGATGAGTTTCCAAACCCGAGGCCAACGGTTGACAGCCCAGAAATAAATCCGATCGCTCTCGTTGAGGGGCCAGAAAGAGCGTTGCAGCAGAATGTCTTCCATGAAGATTTGATGCTGCGGTTGGCGCCGCAGAAACTCCTGGCGAAGGGCCTCGGCAGAAGCCCGGTGTCCTCCTCCCGTGTTGGAATAGAGCATCAGAATGCGCCAGGGCCGAGTACTAAGATGTTCCATGAGTGAGTACCTCCTTCGCAATGGCAGCATAGGCGTCCACAGCTTTCACCAGATCGCGCACGTGGATATATTCGTCCGCGGTGTGGGCCACGGCCTCGTCGCCGGGGCCGAATCCGACTGTTGGGATCCCTGCTTCTCCCATAGTGTACACTCCGTCTGTGGAAAAGGCCCATGTGCCCACAGGAGGACGGGAGCCAAGAACACGGTCGAGGGCCTTTCCTACCTGCCGCAGGTACAGATGGTCCTCCGCCAGGAGCCACGTTGGATAAGATTCCCGGCCGCGTGCCGTGTAGCCGGTATAGCTGCTGACCTCGTATTCGGGAACGGTGATGTCCACATCCAATCCCTCCTTTTGCACGATGCTGCGGATCTCGGCCAGAGCTTTGACTTCGGTCTCGCCCAGGGTGAGGCGGCGGTCCACGAACAGCTCAGCCCGATCGGGAATGGCGTTGTGGCTAGGGGCGAAACTTTCGATGTGGGTCACAGCAATGGTTCCTGGGCCCAGTACCGGATCTCTAGGCAAAGCGGGCGCTAACAATTCGATGCCAAAGATAATTTTGGCGGCCGCGTAAAGGGCGTTCACGCCCGCGGCTGGGTGAGACGCGTGGCAGGCGCGGCCATGTGTTACCACCTGAATTTCCAATCGCCCTCGATGTCCCCGCTTAAGCTCGAAATTCGAGGGCTCACCCAGGAGCACATAGTCCGGGCGGATGTCATTCTCCTCCATCAAGACACGAATGGCCATGCCCTCCTTGGGCTCCTCTTGCACGACGGCGGCCACGTACAAGGTGCCAGAAAAGGTGGATACAGTCTGCTTGAAACGAGCGGCGCCGTAGACCATCGCTGCAATAGGCCCTTTCATATCCGCGGATCCCCGACCATAAAGTCGTCCGGCCTCGATGTCGCCGCCAAAAGGATCTCGGGTCCACGCCTCTGGGTCACCGATGCCGACCGTATCCATGTGGCCATCGTAAAGCAACACTGGAGCCTTTCCCGTCCCGATGCGTCCGATGACATTGCCAATGGGATCGATCCACACTTTGTCATACCCCAGGTCGTCCATCTCCCGGGCAATGCGTCGGGCAACCGCCGCTTCTTGCCCTGAGAAACTGGGGATGCGTATCAAATCTCGGGCAAAGGCCACTGCCCCTGTTTTCCAATCTGTGTCCACGTTCATAGATGTCCTCGTCAGTTTGTGTTTACGGTACCTGCGGAATGCTTCGTCGTTCTTCAGTAAGCCCCATCTCCCAGGAGCACCTTGGGGATGGTCAATAACAGGATACGAAAGTCAAGCAGGGGGGACCAATTCTCCACGTAATAAATGTCCAGTAAGATCATCTCGTCGAAGGAAAGATCGCTGCGGCCACTAATTTGCCAAAGGCCTGTAATGCCCGGGGTGACCTCCAGGCGTTTTTTGTGCCAGGGCTCATACTGGGCCACCTCCTCCGGCAACGCCGGTCGAGGTCCGACCAGGCTCATTTCTCCCCGGAGTACGTTGAACAACTGAGGCAGTTCGTCCAGGCTAAACCGACGCAACAGACGTCCCACCCGTGTCGTCCGCGGGTCCTTTCGAATCTTGAAAATAGGACCATCTGCCTCGTTGAGTGCTGCCAACTGTTGCTTGACCCGGTCGGCTTCTGGAATCATAGAACGGAATTTGTAGATGTAGAAGGGACGGCCATTGCGGCCGATACGCTTTTGCTTGAAAACAATAGGGCCTCGGGGGGAATCCAGCTTGACGGCCAGGGCGATGAACCCCATCAGAGGGCTGAGCAAGAGCAATGCACACGCCGAGAGGAAGATGTCACTGACTCGCTTGGCCAGAACGTAGTGGTGGGGCAACCGGATGTCCCGCACGCTGATCAAGGGAATCCCGTTCAGACTATTGACCTCTACCTGTCCCAGGCGCAGTTGGAAGAGATCGGGCACGAGCCGAGCCCGCACGCCCACCCGTTCACTTTCCGCCATGATGCGCATGATACGACGATAATACTGCCAGGGCAATGTGATAATCACCTCATCAACATGCTCGCGCTTCAGAATTTCCGGCAAGTGTTCTAAATCTCCCAGGGCGCGAAAAGGACCGATATCCGTAGCCCTTTTGGATGGATTGTCGTCGACGAAGCCAACGATTCGGTACCCGAGGGCAGGATTCACCATGACGTTACGCATGATCATACGCCCCAGTTCTCCCGCCCCTACAATGAGGACGCGAGAGACCCCCAGGCCGTGCCGTCGGAGGTAGGCGAGCAAGGCGCGCAATCCCAGCCGCTCCAGGACCAGGAAGAGAACGATGAGCACAGCCGTGTAAGCAAAGATCAATCGGGAATAGAACAGAGGTCGCCAGAAGAAGACGCCGATAATCATCACGGCCAGTCCAGTCGTTGTCCCATTGATGATACCGTAAATGTCATCCCAGATGCGGCGCCCCCGCTGATCTCCGTACAAGCCTTCCACCGCGTACGCGGTCAACAGTAGTCCGGTCAGCAAGAGGGCGAAAGGCAGGTAAGCGGTGAAATCGGTGTAGTAGGCGGGGTCGACGGATCGAAACCATTGCAGCTTGTAGCGGATCACGTAGGCCAGACCGAATGCCATGTTGACGAACAGGGCATCGAGGAGAAATAACGCGTATCGGAGCCAACGAAGGTCGAAGCGCTCGTTGTGATCAGTCATGGGCGCTCCTTAGGATCTCCCGGTAGACGGACAACGTTTCTTTAGCCGTGCGCTGCCAGGAAAATCGACGGGCCCGCTCTCTCCCTTGTCGGCCCAGCCCCTGTCGACGCTCCGGATCCGCGAGCAAGGTCTGGATGCCCTTCGCCCAGGCTTCGGCGTCCTGGGGCGGAAGGAGTATTCCGGCCTCACCCACCACTTCCGGCAACGAAGACGCGTCGGCCGCAATGACAGGCGTCCCGCAGGCCATGGCTTCCAGCACCGGCAGGCCGAAGCCTTCGAACAAGGAGGGATAGACGAAAAGGGTGGCTGCGTTGTACCACCAGGGCAATTCCTCTGAGGGAACAAAGCCTGGGAAATAGACCTGGCCTGAAAGGCCCAATGTGTCCACCAGGTGAAACAGATGTTCGTAGTACCAGCCTTTGGCTCCGGCCAGAATTAAGGGGATGTGCCGATACGCGGGAAGCGTCTGTCGTTGCCATTGGGCATAGGCCCGAATGAGGAGTTCCAGGTTCTTGCGGGGTTGCAAGGTTCCCAAATAAAGGATGAAATGGGACGGGAGTCGCTTCCGTTCTCGCCATGCAGCCACATCTCTGGGTGGTAAAGGGGAGAAACGCGGCTCGACACCGTTGTAGACGGTGATTACCTGGTCGGGGGGAAGGTGTAGCCAGTTCAGGAGATCGCGACGAGTGCTCTCTGAGACGGCAATGAGTCGCCGAGCCCGCTGTGCGCTGCGTTTGGTCATCCAACGCAGATAGCGGGCTTTCCAGGCAGGGAGTGTATGGGGGAAACGAACGAAAGTCAGGTCGTGTACGGTCACCACCTGAGGAATGGGTGTTCCCCACTGAGGGCCTACAAAAGCCAGACTATGAATAAGATCTCCGTCGAGCCGTTTCAAAATCCGAACCTGTTGGACTTGCTCCCACAGAATGCGCACCATTGGATATTGCACCGGCCACCGCGGGCGATAGATCCGCAGCGCGGCGGGGGGATGCCAGCGCTTATCCGCTATCAGAGCGGTCAAGAAGACACCATAGTCCTCCGCATGGGCAGCAAGTTCAGACAGAAGGTGCTGTTGATAATGGCTGATACCTGCCCCCCGGTATGTCGGTGCCAGATTCAGCAACAGGGCATTGAGCACCACATGGGCCCGCCTCACACGTCCGTTCATCACCATGTCCGGGAAGGAGGACGTCCGCCCGAAATCTCGCCGGCGTCCCGTGCTGCTCTTTGTCCACTTAATCGTTGTCGACGCGATGGACCTTCCATTTTTTGACGCTCTATTTGCGCCCTATATAGTACGCGAGATGGTCAGGATAGGCAAGGAGCGCAATGTGGGGGGGGAGATCGAACCCTTGAGGGTCCGGGGGTCTAAAGGTTCCACCCCTCAGCAGCCGAACAAATTCGCCTGTTGAAGAGGGGTGCACGTTGACAAAGGGGAGGCTCCTGAATAAGATGGGCAAACAGGAGGGAACTCGTATGCCGATTCACCCAAGATTTGTCCATTTTCCCGTTGCCTTACTCTTTAGCGGCGCGGTGGCGCTTCTCTACGCGTTCGTGCGTGGTCGGGAAGATGTGGCGCGTTGGGGATGGCCGACGCTGCTCATCGGTTGGCTCTCACTTATCCCTGCGATGCTGACCGGCCTTGTCGACCAGTCGACTGCAGGAGGGTCGCCGGCTTTTGTCCAGACGGTCAACCGACATATCACGGCCGGGATTGGTTTATGGATTGTGGTGGGCTACGTGCTTTATAAGCGCTTGCAGGCCAGAACCCCCTTACCGGAGGCTTCAGGGCGATTGGTCGTCCTCCTGCTCCTGGGAATGGGGATTCTTGTCCTCACAGGAGAATGGGGAGGACGGCTGGCCTATGTCCTGCGTCCGTAAGGGCGCTCAAATCAGATATCGAAAGGAGTCAGCTATGCCACTCTTCGGTGCCCATATGTCCGCGGCTGGTGGAGTCAGTAGGGCCCTGGAACGAGGACGTTCTGTGGGTTGTGATGCCATTCAGATTTTCACCCGCAACAATAACCGCTGGGCTTCCAAGCCTATTTCTTCTGAAGAGGTAGGGCGGTTTCAGCAGAAACTGGAGGAAACGGGCATTTGGCCGGTTTTCTCCCACGCGGCATACCTGATCAACCTGGCGGGGTCCAAGGAGGACCTGTGGGAGAAGTCGATTGCCGCGTTCATCGATGAATTGGAGCGAGCAGAGTTGTTGGGGCTGATGGGAGTTGTCTTGCATCCGGGCTCCCACATGGGCGCGGGGGAGGAGGTGGGTATCGCCCGGATCGTTGCTGGTCTGGACCGATGTCATGAGGTCACTGAGGGCTATAAGACACTGACGTTGCTGGAAATTACGGCAGGTACGGGAGATCATCTGGGGTATCGCTTTGAGCAACTGGCGGATATTCGTTCACGAGTGAAGCATCCGGAGCGAGTCGCGTTTTGTTTTGATACCTGCCACGCGTTCGCGGCCGGGTATGACTTTCGCACACGGGCGGGATACGAAGCCATGATGGACGCGTGGGACCGTATCCTGGGCCTCCAATGGCTCAGAGCATTTCACATGAACGACAGTAAGTATCCTCTGGGCTCGCGCAAGGATCGCCACGAACATATCGGGCAGGGCCGTATCGGCCTGGATGGTTTCCGCTGGATCGTGAACGACCCTCGTTTTGTTCACGTCCCTATGGTTCTGGAGACGCCGAAGAGTCGAGACATGCACGAGGATGTGGAGAACCTGCGCCTGCTGCGTAGTCTGGTGGAAACGGCGTAGAGAAGCGTCGGGCTTGCGTGCGGGAATCACCACCATCCTGGCGGGTTACTTGAAATTATAAATCCCATCATTGTAGGGCCACACGGCGCCACAGGCGGGGCAAACGACGTCCTTTTTGGCCATTGGCAAGGGTTCGTACCCGCAAGCCGGACAGCGAAAGGCCAGCGTTGTGCGGACTTCTCCGGTTGTGTGTTTGCGGGCCCGTACGAAGATGCTGGGGCTCACTTTGATCAGGGCTCCCGGGCGCTGCAAGAGGGTGTCCAGGCGGACGAGCAACCGTGGGGGAAGGTGGCGCTTGAGCGCGGAGATGCGGAAGTGAGAGACTGCTCGTGTGGTTTCGACGGTAAAGCCGGCCTTTCGTAACTGCTGTTCCACCCATCGGGGGTGGAAGTCATAATTCAAGGGGATGAAGGGGTGGGGGGCGGGATCGAAGGGGCTCCAGGTCTGTTGGCCCAGGAAATAACGGATCAGGGCTTTGAGATGGCGTTTGTTGGCGAATTCCAAAATGAGGGTGCCTCCGGGCCGAGCTGTGCGGGCCAGGTGGGAGAAGGCCGTGGGTACATCTTCCAGGTGGTGGAGAACCCGGACCATGACCAGGGTTTGGAAGCTGCCGGAAGCGAAAGGCATTCGGTACACATCGCCGGCCACGTAGATGAACCTCTTGTCACCCCCCAGGTGTGCACGTGCTTCTTCGAGGAGGGAACGAGCGTAATCGAACAACACCACGTGTGGGTATCCGACGTAAAGGTCGGCCAAACGTCCAAAGCCGGCACCGACCTCGATCAGGCTTTCCCCGGTTGGGGGGAGCAGGGCGCGGAGGGCAGCCCGGTCGGCCAGGTGTTCGAATTGTCGTTCAGGTGTCCAGAATTCGGTGCGATATTGACTGCCCTCGTAGTTGCAAATGGACGGCATGATGCTCCTTTTCGTGCTCGTGAAGCCGTTTCACGTGAAACACCCGTCGCCCCTGTCGGAATCAGAAACGCCGACATTTAATAGGGGCGAAAAGACATGGGAAGACGCCCCCCCATATACCTCTCACAGCCTCGGGCAATCCAGCAACAAAGCCACAGAGGTCCGTGACAGCTTATCATTGCCCGCCTCCTCCTCCAAAAACGCGAATCCCTTGAGCCTGGCCGCCCCAAATCGTGCCCTTCCTTCCGACTTCACGCTGGCGCAACATCTATGCTAATATGTTGTATGTTGGTGGGATGCTCAGGGCGTTCAGCTACAGGCGTCACAACCGGGCGCCCACGATAATGCTCCGCACGGGGTAAGCCAACAGGTTTTCCCGTGATGAAGGGGGGCAGCATGGCCAATCTATTCAAAAATCGCTCTTTCTTTCCGCCTCCGGCGGCCCGGGTTCCCTCCTGGGGGCTGCTCATCCTGGCCGTGCTGACCGCGTGTGGACTTCTTAGCACGCCCCCCTTCGAGCAAGCGGTGGCTCAGTCCCCTTCCGGACAAATCCGGGGAGTGGTCTGGCGCGATATCAACCGCAATGGGCTGAGAGAGGCCAACGAGCCCGGCCTGGCCGGCGTGGAGATCCGCCTGTACAAGGACAATTCGACGCCGTTCAGCATCATCCAAACCGCGGGCGACGGGAGTTATCGCTTCACGGGCCTGATGGGAGGAACCTACACCGTCATCGAGCAGGATCCGCCTGGCTATCTCTCCAGCACCGGGAACGAAATCCATGTCACCCTCAGCGGCAGTCAGATCGCCGTCATTAACTTTGGCGACTACCGGGCGGCTACCCCGACACCGTCCCCCACCCCAACGGCAACCTTCAGCCCCACACCTACGCCAACGCCGACAGTGACCTCAACCCCCCTGCCCAGCCCCACTCCCACCCCGACGGCAACTGTCACCCCTACCCCTACCGTGACCCCCACCCCAACGATTACGCCCACCCCCTCTCCACTCCCCCCGGGATGCATCGATATCATCCAAAATGCAGGCTTCGAAGATGACCGGGCATGGACCTTTCCCCGCACGCGGCTCTGGCCGACTTATGTAGGCCCCGCCGCCTTCATCGCCGGCGGCGCACCTCACGGCGGGCTGCGCGCGGCCCGCCTGGGAGCCACCGAACCCGTTGACCCCCCTTCCTACTCCTCGGCTAGCCAGACGGTCCACCTCCCACCTGGGGCCCGTACCGTGACGCTGGAATATTGGGTTTGGACGTTCTCCATGGACAAAGACGGCGGCGACCGGCAGGAAACCTACCTGCTGGATCCCATCACGAACCGGATACGAGTCCGACTCTGGCGGGCGTCCCCGGCCCAAAATGGGCGTCATTGGCAGCAGCTTCGGCATGATCTCACTCCCTACCGGGGTCACACATACCGACTTTACTTCAATGTGTACAATGACGGCGACAACGACGTCTCCGCCATATTCCTGGACGATGTCCACATTTGGGCCTGCGGGATAGCCGTTCCCTCCGCAACGCCCACGGCCACCGCTACCCCCTTCCTTCTCCCCACCTTCACCCCAACCCGGCCCGTCTCCCCGTTGCCGACCCCGAGCGCAGGACGTGTCCTCGTCCTGACCGGCACCCCGACGGCCTCGCCCCGTGTCCCCACAGGTCCTTCGCAGAAGGAAGGAGTGCGTCAGCGACTGCGTCAGGCCCTTCAACGAACCGCCGGACGTATCTCCGTTAGCGCCCGGGCTATGGCCATCGCGTTGGTGTTGGCCGTGGTTTTCGCCATCATTCTGATTATCATTGTCGTCCTGATCACCCGCTGGTCCAAACCTCCCGGATGAGGCGGATGTGAACCATGCTGGCGGAAAGAGGTCGCCTCGAATCTCATGGATGGGCATTCGCGAACTTCGTCTTCCTCTCCCCAGCAGTTCAGTCCGCCCCTCGAGGACGGGTGCCCAACAACCCTCCCAGTTCCGCGACGACCATACCCCCCACGATGAAAAGCCCCCCAATGACAATTCGGGGGGTGATGGCCTCGGCGGCCAACCAGAAACTGAAAAGAGCCGCAAACACTGGCTCCAAACTGAAGATCAGGGCCGTATGGGAAGGGCTGGTAAACCGCTGAGCGACGGTCTGTACGGCAAACGCCACCGTCGAAGCCAAGAAACCGGTGAAAATCGCAGCGAAGATCATCTGATGGCCCAACGGTGGCCACGGCCATTCCCAGAAAAAGCTGATGATGCCGCTGATCGCGGCCGTGACGGCCAGTTGTCCCAAGGTCAGGCGCAGCGGGGCATACCCGGGAGCCAAACGGCCGGTAATGAGAATGTGCAAGGCAAATGAGACCGCGCAGAAAAAGACCAGGATGTCACCGAGCTGGGGATAGATGTGACGGTTCAGGGAGAGCAACCCCAGTCCGATAGTGGCCAGGATGACACCCCACCACACCGGACGCCCGGGAGAGCGATGAGCGATAAGGGCGGCCAGCGAGGGCACAATGACCACAGAGAGCCCCGTGATAAACCCGGCCTTGGCCGGCGTGGTGTACCGCAGTCCCCATGTTTGAAATCCATACCCGGCCACCAGGGCTAACCCCAGCCCGGCCCCGGCCAGCAGCGCTCGGGGGCCTCGATTCGTTCCCGGGGCGTGGAACACAGCCGCCCGTCGTTCCAATACCGGCAAAAGGGGCAGCAGACTCAAGGTTGCCAGGCTGAAGCGGATGAACAAGAAAGCGAAGACGGGAAAGGTCGTCACAGCGTCTTTGACCATGACGAAGGTCCCTCCCCAAATAGCAACCACCCCCAGCAATGCTGCATCAGCAACGAGACGACGTCGCATGAACAATGGAACTCTCCAAGAGCTATCCGCGGCCGTCCAGCTCCATTTTCACCGTTTGTACCAGATGCTCAGCCTGCAGAGTCGGCAAAGAATAACAAGGAGCTCCCAGTTGATCGGCTAACTGCTGAGCCAGACCACGGTCGAACGCCGGGTGCTCCATATTCACCACCACGGACCGAAACCCGGACCGGCGAATGGCATCCGCCAAGCGCATGGCTTCCTCCTGCGGGGGAAGACCTGTCATGCTGACGTTTCCGGCTCCATCCGTCAGGAGCAACATGAAGGGACGAACTTCCGGCTCACGCCGCCGCGCCACCATCATGGCCTGGTAGGCCAGATACAGCCCTCCGGATAAGGGGGTTTTTCCTCCTACAGGGATATGTTGAAGGGCCCTCTGGGCCAGCTCTACGCTGGATGTGGGGGGCAGGACCATACGGGCTCGATCTTTCTGGAAGACGATGAGGCCCACCTTGTCACGACGTTGGTATGCGTCTACCAACAGAGACATGACGGCTCCTTTCGTCGCCTCCATACGCTCAGCCGCCGCCATGGACCAGGATGCGTCCACCACGAACAAGATCAGGTTGGCAGCCCGGCGAACCCGCACTTTTTGCTGGATGTCCCGACGGTCGAGGGCAAACGCGAGCGACCCTTTCTCACGGTAAATCTGGTACGGGGCGGCCTGGCGAATCGTGGCATCGAAAGCCACGTCGGTGAGACGCCCTTGAGCTGGCCGCGCCTTGATGTACCGCCCTCGCTTGCGGTGGACATAGGTGGCACTCCTTTTGCCCGCGATGTGACGCGTCAGCCGATCCAGGGGCGTATCCAGCCGCTTGACCTTGAAGCGGCGCCCCACCTCTACAGGACGGGTTGGGGCGTGAGCGTCCTCAGGCCCCTTATCGGAGGATTGGGTTCGCTGATCCCCGATCAGAGGCCATCCGTCGGCCTCTTGACCGGGCCCGAGACTTTTTTTGTGCCTTCTCCTCCCGGGGCGCTGCTCTCCCCGTCGCCGGACGTTGGGGCAGGAGTATGCTCCTGTTCCGATGGCCGGAGCTCTAATTCCTGGAGTCGCTGTTCCAGTTGCTGCAACTGGACGCTGGCATCGTGGAAGGGTTGACGTTTCAGCCGATGAGGCAAGGCCAGTTCCGCGGCCAAAAGAATATCTCGTTGAGAGATGCTTGTACGTCCATCGAACGCGGCCTGGGCTTGGGCCGCTTTCAGAATCGTGATGTCTGCTCGATGACCATCCACTTCGAACTCTGCAGTCAGAGCAGCAATCACATAGATGTCCCGATCCTGATACGTCACCGAGGGAAGGTGCTGTCTTGCCTGCTCGATGCGACGAGACAGGGCTTCCTCGTAGGGCCGCCATTGCTCGTAGAAACTGTCCGGATCGTCTTCGAAGGCAATGCGACGTTTGACAATTTCAACTCGGGCCTCTGGGCTGTGAATGCCCACAATGTCCACAGCCAGGCCAAACCGATCCAAAAGTTGGGGGCGTAAGTCCCCTTCCTCGGGATTCATGGTCCCCACGAGGATGAACCGGGCGGGATGGGAGAAGGAAATCCCTTCACGTTCGACAATGTTGGTTCCCATGGCCGCAGCGTCCAGCAGCAGATCCACCACATGGTCGTCCAGCAAGTTGACCTCATCTACGTAAAGGAGTCCACGATTGGCTGCGGCAAGAACACCCGGTTCGAAGTGACGTTCTCCTCGCTTGATGGCCCTCTCGATGTCCAGGGTGCCGACGACCCGATCCTCGGTCGCGCTGACGGGCAGGTCGACGAAAGGTGTGGGACGTTCTGCAACCGGCAGGGCCTCTCCTCGTTGCAAACGGGCACGGCAGTTGTCGCACATGAGGGTGGGGACATCGGGATCGCAGTTGAAGGGGCAATCCGCGACCACTCGAATCTTCGGGAGCAGTGCGGCCAGGGCGCGTGCCGCCGTGCTCTTGGCCGTCCCACGCTCGCCGCGGATGAGGACTCCTCCGATGGCGGGGTTGATGGCGTTGAGAATCAGTGCCCGCTTCATCTTTTCCTGACCGACAATAGCAGTAAACGGGAACAGTTGTGTCATGGCGCTACACCTGTATGAATCGGTTATTAGGGATCTCCACCGGTTATCCAGATCGCTGTCCTGTGAACGGGAGGCGTCCGGCATGGAGGACATCCCCTGTCTTTTCCTAGAGATACGCATCGGAACCGGTTTTCGGTGCTGGGCATTATAGCCCAGCCCGACGGAATGTCCAAGCGTTTTAGAGGTCGAACCCGAAGCGCCAGGGGACATTGGCCATCGTCAAATCTGACAGACGGGCCCGACGCAACGAGTTGAAGCGAGGCCGAATTTCTTCCAGGCTGTCTCCCCCTAGTTTCTCCAGCAGAGCGTCCGCCAGCACAATGGCCAGCATGGCTTCGCCGACAACGGCTGCCCGGGGTACGGCGCTAAAATCCGAGCGTTCGTACGCGGTTTGAGCTGCTTCGGCGGTTGCCAGGTTCACAGAGCGCAGGGGAGTCAAGGTGGTACTGATCGGCTTCATGGCCACACGCACGACCAGGGGCATCCCTGTTGTGATTCCCCCTTCCAGGCCTCCGGCACGATTGGTGCGCCGCACGAGCCGTTCCCCCTCCAGGAAGATCTCATCGTGGACTTCCGTCCCTTGTCGGCGTGCATTCGCGAACGCGGGGCCAATCTCAATGCCTTTCATGGCTTGAATGCTGAGCAGGGCCGCGGCGATGCGAGCGCTAAGCCGCCGGTCCCATTGTACGTGGGAGCCCAGTCCAGGAGGGACATTCAAGGCGACGACTTCGTACACGCCGCCGACGGTGTCCTTGGCCTCCATGACCTCACGTACACGATGGCGCATGGCCGCGACTGCTCTTGGAATGGGACAACGCATATCGTTCTCTTCGGCCCGACGGAAGCGTTCTTCATAGGGCATGTCATCAGGTACCTGAGCCACGACGCCTCCCGTTTCTATCACGTAAGAGCCAATGTGAATGCCAAATACGGCCAAGAGGCGCTTGCACACGGCCCCGACAGCCACGCGCATGGTCGTCTCCCGAGCTGACGCCCTCTCCAGGGCAAGGCGCAGGTCTTTGTACCCGTACTTGATCGCCCCTGTCAGGTCCGCGTGCCCCGGACGGGGGATTGTCATGGGGGGGATGTCACGATTCGCCCAACGGGCATAGTCCCGATTTTCCACCATTAGGGCGATGGGAGCGCCTGTGGTTTTTCCGGCCATAACGCCGCCCAGAATGCGAACCCGGTCTCGTTCGATCTTCATGCGTCCACCGGCGCCATAAGCCTTTTGACGTCGGGCAAGGTCACGGTCGATGTCGTCGGAGGAAAGGGGCAACCCTGCGATCATTCCATCCAGGATGGCCATGAGGGCCGGCCCGTGGGATTCGCCAGCGGTGAGAAAACGCAATCGAGTGAGCATGTTTTCCTCCTGCCACTCTAACGATGGCCGTTGTCCCGTTCAGAGGCAAATAGGGCCGCTGCCCATGCTTGCAGGCGGTGGTGGATGACCGGATTGCCGCAGATCAGGTGGGTCTTCTCCAGGGCCAGGGGGATGCCATCCCAGGTGGAGATGCGTCCTCCGGCCTCGATCAAGATCACGGCCGCCGCACCGTAGTCCCAGGGATAAAGGCTGGCATTGAAATATCCATCCAGCCACCCTGCAGCCACATAGGAGATCCCGAGAGCCGCAGCTCCTATCGCCCGTACCGCATGAGCTTCCCGTCCTACCCGGTTCAGTAAAATCAGTAGACGTTCGCGTGCCCGACCTCGGGCCCAGTCGCAGGCCATAAGCGCATGACGAGCCTCCTGGGTCGTGCTGACTTTCAGCAGATGACCGTTGAGTGTGGCTCCATGTCCCCGAAGGGCAGCGAAGGTATGATCTCGCATGGGATCGTAGACCACTCCCAGCAGCGGGGTATGTCCCACCCAGAGGGCAATGCTGACGGCGAAGGTGGGGAAACGATGGGCGAAGTTGGTCGTTCCGTCCAACGGATCGACCAGCCAGACGGGCTGAGAGGTTTGGATGGAAGGGGCGGTTCCTTCCTCGCTCCAGATGGACGTCTGGGGAAATCGGGTGCGAAGTTGCGTGGTCACATAATCATTGACGGCTATGTCCGCATCTGTCAACAAATCTCCTGGGGCTTTCTCCCACACGTGGGGATGGGCATCGACCATTTGCTGCAGTCGTGCTCCTGCACCGCGAGCGATGCTGATCACTTGCTCGAGGGTTGTGGGGGAGAGCAGATCGAGCCTTGGCTCCCCCGTTTCTTGTTTCCAATTGCTTTGTCCCATGCTCTTGTCCACTCCTCTTTCTATATGCTGTTTCTCGTTCACCGTAGGCCCTGTGGGAGCGAAGGGGTCCTTTCCACCAATCTATGACCTTCTCGTTCACATTGGGTGGGTAAGGGAAGTGTCCTCGCCCACTCATTTGTTCTAAGTGTGAGAGCTAAGGTGAGAGCATTGAAAAGTGCTGCCCTTTACAGGGCTTGTTCGACGTGTCCGATGCCAAGGCGTTTCCCCTCCTCGAGGAGCGCCTCGACGGAGGAAGGGTCCGGGGCTTCGGCATAGATGCGCAGGACGGGTTCGGTGCCGGAAGGTCGGATCAGTAGCCAGGCATCGTCGAAAAGATACTTGACCCCGTCTTTCGTGGAGACTCTACGCAAGGGCATGCCGGCCAGATAGGCAGGAGAATCCCCGCTCAGGCGTGCAACCAGTTCCGACTTGGAAAAGCGGGCCACACGGTAATCCAGTCGAGCATAGGCGAAGTACCCGACGTCACGATAAAGGTCGGCGACCAGCTCTTGCAAGGTCGTCCCGCTGGCCGCGACGATCTCGGCTAACAAGAGCCCCATGAGTAAGCCGTCACCTTCCGGGATGTGTCCTTTGATGGTGATGCCGCCCGACTCCTCGCCGCCGATGAGGACGTCGTGTTGCAGGATATGTTCTACAATGTAGTTGAATCCGACGGGAGTCTCGTACAAAGGAAGACCATACCGTTCTGCCAGGCGGTCGAGCATCAGTGTCGTGGAGACGGTCTTGACCACGGCGCCCCGCTGGTTGCGGTTTTGCAATAAGTAGCGCAAAGCAAGAGCCATGATTCGATGGGGATCCACGAAGGCTCCTGTTTCGTCGACAGCCCCAATGCGGTCTGCATCGCCATCGGTTGCCAGACCAAAGGTGCCTTTCCGGGCTCGGACTCGTGTAATCAGGGGCTGCAGATTCCGACCGATGGGCTCCGGGTGTAGTCCACCGAATCCGGGATTCATCTCCCCGTGGATTTCTTCCACGGTTACACCGGCCTGCCGCAAGAGCCGGGCTAGAAATTTCCTCCCCGCACCGTACATTGGGTCGACGACGATGTCCAGGTAAGCACCCTGAAGAGGGGTCGGATCGATTAAGGACCAGATGTGTTCCTCATAGGCGGGGAAGGGATCAAAGCGTACAATACGCCCCTGCTTCTCGGCCTCCGCAAAGGGCATGATTCGCGGTTCGCGGCCCGCCCGTTCATTTTGGTGGATGTACATCTCGATCCGTTGGGCGTCGTGGGAGCTTGCCGGCCCGCCGAAGGGCCCTTTGATTTTGATGCCGTTGTAGCGAGGCGGATTATGACTGGCACTGATCATGACGCCGCCCTCGGCGCCCAGACGCGCGACGGCAAAGGAGAGCATGGGCGTGGGGGTGTCGCCCCGGGTGAGGTAAACCTGAATCTCATTTGCGGCTAAGACTTGCGCCACTTCCTGGGCATAACGGTCGGACAGGAAACGGGTGTCGAATCCGACCACGAATCTGGGAGCGTGCGGCAACTCGGCTTGTTGCGCATCCGCTCGGGCCATATCGGCAATGGCCTGGGCGACTTTCCGCACGTTCTCGAACGTAAATTCGTCGCTAATGATCGCTCGCCAACCATCGGTGCCGAATTTAATGGTCATGGGGGGATGCCTCCTGAATGTCAATTTGACGTCGACGGGTGGTGGAGTTCGTAACTTTCCCTGAGCACCCACGTCGATCATTATAGATGAGTTCTTTAATTCGTGCACAACCGGCTTGGTCCAGGTGTGCCGGACGTTGAGCCCAAGGAGCAGGGGATGCATTGGCGACGTTACCTAATAGTGGCGCTCATGTTGCTGATGGTACTTCCCACGACGGCACTCGCTCTCGGGAGTTCCATTTACGTGGTTCAGCCGGGGGACACGCTGTGGGGCCTATCGCAGCGCTTCGGCGTCTCCCGACTGGCCCTGGCACGAGCCAATGGCATGAGCCCGTACAGCTATGTTTACGTGGGCCAACGGCTTCGCATCCCGGAGGCACGAACTCCTTCAGTCGGAGGAATCTATGTGGTCAGGGCCGGGGACACGCTTACAGGGATTGCGGAACGATTTGGGATTTCTGTGCGCGCCTTGGCGGCAGCCAATGGCCTGAGCATTCATAGCTTCGTCTACATTGGCCAGCGTTTACGCATTCCTCACCAGTATGGACGGCACTCCAGTCCGCCTGCCACAGAGCCCACAGGTTCGACCAACGTGTATGTCGTACGCCCCGGAGACACGCTGAGCGCCATCGCTGCCCGGTATGGGATCTCCTGGCAGACTCTGGCCCGGGTTAACGGCATTCGTTCTCCATTCTTCATTTATGTAGGCCAACGACTGATTCTCCCGGGCCGGAAGGGGCCCGCCGCCGGGCAGGGGAGGCTCTTGTTCGTGGTCTCGGTATCAACGCAATCGTGTGTGCTGTACCGAGGGCAGCGAGCCCTCTATGTCTGGGCCTGTTCCACAGGGCGTCGAGGGTACCCAACTCGATATGGGACGTTTCATGTGGAGAGTAAGATGCCCGTCGCTTATGGCGCGACGTGGAACATCAATATGCCTTACTGGTTGGGCATCTACTGGGCGGGCGGGACAGAAAACGGCATCCACGGCTTGCCTTGGAATGCGACGACCGGCGTCCGTGTCTGGCCGGGCTTGGTCGGAACGCCTATCACTTTTGGGTGCATCATGCTCAACGATACGGCGGCAAGAACACTTTATGACCTGGCGTTTATTGGAATGCCCGTCGTTGTTCGGCCTTAATGTTCTGCCCATCCACTCGTGATTTCTTCCCGGCCGTCGAGGTAGGCCAGAAGCAGACGTAGCGCCGCCCGAGCGGAGGAGAGTTTGTTTTCGCTTCTCTCCCCCTGCCAGTGATAGTGCATCCCATACTCCCCATCGGCGGTGGAAAGATGGATATAGGTGAGTCCCACGGGCTTACTCACCGTGCCACCGCCAGGACCGGCGATTCCTGTCACGCTAATGCCAATGTCCGCGTCCATGAGCTGTCGGACGCCGACCGCCATTTCCCGAGCACAAGCCGCGCTGACGGCCCCTTCCTGTTCCAACGTCCCAAGGCGAACACCCAGCACGTGGTGCTTGACCTCGTTGCTATAAGAGATAACGCCTCCAAGGTAATAAGCGGAACTTCCCGGAACTTCAGTGATCAGATGACCGATGAGCCCACCGGTGCAACTTTCTGCTGTGGCCAACGTTTTTCCTTGAGCCTTCAGTCGCTTTCCAATTTGTTCGGACAAGGCGCGTGTAGTATCCATGAACCCTCCCCAGTGGTTTTCACTTTCCAAATGGACGACGTACTCCTCATCTCAAGTCGAGCAAGTTCTTTGCAGGATGCCGTCCATTTCATGCAAACTCTGGATTTTTAGGATCCCGGTACTATGGACAGGCAGGTCTTTTCAGGGTATGCTTTGGGCAGAGAGGGAGATCGTTCGACGAACTGTCAGGCTGATGTGGGGGATCCATCAGGAGAATGGCTTCACCTCCTTCTCTCCTCCTCGCTCCGGGGCTGTCATATGGGGGGATGACAGCCCCGCCCTTTTATGAACATTCATGGCTCGGCCGGGAAAGTCCCCTTCCACATGCACGGCATAAGTCAGGCCTTGGCGATCCCTTAGGCATCTTCCTCCGTCCCCGATGCCGGAGGGACGGTCTGATCCGCCGGGGAAGATTGTAGCCGGGCGAGTTGTCCAACGAGATGTCCTGCCACCCACAAGTACCATACGGAGGTGACGAGAAGTCCCACCAGGCAGAGGAGGGTGCCAACGAGCGCCGCCAGGACGTCGGCCACTGTGAGGATGATGGCCACGATGAAGACCTCCGCTGGATAGGTGCGCAGGAATGCCCACATTTGGGCCACATTCAGGCCCGATCCCAGGGTGTCGTCCAGGACGACCTGAACATAGATGATGGGCATAATAAGCCAAAAGAAGAGGCCGTACACGACAGAAGAGAGGCCACAAGTCAACATAATGACCAGGACAAAGGGCGAGATCTCATTGTTCCCCGTCACGATGAGGGCAACCAGAAGAGGAAGCAGGGAGAGCAAAAGAGGAAGGGACCACACGAACGAAGCCAGGAAAACCCGAAAGCCGTCTGAGAGCAATTGACCGAAGTTTTCCCAGTTGGGCAGGGGCAACTCTTCCCCCGAAATGACATTACGGGCAATGGCGATCATATAACCGCCCAGCATCAGGCCAGGAATGATGCCGATCAAGAAAGGGGCGAAGGCAATAGAGACGAGGACGATCAGCGCACCGATGAGTAACTTGCCAATCCAATCCGGATCCTCGAAACCGAATACAAACGCGCGTCCGATGTCCAAATTCTGCATGATCGACCTCCTTTTGTCCCTCCATTTGATGATGTTTCTTGGAGACTATGAGGTTCCATAGAGAACGTCTTCATTGTAACAGGTTCCGGCAACAAAGGGAAGTGCGACTGCCGACGAATCGGGGCTTATCAATGCTGAAGCCTCGCGACTTCCAACTGCTGGGGCCAGAGCATTGATAAGCCCTGGGCCGACAATGGCCGAATGTCTCGAGCTCATGACATCCTTTGAGCGCCCCTTCGCCCCCTCCTCTGAATTAGGGTATAATAGGAACAATCCATTCCGAACAAAGGCGAATAAGCCATGCCAACCATTCCCAGCAATGGTCACGAGCGCGAACCCCTTGCGCCCGCGGACCGTGTTCACATCATCGACATCGAACAAGAATTGAAGGCGGCGTATCTGGATTACGCCATGAGCGTCATTGTGGCGCGGGCCTTGCCCGACGTGCGCGACGGCCTCAAACCGGTCCATCGCCGCATTCTCTACGCCATGCACGACATGGGATTACGCTCCAACTCACCCTACCGCAAGAGTGCCCGTATCGTTGGGGAAGTGCTGGGGAAGTATCATCCCCATGGCGACGCGGCCGTGTACGATGCCATGGCCCGTATGGCTCAAGACTTCTCCATGCGTTACCCTCTGGTGGATGGACAAGGTAACTTCGGCTCCATCGATGGGGATAGCCCCGCGGCCATGCGCTACACCGAGGCCCGTTTAGCCCCCATCGCAGAAGAATTACTGAAGGACATCGACAAGGAAACGGTTGACTGGCAGCCCAATTTCGACGGGTCCCTGAACGAGCCGGTAGTGCTGCCTGCTCGTATCCCCAATTTGCTCGTCAACGGGGCCTCGGGCATTGCCGTAGGGATGGCCACGAATATTCCTCCCCACAACTTGAGAGAAGTGGTCACAGCCCTGATGTACCTCATCGACCATTACGATGACCTGGAGAATGTGGGCGTGGACGATCTCATGCGTCTCCTCCCAGGTCCGGATTTCCCCACGGGCGCGCTTATCTTGGGCACAGAGGGAATCAGACAGGCGTACGCGACCGGCCGCGGCCATCTCATCCTGCGCGCGGTCACGACCATTGAGGAACGCCGCGGCGGCGGATACCGCATCATGGTCACGGAGATTCCCTACCAGTTGAACAAGAGCACGTTGCTGGAGCGCATTGCCGCGTTGGTCCGAGCGGGTCGCATCGACGGGATTACCGACCTGCGCGACGAATCCGATCGGGAAGGGCTGCGTGTGGTCATCGAAGTGAAACGCGGTGTTCCCGCGCGCAAGGTGTTGAACCAGCTCTTCAAGTACACCCCGCTGCAGATGACGTTTGGTGTACAAATGCTGGCTCTGGTGGACGGGGAGCCCCGACTCTTGCCCATCAAACGCGCCCTTCTCCTCTACATCGAGCACCGACGGGACGTGCTTACCCGGCGCAGCACCTTCGAATTGAAGAAGGCCCGGGCCCGAGCCCATATCCTGGAAGGACTGCGCATCGCCCTGGAATTTCTAGACGATGTGATTGCCACAATCCGCAGTTCAGAGAGTGCGGAGGCTGCCCGAATCGCCCTTATAAAACGCTTTGGACTTTCCGAAATTCAGGCCCAGGCAATTCTTGACATGCAGTTGCGACGCTTGGCCGCCCTGGAACGGCAGAAAATCGAAGATGAGTACCAGGAAGTACTACGCAAAATTGCTTACCTGGAGGATTTGCTGGCCCACCCCAAGAAAATACTGGGACTCATTCGTGAGGACCTGGCGGACATCGAAGCTCGCTATGGAGACGATCGCCGCACGCGTATCCTCCCTCAGGGACCGGAAGAATTCTCGGACGAAGACTTGATTATGCAAGAGAATCTCCTCGTAACTATCACCGCGGATGGATATGTCAAACGCACGCCCAGCCGGGTATTTCGTGCTCAACGCCGTGGGGGACGAGGGATCAAGGGGATGGAAACGCGTGAGGAAGATCAAGTTGCATATGCGGTCGCCTGTCGCAGCCTGGACACCCTACTCTTCTTCACCGACCACGGACGGGTATATGCGGAGCGAGCCTATAATCTCCCCGAAGGGGGACGCACGGCTAAGGGGCTCCCTTTGATCAACGTCATCGCCTTGCAGCCGGATGAGCAAGTGACCGCCCTGGTCGCCGTTGGTGAGTTCTCGGGTGATCAGTTCATCACTCTGTGTACTCGTCGAGGACGGGTCAAGCGTTTGCCTCTGTCCACGTTCGCACGTGTGCGCTCGACAGGCCTCATCGTGATTAGCCTGGATGCTAACGATCTCCTGGGGTGGGCCCGCGTGACCACAGGACATCAGGCTCTATTCATCACCTCACGTGGAGGCCGAATCTTGCGTTTCCCGGAAAATCAGGTGCGAGTCATGGGACGGCAGGCCGGAGGTGTTCAAGGGATCAAACTGGCGCCGGGTGATGAGGTCGCCAGCCTGACCGCCGAGCACCCAGAGGGTATGTTGTTGGTGATCACCGAACGGGGGTTTGGGAAGCGAGTAGACCCGAAGGAGATCCCGCCGCGCAACCGCAATGGAAGGGGTGTGTGGGTCATTGACCACCGCCGACTGGCCCTCATTGGGCATATCGTTGCCTCCCGCATGGTGTTGAAGAATGACCAGATTATCGTGATGACTGCCCAAGGCATGGCCGTGCGCATGAAAGTATCGCAGATCTCCGTACAAGGCCGCTACAGCCGTGGCGTGCGCGTGGTCTCCTTGAACGAGGAAGATTCTGTGGCTGCGGTCGTACGCTTGCCCCGGGAGCAGAAGGAACCTAAACGTACCACGAGTGATTGAGTCCGGGACCATCTTCGTGGGCCCTTGCCCTGAAGGGGGGAGTCCTGGGAAGGACGCCACGAGCTGTCCCTCGGTTTGGAAGGGACGTTGTAAGGAGTCGAATTATGCTGCAAAGATGGCTGAAGCGAGGTCCAAGCCAGACCGTCGCCATGTTGCCGGACCCGGATGTGAACGTGTTGGCGGAGACGCTGGTGGCGTTTGCCAACGGTGACGGGGGCACGATCCTTGTGGGGGTAGACCATAAGGGACGGGTGAAGACCTCCCTTTTGCCCGAGGAGGTGGAGGACAGCCTGCGTTTGGCCCTCATCCGCACACGGCCGGTAGTGCGGACAGAGTGGCATATGGAACAGCAGGCAGAAGGGCCGGTGATTGCCATTCACGTTCCCCGAAGCACGGAACTGCACAGCCTGGACGATGGTCGGGTACTTATCCGCACCGGCACACAAAATAGGCCTCTGAGCGGGGAGGAAATCCGCCAACTCGCGGCCACGAAGAGTAGCGGCGACTTCGAATCGGAGCCGGTCATCGGTGCCAGACGAGAGGATCTGGACGAGGCCTTGATCGAGGAATATCGGCAGCACTGGGAGGAGAAGCAGCGTCGATCCTGGTTAGGTAGTACGACAGAATTGTTGCGCGCTGCCGGGGCCCTGGCGGATGAGGATGTGCCCACCGTGGCCGGCCTCTTGCTCTTCGGCCGAGAGCCTCAACGTTTCTTGCGGCAAGCAGAATTGGACTTTGTGCGTTTTATAGGGACCGATCCCCGGGGCCCGGAGGGACTGCCCGGCTATGGACGGCGAGAGAAAGTCCGTGGTCCCTTGCCGCGCCTTTTGGAACGGGCGTGGGAGATTCTGATGCAGGAGATGCGTGTGGAGGCCGTCGTCCGCGGCCTCCAGCGGGAGGAGCGGTCGGAGTATCCTCCCTTCGCAGTGCGTGAAGCTCTGGTAAACGCCGTTGCTCACCGGGATTATCGACTCAGCGGCCGTCATATTGAAGTGCGCATGTTCGATGACCGGCTGGAAGTGACCAGTCCGGGAGGATTGCCCGGTTACATCACGTTGGACAATATCGTGGAGGAACACTTTAGTCGCAATCCCCGTCTTGTGAACGGGCTCTATCATTGGGGCTACATCGAGGAATTGGGACTGGGGATCGACCGCATGATCGAAGATATGCTGTCCGCGGGACATCCCAAGCCGGAGTTCAAGGCCACTCCTTACTCTTTCACCGTGATCTTGCGAAATCGCATCGAGCGCCCTGTGCCCGTCCCTCGACGCGATTGGGGCGTTCCCCTCAATCCGCGACAAATTCGAGCCTTGCAGTATCTGGAGGATGCGGGTCGGATCACCAATCGTGAATACCGCCAGTTGTGTCCGGATGTGAGCCCCGAGACGTTGCGCCTGGACCTGGCCGATCTGGTGCAAAAAGGGCTCCTGCTCAAGGTGGGGGACAAACGGGGCACTTACTACATTCTGAAGTGAGCTCATCCTTGGAGAAATCCCCCGTTATCCCAGAATATCCCAAGATATCCCAACTACGTTGGGATATCTTGGGATAACGTGGGTTCTGGCGTTCCTCTCACTTCCTCTTGAAGACCGTGTAGTATTCCGCACCCGGACTTTCGGCCCCTCGGTAAAAGACAATGCGTGGCGTCACTTCTCGTCCTCCTTCGACGAGGACAATGTGGAAAGCTCCGCTGGGTGGGTGCTGGATTTCAATTTTCACGTTTGCCTGATAGGAAAATCCCATGCCGGCAGGCCGCGTGTACTGGAATACGCCCTGGGACACGCCTTCTCCAATGACCTGCCCTCCGTGAAAAATGCGCACGGTCACTCCCGAAACAGGGTGACCCGCCTGATCTTCAATTTTCACCCAAACCGTCATGACAGGACTGTTACTCGTCATACCCTGGGGGCCGTACGTGCGTTCGTACAGGGCGCTGG